>JBLNBZ010000139.1:0-27393 GCA_050260355.1 Bacteroidota bacterium | reverse complement strand
AGTAGACGAGGTGCAGCGCCAACGAGGCGGCCAGGTAGGGCCACGACGCGGCGGCGGGGAGCCCGAGCGCCACGACCGCCGGGATCGCGGCGGTACCGGCCACAACGGACATCAGCGTGATGGCGACCGCCGGACTGATGCGCACCTTGAGGCCGGCATTCCACGATGCATGGAACAGCGCTGCGGCCAGCGTGGCGAAGAAGACATGGGCATCCATGAGGTTCAGGCGTCTCCTGCGGACCCACGAGGGGCCCGCAGCTCACGCGCCGCAACCACCCCGCCGGCTCAATTTGGCCGCGCATTGATGCGCTTTGCCCGGCTTGCGTCAACTACGGCAACATCAATGCAGGTTTCCACTTCGAGAGCCACGGCGCACTTTCCTCGAGCTGGCAACCGAGTGGACGGAGCAGTAGCCTGGAGGCGGACCGTCGCAGACGCGCATGATCGACCGCATCGACCATATCGTCCTGAATTGCCGCAACGTCGAGGCGACCGCCGCGTGGTATGAGCGCGCTCGGCTTTCAGCGTGAGGTGTATGTCAGCCCAGGCGGGCCGGGAGAGCGCCTGGCGCTGAAGTTCGGACGGCACAAATTCAACCTCCGGCAGACCGGCGATAGGAGCTGGGAGACGTGCAAGGTCGATGCGCCGGGCTCCCTGGATCTCTGCTTCATCACCGAAGGCAGCCTGAAGCCGGTGATCGAGCGCCTGCGAAGCTGCGGCATCCCCATTACGGTCGGCCCCGCGCCCCGGACTGGCGCTCTCGGCCCAATGACCTCGATCTACTGCGAGGACCCCGACGGCAATCTCGTCGAGATTGCCACCTATGCCGCAGATCCGACCGGCTGAGACGTTGGGGTCGCCCGCCCCGCCTAATAGCTTCGCGGCATGCCGAGCACGTGCTGGCCCACGTACGCCAGGATCATGTTGGTGGAGATGGGCGCGGTCTGATAGAGCCGCGCCTCGCGCCATTTGCGCTCGATGCCATACTCGCGCGCATAGGCAAAGCCGCCGAACGTCTGCATGCAGCTCTCGCCGGCGTGCCAGGCTGCTTCCGATGCCAGCAGCTTGCCCATGTTGGCCTCTGCGCCGCAGTCGCGTCCCGCCTCGAACAGCGCCGCCGCCTTGCGCACCAGCAGCTCCGCCGCCGTCGTCTCGGCGTACGCGCGTGCGATCGGAAACTGGACGCCCTGGTTCTTGCCGATCGGATGGCCGAACACGACACGCTCCTTGGCGTACTCGGTGGCGCGGCGGATGAAGAACTTGGCGTCGCCCAGCGACTCGGCCGAGATGAGGATGCGCTCGGCATTCATGCTGTCGACGATGTACTTGAAGCCCTTGCCTTCTTCGCCGATCAGGTTCTCAGGCGGTACCTCGAGATTGTCGAAGAACACCTCGCAGGTGTTGTGATTGATCATCGCATCGATCTTGCGGATCTCGAGCCCGTGCCCCTTCGCCTCGCGCAGATCGACGAGGAACACCGACAGGCCGTCCGAGCGCTTCTTCACCTTGTCGGGCGGCGTCGTGCGCGCCAGGAGCAGCATCAGATCGGAGTAGAGCACGCGGCTCGTCCAGACCTTCTGCCCGTTGACGACGTAGCGGTTGCCCTTCTTGTCGGCCCGCGTCTTGAGCTGGGTCGTGTCGGAGCCCGTCGTCGGCTCCGTGACGCCGAAGGCCTGCAGGCGGAGCTTGCCCGCGGCAATGTCCGGCAGATAGCGCCGCTTCTGCTCCTCGGAGCCGTGCTTGAGCACGGTGCCCATGGTGTACATCTGTGCGTGGCAGGCTGCCGCGTTGCACCCGGACTCGTGGATCGTCTCCAGCACCGCGCAGCCTGCGCTGAGCGGCAAGCCTGAGCCGCCGTACTCCTCGGGGATCAGACAGGCGAGATAGCCGGCCTCCGTCAGCGCCTGAACGAACTCGGACGGATACTCGGCGGCATGATCGAGCTTCAGCCAGTACTCATTGGGAAACTGGTCGCAGATGCGGCGGACACCCTCGCGGATGTCCGGCCAATCTGCTTCCGCCGGCATCATCAGGCGGCTGTCGGCATTCTCCTGCACGCTGCGACCTATTCTGCTGCCATTTGCCGAGATGGCGGCGTGAAGCCCTTGGGCAGCCCCGCCTTCAGGATTGTGCCGTAGAACTTCTCGTCGGGCAGCGCCTTTTCAGCAATGTTGCGCGCAGCCCTGTAGCGCTCGAGATCGACGCCCGTCTTCAGGCCCTCCTTCTCGAGAAGGAACACCAGGTCCTCCATGACAATATTGCCCGAGGCGCCCGGCGCGAACGGACAGCCGCCGAGCCCTCCCGTGGAGGCATCGAAGCCGCGCACGCCCGCCTCCAGCGCGCCGAACACGTTGGCAAGCCCGAGCCCACGCGTATCGTGGAAATGCGCATAGACCGGCTTGCCGCCGGTCAGTCGGATCGCGTGGTGGAACAGGTTGTGCACCTCGCTCGGGCTGGCATAGCCGACCGTGTCGGCCAGCGTGATCTCATCGGCGCCCGCTTCCAGATAGCGGTCGATGAAGGCCAGCACGCGGTCCGGCGGCACATGCCCTTCGATGGTGCAGCCGAGCGAGGTCGCAAGGCAGCCCTGCAGGGTGACGCCCTTCCATTCAGGCTTCGAGTTCCTGAGCTCGACGATCTGGCGGAACTCGTCGAACGACTGATCCGTCGTCTTGCGCACGTTCGACTGGTTGTGCCCCTCCGACACCGAAAGCACGAAGTTGATCTTGCGAACGCCGGCTGCGAGCGCGAACTCCGCTCCCTTGCGGTTGGGCACCAGCACGCACCACAGCGGCCCCGGGATCTTCAGCGCGCCGCGCGCGACCTCTGCCGCATCGGCGAACTGGGCGATCACCTTGGCCGGTACGAACGAGGTCACCTCGACCTCGGGAATGCCCGCCGCCGCGACCGCCTTGGCCCAGGCGAGCTTGGTCTCGGTAGGTACGAACGACTTGACGAGCTGCAGGCCGTCTCTCAGGCCCACCTCGCGCACTGTCACGTCACGTTGCATTTCGATTCTCCTCGATGCCTCAGCGGCCCTTGTATTGCGGCTTGCGTTTCTCGTTGAAGGCATTGATGCCTTCCTGGCGGTCCTCGGTCACGACCGTGCGGTTGTAGGCCTCGATCTCGAAGGCATAGCCGTTGGCGCGGTCGAGGTCGGTCGCCTTGTCCATCGACTTCTTGGCCTGACGCACGGAGACCGGCGCATTGGCCGCGATCTTGCGCGCCGTCGCCATCACCTCATCCATCAGCTTCTCGCCCGGCACGACCTTGTTGATCATGCCCCACTCCAGAGCCTCCGCTGCCGAGAACGGCGCACCGGTCAGAATGATTTCCTTGGCGCGACGCACCCCCACGGCCCGCGGCAGGTTCTGCGTGCCCATGGCGCCCGGCATGATGCCCAAGGTCACCTCGGTCAGCGCAAAGCGCGCATGCTCGGCCGCATAGGCGAAGTCGCAGGCGAGCGTGATCTCCATGCCGCCCGCATATGCGAATCCATTGACCGCAGCGATGACCGGGATCGGACAGTCGACGATGGCACGCACCATCTGCTCGGCGACGGCGTGCTGCTGGCGCCAGGCCTCGTCCGTCATACCCTTGCGCTCCTTGAGATCGGCGCCGGTGCAGAAGCCCCGATTGCCCGACCCCGTGAGGACGAGGCAGGCGGCCACGTTCGGATCGACGTAGAATTCCATGAAGCAGTTGCGCAGCTCGCGCATCATGACCGTGTTCATGGCGTTGAGTGCCTCGGGCCGGTTCATCGTGATCAGGCCGACCTTGTCCTCACCGACCGAAAAGGTGATGGTCTCGAACTGCGATTTCATTGTCTCCTCAGATTTTTGCTGTCTGCGGCCGGGGGCCGGACGCTGCTTTTGGCCGATGCGGGCGCGCCGCAACCTATCACCCCTGAGACACCCCTTGCAAAGCCCGCGCTGGCGGCTTGCGGCAGACGGCTTCGGGTGGCAGTTTCGGCAGTCCGCAGACGCCCCTTCCACCCTGGTTTCACGGCTGACACGGTTGCATCGGATTCCATGAACCTTTCGCTCGTCCTACAAGCGGTTGCCCGGGTATTTCCCGCTCGGCCGGCGATTACGGCCGAGAATACGACCATTACGTATGCCGAATTGGAGGATCAGGTAGCCCGCATTGCGGGATCGCTGCTGAAGCGGCATGGCCTCGAGGCAGGCCAGCGGGTCGGCATCTGGATGGACAACTGCCTCGAGTTCATGCCCGTCCTTTACGGTGCCTGGCGCGCCGGCCTGACCGCCGTGCCGATCAACGCCAAGCTGCACCCCAAGGAGCTGCAGTGGATCCTCGACAACTGCGGCGCCTCGCTCTGCGTCGTGGGCCCGAGCCTGCTCGACAAGCTGGCCGAGCTGCCGGCCGGCAGCTCCCTTCCGCCCGTCATCGCGACGGCAAGCGCCGACTACCGGGCGCTGCTCTCGGGCGATCCCTGCAGGACTGTGCCAGACGCATCCACGGACGAAGCCTGGCTCTTCTATACGAGCGGCACGACCGGACGGCCGAAGGGCGCCATCCTCACCGAGCGCAGCCTGCTGTTCGCAGTCCAGTGCTACTACGCCGACATCGACCACATCGATCACACCGACACGATCTTCCACGCCGCGCCGCTCTCACACGGCTCGGGTCTTTACGGCCTCGCCTTCATCTCCAAGGGCGCCCACAACGTCATCGTCCCGGGCTCGTTCGAGCCCGATCGCATTTACGACGCGCTCGAGCGCTACCCGAACGTGTCGATGTTCGCGGCGCCGACGATGGTCTCGCGCCTTATCAATCATGCTCGCGCCGGCTCGGCCGACACGCGCAACCTCAAGACCATCGCCTACGGCGGCGCCCCGATGTACATGGCGGACCTCAAGAGGGCGCTCGAGCTGTTCGGCCCCAAGCTGTATCAGCTCTACGGCCAGGGCGAGAGCCCCATGACCATCACCGGCGTCTCCAAGGCCCTGCACGCCGACACCGGCCATGAACGCTACGAGCAGAGGCTCGCCTCGGTCGGCATTCCGAGGACCGGTGTCGCTTTCAAGGTGGTCGACGAGAGTGGACGCGAGCTTCCCCCCGGCGAGATCGGCGAGGTCGTCACCAAGAGCGACTGCGTGATGAAGGGCTACTGGGGCAACCCGGAGGCCACCGCCAAGTCGCTTCGGGACGGCTGGCTGTGGACCGGGGATCTCGGGGCTGTGGACGAGGACGGGTTCCTGACCCTCAAGGATCGCTCCAAAGACATGATCATCTCCGGCGGCTCCAATATCTATCCGCGCGAGATCGAGGAGGTGCTTCTGGCGCATCCCGGCGTGCTGGAGGCGGCCGTCGTCTCGCGCCCGCATCCCGACTGGGGCGAGGAGGTGATCGCCTACGTCGTCGGCCGGCCCGGCGCCGAGCTGTCGGCGCAGGCGCTGGACCGGACCTGCCTCGACAACATCGCCCGCTACAAGCGCCCGAAAGGCTACCGCTTTGTCGCGACGCTGCCGAAGAACAACTATGGCAAGATACTGAAGACCGAGCTCAGGGAGCTGCTGAAGGCCGAGACGGCGGACAAGAGCACCTGACACCGCGCGCCTCGCGGCCGGGCGATCGCGGCTCAGTCGCAACGAGACTGCACTGGAGGAACGACCGTGCTTTTGGGCTGCATCGCCGACGACCTGACGGGCGCGACCGATCTCGCGCTGATGCTGACGCGCGCCGGCATGCGCACCGTGCAGGTGATGCAGATCCCGGGCAAGGACAGCGGCCTCGACGGTTTCGACGCGGTCGTCGTGGCGCTGAAGACGCGCACCTGTCCGGTCGGTGAGGCGATCGATCTGTCGCTGAAAAGCGCCGACGCCTTGCTGGCGCTCGGCGCCAGACAGCTCTTCTTCAAGTACTGCTCGACCTTCGACTCCACCGATCAGGGCAACATCGGGCCGGTGGCAGAGGCGTTGCTGGCCCGCGTGAATGGCGGGCTCGCTATCGCCTGTCCTGCCTTCCCGACCAACAAGCGCACGGTCTACATGGGCAACCTGTTCGTCGGCGATGTCCCGCTGGCGGAGAGCCCAATGAAGGATCATCCGTTGACGCCCATGCGCGATTCCAACCTCGTGCGCGTGCTTCAGCGGCAGACGAAGCTGCCGGTCGGCCTTATTCCCTTCGCCGTCGTCGATCAGGGCGCCGCAGCCATCGAGAAGGCGTTCGTGGCCGCGGCGGCCGAGGGCAAGCGCTTCCTCATCGTCGATGCCATTACCGACAAGCACCTCCTCGACATGGGTACGGCCGCCGCTGATATGCCGCTCATCACCGGCGGATCGGGCGTCGCGCTCGGCGTGCCAGGCAATTTCGTCCGCAAGGGCCTGATGAAATCCGTTGCGGCGCCGGCCAAGCTCGAGGCTCCGAAAGGCCGCGCGGTCATCATCGCAGGAAGCTGCTCAGAGGCGACCCGCGGACAGGTTGCAGCCGCGAAGGGTGCCGGCATCCCGGCCTTCGAGGTCGACCCGTTCGAGATCGAGAAGGGACAGCTTTCCGGCACAACGCTCGCCGGTTGGGCGCAGAAGCAATCCGCCGACAAGCCGGTCCTCATCTATTCGAGCGCCGATCCTGCGGCCGTGCGCAAAGTCCAGGACAGGCTCGGGCGCGAGAGCGCCGGCTCCATGATCGAGCAGACCCTCGCCGCTACCGCCAAGGCGCTGGCAAGCGCAGGCTTCACCCGCATGATCATCGCGGGCGGCGAGACCTCGGGTGCTGTCGTCAACAGCCTCGGCGTGACCGCGCTGGAGATCGGACCCGAGATCGACCCTGGCGTACCGTGGACGCGCGCCGTCGGCCGCGACCTCGTCCTTGCTCTCAAGAGCGGCAACTTCGGTGCTCCCGACTTCTTCCTCAAAGCGTGGGATCGTCTGGCATGAGCGCGGAGTCGAAGCTGCGCGAGCAGATCTGCACGGCAGGCGCATCGCTTTTCAACCGCGGGCTCACACACGGCTCGACCGGCAATATCTCGGTCGCTCTGCCCGACGGCGGCTGGCTGATGACGCCGACAGGCTCATCGCTCGGCACCCTCGATCCCGCGCGGCTCTCCAAGCTCGACCAGGCGGGCAAGCTGGTGGGCGGCGATGCGCCGACCAAGGAAGCTTTCCTGCACGTCACCATGTACGAGAAGCGGCCGAAGTCCGGCGCCGTCGTGCACCTGCATTCGACTCACTCCGTGGCGGTGAGCTGCCTCGATGGCATCGACCATGCCGACTGCCTGCCCGCCATCACTGCCTACTATGTGATGCGCATCGGCAAGTTGCCGCTCGTGCCCTATTACCCGCCGGGCGACGCAACGCTCGCCGACGCGGTCAGCGAGCTTGCCGGCAAGCACCATGCCGTGCTGCTCGCCAATCACGGTCCCGTCGTCGCCGGCTCGAGCCTTTCGGCAGCGCAGGACGCCATCGAGGAGCTGGAGGAGACCGCGCGCCTCTTTCTCATGCTGCGCCAGGAAAAGGTGCGCACGCTGACCGACGATCAGGTGGCCGAGCTGCGCCGCCGCTTCCCCACCTAACAGTCAACAACCCACCGGAGAGAGGCCATGGCCAACTCGATCGATCTCAAGGGCCGCGTTGCGGCAGTCACCGGCGGCGCACAAGGGATCGGCAGGGCCGTAACCGAGCGCTTTCTCGCTTCCGGCGCGAAGGTCGCCATCTGGGATCATGACAAGGCGCTTGCCGAGAAAACCGCATCCGCGCTCGGCAAGGATGTGATCGCCGTCGGCGTCGACGTGACCGACCTCGGCGCGGTCGAGAAAGCGCGCGATGCTACGCTGAAGGCGTTCGGCCGGATCGATATCCTCGTCAACAACGCCGGCATCGCCGGCGCCAACGCGACTACGTGGGAAACCGAGGTCGAGGAGTGGCGCAAGGTTATGCGCGTCAACCTCGACGGCCCCTTCCTGTGCTGCAAGGCCGTGGTGCCGCACATGATCCAGCAGAGCTACGGCCGCATCGTCAACATCGCCTCGATCGCCGGCAAGGAGGGCAATCCCAATGCGGCCCACTATTCAGCCTCGAAGGCCGGCGTGATCGCCCTGACGAAATCGCTCGGCAAGGAGCTCGCCAACCGCAACATTGCCGTCAACTGCATCACCCCCGCGGCCGCCAAGACGGCGATCTTCGACCAGATCACCGAGCAGCATATCAACTTCATGCTGTCGAAGATTCCGCGCGGCCGTTTCGTTACCGTCGAGGAGATCGCCGCGCTCGTTGCCTGGGTGGCATCGGAGGACAACTCCTTCACCACCGGCGGTGTGTTCGACATCTCCGGCGGCCGCGCCACGTACTGAACGCGCAGCACCATCTCGGCTCTTCCCCATACGGGGAGATCGGCGGCGGTGTCGTGGGTGTGTCCTACGGCTCCGCCCCGGCGAACCGCGCCCAGCGCCGATCGATGGCGACGGCGATGGCAGCGTAAGCCAGCGCCCACGCGACCAGCAGCATCGCGACGCCACCCCAGCCGGCCTCTCTGAACAACAGCGCCGACGTCGCCACTGCCGCCATCAGTGCGTACTCGGCCAGCGCCAGCTTGCGGTGCCCCCAACCGCTGCGCACCAGCCGCTGGTAGTAGTGCGTCTTGTGCGCCTGCCACAGCTTCTCGCCGCGCATCGCCCGCTGCGCCAGCGTCAGCGTGGCGTCGAGCACGAAGGGCGAGAACACGAGAAGCGGAAACCAGCACGGCCACACGCTCGCCTGCCAGCCGAAAAGTCCGAGTGCGGCCGCCAGGAAGCCCAGCGGTATCGACCCAGCATCGCCCAGGAAGATGCGCGCCGGATCGAAATTCCACATCAGGAACCCGAGCGCGGCACCCGCGATGACCGCCGCGGCAAGCGCAAGACTTTCAGCTTCCGCGGCGTGGGCGGCAATTGCGTAGGCGCCAAAGCCGATCACGGCCATGCCTCCGGCCAGTCCGTTGGACCCATCCATGAAGTTGTAGAGGTTCATGCACCAGACGATGCCGATCACCAGCAGCGGCAGCAGCCAGAGGGTCTGAATTCCAGTCGAGAGCACGAGCAGCAGCGCCGCTGCGAATTGCGCGCCGAAGCGCAGCGGAACCGAAAGACCCCGTATGTCGTCGATGAAGAAGATGGCGCCGAGCGCGGACGCCAGCGCAGCCGCGGGGGTTAGGGCGCCCTCGCCGAACACAAGCCAACCTGTGGCGGCCGCGAGAAGCAGTCCCACGCCGCCTGTGCGCGGGATCGCCACCCTGTGCAGCGACCTCTCATTGGGAACATCGGGAACGAGCCGCGCCAGGCTCGGGATCAACAGCACGCGAACCAGACTCAGCGCCACTACGAATGCCACCAGAAATCCTGACAGCAGCGATCTCACGGCGCTTCGGTCTCGGCTACGCGCTGCAGGCGCGGATCTGCATTAGTCCCAGTCGCGCTGCGGACGCCTCTCGCGGCGCTCCCCGCCACCGCCCTCCCGCGGGCCGCGATCCCTGCGTTCGCCGCGGTCACGACCGCCCCGCTCGCCGCCGCCGTCGCGATCGGGCCGGCGGCCGCCGCTGTTGCCGCCTTCACCACCGTCCTCGCGCGCCTCGCGCGGAGGCTGGGGCAGCTCCTGGCCCGTCGCCTGGTCCACAACCTTCATCGACAGCCGAACCTTGCCGCGATCATCGAAGCCGAGCAGCTTGACGTAGACTTCCTGTCCTTCCTTGACCACCTCGCCGACCGTCTGCGGCCGCCCTTGCGTGAGCTGCGAGATGTGCACGAGGCCGTCCTTGGAGCCGAAGAAATTCACGAAGGCTCCGAACTCCATGATCTTGACGACCTTGCCCTTGTAGATCTGGCCGACCTCGGGCTCGGACGTGATGCCCCTGATGCGGTTGAGCGCAGCCTCGATCGCCTCGCGCTTGGCGGCCGCGATCTTGACGGTGCCGTCATCCTCGATGTCGATCTTGGCGCCGCTCTCCGCGACGATCTCGCGAATCACCGAGCCGCCGGAGCCGATCACCTCGCGGATCTTGTCGACGGGGATCTTGATGGTCTCGATGCGCGGCGCATGCTCGCCGAGCTCGGTCCTCGCCGTCCCCAGCGCCTTCGCCATCTCGCCGAGGATGTGCATGCGCCCGGCGTGCGCCTGCTCCAGCGCAACGCGCATGATCTCCTCGGTGATGCCGGTGATCTTGATGTCCATCTGCAGCGAGGTGACGCCGTTGCGCGTGCCCGCGACCTTGAAGTCCATGTCGCCGAGATGGTCCTCATCGCCGAGAATATCCGACAGGACGGCGAAGTCGTTGCCTTCCTTGATGAGGCCCATGGCGATGCCGGCGACCGGCTCTTTCAGCGGCACGCCCGCGTCCATCAGAGCGAGCGAGGTGCCGCACACCGTCGCCATCGACGAGGAGCCATTGCTCTCGGTGATCTCGGAGACCACGCGGATCGTGTAGGGAAACTCCTCGGGTCCGGGCAGCAGCGGGTGCACAGCGCGCCAGGCAAGCTTGCCGTGCCCGATCTCGCGCCGCCCGGGCGAACCCATGCGGCCGGTCTCGCCGACCGAGAAGGGCGGGAAGTTGTAGTGGAGCATGAAGCGCTCCTTCTTCGTCCCCTCCAGCGCGTCGACGAACTGCTCGTCCTCTCCGGTGCCGAGCGTTGCCACCACCAGCGCCTGCGTCTCGCCGCGCGTGAACAGGGCCGAGCCATGCGTGCGCGGCAGCACGTGCACTTCCGACGTGATCGGGCGCACCGACTTCAGGTCGCGGCCGTCGATGCGACGACCGGTGCGGATGATGTCACCGCGCACAACGTCGGATTCCAGGCTCTTGAAGACGCCTGCGAGCAGCACCTGCTGATTGGCGTCAGCATCGGCCGGCAGCATCGCCGTCATTGCCTTGGCGCGCGCTGCCTCGACAAGCTCGTTCCGCTTCTGCTTCTCAGGCGTCGCGAACGCGGCCCGCAGGTCCGCCTCGATCAGCGCCTTCATCTTTTCCTTCTCGGCCGACGTATCGGCAGGCAGGAAGTTCCAGGGCTCCTTGGCGGCCTTCTCGGCGAGCCGGATGATGGCGTTGATCACCGGCTGGAAGCCGCGATGGCCGAACATGACGGCCTCGAGCATCTGCTGCTCGGGAAGCTCCTTGGCCTCCGACTCCACCATCATCACCGCGTCCTGCGTGCCGGCGATAACGAGGTCGAGGGCGCTGTTGGCCATCTCATCGATCAATGGATTGAGCACGAACTGGCCGTCGACGACGCCGACGCGGGCGGCGCCGATCGGCCCCAGGAAGGGCACGCCTGACAGCGTCAGCGCGGCCGATGCCGCGACCATGGCGACGATGTCCGGATCGTTCTCCATGTCATGCGAGAGGACGGTGACCACGACCTGGGTCTCGTTCTTGAAACCCTCCACGAAGAGCGGCCGGATCGGACGGTCGATCAGGCGCGACGTCAGCGTCTCCTTCTCGGATGGACGTCCTTCGCGCTTGAAAAAGCCGCCGGGAATCTTGCCGGCGGCATACGTGCGCTCCTGATAGTTGACGGTAAGTGGGAAGAAGTCGATCCCCGGCCGCACGGTTTTCTCTGCGACAACGGTCGCAAGAACGCTGGTCTCTCCATACTGGGCGACAACGGCAGCATCAGCCTGCCTCGCCAAGCGTCCCGTCTCTAACCTGAGCTTCCGCCCACCCCATTCGACTTCTACGGTGTGGATATCAAACATGTCCTGTCTCGGTGTTCGTTAAACGGCTGTAGCGCCGGTCACTCCACGAGGGAGCCGGCGCGCTTCATTTTGGCAGAGCAAAGCTCGGCGAAGCCTCGATCGGGATCTTGGCCTAGCGGCGCAGATCGAGGCGCTCGATGATTTTCTGATAGCGTGCCTCGTCTCTGGAACGCACATAGTCCAATAGTTGCCGGCGCTGGCTGACCATCTTGAGCAATCCGCGCCGAGAATGGTTATCGTTCTTGTGCGTCTTGAAGTGCTCGGTGAGGCCGTTGATCCGCTCGGTGAGAATCGCGATCTGCACCTCGGGTGAGCCGGTGTCCCCCGACCTCGTGGCATAGCTCTTGATGACTTGCTGCTTACGCTCGGTGCCAAGCGACATCGTATAAGTGCCTTTCATTTTCAGCGTGTTGGGCGCTTGGACCGTGTATCCGCGATCCTTGGCGCAAGAGGCACACACCCGGGATGTCGTCCAGCATGCGTGCCATCGGCCGCCACAGCATTGGTATCCGCGGCGCTGGCCGCCTTATACACGAATGCGTGGTGAAGGCGAGCGAAATCATGCGCTCGCCCACCAGCCATTAGGGGCAATTCGCTAACCGTAATTGAACACCCGCGTCGGTCTCAACTCGCCCGCCCCGATCTCGCACAGGGCGATCAAGGTGCCCTTTGACACGGCAAACGCATCCCCGCCCAGGATCGGCGCGTCGCGGCCTCTGAGCAGGACCGCCTGCCCCCGTGCCAGCCTGGCAGCATCGGACTGGCTGACGTTGATCTCGAGCAACTCCCTCAACGCCATCTCGATGGGCTGCAGGAAGTCGGTGAGTTGCGCGCCGTCGGCACTGTCCCCCTCGGCAGCCTGCCGTAGCTCCTCCAGAGGTACCGCCGCGTCCTCCCCGAATGGCCCGACCTGCGTACGGCGCAAGGCAATCACGTGGCCATAGCAACCCAGCAGCCTGCCAAGATCCCGTGCCAGCGCCCGCACATATGTGCCCTTGCCGCATTCGGCCGCAAACACCGCCACGTCGGCGCTCGGCATATCCACAAGGTCCAGGCGGTCGATCAGCACCGGTCGCGGCGCCAGCTCCACGGCCTCGCCGCTGCGCGCCAGGTCATAGGCGCGCTCACCGTCGATCTTGAGCGCCGAGAACGCCGGCGGCACCTGCATGATCTCGCCGACGAACTGCGGCAGGAGCGACTCGATCGCCGCCCGGGTCGGCCGTTCCGCGCTCTCCCTCGTAACGGTGCCCTCGGCGTCGTCCGTGTCGGTTTCCACGCCCCAGCGCACGCTGAACCGATACGTCTTCTGCCCATCCACCGCGAACGGAACGGTCTTGGTCGCTTCGCCCAGGGCAATGGGCAGGATGCCCGTGGCCAGCGGATCGAGCGTACCGGCGTGGCCCGCCTTCTGCGCATCGAAGAGGCGCCGCACGGCGCCAACCGCCTGCGTGGAAGTCATGCCCTGCGGCTTGTCGAGGACGACCCAACCGTGAACAGGGTTGCCCTTCTTGCGACGTGCCATGCTCAATCACTCACTCATTCACCGACCGCCGCCAATCATCCATTCCGGCAGGACGCAATGCTTGCGCCGACGTCCGACACGAGACGCATGGCGGTCGCTCGTCTGGCTGGCACGTCGTCCTCCGTTCGCTCACCGTCAGGCCGGCGCCTCGCTGTCAGGTCTTTTTCAGATCCTGGACCACGCGCGGTGAGCGCAGAACCTCGTCGATTCTCCGGGCCTCGTCGAATGTCTCATCGGCCAGGAAGCGGATATCCGGCGCAAATTTCAGGTTGACCGCCTGCGCAATCCGGCTGCGGATGAATTTGCGCGACCGCTCGAATGCAGCCAGCACCGCCTCCACATCCTTGCCGCCGAGCGGCATCACATACGCGGTGGCGAGCCGCAGGTCGGGCGACATGCGCACCTCGGGGATGGTAACGGTGTGCGAGGCAAGCACGTCGTCGTGGATCGCCCCGCGGATCAGCATCTCGGCCAGTGTGTGACGTACCATCTCGCCGACGCGCAGCTGGCGCTGACTGGGCGAGCTGCCCTTACCCTGCCCCTGACGGCGCTTGCTCATGGAATTACTGATGATGTCGCCGCGGGCTTTGAGCCCACGCATCCCGCCTGTCACACGCGCGCCCGCACTACAGCGTGCGCGCAATCGTCTCGACGTTGAAGCACTCGATGACGTCGCCCTCACGGATGTCCTGGTAATTGGCGAACGCCATGCCGCACTCCTGGCCGGCCGGCACCTCTTTCACCTCGTCCTTGAAGCGCTTGAGCGTGGACAGCGTGCCTTCGTGGATCACGACGTTGTCGCGGATCAGGCGCACCTTGGCGCCGCGCTCCACTTTGCCGTCGGTAACACGGCAGCCGGCGACCTTGCCGACCTTGGAGATGTTGAACACCTCCAGGATCCGAGCGTTGCCGAGGAAGACCTCGCGCAGCGTCGGTGCCAGCAGACCCGACATGGCGGCTTTCACATCATCCACCAGGTTGTAAATGATGTTGTAGTAGCGGATCTCCACGCCCGATTGGTCCGCAAGCAGCTTGGCCTGCGCGTTGGCGCGGACGTTGAAGCCGATCACCACCGCCTTCGACGTATTGGCGAGGGCGATGTCGGATTCGGTGATGCCTCCCACGCCGGAATGCACGATGCGGGCCTCGACCTCCTCGTTGCCGAGCTTCTTCAGGGCGCCAGCAATGGCCTCGACAGAGCCCTGCACATCGCCCTTGACCAGCAGCGGGAACTCCTTCTTCCCGGCCTCCTTGAGCTGCTGCATCATCTGCTCGAGAGTCCGCGCCGTGCCCGCCGAGCCCAACGCCTCGCGCCGCTTGCGCATGCGGTAGTCGGTCAGCTCCCGCGCACGCGCCTCGCTCTCGACGACCGCGAATTGGTCGCCGGCTTCCGGCGCGCTGTCGAAGCCCAGGACCTCGACCGGGACCGAAGGACCCGCCGAGGTAATGTTCTGGCCGCGCTCGTCGATCAGCGCCCTGACCCGGCCCCAGGCCGTACCCGCGACGACGATATCACCCACGCGGAGCGTGCCGCGCTGCACCAGCAGCGTTCCGACAGGCCCGCGCCCGCGCTCGAGCTTCGCCTCGATGACGAAACCTTCTGCCGATCGGTCGGGATTGGCCTTCAGCTCGAGCAGCTCCGCCTGCAGGGTGATAGCCTCGAGCAGCTTGTCGAGTCCCGTCTTCTTCAAGGCCGAGACGGGCACATCGAGCACCTCGCCCGACATGCTTTCCACGACCACCTCGTGCTGCAGGAGCTCGGTGCGCACGCGGTTGGGATCGGCGTCCGGCTTGTCGATCTTGTTGATGGCCACGATCAGCGGCACGTGCGCCGCCTTGGCATGATTGATAGCCTCGACCGTCTGCGGCATGACGCCGTCGTCCGCCGCCACGACCAGCACGACAATGTCCGTCACCTTGGCGCCCCGCGCACGCATGGCCGTAAAGGCCTCGTGGCCCGGCGTGTCGATGAACGTCACCTTGTGGCCATCCGGCGTCGTCACCTGATAGGCGCCGATATGCTGCGTGATGCCCCCGGCCTCACCGGCTGCCACGTCAGCATCGCGGATGGCATCAAGCAGCGATGTCTTGCCGTGGTCGACGTGACCCATGATGGTGACCACGGGCGGGCGCGACTGCAGGTTCTCGTCGGCGTCGGTGGCGCCGATGAAGCCTTCCTCGACGTCCGCCTCTGAGACCCGCTTGGGCGTGTGGCCGAATTCCTGCACGATGAGCTCGGCCGTGTCGGCATCGATCACATCGTTGATCTTGTGCATCGCGCCCTGCTTCATCAGGAACTTTATGATGTCGACCGAGCGCTCGGTCATGCGGTTGGCAAGTTCCTGGATGGTGATCACCTCGGGAATGATCACCTCGCGCATGATCTTCTCGCGCGACTGCAGCGTCCCCATGGCGCGCCGGGCATCGCGCTCGCGCTTGCGGCGCAGGGAGGCGAGCGAGCGCTCCTGCGCCTCGCGGTCGAAATTGTTGATCGTGAGCTTGACGCGCTCACGCCGCTCATCGACGGACTTGACCGGAGCCTTGATCGGCCCCTTCACGCCCTTCTTCTTGCCGCGCAGATCGTCATCGTCCGGCGTAACCTCTTCGACGACGGCGCCGCGTGCGGGCCTGCGCACGGTCGTCGCCGGCTCCGGCTTGCGCGCCTCGACCGGCCGCGCGGCGGGCGCGCCTGCGGCGGCTGGAGTGGCCTGCTCGTTGCCCTTCGGCTGCACCTCCGGCGCCTTGGTCTCTGCCTTTGGCGTCTCGGGCTCCTGGGGAGCGGGCACCTCGGCGACGGCCGACCCGGACTGCGCTGCGGCTTCCTCCGCGCGCTTCTTTGCCTCGAGCGCTGCCTGCCTGCGCTCCTCTTCCAAGCGCTTTGCCTCTTTCTCGCGCTGCTGGGCCTCGATGGCTTCGCGCTCGCGGTTTGCCGCAAGCGCCCGCTTGCGCGCGTCGAGCTCGTCGGGCTTGAGCGCACCCTCACGCTGACTGTCCGGCCTCAGCCCGGTGTCTGTGCTGCGGCCTTCCTCCTCGCCAGGGGTCGAGATGGTGCGGCGCTTCTTGCGCTCGACGACGACGACATTCTTGCGCCCATGACTGAAGCTCTGCTGCACGTGCCCGGACGGCTCGGTGCGCTTGAGGCTCAGCGGCTTACGCGCCCCCGCCCGCAACGTCTTGTCAGTCGCGCTTTCTTTCGTTTCGCTCATACCTGTTCCGTTCTCAGCCCCGCCCGGGGGCTCCTCGCCAACGCATCTGATCGCGCTCGGTAACGCTCCAAGCGCTCCGCGTCCCTGAGAAAGTTGCTGGCCGCTCCGCCGTTCGTGAGAGCAGCATGTACCACATTTGACCGTCCCATGGCCAAGCTCAATTCCGCCGAGCCTAAAGAGGTAATGATGACCGGCTCGCCGTCCCTGCCGGCGCTGCGCCACACCGCCCGCAGCCTCCGATCGAGCTTTTGGGCGCCGTCATCGGCTGCGTCCGAAGCGTGAACCAGGGCCGCGCAGGCCCCAGACGCCACCACCGCCTCGACCTTGGCAAACCCCGCGACGGCGAGGCCGGCCTTGTTGGCAAGGCTCAGCGCGTCGAGCGCCCGGCGCAGCAGCAGACGCTCCACCACGTCGGGGAGGTCCGTCGGGGTTGACACCTGCCGGCGCAAGGCGCGGGCGAAGGCGCCCGTCTTCAGGGCCGTCTCGAGAACGGCGCGCGAGCAGGTGACCCACACCCCGCGCCCGGGAAGACGCCGCGCTAGGTCCGGAACGATCTTTCCATCCGGATCGCGGACAAAGCGAATAAGCTCGTCGGGCTCGCGCACTGCGCGCGTAACGATGCACGTGCGCTCGGGGCCGGCGACATCACCATCCCCCTCTGCGCTTGTGATCGCACGTTGGCCCATCGCCGCTCTGTCCGCCTCCGTTCCACCGGCCCCTCAGGCCTTGACGGCGGCAGCAGCCGCCTCGGCCGGCTCCGCTGCTTCAGCGGCAACCTCGGGCTCCGCAGCCACAAGGTCCTCGGGCTTGATCCAGCCCGCCATGATGCGCGCCGACATGATCATGTCCTCGGCTTCCTTGCGGCCGACATCGAAGCCGTCGAGGATGCCCTTGTGGCGCACCGGCTCAGCGTCCTTCTCCTTCTTGCGCTCGACCCAGCCGATGAGCTCGTCGGTCGCACAATCGGCAAGGTCCTCCACCGACTTGATGTTGTGCTCTCCAAAAGCCACCAGCATGGCGGTGGTGACACCATCGACCTTGGCGAGGTCGTCTGACACGCCGAGCTCGCGCCTGCGCGCATCGCGCTCGGCCTCCTGCTTCTGCAGGTACTCGCGCGCACGCGTCTGAATCTCGTTCGCCGTATCCTCGTCGAAGCCCTCGATATGGGCGATCTCGCCCGTGTCGACGTAGGCAACCTCCTCGACCGAGGCAAAGCCTTCCGTCGCCAGAAGCTGGGCGATGACCTCGTCGACGTCGAGCGACTCCATGAACATCTGCGAACGCTCGGTGAATTCCTTCTGACGCCGCTCGCTCTCCTCCTGCTCGGTGAGGATGTCGATATCCCAACCGGTCAGTTGCGAGGCAAGCCGGACGTTCTGGCCGCGCCGGCCGATCGCGAGCGAAAGCTCCTTCTCGGCCACCACGACCTCGATGCGATTGGAGTCCTCATCGAGAACCACCTTGCTCACCTCAGCGGGCGCAAGCGCGTTGACGATGAATGTCGCCGCATCCTCCTTCCACTGGATGATGTCGACCTTCTCGCCCTGCAGCTCGCCCACCACCGCCTGCACGCGCTGGCCACGCATGCCGACGCAGGCACCGACCGGATCAATCGAGCTGTCCTTGGAGATGACTGCGATCTTGGCCCGCGAGCCCGGGTCGCGCGCCACCGACTTGATCTCGACGATGCCGTCGTAGATCTCCGGCACCTCCATGGCGAACAGCTTGGACATGAACTCGGGCCGCGCGCGGGACAGGAAGATCTGCGGGCCCCGCTGCTCGCGCCGCACGTCGTAAATATAGGAGCGGATGCGGTCGCCATAGCGCACGTTCTCGCGCGGGATCATCTCGTCGCGCCGGATGATGCCCTCCGCGCGACCCAAGTCGACGATCACGTTGCCGTACTCGACGCGCTTGACCGTACCGTTCGCGATTTCGCCGACGCGGTCCTTGTATTCGTTGTACTGACGCTCGCGCTCGGCCTCGCGCACCTTCTGCACGATCACCTGCTTGGCGTTCTGCGCGGCAACCCGGCCGAAATCCAGCGGCGGAAGCTCTTCCACGAACTCATCGCCGATCTTGGCGTCGGGCTTGCGCTTTTGCGCATCCGCCAGCGAGATCTGTTGTGCGTCGTTCTCGACCGGGTCTGCCACCGTAATCACGCGGGTGAGCCTGGTCTCGCCGCTGCGCGGATCGATGGCGCAGCGGATATCGTTCTCCGCGCCGTATCGCGACTTGGCAGCCTTCTGAATTGCGTCTTCCATCGCCTGGATGACGATCTTGCGGTCGATCGTCTTCTCGCGCGCGACCGCATCGGCAATCTGCAGCAGTTCCAAGCGGTTGGCGCTAACACCTGCCTGAGCCATACCTCTCCACCCTTACGTCATCATTCCGAATTCCGGCCGGTCGCCAAGGGGCCCTCGATGGACTCATTTCTTGCCGCCCTCTTGGACCGGCGCAAAGAGTCGCGCACGAGTGCATCCGTCAGCACCAGCCGGGCTTCGGCCAGCAACTCCAGCGGGAAGCCGAGCACTTGATAGCCGTCCTTGCCGCCATCGATGCCGATCCGTACCTCGCCATCCTCATAGCCTTCGAGCACGCCGCGAAAGCGCTTACGGCCGCTCACGAGCTCCTTGAGCTCGATCTTCGCCTCGTGACCCGACCAGTGCTCGAAATCGGACGGCCTGACGAGAGGCCGATCGATTCCGGGCGATGAGACCTGCAGCCTGTAGCTACCCGGCAGCGGATCGTGCACGTCGAGCAAAGGGGACAGATTGAGTGACACGGTCTTGCAGTCCTCGACGGTCATGCTGCCGTCGGGCCTCTCGGCCATGATCTCGACGATCGTGTCCTGCCCACCCATGATGCGCACGCGAACGAGGCGGAAGCCCATGCCTTGCAAAACCGGCTCGACCAGCGATGCGATCCCGGCCGCAATGCCCGTCTCGCGAATGAAGCGCGCCTCCGCTGACGGCCCGCTCACCATGTCCACCCGTGCACAGATTTCGACTTGGTTGCGCCCATGCGCATGCCCAAAACAAAAAGAGCGGACCCAGGGGGCCCACTCTCAGAGTTGAGATGATCATGAGCGCCACAAACATAAGACGCAATTATCCTCGTTGCAAGCGCATTCTGGAAATCCGATTGCGCCGCATGCGGAAGTCCCGGTGGATACCGGACCCCTTCCGACCGTCCGCCCGAAATGTATAAACTACTGTGTTCATTATATTTTTTCCTACTGACGGCGGAAGGCCAGATAATAGCACCGTCGCCCGGCGGCAATCGCTTTGCGTTCGTAGCGTGTCTCGGGCCAATCCTCGGGCCGCTCGCGCCAGTGGCGCGGTCCTTTTGCCAGCCATTGGAACGACCTCTGCCGGTACACGGCTGCCAAAATACCCCGTGCATAGTCACCGATATCGGTCGCGACCCGCAGCTCGGCGCCCGCCGGCATGACCCTGGCCAGCAAATCGAGCAGCTGGGTGTTGATCAGCCTGCGCTTTCGATGCCGGGCCTTTGGCCAGGGATCCGGAAAAAGGATGAATGTCCTGCCGATGGAGGCGGGCGGCAGCCAGCGCAGAAGCGGACGCGCATCGTCGGGATGAACCAGAATATTGGCGCTCCGTGTCGTCTCGATCGCATCCAGCACCTTGACCACGCCGTCCCTGAACGGCTCACAGCCGATGATGCCGGTGCGCGGATTGCGAGCAGCCTGCCAAAGCAGATGCTCCCCGGCGCCGAAGCCGATCTCCAGCCAAACCTCATCAACCGCCGTCGGAAACAGTGCCGCAATATCGGCGGGCGGTTCGCGGCCCAGCTCGAACGTCGCGCGGGACTGGCCCTGGCGCAGCAGCAGCTCCTGGCGCGCGCTCAGCTTGCGTCCGCGCCTGCGTCCGAACGACCGCAGCTCGGCGGCATCGGGCTGCCCCTGCCGATCGATGTCCATCTTGACCTTCGACATTGACGGACACTCGGACGATCACCAGGGCCGCAGCGAAGCGAGCGTGGCGCCCGCGCCAATCGCAGAGCCGGAGGTCAGCTGAGCGCGGCGCGACCAGCCTTCAGGCGACCGCCGACTTGATCTTCTCCGCCAGGTCGGTGCGCTCCCACGAGAAGCCGCCGTCCTTCTCCGGCGGGCGGCCGAAATGGCCGTACGCCGCAGTCCGGCGGTAGATCGGCTTGTTGAGCTGCAGCGCGCGGCGGATGTTGGTCGGCCTGAGCGGGAACAGCTCGGCGAGCACCTTCTCGAGCTTCGCCTCGTCGACCTGGCCGGTGCCGTGCGTATCCACCAGCAGGGACATCGGGTCGGCGACACCGATCGCGTAGGCGACCTGGATCGTGCAACGTTCCGCAATGCCCGCGGCCACCACGTTCTTGGCGAGGTAGCGTGCGGCGTAGGCGGCGGAGCGGTCGACCTTGGTTGGATCCTTGCCGGAGAACGCGCCGCCCCCATGCGGGGCGTAGCCGCCGTAGGTATCAACGATGATCTTGCGTCCCGTCAGGCCGCAATCTCCATCCGGTCCGCCGACAACGAAGTTGCCGGTCGGATTGACGAGGAAGTCGGAGTCGTTTTTCGGCATCCAGCCGGCCGGCAAAGCCGAGGCCACCGCGTCGGCAATCATCTCCTTGATCATCCCCGGCGTGTACTTCTGCCTGTTGCCGGTCTCGGCATTGTGCTGGGTCGATACGACGACCTTGGTGCACCCGATGGCCTTGCCGTTCTCGTAGCGCACCGTGACCTGGCTCTTGGCGTCCGGCTGCAGATCGGGGAGCTGCCTTGCATGCCGCTTTTCGGAGAGCACCTTGAGGATCTTGTGCGCGAAGTAGATCGGGGCAGGCATGAACGAGCCCTTCTCGTAAACCTCGCTCTCCGTGCAAGCGAAGCCGAACATCATGCCCTGGTCGCCGGCGCCTTCCTGCTCGCCGTCCTTCGCCTTCTTGGCATCGACGCCCATGGCGATGTCTGGCGACTGGCCGTGCAGCAGCACCTCGACATCGGCGCCGTGGAACGAAAAGCCCTCCTGGTCGTACCCGATGTCCCTCACCACATCGCGCGCGATCTGCGTGATCATCTCGCGGTTGATGACGGCGCTCGCGCCGTGCTTCTTGAAGAGCGGAGCCTGACCGCGTCCCTCGCCGGCGATGACGATCTTGTTCGTCGTGGTCAGGGTCTCGCAACCGAGGCGGGTGTTCACCAGGCTGTCGTCGGCAATTCCCAATTTTATGTCGTTCTCCAGAAACGCATCGAGAATGGCGTCGGAGATCTGATCGCAAACCTTGTCAGGGTGTCCTTCGGACACCGATTCACTCGTAAAGAGGTACGACTTGCGCGACAAGAGATCCCCCATGGAGACAAAAAAGAGCAGTTACGGCGCTTCATTGCCCCAGTTTCATTCCGGGGGTCAAGCGACAACCTGTGGGCAGCGATTTCGCAGCAGTTCAGGTGCTCGAGCGCGAGGCACCACCCGGCGCGGCGGCTGATGCCTCAGCATCGTCCTCGCCCGCGAGCGAGCGCACGAGGTCCAAAATCGCCCGGCGCGTCTTGGGATCGGAGATCCGGGCAAATGCCCTGTTCAGCTCGAGACCTTCACGGGTGCTCAGAAACTCGAAAATGTATCCGTCGGCCGATCGCTCGGCGAACCCGCCGGCCAGCGCTGTACGGGATTCCGCAACTGGCGCATCATCGTAGAAAAATTGCACCGGTACCTGCAGGACCTGGGCAAGATCGAACAGGCGGCTGGCGCCAATGCGGTTCACGCCCTTCTCATACTTCTGGACTTGTTGGAAAGTTAATCCCAGCCGCTCTCCGAGCTTTTCCTGGCTGATGCCAAGCAGCATCCGTTGCAGGCGCACGCGGCTGCCTACGTGGACATCGATCGGATTGGGGCGGCGGGAGCCCTTCTCCTCGTCCTCGTCCACCATCCAACTCTCCTCTCGCGGGCCCCTCAGCTTCGGCGCAATTCCTAGGTGCGGGGAGCATAAACGTCAACCTCAAGTCCCCTGGCAGCGTTTACGAGCAAATGCCGGAAAATCCTGGCTTGAGCGAAATTTAGGTGCGACGGGCGCCCCGTATCACCGCCCCCAGCATCGCCGCCGCAGCACTTGCAACCAGCAATAGGGCAAAAATCCAGTCGCCGAAGGCGGCGTAGGGTGGGGGGGCAAGGGCGCCGGGCAGAGCGCTGTCGATGACCCCCTTCACGTCCAGCTCGAGCCGATGCAGGAGGCGGCCCTTGGCGTCGATCACAGCGGAGATACCGTTGTTGGCGACGCGCAGCATCGGCAGACCCTGCTCCACCGCCGTCACGCGCGCCTGATGCAGATGCTGGCGCGGACCGGTGGTGTTCCCGAACCAGCCGTCATTGGTGACGTTCAGAAGCGCAGCGGGCCGCTGGCCCCCTTGCACCACCTCGCCCGGAAATATCGCCTCGTAGCAGATCAGAGGGCCGATCGAAGGCAGACCGGGAATACGCAGCAGCGGACGCGGGACCACACCCGTATCGAAGCCACCGCGAATGCGCGTGAGCTGCTCCAGTCCGATCGCTTCGAGCGCCGCCTGCAAAGGAAGATACTCGCCGAAGGGCACAAGGTGGATTTTGTCGTAGATCGCCGTCGGCTGCCCACCTTCACCGAAGACGATTAGGCTGTTGTAGATGCGCCGGCGGACGCCGGGTGTGCCATCCTCGATACGCAGAGCGCCTGAGGCCAGGTGGGTCCCGCTCGGCAGTATCTGGCCGATCTCAGCAAGCGCGCGTGGCGCATTGAGCGGCAGAAACGGCATGGCGGCCTCGGGCCACACAATGAGGTTCAAGCCCGCCGCATCATCCACGACCCCAGCGGAGGAGCGCAGCGACAGGTCCAAGTGCTCCCGAAAGATGCGTTCCTGATTCTCCGGCCGCCATTTCTCTCGCTGCGGCACGCTCGGTTGCACCAGGCGCACTCGTACGTGCTCGACGGAAGGAGGTTCGGGCGTTGCCAGCCGCATTGCTCCCCACATCGCGAGGGCGGCGATGGGCACTCCCGCGGTCAAGAACCCTCCGAAGCGCCATCGCTCCGGAACCAGCCGCTCCGCCGCGTCGATCCACAGTACGGCAGGCGAGGCAAACACGACGATCGCCACCAGGGTCAGGCCATAAATCCCGAGCAGCGCCGACGACTGCATCAGCACGAGGGGCCAGGTCAGTGCATAGCCGAGCACATTCCACGGGAAGCCCGTGAACAAATGGCCTCGCAACCACTCCGCAACCGACAAGGTCACGGCCAAGGCAGGAATGCGCCCGAAGCCGGGCTTCCAGACCAGCCGTGCGGCCCCCGTAGCAGCGGCCCAGAACAAGGCCAAGCCGGCCGGCAGAAGGCATACTGCAAACGGCATGAGGATCGCGAACTTCTCAGCCTCAACTAGAAAGGCCTCGCCGATCCAAAACAGGCCGGCGAGGAAATAGCCGAACCCGAACCACCAGCCGGCCACGGCGGCGCGCGTGGCAGGTTGCCAGGAGCGCGGCGACAGCGATGGCGCGGCGGCGCTGGCATCGACGAGCCAGATCAGCACCGGCAGCGTCAGGAACAGGATCGGCCAGGCGAAGAAGGGCGCCATGGCCAACACCGAGGCGGCCCCGGCGAGCGCGGCGATTAATGCGCGGCGCCACCCGGTCGAGCAGCGGACGAGGTTGACGAGCTGATGCATGCCTGGCCCGGAAACTTGGCGCCTCAGGCTACCGCCCTCTTTTGGGCTTCTGTTTGACCGCCCCGGCGCCCCATGACGGTCACGGCCTCGCGGCGCTCAAGTGCAACGTCGGCATCGAGCCAGCATATCTCGACAGGATAACAAAAGCAGATCGCGCGCAACGTCGGTCGCCGCGCGCGATCTTAATTCTCCGATAACCGGTCTCAGGCCGCCTTCCTCTGGCGCGACCTCTGCGGCTTCGGCTGAGCAAGGGATCGGCCGTTGGCGCCTGCCTGCCAATTGATCTGCTCCAGCTCCTCGCCTCTCAGGTGCTCCTTGACGACGATGTCGCCGGCCTGGAAGGCCTCCTTGAGCACCGGAATCACCAGCTCCGGCTTGGCGTCCCCGCTCATGAAGACGTCCAGCGCGGCGTAGTTCGCCTCGGGCCAGCTATGAATGCTGATATGGGATTCTGCCAGCACCGCCACACCCAGCACGCCGCCGTTCGGCGTGAAGTGGTGAAGGTGGACGTGCAGCAGCGTAGCGCCTGCGACCTCTGCGCAGCGCTTCAGCGTTCTTTCGATGTGCTTGAGGTCATCAAGCCGCCGGGCCCCAAACAGATCCAGGATCAAATGGGTTCCGGCAAATCGAACGCCCTTGCGCTCGACGAAGAAGTCTTTTCGGTCCTCAGTTTGCGCTACACGCGCGGTCTCACCATGGTCTTCCTTTTGGGCGGTGCTTGAACGAGTCAAGTCCATCCCCAATTGGAAGAGGGCGTCATCGTAGGCCATATGACCCTCCCCAACCAGCAGATAGAATGTGACCCGCCCGCTCCTTACCTTTGGGGTTTGGGGATGTGTCCTTTGACCTTGAGGGCAGGTGGACGAACGGCAGGGGTCATATGAGGCCATTTGCCCCCTCACGCAAGGGAAATTGGGGCCGCGGCAAATTTTTTTCTGGACGGCGCTTCAGCGTTTCGATCGCAACCGATTTTTGACGATTCGTCATCGCGCAAATCCACTTTAATCGACTTGCTGAGGGCTGCAGCGCGCCTGCTGGCGGCGCCGGCGGTGAACCGCTATTTTGCGCACCCGGACGAGAGCCGGAGTGGGGACAATGACGCTGGCACTGCAGAGCCTTCTTGGCGTCATTGCCATTCCACTGCTTGCGCTGGCGCTCTCGGAGAAGCAGGGAAACCACAATCGACGCGGCGCGCTCAAGACGATCGCCGTCGGGCTGGCGCTCCAGTTTGCGATCGCGCTCCTTCTATTGAAGTTGCCGGGCTCCGAGACGCTTTTTCGCGGCCTAAGCACGGTGGTCGGAGCGCTGCAGCAGGCGACGGCGGCCGGCATGCGCATGGTCTTCGGCTACCTCGCCGGCGGCCCTGCTCCATTCGAGACATCGCGGCCGGAAGCACAGTTCATTCTCGCCTTTCATGCCTTGCCGCTGATCCTTCTTATGAGCGCCTTGGCGCGATTGCTCTATCACTGGGGCCTCTACCGTTGCCGGCACGGTGATGGCTCTCTACGCCACTATCCTGGAGCCGGTTCTGCCCGGCGCAGCCGGACACGTGCTTGCCGCATCGCTGATGAACACGCCGGCCGCACTCATGCTTGCGAGCCTCGCCGTTCCGACGGGTTTTTACGGTGGACCCGCGGCAGCGGATCTGCAGCTCGACAACCCGCCGCGGTCCAGCATGGATGCCATCGCCCAAGGTACCATCGATGGCGTGAAGCTGCTTGCCAGCGTCGTCGCCATGCTCGTGGTCATGGTGGCGCTGGTGGCTCTCGCCAACAGTCTGCTTGGCGTTATCACGCGGCCCTTCGGTGCCGCGCTCACGCTGCAGCAGATCCTCGGCTGGATCTGCGCTCCGCTCGCCTGGCTGATCGGCATTCCCTGGAGCGAATCGGCCGTTGCCGGCAGCCTCATCGGCGAGAAGATCGTTCTCAACGAGTTTCTCGCCTATCTGGATATGGCAAGCCTTCCCCAGGAAGCCCTGTCGGCGCGCTCCCGCGTGATCCTCGCCTACGCGCTGTGCGGATTTGCCAACCTTGGCTCGCTCGGCATCATGATCGGCGGGTTGACAGCCATGGTGCCGGAAAGGCGCGACGAAATCATCGAGTTGGCGCCCAAGTCGGTGCTCATCGGCCTCTTGGCTACATTGCTCTCGGCGGCCATTGTCGGCACCATCGTCCACCAATAGCCTCTACGGGAACACGGCGGGAATTGACGCGATGGCGGATGGCGGGAAGAGCGCGAAAGCAGTCGAGCCAGCAGTCCCCCTCATCTCCGCCAAGCTCCATCGGTATGCCGTTGTTCTTTCCCGCTACCTGTTGGCGATGTTGATCGGCACGGCCGGCTCGCTGACGTTCGTCTACTTGCACCTGCCGCTGCCCTGGTTTCTGGGCGCCCTCACGTTCTGCCTCGTGGCTTCCGTCCTGCAAATGCCGATCCTGCGGCCGATGCCGCTCTCAATCCCCATGCGCGCGGTGCTCGGCCTGGCGGTCGGCTCGGCGTTCACGCCGCTTCTGTTCGCCCGCTTCGGTAGCATGATCAGCAGCATCGCCATCCTGGTGCCGTTCATGGGGCTGATCATCGTTGTGAGCCTTGCCTTCTATGAGCGCCTGGCCGGCTTCGACAGGCCCACCGCATTTTTCTCGGCAGTCCCGGGCGGCCTGACGGACATGACGACGATGGCCGAGGACGCCGGCGCCAATACGCGATCGGTCATCCTGGTGCAGGCAACGCGCATCCTGATGATCGTGTTCACGTTGCCGTTGTGGCTGCAGTGGCATGATGGCCTGGCCGTCGGATGGGCGGTCGCCGGCCGCGCGCGGCTCGCCGACGTGTCCGCGCTCGATCTCGCCACGCTCGTCGCCGCCGGTTGGAGCGGCTGGTGGATAGCCCGCCGCATCGGCATGGCCGGGGCGCCCATCGTCGGCCCCATGATCGTGAGCGGCATCCTGCACGCCAGCGGAGTGATCACAACCAAGGTGCCGCTCGAGGTTCTGACGTTCGCTCAGATCACCGTCGGCGTTCTGCTTGGCTGCCAGTTTCGCGGGCTGACCATGCGCGAGTTCACCGGCACCATGATCTGGGGCATCGCCAACACGATCGTGCTGCTCATCATCACCGGCGTCATAGTTATCGGCGTTTCGCACCTGACCGGCTTCGATCCGGTATCGGTTCTACTGGCGTTTGCGCCCGGCGGCCAGACGGAGCTCAACCTGCTTGCCTTCATCCTTGGGCTCGATGTCGGCTACGTGGCGCTGCACCATCTCGTGCGAGTCGCCATCGTCATTCTCGGTGCGCAGATCGTGTTCAGGA
>JBLNBZ010000138.1:0-40798 GCA_050260355.1 Bacteroidota bacterium | reverse complement strand
AACAGAAGCGGGCAGATGCGCGAGCGCGGCGGAGAGGGCTTCCCACCCGATCTCATAGCCGCTATGCCGGGAATGCTTCATGCGGAGAGGCAGATGCAACAGCGCTCGGTCCTCATCACAGGCTGCTCGTCCGGGATTGGGCTGGCGGCCGCACGGACGCTGAAATCTCGCGGCTGGCGCGTGCTGGCAACAGCCCGCGGGCCGGTGGATCTGGCGCGGCTGTCCGAGGCGGAGAAGCTGGAGGTCCTGCCGCTGGAGCTGTCTGATCCCGGCTCCATCGCCGCATGCGCAGCTCAGGCACTCGAGCGAACCGGCGGCAAGCTCGATGCGCTCTACAACAACGCCGCGTATGGCGTCATCGGTGCCATGGAGGATATCACGGCGGATGCGCTGCGCCGGCACCTCGAGGTCAACGTGATCGGCACGCACGATCTCACGCGCCGCATCATTCCGGCCATGCGCGCGCAAGGGCATGGCCGCATCGTCATGTGCTCGTCGGTCTTGGGCTTTGTCAGCGGCCCGTTCCGCGGCGCCTATTGCGCGTCGAAGTTTGCGCTCGAGGCGATGTCGGATGCGCTGCGCATCGAGCTCGCCCCGGCCAGCATCCACGTCTCCATCATCGAGCCCGGGCCGATCCAATCGAGCTTCGCCGCGACGGCGGCCTCGACGTTCAGGGCCAACGTCGACATGCAGGCGTCGGTGCACCGCGCCTACTACGAGCGTCGCCTTGCCGATCTCGAGGCTGGAAGCCAGCGCCGCGTCGAGCTCGGGCCGGAGGCCGTGGTCGCCAAGCTGGTTCACGCGCTCGAAAGTCCGCGGCCCAGGATTCGCTACAAGATCGGCTTGCCGACGCGTGCCGCCGCCATCGCGAAGCGAATTCTGCCGGACAGCCTGCTCGATCTCGTTCTGGCGCGCGTGTGAGCGGTTGGGACTTCTCTAGGCGCGATGATAGGGATGGCCGGAAAGGATGGTGAATGCGCGGTAGAGCTGCTCGACCAGCAGCACGCGAGCAAGGCCGTGCGGCAGCGTCATCGGCCCAAGCGACAGTGACAGCGTCGCGCCTTCGCGCGCGGCCTTGCCGTGTCCGTCAGGTCCGCCGATGAGGAATGCTGCCGTCGACGCACCCTCGTCCCGCCACTTCGCAAGCATGCGCGCGAACGCCTCGCTCGAAAGCGCCTTGCCCTTTTCGTCCAGGGTGATGAGAACATCGGCTCCCTGAGCCGCATGCAGCAACCTGGCCGCCTCGTTGTCCTGGCGCGCCGGCGCCGTCGGCTGGCGACCCTCCATCACTTCCGTGACACGGATTGGACCGAGCCCGATGGCTCGCGCGCCGGCGAGCCGCTCGATGTATCGGTCGACCAGCTCGCGCTCGGCGCCTTCCTTGAGGCGCCCGACGGCTGCGATGATGACTCGCATGCCGAGCCTCCGTCCGCCTCCGCCGAGGCGGACGACGTCAATCCCGGGCGTGGAGCCGCCTCAGTGCGCCGTTACCTCGGCGCTGCGGTCGGCCTGCCACATCTTCTCGAGATTGTAGAACTCGCGAACCTCGGGCCGGAACACGTGCACGATGACGTCACCGGTGTCGATCAGCACCCAATCGCACTGCGGCTGCCCTTCGACGCGGACCCGGCCACGGCCGGCTTCCTTGAGCTTGCGGTGAACCTGGTCGGCAATCGCACCGACGTGCCGGTCCGACCGGCCGGAAGCGATCACCATGTAGTCGCCGATTGAGGATTTGCCCTTGAGATCGATCGCCACGATGTCTTCGGCTTTCGCGTCGTCGAGCCAGGCCTTGATACTGGCCAAGAGCGCTTCCGGCTCGTGCCTCTCGAGCACGAGCTCGGCTGGAGGCGTGCTCCTGCGAGCACCCTCTTGTGCGGTTCTCATCGTTTGGTGAGTGTCCTCTTCGTCATCCAACCCTGAAACGGGCAATGCGGCCGGAGATCGAGCCTTTCACGATCCTTGCCGCAGCTCGACCCGGAGCCCGAGTCGAGCCCCGTTAACATATGCGGTCCACAGACCGGGATTCAAGGCTCTTGGCTTGTTGCCCCAAACGGGCCCTTACCCAGATCCCTAGCCGCGCCGTGGTGCGCCGGCCACACTGATGCTTCGGCGCCTCCTGATCTCGGTCGAGGACAGGTGATTGAGCGGACCAGTCAGGAAGGTCCAGGCCGGCAAGGGGGCCTCTACAAGCCGCAGCGCATCCCGCTCCGGGACGCGGGCGTCGGCGAAAGCCGACGCGGCCCGCGATGCCAGCGCGCGCAAATGCCAGCCCGGCCGGTCGATCACGGCAATCGGCACCATATGGAAGATGTCGCGCCACTGCCCCCAGCGATGGAACTCCGGCAAACAGTCCGCTCCCATGATCCAGACGAACCGCGTGGCGGGATAGCGCCCGACCAGAAATGCGATCGTCGCCGCCGTGAACGTCGTCTTCAGCTCGGCCTCGAACCCCGTGACGGTGATCCTTGCGTCATCGGCGATGGCCCGGCACAGCTCGAGACGCTCCTCGAGCGGGATCAAGCCATGCCGCGCCTTGAGCGGATTGCCGGGTGTCACGATCCACCAGAGCCGGTCGAGGCCGAGCCGCTTCAGGGCGATCTGGCTGATCAGCCGGTGTGCGGCGTGCGGAGGATTGAATGATCCACCCAGCAAGCCGATACGCTGGCCCGGCTCGGCATGCGGCGGCCGCGCTCGGATCGAGCCGAATCGGAATGGGGCTGACTTGCGCAAGCAACCGGTGCTCCTGCTCGGGGCTTCATTGGCGGCCAGCGGCGCGTTTTCGTCAAGCGGTGCGGTTATCCGGAGCGCGGCCGGTTCTACAGGCTTGCGTTGCGCAGGCGCAGCGCGTTGCCGATCACGCTGACCGACGACAGGGCCATGGCCGCCGCGGCAAGCATCGGCGACAGCAGTATGCCGAGCAGCGGATACAACACGCCCGCAGCGATCGGCACGCCCGCCGCGTTGTAGATGAAGGCGAAGAACAGGTTCTGGCGAATGTTGCTCATCGTTGCTGCAGAAAGCCGCCGGGCGCGCACGATGCCGCCGAGATCGCCTTTGAGGAGCGTCACCCCGGCGCTCTCGATGGCTACATCGGAGCCGGTGCCCATGGCGATGCCGACATCGGCCGCGGCCAACGCCGGCGCGTCGTTCACGCCGTCGCCCGCCATGGCCACGATCCTGCCCTGCTGGCGCAATCGCTCGACGACGTTGCGCTTGTCCTGCGGCAGCACCTCGGCTTGCACGTCGTCGAGGCCGAGCTTGCGCGCGACGGCGCGGGCGGTCGTCGCATTGTCGCCCGTCAGCATGACCACACGCAGTCCGAGCTGCTTCAGTGCTGCTATGGCGTCGGGCGTGCTGGCCTTGATCGGATCGGCAATCGCGATCGCGCCGGCAGCACGGCCATCGATGCCGACATAGACAACCGTCGCTCCCTCTGCGCGCAGCGCATCGGCATTCATCTCGAGCGCTGCGATATCGATTCCAGCCTCAGTCAGCAGGCCGCGGTTGCCGATCGCCACCCGCCGGCCATCAACAACGCCCGTCACGCCCTTCCCGACAGGAGAGTCGAAGCCTTGCGCCTCCGCCAGTTGCAGTCCCCGCTCTTGGGCGGCCTGAACGATCGCTGCCGCCAGCGGATGCTCGCTGCCCCGCTCCAGGCTCGCCGCAAGCCGCAGGAGTCCCGCCTCATCCTGACCGGCGAGGGCACGCACCTGCGTCACCTTCGGCTTGCCTTCGGTCAGCGTGCCGGTCTTGTCGACGACCATCGTGTCGACGCGCTCGAGACGCTCCAGGCTCTCGGCGCTTCTGATCAGGATGCCCGCTCGAGCGCCACGCCCGACCCCGACCATGATCGACATCGGCGTTGCCAGTCCCAGTGCGCACGGGCAGGCAATGATGAGCACGGACACCGCAGCGAGGAGGCCGAAAGCGAAGCGCGGCTCCGGCCCCCACAGCGACCATGCCAGAAACGCCAGCACCGCCACCGCGATGACGAGCGGCACGAACCAGCCCGCCACCTGGTCCGCCAGGCGCTGGATAGGTGCCCGGCTGCGCTGGGCCTGCGCCACCATCTGGACGATCTGCGCCAGCATCGTCTCGCGGCCGACCTTGTCGGCCCGCATAATGAAGCTGCCCGTCTGGTTCATCGTGCCGCCGATGACGCCGGCGCCTCTTTCCTTTGTCACGGGCATGGACTCACCCGTCACCATCGACTCGTCGACGGTGCTGCGGCCCTCCAGAACCTTGCCGTCGACCGGCACGCTCTCGCCGGGTCGCACGCGCAGCCGGTCGCCCGCCGCCACGGCGTCCAGCGGCACATCCTCCTCCGTGCCGTCCGCCTTGATGCGGCGCGCGCTCTTCGGCGCAAGGTCGAGCAGCGCGCGGATGGCTCCGCTCGTCTGCTCGCGAGCCCTGAGCTCGAGCACCTGTCCGAGCAGGACCAGCACCGTGATCACGGCTGCCGCCTCGAAGTAGACCGGCACCGACCCATCGCCGCCGCGCAAGGTCGCGGGAAACAGGCCGGAGAAAAGTGTTGCGATCACGCTGTAGGCGAAGGCCACGCCCGTCCCCATCGCGATCAGCGTGAACATGTTGAGGTTGCGCGTCTTCAGAGACGCCCATCCGCGCTCGAAGAACGGCCATCCCGCCCACAGCACCACGGGCGTCGCCAGCACGAGCTGCACCCAGCTCGAGGTCCGCGCGCTGATCAGCGCGTGCAATCCGAGCACATGCGAGCCCATCTCGAGGACGAACACGGGCAACGTCAGAACGAGTCCCGCCCAGAACCGGCGCGTCATGTCCGCAAGCTCGGGATTGGGCTGGGCCTCGGCACTGACGGTCTCGGGCTCCAGCGCCATGCCGCAGATCGGGCACGATCCGGGCCCGACCTGCCGGATCTCGGGATGCATGGGGCACGTGTAGATCGCGCCTGCCGGGACCGGTGCAGCGGGCGCCTTCTCGCCGCTCAGGTAGCGTTCCGGATCGGCCAGGAATTTCGTCCGGCATCCCGCGCAGCAGAAATAGAACGGACGGCCTGCGTGCTCGGCCCGGTGCTTGGCAGTGTGCGGATCGACGTCCATACCGCAGACCGGGTCCTTGGCCTTGCCCGCACCAGCCGACGCGACCGCGTCAGCCGGCTTTGCATGCTGATGATGAGCATGCGAGTGGCCCGACGAGCCGGCGGCACCAGCAGCATGGCCCGATCCGTGTTGATGCTCTCGCTCGCTCATCGCGCGTCACCATTTTGGTCTCGATACCCGCCTGGGGTATCTGTTGACGATCTATACCGGGGAGGGGTATAGGTCAAGGAGGGCATCACGGCACACCCCACATGCAGCAATCCAGCAAAGTCTCCTGCATCAAGCGGCTCAACCGGATCGAGGGCCAGGTCCGCGGCCTCGTCCGCATGGTCGAGCAGGACCGCTATTGCATCGACATCGTCACGCAGATCTCCGCCGTCCGCGCCGCGCTGCGTCGCGTCGAGGAGGAGGTCTTGCGCGACCATGTCGCCCATTGCGTCGAGCATGCCATCGCCAGCGGCGACGCGAAGGAGCAGCGCAAGAAGGTCTTGGAGCTGATGGCCGTGCTCGAGCGCGCCCAGCGATAGGTCAGCCGGGGCGCGTCTGCCCGGCGCCGCGCACCACGTATTTGAAGCTCGTGAGCTGCTCGACCCCCACGGGCCCGCGCGCGTGCAGCTTGCCGGTGGCGATCCCGATCTCTGCGCCCATGCCGAACTCGCCGCCATCAGCGAACTGCGTCGAGGCATTGTGCAGAACGATGGCCGAGTCGACACGCGCCAGGAAGCGCTCGGCGGTATCCTGGCACTCGGTCACGATGCAGTCGGTGTGCTGCGAGCCATAGCGTGCGATATGCGCGATCGCCTCGTCGACGCCATCCACGAGCTTGACCGCAATGATGGAGTCGAGAAACTCCTTGCCGTAGTCCTCCGCGCTCGCGGGCTTGACGCGACCATCGACTCTCTGCGTGGCAGAGTCACCGCGAACCTCGCAGCCGGCATCGAGCAGCGCCTTGACGAGCCTCGTCAGGTAATCCTCGCTCGCGCCCTTGTCGACCAGCAGACACTCGGTGGCGCCGCAAATTCCAGTCCGCCGCATCTTGGCATTGACCACGAGCGGGACGGCGACGTCGAGGTTCGCGCGCCGATCCACATACGTGTGACAGATGCCTTCCAGGTGCGCGAAGACCGGTACGCGGGCCTCCGTCTGCACGCGCTCGATCAGTCCCTTGCCACCGCGCGGCACGATGACGTCGATGGCGCCATCGAGCCCGCGCAGCATGGCGCCAACCGCCGCCCGCTCGGTTGTCGGCACGAGCGAGATCGCGGCTTCGGGCAGGCCTGCCGCGCGCAAGCCTTCGGCCAGGCAGGCGTGGATGGCGCGGCTCGAATGAAAGCTCTCCGAGCCGCCGCGCAGGATCGCCGCGTTGCCGGCTTTCAGCGCCAAGGCGCCGGCATCGGCGGTGACGTTCGGCCGGCTCTCGTAGATGATGCCGATCACACCCAGCGGCACGCGCACGCGCTGGATTTTCAGGCCATTGGGCCGCTCCCATTCGGCCAGCACGGTGCCGACCGGGTCCGCCAGCTCGGCAATCTCCTCCAGGCCTTTCGCAGTGGCCTCGACCCGCCGCTCGTCGAGCAGCAGCCGGTCGAGAAATGCACCTGATACGCCTTTGGCCTTTGCCGCCGACAGGTCGCGTGCATTCGCCTCGAGGATCGCGCTGGCCTTGGACCGCAGCGTTTGCGCGGCTACCCGCAGCGCGGTGTTCTTGGCGTCGGCCGATGCCAGCGCCAGCTCCCGCGCCGCGGCCTTGGCTCCGGCACCGAGCGCGTGCATCTCGGCCTCGATCGTGGGCGAGGAAGGTTCGATCCGCTCGGGCTTGTTCATGGCTTCACTTCCTGCTCAAGGCCATGTCGTCGCGATGTATGAGCTCGGCTCGTCCATCATAGCCCAGGATGCCGGCGATCTCGCTGCTCTTCTTGCCGATGATCCGGCCCGCGTCCTCCCAGGCGTAGGCAATGAGCCCGCGCCCGAGCTCGCGCCCGTCGCAGCCGCGGATGACCACCGCGTCGCCGCGATCGAAGGTTCCATCGATGCGCGTGACGCCGGCAGGCAGCAGGCTCTTTCCCGACGCCAGCGCCTTCTCAGCACCCGCATCGATCTCCACGAAACCGCGCGGCTCCAGATTGCCGGCGATCCAGCGCTTGCGGGCGGCCACCGGGTCGGACGGCGCCAGGAACCACGTGCAAGCTGCCCCCTCGCCGAGCGCGCGCAGTGGATGCATGACGCGGCCCGAGGAGATCACCATGTTGGTGCCCGACGCGAGCGCGATCTTTGCCGCCTCGATCTTGGTCACCATGCCGCCGCGCGAAAGCTCCGTGCCTGCGTCGCCCGCCATGGCCTCGATCTCGGGTGTGATCTCCTTGACGACGTCGAGCCGCTGCGCGTTGACACCGCGTGCAGGCGGGGCCGTGTACAGTCCGTCGATGTCCGAAAGCAGGACGAGGCAGTCGGCACTCATCATGCTCGCCACGCGCGCCGAAAGGCGGTCGTTGTCGCCGTAGCGGATCTCGCTCGTCGCGACCGTGTCGTTCTCGTTGACGACTGGAATTGCGTTGTGCGCGAGCAGCGTGTCCATGGTGCGCCGCGCATTGAGATACCGGCGGCGCTCCTCGGTATCCCCCAGTGTCAGCAGCACCTGGGCGGCTGACAGGCCGCGCTCCTCGAGGACATCGCGATAGGCGGTCGACAGCCGGATCTGACCTACGGCAGCCGCGGCCTGGCTCTGCTCCAGCTGCAGCGGCCCCGATGCAAAGCCTAGAACGCGGCGCCCGAGCGCGATGGCGCCGGACGATACGAGGATCACGCTCCGGCCGCCGGCGGCCAGCTCTGCCACGTCGTCGGCCAGCGAGCTGAGCCAGGTGGACCTGAGGCGCCCCGTCGCTCGATCGACGAGCAGGGCCGAGCCGATCTTCACAACAATGCGGCGGGCGTTGCGCCACGCGCGGCGGCGCGCATCGCCCTCGTGTTCGCCTTGTGCGGCAACGGCGGTCATGTGCTGATCCGTAAGCCTCAACCGATTGGTGTAGCAGAACTCGTTCCTGATGAGGTTAACTCTAGGGCTGCCACCGCGGTCGGGCGGGCTCCCCCTCCACACGCGGCTCCCGCTCCTTGGCGTCGGCCCGGCTGATCTCCTTGGCGAGCGCGAACAGGGCCTCTTTCATGCCCTCGCCCGACACTGCCGACAAGACGAGCGGCTTCCTGCGCGCCACGGCCTTGAGCGCGGCCACCCGTTCCGCGCGCGTTTCCGCATCGAGCGCGTCGCACTTCGACAAAGCGACGATCTCCTTCTTGCGTGCGAGCTCGGCACTGTATGCCTTGAGCTCGGATCGGACCGTCTTGTAGGCGGCGACCACGTCGGGCTCGGTCCCGTCGACCAGATGCAGGAGCACGCGGCAGCGCTCGACGTGCCCCAGGAAGCGCGTGCCAAGACCTGCCCCCTCGTGCGCGCCTTCGATCAGCCCTGGTATATCAGCCAGCACGAAGTCCGTCGCCCCGGCGCGGACCATGCCGAGATTGGGGTGCAGCGTCGTGAACGGATAGTCGGCGATTTTCGGCTTGGCCGCGCTCACCGCCGCCAGAAACGTCGACTTGCCGGCGTTGGGCAGGCCGATCAATCCGGCATCGGCGATCAGCTTCAGGCGCAGCCAGATGGTCAGCTCCTCGCCCGGCAGGCCCGGGTTCGCGCGTCGCGGCGCCCGGTTGGTCGACGACTTGAAGTGCGCATTGCCGAAGCCGCCGTTGCCGCCTTTCGCCAGCGCCACGCGCTCGCCCACGCGCGTCAGATCTGCCAGCACCGTCTCCTGATCCTCGGCGAGGATCTGCGTTCCCGGCGGCACCTTGATCACGACGTCCTCGCCATCGGCTCCCGCGCGGTTCTTGCCCATGCCGGGCCTGCCGTTCTTGGCCTTGAAGTGCTGCTGGTAGCGGTAGTCGATCAGCGTATTGAGGTTGTCGACACATTCGGCCCACACGTCGCCGCCGCGCCCGCCGTCGCCCCCGTCGGGGCCGCCGAACTCGATGAATTTCTCGCGCCGGAAGCTCACACAGCCGGCGCCGCCGTCGCCCGAGCGGATGTAGATCTTCGCTTGATCCAGAAATTTCATGTGTCTGCGGTCGGCACTCGAGGTCCGCCGCTCCCAGGTTGCGCCGCCTACTGCGGCCCGAGCACGCGCCCCAGCAGCGCACGCCAGCGCCTTTGACCCGCTGGCGTCCGCGCCGCCCTATCCGCTCGCGGCAGCCAGTACTCGATGGTGGCGACCATGGTGTTGCGAGCCGTGCACCACATCAGCCCTTCGCCGATCGGCTGGAAGCCGAGCTTGGTCAGCACCCGCTCGGAGGCCGGATTGTCGATGAAGCGCGAGCTTGTGAAGGCCTCGAGCCCGCCATGCGTGAACCCGTATCGCACCACTTCACGTGCCGCTTCCGTCGCGATGCCCACGCCCCACAGGTGCCTGCCCAGCCAGAAGCCGAGCTCGGCCGCACCCGATGGACGCATGAAATAGCCAGCGCCTCCGCCAAGCCGTCCTTCGTATTCGATGGCAAAGCGAACCTCCCCCGGCTCGCACCGCAGCCAAGGTCCGGCATCCGCCTCTCTCAGCGGGTGTGGGATGTCGCTCGTCATGCGAGCGACCGCCAGGTCCCCTGCCAGGGACACGAAAGCCGCCGCGTCGTCGTCGCGGAAGCGACGCAGGCGAAGCCGCTCGGTTCGAAGCTCCGTCATACCCCCAGCGTCGGCCATCATCGCGTCTCGCGTCAATCGAAGGCTGTGCCGCACAAACAAAAAGGGAGATGGCGCACCACCTCCCGTCGACTTCCTCGGCTTTCAGAGGGCTCGGCTGTCACCGGCCCCGGTGCATGGGCCGGCCGCCTACTCGGCTGCCTCGACCTTTGGCGGTCGCACGGAGACGAACACGCGGCCGTTGCGCTTGGTCGCAAACTCCACGTTTCCGTCCACAACGGCGAAAATGGTGTGGTCCGTGCCGATGCCGACGCCAGTGCCCGGATGCCACTTGGTGCCGCGCTGGCGCACGATGATGTTGCCGGAAATGACCTGCTCGCCTCCGAACTTCTTCACGCCCAGTCGCCGGCCTGCCGTATCGCGACCGTTGCGCGAGGAGCCGCCCGCCTTCTTGTGTGCCATGGTCTTGGTTCCTTGATCTTGGCCCCTGGGCTCAGGCGCCGATAATTTCCTTGATCCTCACCGTCGTCTGCTCCTGACGGTGGCCGCGCTTGCGGCGGGAATTCTTCCGGCGGCGCTTCTTGAAGGCAATCACCTTGGGGCCGCGGCCCTGCTCGACAACCTCGGCCGTTACCTTGGCCCCGGCCACCAGCGGAGCGCCGACCTTCGGTGCGTCCGAGCCGCCGACCATCAGGACCTCGGCAAACTCGACGGTCGCGCCGGCGTCGCCGGAGATCTTCTCGATGGTAAGTACATCGTTGGCGGCCACACGATACTGCTTGCCGCCTGTCTTGATGACAGCGTACATCGCTTTTGTCCCTTGTTATCCGCGCCCTATGGCGCCGCAGGCGACCTGCGGACTTGCGAGATCCCATCAGCCGGACGAGCCGGAAGCTTCAGGATTGGGCCTCGGGCAGCGCATTACGTGAGCGCAAAGGTTGCCCCCTGCGCTCGCGCAGGCTTTATCATTGACGGCGGCTCGAATGTCAATTGCCTGCGGCCGGATCTTGCCCCTCAAAGGGGTCTCCTGCCTTGCAAAAGCAGGGCGGTAGGGTTATCGCTTGCCCCGATCGCGCACCGCTTGCCGCAATAGCTCAGCCGGTAGAGCACATCATTCGTAATGATGGGGTCGGGGGTTCGAGTCCCTCTTGCGGCACCACTCGTTTCAAAAGGACAAACCGGGCTGATAGCGAGGGCCGATCCAGGCTCCAATAACGACTGGGTAGGCACGCGAGCGTGGTTCAGCCAACCTAGCCGGCAGCACGCGAACTTGCGCTGCCCTGATGGGACCGGGAGAGCTGCTGCGTCGGGGTTTACTGCTGCAACCTGAGCTGCACGTTGCCAGCGCTGGCGTTCTTCACGAATGCCGCGCCGTTGTGATTCTCAATGATCTTAGCTGCCGGTGTGTTGGAGAGGGTTACAGAGAAAGCGTGGTGTACGCTGAGCACAAAGTCCTGCAGCTTGTCGTCTGATTCCAAGTCCTTAATGTTGAGCCCCATGGCTTTGCAGTCCTCTTTGTGGATATGCCGACCGTGCTGCTTGTGCGTTTGCACGTTGGTGAGCGCTTTGGCGATCGCCGAGCTCTTGTGCTCCTTGTCTGGGTCATCCTTCAACATGCCGTCGATCGGCTCGAGGTTGCTGTGATTACCCATCCAGATCTCCTTGCCGCTGAGCGCCAGGAGAGTTCCGCCCGACATGGCCAATTGCGGAACGAAAACCCGAATGTCCGAACCGAACATCGATCGTACGTAGTGGATTAACGACTCGGTGGCGGTAACAATTCCACCCGGGCTGCGGAGAATGAGGTCAAGCCCCACTTGAAGTCCATCCCGTGGAAACAGGACATTAAGGCGCCCTTGTCTTCGTCGGTGATGGACACGATATTCGTGAAGTCTGAGCCGGTCTTGTGAAGCCAACCGGAGTAATAGCAGAGCACGTTGCGTTTGGTGCTCTTGTGCAGCTTTGCAAGATAGTCACGGCGCACACCGTCGTGACCGGCGTTAATCTCCTTTAGTACCTGGTTCCAATTCCCCATATTCCGCCCTCGGAGCATCCACACCCGAAGACACGAAGCTCGGCACGTACGAGTCAAGCCCGGGAAAAGCCGGCTCGTGCTCTCCCGAAATGGCGCATTTGCGCAGTTGATCTAACAAGGCGATGAGATGCGTTATGTCGCCGCCTTCGTTCATGACCACGATTTCATTACCGGGCATTGGTCACCTCCGGTGACACGTGCAGTATAAAATCTTTCCACCGCGTGGGAAGTTCCGTCTATGGCTTTGCTCTAAGCGATTGGGAGGCCCTGTGGATCAGTATGATAAGTCAACCTTACCCGAAGGTTGTGCCTGAATTCAGGCACCAGTGCGCGGTCGGCTCAACCCAAATCGACGATGCAAGCCGAAGTTCCGCGCGCGGATAAGGCGCAGTCGCTTCCCGCTGGGCGTCCCGGGTAGCGGCCATGCGCCATCGGCGCCGCAAAGCGCATTTCTCGCAAAGGCTCGGCCCCGCGGGCGCTGCCTTACGTCCGCTGCACCTTCTGTGCGACCTCGGCCAGCATCCGGCCGAGGTCTTGGGCCTGCTCGGAGTAGGTTTGCATCTGCCGCTGCGCGTGTCGCGACTGGATTTCCACGTATTCCTTCAGGTCGCGGGCTCTTGCGAGATCGCTCACGAACGCGAAGTTTGCAGCCATGTTCTGCTCGGCATAGCGCAGCGCCTTGGCCTGTAACTCGCGCGTGCTCTGGGCCATGGCATCGGATGACTTCGACACCATGTCCTGGGCTTGGCGTGCCATCTCCAGGAACTGGTTATAGGCCGACCTCGCCTGCTCCACGTTGCGCTCCGCAAGCTCGCGCACCGCTTCTGGGATCTCGAACTGGGGCAAGTCCGCCATTGCCACTCCTCCCGCTGAGTATGGGTGGCATCATGCTAGCATAGCGAACAAAGAATAGGGGACCCGTGCTCATCTCGTCGGTTTCCCTCTGGACAATCGCTCCGCCCGGTGGACGGCGCCGTTGCTTCCGGCTACACGATCTAGAACCTCCGGGAGCCGGTGGACGCTTGAATTTCATTCCGAAAACAGGGTTTGGCGCGGCGATTGGCGAGCTGGTCGGCATTTGGCGCGGCGATTGGCGAGCTGGTCGGCAGCCTTTCCGAGCCAGCCTGCGTCTTCAACGTCGAAACCGGCGAGCTGCTGGAGGGCAACGAGCCGGGCCTGCGCCTCTGGGGCATCGAGGGCGGCAAGCCACCTGTGGCCCTCGATAGCGCGATGCCAGGCCTTGTCCATCTGCGGCGCGTCATCGCCCGATCCGAGGCTGCGAGCGCGGCGTCCGCGCCGCTCACGTTCTGGACCGAACGCGGCCCGCTTTCGGCGCAATGCTCGTATCGCACATTATCGCTTCAGGGCATTCGGTCTGCGGCCATCGTCACATGGCCGGCTGCCGCAGCGCCGGTAAATGACTGCACGCCGGCTGCGAGCCTTCGCCCGGCCGGCCACGCATTGCGTGTCTCGACCCAGGAGAGCGCGTCTGCCGAAATCGCTACTTTCCGCCAGATTGCACGCCGCATCAGCGAGCGACCGCATGTGCTGGAAGGCGGCAAGGGAGCCGCCGGCTCTCCGCCGCAACTCGTGAACGACACGAGCCCATCCCCGACGGCAGCACATGCTCATCGGCCTGATCGGGACGTGATCGCGAAGCTGTCGCACGAGCTGCGCACGCCCCTGGCTGCCGTGATCGCCCTCGCCGAGATCATGACGGAGGGGCATCTCGGCCCCCTGCCCAATGAGCGCTACCGCGGCTACATGCGCGACATTCGAGACAGCACGCGGCACGCACTGGCGTTGATCGACAACATGCTGGGGCGCAGCAGCGACACCGCTCAACTCGAGTTCGTCTTCACCGAGATCAATCTCAATGATGCCGCTGAAGCCTGCGTGGCGACGATCCAGCCTCTGGCGGACAAGGCTGGACTGAAACTCTCGACCGCCCTGGTGGAGCGCCTTCCCAACGTCATTGCCGATCGGCGCTGCCTGACGCAGATCCTCCTCAACCTCCTGACCAATAGCGTGAAGTACGCTGGCGCTGGCGCCGAGGTCAGCGTGCGAAGCGGTTTCGAGCTTGCCGGCGCGGTCTGGCTCGAGGTTGCCGACACGGGACCCGGCATTCCGGCGGACGTGATCGCGCGCACGCTCGGGCCCCATCACGCGACGGCCGAGCCGGCTGGAGCCGATCGCATCGGTCTCGGCCTGCCGCTGTCGTGCCAGCTCGCCCGCTCGAATGGCGCCCGCCTCGAGATCGAGTCTCCACCGGGCAAGGGCGCACGCGTCCGCATCGTCTTTGCAAAGGATCGGGCCGTTCCGGTCTGAAGAGCCGTCGCAAGTCGTCGCGCGTCCTTCTTCGCTCAAGCACATTCTCTATCGCCGTCGACGAAGGCCGCAGAAGAAGCGAGCAACAGAAGAAGCTGTAACTGGAATTAGACGATTTCTAATAAGAGCGCTTCTTTGTTTTGCAGCCCGTATTGCTTGTTGACGAGCGTCGAAACTTTCGTCTAGTCCGACTGAGTATTCGGCAACAGCCGAGACACGCTCATTCTCAGCAATGGGCGTCCCGATACCGGGGCCTTGAACCTCGACTATTGGAGTTGGGATATGCGCAAGACATCGACGCGGCCTTTGGCCATCCTGTCACTGGCAGCGGTCGCACTGCCCGTCTGGACCACCGCGTGGTCGGCCGCAGCTGCCGAAGTGAACATCTATTCTTCCCGCGAGCCGCAGCTCATCGAGCCGATGCTCAAGGCTTTCACGGAGAAGACCGGCATCAAGACCAACGTCGTGTTCGTGCGCGACGGATTGAACGAGCGTCTCGCCGCAGAGGGCCGCAATAGCCCCGCAGACCTCATGCTCACGGTCGATATCGCGCGGCTGACCGAGGCAACCGAGCAGGGACTGACGCAAGGCTTCACGTCGCCGGTCGTGTCGAGCGCGGTTCCGGCGAATTTCCGCGATCCCGAAGGCCGCTGGCTGGCCCTCACACTCAGGGGGCGCGTGATCTATGCATCTCGCGAACGCGTCAAGCAGGACACGATAACCTATGAGGAGCTCGCCGATCCCAAATGGAAGGGCAAAATCTGCGTGCGCTCGGGTCAGCATCCCTACAACACGTCGCTGGTGGCGGCGATGATCGCGCACAAGGGTGCGGCCGCAGTGGAAGCGTGGCTCAAAGGTGTGAAAGACAATCTCGCCCACAAGCCCGCCGGAGGTGACCGGGAGCAGGCTCGGGATGTCTACGCAGGCAAGTGCGACCTCGCGCTCGGCAACACGTACTACATGGGTCTGATGCAGACCAACGAGAAGAACCCGGAGCAGAAGGAGTGGGCGAAGGCCGTGAAAGTTCTGTTTCCGAACGCAGGTGACCGCGGCACGCACGTGAACGTTTCCGGCGCCGCGCTCACGAAGTACGCGCCCAACAAGGACAACGCGGTGAAGCTCATCGAGTATCTTGCCTCCAATGAGGCGCAGGCGATGTACGCGAGCGTCAATCACGAATACCCGGTGAACCCGGCGGTTGAGCCCTCGGCGACGGTGAAGGCATGGGGCAAGCTCAAGGCGGACTCACTGCCGCTCGGAGACATTTCCAAGTACCGCAAGCAGGCTTCCGAGATCGTCGACAAGGTCAACTTCGACGCTGGTCCCAGCTCATAACTCCCGCTCGAGGCGAGGCAGCAATGGCAGGGTTGCCTCGCTTTCGCGTAGCGGATGCGCCAGCGCCCGGGCGGCGGGCGACCGGGCTGTAGCATGACGGATCTGGCGCCGCATCGCCCGCTCGACCGCCGGCCGCGGAGCTTATTGGCGCTACCCCGCCGGCTTCTTCGCTGGCCCGCGCAAGAGGGAGCGTCGCTGGCTTGGACGGCGGCGGTCGCGCTCGTCCTCGCACTCGTGATGCTGCCCGTCGTCGTCGTGCTGACGCTGGCCGTGACAGCGGACGACAACGTCTGGCCGCACCTGCTGAGAACGGTGCTGCCCGGCTCCCTGCTGGAGACATGCCTGCTGTTGTTGGGCGTCGGCACGTCGACGCTGATCGTTGGGGCCGCGACGGCGTGGATCGTCACGATGTACCGCTTCCCCGGTCGTAGCGTCCTCGATCGCTTGCTCGTCATTCCGCTCGCCGTGCCGACCTACATCGTCGCCTATTGCTATGTCGATATGCTGGATTTCACCGGGCCGCTCCAGCGCGCGCTCAGGTGGGTCTTTGGCTGGCACACGGCCCAAGACTACTGGTTTCCAGAAGTGCGCAGCACGGGCGGCGCCATCTTCGTGATGGCGAGCGTTCTGTACCCGTATGTCTACCTCACGGCGCGCGCCAGCTTCGTGCAGCAGTCCGTCTGCGCTCTCGAGGTCGCGCGCACGCTGGGCCGCACCTCGCTCGGTGCGTTCACCTCGGTGGCGCTGCCGATGGCGCGCCCGGCTCTGGCCGCGGGCGTCGCGCTCGCGCTGATGGAAAGCCTCAATGACATCGGCGCGGTCCAGCACCTCGGCGTCAGGACATTGACGATCAGCATCTATACGACGTGGCTGCAACGCTCGAGCCTTGGTGGCGCTGCGCAGATCGCCAGCGCTTTGCTGCTGCTCGTTCTGGTCCTGTTTGCCATCGAGCGGGCCGCTCGCGGCTCGGGGCGGTTCCACGGATTGAGCCGCCGGCATCGCTCGATACCGTTCGCGGACCTCGAGGGCTGGAAAGCCGCCGCCGCTGCCGTGGCATGCTTCGTCCCGTTCACCTGCGGCTTCCTGCTGCCCTGCTTCGTCCTCGCCGCGGGAGCGGTCAGGAACCTGTCGGAGGCCGCAGATCCCGCGTTCTGGCAGGCTGCCCGCAACAGCGTCGTCCTGGCCTCGCTCTCGGCTGCCACCGCCGTCGCGCTGGCTGTGCTGCTCGGCTATGCACGCCGCGTGGCGGCCAACGGCTTTACACGGCCCGCCTTGCGCCTTGCCGGCCTCGGCTACGCCATGCCGGGCACGGTGCTGGCGATCGGCATCCTCATTCCACTGGCGCTGCTCGACAATCGCATCGACGAGTTCTTCCGTGCACACTTCGGCGTCGCAACAGGCCTCATTCTCACCGGCTCGCTATTTGCCCTCGTGCTCGCCTGCGCCATTAGGTTTCTCGCAGTTTCGCTCGGGGCCGTCGAGGCAGGCCTGGAGCTGATCTCGCCGAACCTGGACGCGGCAGCTCGCACGCTCGGAGAGTCGCCGTCATCGACGCTGTGGCGGGTGCATCTGCCGCTTCTCCTGCCCGCATTGGGCACCGCCGGCCTTCTGGTTTTCGTCGATGCGATGAAGGAGTTGCCGACGACCCTTCTGCTGCGTCCGTTCAACTTCGAGACGCTCGCAACCTACGTCTACAGTTTCGCTCTACTGGAGCAGTTCGAGGGAGCATCGGTGGGTGCGCTCGCGATCGTGGCGGCCGGCTTGGTGCCGGTGCTCCTCCTGCACAAGGCGGTGGCGAGCGGACGGGCAGGCTCACGCTGGCGCGCTGCCAAGCCTGCCCCCTAGGGCTTCAGATGATCTCGTCCTCGTCCATCACTGGATCGCTGGCGGGATCGCGATCACGCGCTGCATCGCGGCCAGGCTTCACCCGGTCGTGCTCCTCCGACCACGCGACATGGAAGAGCGCGTCGCCCATGTTGACGATCGGCAGCGTGGTCGAGCCGATGATGATGCCGCGTCGCGGGGAGCGGATCTCCCGCTGCGTGTCGTCGTAAGGATTGGCGACCCAGCCGATGGTCTCGCCTTCGCTCACGGCCTGTCCGATCTTCTTCAGCGTTCGGAAGATGCCGCCGTCGGGTGCTCGCACCCACTTCGAGGCGTTGGCGAACACGGGCGTGGGGCCCTGCTCGGTCCTCGTCGAAGGCTCCACGCCGTCGGGCAGCTCGAGCATGCCGCTTCTCAGCATCACGTTGGCGATCCCGTCGACCCCTGCCTTGATCGCGAACTCGTCGAAGCGCAGCCCTTCGCCGCCCTCGTAGACGAGGACGTCCACGCCGACCTCGCGCGCCGCGCGCCGGAGTGATCCGGCGCGCTCGGGCGACTCGAGCACGACTTGCGCGCCGAACGCCTCCGACAGCTCCCGGCAGCGCGGACGCGTGCGAAAGTCGGCGCGGATCTGGGGCAGGTTCACGCGGTGCACGGCCGCCGTATGAAGATCGATGCCGAACTGGCACCGCTTGACAACCTCCTTGAGAAAGAGACTGGCAAGCCGCGCCGCAAGCGAGCCGTCGGCTGAGCCCGGGAAAGCGCGGTTGAGGTCGCGGCGGTCGGGCAGGTAGCGCGAGCGGCCGATGAATCCATACGCATTGACGACAGGCACGCACAGCAGCGTACCGCTGATATTGCCCGGCTGCAGCGTACGCAGCACCCTGCGGATGATCTCGACGCCGTTGAGCTCGTCGCCATGAATTGCGGCTGAGACGAACATTGCAGGTCCCGGCCGCGGTCCGTGCAGGACGTGCACTGGCAGCGTGACCGGCGTGTGGTTCGAGAGCTTGGAGACCGGCAGATCGACGAGCTGCCGCGAGCCCGGCTGGATCTTGTGGCCCCCGATCTCGAACGCGGGCCGCAACGGCTGTGCCATACCAAAACCCCGCCATCCTCTCGCCGAGCGTTCCACCCGGCTTTTGCTATCTGCCCTCAAACCCGCAAGTCTGGAATATTGCGGAACAGATCGAGCGCCTCAGGGTTGGCGAGCGCTTCCTTGTTCTTCACCTCGCGCCCGTGCACGACGTCCCGCACCGCGATCTCGGTGATCTTGCCCGACTTGGTACGGGGGATGTCGTTCACGCTGATGATGCGAGCCGGAACGTGGCGAGGGGAAGCGCCTTGCCGGATCTGCTTCTTGATACGCTCACGCAGCTCATCGTCGAGAACGAAGCCGGGCTTGAGGACGACGAACAGAACGATGCGCACATCGTTGTCCCAATCCTGGCCGATGACGATCGCCTCCTGAATGGCCTCGAGCTGCTCGACCTGGCGGTAGATCTCCGCCGTGCCGATGCGCACGCCGCCGGGATTGAGCGTCGCGTCGGAGCGGCCGTGGATGATGATCCCGCCGTGCTCGGTCCACTCGGCAAAGTCGCCGTGATGCCACACGTTCGCAAATCGCTCGAAATAGGCCGCGCGATACTTCTTGCCGTCGGGATCGTTCCAGAAACCGATCGGCATGGAGGGGAATGCCGCCTTGCACACGAGCTCGCCTTTGCCGCTTTTGATCGGCCTTCCCTGCTCGTCGAAGACGTCGACTGCCGCGCCCAGAGCCGGCCCCTGTATCTCACCACGCCACACCGGCAGCGTCGGGACACCGAGGACGAAACAGCCGACGATGTCCGTTCCTCCGCTGATGGATGCCAGGTGAACGTCGCGCTTGATCGAGCTGTAGACGTAGTCGAAGCTTTCAGGCGCCAATGGCGATCCCGTCGACATGATAGCCCGCAGGTGCGACAGGTCATGGCTCTTGACCGGATGCAGATCGCTCTTCTTCAACGCATCGATGTACTTGGCGGACGTTCCGAAATGGGTGCACCGCTCGGCTTCGGCATAATCCCACAAGATGCGTCCGGATGGATAAAACGGCGAGCCGTCGTACAGAAGCAGCGTGGCTCCGCTGGAGAGGCCCGAAACGAGCCAGTTCCACATCATCCAGCCGAGAGTTGTGAAGTAGAACAGCCGATCACCTGGCTTGAGGTCGGAATGCAGGTGCTGCTCGCAAATGTGCTTCAGCAGCGTGCCGCCGGCGGAATGCACGATGCACTTCGGCACCCCTGTCGTTCCCGACGAGAACAGGATGTAGAGAGGATGCGCAAAGGGCAATCGCTCGAAGACCGGCGGAGCGGGCTCAATTGCCAGCACAGCGTCTTCCCACGTCGCCGCGACACGTCCTTGCGGCATCAGCCCTGCATTCAGCCCCTGAACGACGTCGCGATCGCGTCCGAGATAGGGAACTAGAATGACCTGTTCGACGGTGGGGAGCCGCTGCACGATCGCGGCAAGCTTGTCGGCCAGATCGATCGCCTTGCCGTTGTACCAATAGCCATCGCAGGTGATCAGGACTTTCGGCTCGATCTGGCCGAAGCGATCCAGCACGCCTTGGACGCCGAAGTCGGGAGAGCACGAGGACCACACCGCGCCGATAGAAGCCGCGCCGAGCACACCGACGATGCCTTCCGGCATGTTGGGCAGTATGGCTGCGACGCGGTCACCGGGAGTGACGCCCGCTTTCCTCAAGGCGCTCTGGAGCTGGCCCACCTGCCGCCTGAGATCGGACCAGCTCAGTCGCCGCTTGACCTTGTCCTCCCCCCAGAAGACGAGAGCGGTGTCCCCGCCCTCCCGTGCAAGCAGGTTCTCCGCGAAGTTCAGACGTGCGTTTGGAAAGAAGCGGCCGCCCGGCATGCGATCGACGTCTATGGCATAGGGCCCATCACCCGCCTCGCCTTTGACGCCGCAGACGTCCCACAGAAGCTTCCAGAACGCCGACGGCTCCGAAAGCGAGAATTCGTGCAGATCCTGAAACCCCTCGAACCTCCGCGGGAAGCGTTCGGCCGCCTTCCTCATGAAGGCCGCGAGATTGGTTCTCGAGATCATAGTCTCGTTGGGCTGCCAAAGCGGCGTCGTCATCAATTCTGGCTCCAGCCTTGAGTTAGCTCTTGCAGCGGCGTCACAACAGTAATGCTATGATCTGCCGAGTTCGTCGCTGCAGGCGTCGTTCCACCGCCATAATAGCAGGGGATCTTGCGGCGCAAGAAAGCCTTCGCTAAGAGTTCAATACGCTTCAGCGATCAAGAACGATGGAATGGGCCGGGACGGGGTATCGCCGGTCTCAGAAACCTCGCCGATCCGAGCCGATAAGGGGCGTCATGCTGGAAGGGGTCTCGGCCCAACGCGTTGGGACGGCTGTCGCCGTCACCGTGTGCCTTGCGTTTATCGTTGGGGTGCCTGCCGCCATCAATCTCGGTTTTGTGCCGCGGCACGTGTCGTCGGGATTGGCGGTCCAGGCGGGCGGTAGTGACGCAGTCCTGATACGCACGCCCGTGCACCTCTCCAACACGCCGGACATAGTTCTCGAGGCCGGCTCGGTTTTCGATGCGGATGCCGCCGCGGGGCGGCGTTCGGCAAACGCCACCATGGCGACGATAATTGTCGACGCTCCGTTGATCACGGTAGCGGCCTCGCCCGATATGCAGTCGTCGAGCGGTCCGGAGGAGGAGACCGTCCCCGAATTTCTCCCTTCGATTCTCAATCAGCTCGCCGCGCTGACGTTCGATAAGCTGATTGTCCGCAAGGGGACCGTCGTCGTTGCGTCGAACGACGCGAGGAACTCCACCTTTTCAGACGTCGCCGCGGAAATCACCTCGAACCGCAAAGGCAGCTTTTCCGCCAAGGGGAGCGCGTCCCACCGAGGCAGCGTCATCAACTATGAAGCGAGCTGGACCCTGCCGGCACCCGGTCGGAAGCTTTCGCTTCGCGTGCCGCTCAAGCTGACGGTTACGTCTCCGGCGCTGGAGGCCAGCATCGACGGCAAGCTCGCGGTGACCGACGGTCTTCGCCTGTACGGCTCCGCCGATGTTTCAGTCCGCCGGCTGCGCGAGTTGGCGAAGTGGTTCGGCATCGATGACGCGAGCGTGCTCGACCTCCAGGATCTGCGCATCAAGAGCAGCCTCGATTGGGGCGCCGGAACGCTGACGTTCTCGCGAGCGACCGTGTCGGTCGACGGCAACGAAGGCGCAGGCGCCCTCGCGCTTGCCACCTCGTCGCCGGTGCCGGCCATCGATGCCACACTCGCGTTCCAGAAGCTGGACCTGACGCGCTATTCGCCCGCGGCATCGCTTTGGCCCGCCGTATGGAGCGCTGCCGGCGAGAGCGGCTCTGCTTCTCTCACCAGCCTTGATGTGGACCTGCGGATGTCGGCGGCAAAGGTGATGCTGCCATACGTGCAGACAGGCCGCGGTGCCGTTACGATCGCCCTGAAGAACGGCCGTCTGCTGGCGGATGTCGCGGAGTTGGAGCTCGAGGGCGGAAGCTTCAGCGGGCAAATGAATGCTGACTTCACTGGCTCCGTGCCGCGCTACAGTGTCCGCGGCAAGCTCGAGAACGTCGATGCCGGGCGCTGCTTCTCCGAGCTGCTTCATCGCAACCCGCTGCAGGGACGCGCCAACATACTACTCGATCTCGTCGGCTCGGGAGGGGCCGCCGCCGACGTATTGTCGAGCCTGTCGGGGAAGGTCAATTTCAACCTGAACGAGGGCGGTCGACTGGGCCTCGATCTGAGGGCGTTGCGCTATGCGGTCCAACGCGGCGTCGCGAAGGGCTGGAGCGCCGCGGGCAAAGGCCAGACCGCTCTCGAGCAGCTCGATGCACGTCTGTCTCTGCATAGCGGCGTCGTGTTCGCCGAGCAGCTTCAGGCGAAAGGCGGCGGGCTCACGATCAACGGTAGCGGCAGCATCAACATGCCGGAGCGGCTCCTCGACGTGGCGCTTCAATTCGGTAACGCGGCGGGAGAGCGGGCTGGCGCCGGTGGTGACGCCGTCGTCCTGTCGGGTACCTGGAACGATCCGGTGATATCGGCGGATCGTCTGCCGTCTCACGCCTCAGCCCCTGGTCAATAGGCGCGCCCGCAAGATCGCGGAACCTCGTGTCGTAAGACTCGAGTAGCCCCAATGGCGGCGCGAGATCATGCTCCGACAAGAGAGAACGCAAGCGCACCGAGCCACATTCCCGCGGCGACCTGCGACGTCCAGAGCGCGAACGTCAGGTAGGTCTCGCGCAGCACCGCGGAAGTAACACGCTGCGCGGCAGCTTCGGGCGGACGCATCTCCTTGGGCAGATAGAGCCACATCTCCGTTCGGCGATAGTTCTTCGTCAGGGCCTCGCGTGCCTTCATGACCAGAACACCCACCATGATCAGTGTCAGCGTTCCGCCGGCTTGAAACGCGATGCGGGGCTCGAACGACAGGCCGATCATCACGCAAAAAATGGCCAGGGATGCGAAGCCGCAAGCACGCAAGACGGTCTCGAATGCGATACGCTGAATGTCTTCCATGATCCCAACCGCGATTCGACTGCGTGCAGCGGAATATTCGTCGCCTTCGGTGTGCTTGTCCAAGCCCAAAAAGAGCGGCGAACGTCGGCTCGGGTCAAAAGCGCGTGTGCTCGCCCCGTGGAATTCCGGGTGATCTTACAAGCCGATCTTGAGGAAGTTGCTGATCGCCGGAATGCTGAGGATCGCCGTCCCCGCCAGCCAGATCCATAGCGAGGTCGGCGTTGAATCGGTCTCGGCACGAATGAACCGCTCGTAAATGGCGGCGGGAATGCCGCCCACGATGATGGTGGCGGTCGAGACCATCAGCGAGGCAAAGAGCAGCGTCAAAGGCACACTGCCGAACAGCAGCGCTGGCGCCAGGATCTGCGCATGGATCAGCGCGAACAGCAGCCAGAGCTGGTTGAACAGGCCGTTGATCATCCCGAAGAAGGCGATGCCGACGTAATAGAAGTTCCGTTCCATGGGCGTTGCTCAGCCGACGCGGGGAGTGGCGCCGAACGCTAGGAAGAGGTTGAGCAGCAGGACGCGCAGCCAAAACAGCCAGACGAAGCCGAACAGCCACAGCACGACCGGCGCCGTCGCCCTCGGCGTAACGAAAGCGAGGAGCGAGACGACAGGATCGGTCACCCGGCAGAAGAAGCGCCAGATGTAGTTCGCCGAGTCCGGCTGGACGATCAGACCCAGCAGCGCACGACCGAGCAGCGTATACATGAGCGCAGCCAGAACAAAGTTCGGCAGGTGATAGTACCAGTACGGAAGCAGCTCGAACGTCTTTTCCACCGGAGGGCTCGCGGGGCTTGTTTGACCAGTCTTTGCATGGCTGCCGGCCGGGCAGCCGAGGCGCGACCATAGCGCGCCGGGGCATAGGCCTAAAAGAAGCGGGGTCCCGAAGGACCCCGCCGTCGATCTGGACGCAAGTCCGCGATCAGTTTTTTTCCTGCAACACAGTCTGTCCGCGCGGCTTGCGGATCTCGTCGATGAAGGCCTGCATCTCCGCGGACGGCGGCCTGGTCATGAGGCTCACGACATAGATCACCAGGAAGCCCAGCGGCATGCCGAGCAACCCGCAGTTGATGTTGCTGAGGTTGAACCAGCCGACTTTGTTTGCAAGCGGATGCGCCAGCGTCGGCCACTGCTCCATGGCATTGGGCAACGCCATGGCCTTGGCGAGGTCGACGAGTGGCGCTCCCGTTACCGGGTGCAGCAGCGATGTCATGCCGAAGTACTTCACGCCGGCACCAGGGAAGTACCGCGTCGTCACCAGGTAGAACAGGCACAGTCCGAACCCGGCGATGATGCCGCAGATCGCTGCCGGGGTGGTTGCCCGCTTCCACCAGATGCCCATCACCAGCGCCGGGAAGTTTCCGGCCATGGCGAGGGAGAATGCCCAGCCTACCATGGCCAGAATGTCCGACGGCTTGCTGGCCGCGGTCGCTGCTGCACCGACGGCCACCACCACCAGCAGGATGCGCGCGACCAGCAAGCGCCGGAAGGTCGGCGCGTTGGGGTCGAGCATCTTGTAGTAGATGTCGTGGCTCAGCGCGTTGGCGATGGCGAGCAGCAGCCCGTCAGCGGTCGAGAGCGCCGCGGCGAGCCCGCCAGCCGCGACCAGGCCCGAAATCACATACGGCAGGCCCGCGATCTCCGGCGTGGAGAGCACGATCACGTCCGTATTGATGACGAAGTCCTGGAGGCGGACGACTCCCGGATGTCCCGCGATGGCTTTGCAGGCGGCCAGGATCGCTTCCGGATTGATGGCGTTCTTGCCGCAAATCTGGATCAGGCCGAGTTCGCCCCATTGGAACAGCCACGGCCGGATGGCACCCAGATCCCTGCCGATGATGTTTGTGTACACCTCGAGCTTGGAGAACGCCGCGTAGGCCGGCGCCGAGAAGTACAGGAGGAAGATGAACAGCAGCGACCACGCCACCGACTGCCGCGCCTCACGCACGCTGGGAGTCGTGAAGTAGCGCATCAGGATGTGCGGCAGCGACGCCGTGCCCACCATCATGCAGAAAATGATGCCGAAGAAGTTGAGCGGGCTGTAGTTGATGAACGGCTCGATGTGCGGCTTGAGCGCTGCCGCGCTCGAAAGACCCGTCCGCAACATCTCCTGCTCACGCGCTGTTATCTCCTGGATCGCCTGACCATAGGTGAGCTCGGGGATCGGAATGCCGTACTTCTTCGTCGACAGGATGACGATCGGTGTCAGGTAGGCGACGATCAGCACGATGTACTGGGCGATCTGCGTCCAGGTCACCGCGCGCATGCCACCGAGCATCGAGCAGACCAGAATGCCGGCGAGACCCACGAACACCGCGACCTCGAACTGCATGCCAAGGAAGCGGGAGGCGATGATGCCCGTGCCGTAGACCTGCGCCGTCACATAGGTGAACGAGCAGCACACCAGCACGATCACGGCAAGGAAGCGCGTGAAGTTGCCGCCGAAGCGGAACGCCATGAAGTCCGGCACCGTATAGGCGCCGAATTTGCGCAAATACGGCCCGACCAGGATCGACACCAGCACGAAGCCGCCCGTCCATCCCAGAACCCAGGCCAGTCCGTCATAGCCAAGCAGGAACAACGTTCCGGCCATGCCGACGAAGGAGGCTGCCGACATCCAGTCTGCGCCCGTGGCCATGCCGTTGTAGATGGCGGGCACACGCCTGCCGGCCACGTAGTATTCGGAGACCTGCGCGGTGCGCGTGGCGATGCCGATGATGGCATAGACGGCCAGCGTGAAGAACACGAACAGGTAGCCGAGGATCCTGTTTGGTACGCCAGCCATCTCCAGGAGGGCCAGCAGAACGATGAATGCGAGGAAGCCGCCTGTATAGAAGCCGTACATACGGCCCAGGCTCTTCATAAAGTCGGCTCTCGCCGCTGCGGTTTGCGTTGCCATTTGCGTTCCCTCCCTCAGTCGTCCTCGGCAACGCCGTGTTCACGGTCGATGCGATCCTGCTGACGTGCGAAAATGAACAGCATGACCACGAACACGATCAGCGACCCCTGCGCGGCCATGTAAAAGCCGAGCGGGAACCCGAGTACAGGAACAGTGATTTGATTGAGTGGCTTGACGAACATGTGGACGACGTAGCCGAACAGCAACCAGATACCCAGATGCGTCAGCATCAGGTTGGTCGTCCTTTTCCAGTGCGTTTCGTCGCTGGACTTCTGCATAAGATTGCTTCCTCCCAAAGCTATCGGGCCGGCCAATTATTGTTGTCTGGCTTTCCCCCCTGATTGGGCACGCTAACATTGGCAGAATATATTCGCGCCATAAGACTTTCGGCTAAGATGACTGTGGAAGCCCCTGCCGTGCCGTATGGATTTCGACGTCTGACTCTAGGAAACGTGGGTTGCAAGTCAGTGGGTTTGCTTAATATTTTCCGCCGTCGCCGTCCGATCCGGACGGTCGATGAGCTTGCGCGCTTCCTCGACGAAAACGCTTCCTTTTTGGTGCAAAAAGGGATCTTCGAGTATTCGAGGGCGCGCGCTGGCCATTACGCAAAGGTGCTGTTTGCCGAGCCGGCCTTCGTGGAAGTTGTCGATCGGTCCCGCTGGCGCGCCTATCCTCTTGGCGTTGCAATGGTGGCGGAGGCGATCGATGCAGCACTGCGTCAATACGGCGATATGGACCGGGGCCAACGGCTTGCCGGACTGAGCACGCTGGCGCTTTCCGTGTTCGACAGCCATCCGGTGCCCGCAGCGCTGGGCAACGACGCGTGGAGGGCGCTGCGCAAGGATCTTGCGCAGCGCCTGCAGCTCATCGGGCTGCATCCGCCCAAGCGGGTGATGGATATGCCGGAGCCGTTCGCCAAAGATTATTTCGGGCTGATGCCCATTCACGAGAAGCTGCGCGGCAGCGACTTCCCGACGATCAGGAACTACCTGAAGGTCACGTTGTGCAACATCCACGATGAGCTGACCCGGCGCATGGACCGCGCGGCTCTTTTGCGATCGCTGCGCGAGAATGCCTAACGCGGGAGTCCGTTGCCCCTCACAGGGCCGCCTTGCCGCGGCGCTGCTCGTTTCGGGCTTTTGTAACCGGCGTATCGACCAGCGTCTTCTTCGGCCCATCTGAAGCTGCGGTGGCCGTCCCGCTATCCCCGGTGCTTGCGATGCGAACTTGATCCCCCTGGATCAAGCCATCGGGCGGAGCGTCGATGATCCGATCATCCGCTGTCGGACCCGAAGCGATCTCGATCACTTTTCCCATGTCGCGACCGATAACGACCGGTTTGAACACCACGCGATTGTCCGCATCCACGGTCGCGACACGCAGCCCGTGCTCATCGAAGATCAGTGCGCTGGCCGGGATATTCCAGGCATCGCCTTCGCGCGGAAGCTCGAGACGCACGTTCGCGTACGCGCCCGGCATCAGCTCGCCGCTGGCGTTGTCCACGGCGAGCTGCATCCGCGTTGTCCCTGACGCCACGTCCACGGCTTGCGACGAGGCCTCAACCACCGCGGAAAACGTGCGCCCCGGGTATTCCGGCACCGAGATCTGCGCCTTCGAGCCGATCTTGATACGCGGAACATAATTCTGCGGAACATTGACGTAGATGCGCAGCTTGTGCACGTCCGCCACGACGAACAGCGCCGCGCCGGTCCCGGCACCGCTGTTGATCAGCGCGCCGACGTCTGTGTTGCGCGCAGTGATTAGCCCATCGAAGGGTGCAACGATGCGCTTGTACTCCTCGAGCACCTGCAGGCGGCGCACGTGGGCCTGGGCCGACTTCACGAGGCCCTGCTTGTTGCCGACGTCGGCGATGCGCTGATCCAGATCCTGCCGTGACACGTCATTCGTCATGATCAGCGTTTGGCCACGCTTCAAGGTCGCCTCGGACAGCCTTACGTTCGCTTCCGCGCTCGCAAGATCGGCTTGCGCCTGCAAAAGCTGCTGGTCGAGGTCAGGTGCGTCGATCTCGGCGAGCAGCTCGCCGGCCTTGACACGCGCACCGATGTCGACCTTCCAGTCGTTCAGATAGCCGCTCGTGCGCGCGAAGATCGGCGCCTGGTAATAGGCCTCGAGCCGGCCCGGCAAATCGAGCGTCGCCGACGCGGCGCGGCTATCGGGCAGCACGACGGCCACGGTCGGTACGGCCTGCATCTCGGTCCAATTGCGCAGCTCGGCATTGCCGGCCTCGCGCGTTGCAATGCCCATGACAACGATCAGCGCAGCAATAGCGCTGCCGACCATACCCGCGATGCGCAGGCCGCGGCGCGATGCAACCCAAGCATGATCATCAAGCGACATTCGGTTCTCCAATCGAGGATGCCGACTTCTTTCTCTTTCGCTCATGAAGAATGCTGAACACGACCGGGACGAAGATCAACGTCGCAACCGTCGCGAAAATGAGGCCACCGATGACGGCGCGACCGAGTGGCGCGTTCTGCTCGCCGCCCTCCCCGAGCCCGAGCGCCATGGGCGCCATGCCGATGATCATCGCCAGCGCCGTCATGAGCACCGGGCGGCACCGCACGAAGCCCGCCTCCAGCGCGGCAAGAATGGGATCGCCGAGATGATCGAGCCGTTCGCGCGCGAAGCTGATGACGAGCACACTATTGGCTGTTGCCACGCCCATGCACATGATCGCGCCGGTGAGCGCCGGGACGGACAGCGATGTATGCGTCGCAAATAGCATCCACACGATGCCAGCGAGCGCGGCCGGCAATGCTGTGATGATGACGAACGGATCGCTCCAGGATTGGAAATTGACGACGATCAGCAGATAGATCAGGACGATTGCTCCCAGCAGGCCGAACAGCAGCCCGGCAAACGCGCTGTTCATCGTCTTCACCTGTCCGACGAGAGCCACCGAGCTGCCCTTCGGCGCGTCGGCCGCCGCACCGTCGACGATTTTCTGTATTTCGGCCGCGACCGCACCGAGGTCGTGGCCCTGCGTCGTCGCGTAGATCTGGACCATGGGCTGGATATCGTACTGGGAGACCACCGCGTTCGTTGCGGCTCGGCTGATGTCAGCAATGCCGCCGAGAATCTGAGGCGGTGCCGTGCCGCTTGCCGTGATCGGCAGGTTCTGCAGGGCGCTGAGAGAGTCCACCTTGTATTGCGGTGTCTGTAGCACGATCGGATAGGACACGCCGTTGTCGGGGTTGAGCCAGTAGGTCGGCGCCACCTGGCTGCTGCCGGCCAGGTTGACCACGAGACTGTTCGTGACATCGCGCTCCGTCACACCGACGTATTGGGCGCGTGTCCGATCGACATCGACATTGAATGTCGGGTTGCTGGCCGATTGTTGAATGCGCGCATCCGCGATGCCGGGAATGTGACGGATCTTGCCGAGCAGCTCATTGGCGTATGCGAAGTTCGCCTCGAGATTGGGGCCGCGGATCTGCAGATCAATGGGCGCCGGAGCGCCGAAGTTCAGGATCTGGCTGACGATGTCGGCGGGAAGAAACGAAAACGTCACCCCAGGAAAGCGCTGGGGAAGCTCCTCGCGGAGCGCTCGGACATAGCTGGCGGTGGGCCGATGGCCTTCTTTCAGCTTGATCTGGATGTCGCCGTCCTGGGGGCCGATCGTGCCCGTGTTGTTATAGGTCATGTTGATGCCGCTCACCGGAATGCCGATGTTGTCGACGATCGTGTCGAGCTCCTGCGGAGGGATGAGTTGCCGGATGGCGGTTTGTATCTTCGCGAACTGATTGGCGCTTTCCTCGAGCCGCGTGCCGACCTTGGTGCGCACGTGCATGAGGATCTGTCCGCCATCCACAGTCGGAAAGAAGTTGCGGCCGAGAAACGGTATCAGAAGGAACGATAACAGAACGAAGGCAAGGAAACCGGTCACGAACACGGCTCGGTGCCGCAGGGCGAGCCCCAAGACATCGCGATAGCCGGCGCGGATCGTCTCGAAGCGCGCTTCGAACCCGTGCTGAAAGCGCACCAGTGGATTTCTCGGCGGCGTGTCCTGAGTGTGGCCGCCAGTGTGCGCCGTGTGCGGATGCAGAAGATAGTTGGCCATGGTCGGCACCAGCGTCCGCGACAGGATGAACGAGCAGACCATGGCGAACACAACCGCCTCGGCCATCGGCACGAAAAGGAAGCGCGCCACGCCTTGCAGGAAGAACATCGGTACGAACACGATGCAGATGCAGAGCAGCGAGACGAAGGCCGGTACGACGATCTGCTCCGCGCCGTCCATGATGGCGGTCCTGACGTCCTTGCCCTGCTCGAGATGCCAGTTGATGTTCTCAATCGTCACCGTGGCCTCGTCCACCAGGATGCCGACGGCCAGCGCCAATCCCCCCAAGGTCATGATGTTGAGTGTCTCGCCGATCGCCGAGAGCGCGACGATGGAGCCGAGCACCGAAAGTGGTATCGATAGCGCGATGATGGCCGTGGAACGCCAGCTCCCAAGGAACAGCAGGATCATGATGCTCGTCAGGACGGCCGCGATCGCACCCTCCCGGACTACGCCGTTGACCGCGGCTCTGACGAAAACGGACTGATCGCCGATCGGCTTGATCTCGAGCGTGCTCGGCACGAGCGCCTTCAGCGCCTCGACCTTCTGCTTGACGCCTTCGATGATCGCGAGCGTCGACACGGACCCGTTCTTCAGAATTTGCACCAGGGAGGAGCGGTTGCCGTCCACGTGCACCACGTTGGTTTGCGGCGGATTGCCATCGTGCACGTGCGCAACGTCGCGGATGTAGACCATCGCGCCGTTGACGCTCTTGATCGGCAGATCGCCCAACGCCTGGATGAGGGATGGGGCGTTGTTGAGCTGAACTGTGTACTCGAAGTTGCCGATCTTCTGCGTGCCGACCGGCGTGATCAGGTTCTGCGCTGCGAGTGCGTTGGCGGCGTCCTGAGCCGAGAGGCCCCGCGCCTGCAACGCCGCAGGATCGAGATCGATCTGGACCTGCCGCGTCTTGCCGCCGAATGGGTAAGGGATCGCCGCGCCGGGGACGGTGACCAGTCCGATGCGCACGACGTTGAGGCCGAGATCGCCGAGTGCCTGCTCGGAAAGGCCTTTCCCCGACAAGGCGAGCTGGATAATAGGAACGGTCGACGCATTGTAGTTCAGGATGAGCGGGGGGGTCGCGCCCGGCGGCAGCTGTTTCAATATGGTTTGCGAGACCGCGGTCACCTGTGCGTTGGCGACGCTGATGGCGACGTTCGGGTGGAAGAAGATCTTGACGATGCCGAAGCCGTTGTAGGAGTTGGCCTCGATGTGCTCGATGTCGTTGACGGTCGTGGTCAGCACGCGCTCGAACGGCGTCGTGATGCGGCCCGCCATCTGGTCCGGCGGAAGCCCCGTGTATTGCCAGACGACGCCGATCACCGGAATGCGGATGTCGGGAAAGATGTCGACCGGCGTACGCAATACCGCCAGAACGCCCGTTATCAGAATGAGCAGTGCCAGAACAATGAAGGTATAAGGACGCTGCAGCGCTATGCGGACAATCGCAACCATGCAGCAAACGCTCCTAACCCGTATGGATGCGTGGCGCCGGCTGCCACACGCAACACGTGCTCATCGGCAGAGGGTACGGCGGTGACGCTGCCCGGATGTGAGAACTAGATGTGTGGCAAGCTCCATTTCGCAAGTGCACATCACGCAAGCCTCACGAATAAGTGCGTGATTCAGTTGCCGGATCTTTGTGCATCGGCGCTCAATCGATTGGCTCGAGCTGTTCACCGCGGAACGTTTGTGAAGGCCGTGCGACAAGCACCCGGGCGCAAATTTGAACCGAGCGCGGTCGCCGGCCGCACCGCGCCGCGGTGGCGGCCCGCGCGCCGTTGGCCCATCGAGCGACAATGCCGGTGCGACATCATCATCAGTCATATGAGCGTCACGCGCGTGTGACTTGAACGAGACGCGCTTATTGCGAACTGCGTCGCCGGCAGCTTGGTCATCGGCCTCAAGACCCTGCCTGCAGTTCAGGGCGGGGCAGCGCCGCGGTATGCGCCCGTCGGCTTCCGCCGCTGCTAACCGCAATTCGGCCCCGGCGTTGCAGCGGCCTTTGCTCGGAGGCAACGTAGAGCACCTGCATACCGCCGATGGTAGAATGTGCCGTATCGTGCCACCGCAGAGGTGTGACATGCTGCCGGGCTTCTCCGCAAACACGCTGGCTATCGTCGTAGCGCTGGTTGCGGCGGCCATTGCGCTGCTTGCGGCGTGGATAACGACGGTGCCTGCGCAGGAGCTTGCGATATGGGTCGGGCCTGCTCTGCTCGCTGGAACGGCGATCTGCCTGGTGCTGGCCGTTATCGCGGGTATCGTCGGATTTCTGGCATGGCTGCGCTATCCGGCCACGGTAATCGTGGTGGATGGTGGGCCGGAAGTCGTAATCGGCTTTGGGGACGCGGTCGACGTGATGCAGAGGCGCACGCGGTTCGGGCAGGATTTCTTGAAGACATTCAGCGAAGAGGAATATCTGGAGTTCGTCCGCGTGCGCCTGCTCGACGATTTCCGGGATGGACACGTTGCCCTCTTCGGGCGGCTGCCGCATGCGACCGCGTATCGTCGCATCGATCGCCCCGAGTTTGCGGCAATGTTTTTCGACGGAGAGAACGCGATTCTCTATATGGACGAGCAGAAGAAGCGTCCGTATCGGGTGCAGATCGCCGTCCGCTACAAGGACGTGAAATTCTGTATCTCGAGAATGTTGCGCGGACGCTAGACCCTGCCGCTCGCCTGCGGATTGACGCTGCTGGCATCCGCAAGGCAAGTTTCCTTTCGCGCCACAAAATGCCTGCGCCATCCAGTTGATAGGAGCGACCATGCGCCTGCCAAAACTCTCGTACGAGCAGCTGTCACCCGAGCAGAAGGCGGCGTGGGACGAGGTCGTCGCAGGGCCGCGCAAGAAGATGCACGGACCGTTCTTCATCTGGCTGCACAGCCCCGAGCTTCTCAGCCGCGGCCAGAAGCTGGGCCTTTACGCGAGGTTCCAGTCGAGCCTGCCGCAGCGTCTGTCGGAGCTTTGCATTCTCATGATGGCCGCGCACTGGAAAGCGGCTGGCGAGTGGGTCGATCACGCGCCGATTGCCAGGGATCTGGGCGTGGACGCCGACGCTTTGGAAGCGTTGCGCAAAGGCCTGCCCGCGAAGTTCAAGAGGGAAGACGAGGTCGCAGCCTACGAGCTAGCGCAGGAGCTGCTCAACACGCGCGCCGTGTCAGATGCTACATACACGCGGGTCAAGGCTGTGCTCGGCGAGCGCGGCATCCTCGATCTCGTCGCTGTCCTCGGCTACTACAGCCTCATCGCGATGAGCATGAAGACCTTCGCGCTGGAGCCCGAAGGCGTCGCCGATCCATTCAAGGATTAGCCGGCGCCGATCAATCCCGTCCTTCTGCTCGAGGACGGGACCGGGTCGCCGGTGTCGGTGCCCCCAGAGCTCCGCAAGATCCTGCCGAATCCAAAGAGCTCGGAGTTTAGCTAAGCCGCCTGATCGCCGGCGGCACCCAGCGGCCTTCGAGCACCTGCGGCTTTGGCGCATAAAGGCGCATGGTGATGCCAAGAGGGCCCGCGGCTGCCGGCAGCCAATTCGGCTCCTTGTCCGCGCCGGGATTGTCGCGCTGGATGTAGAGGTCGAGAGAGCCGTCGGCATTGTATTTGAGGGCATCGCGGTCGCCGAGAGCAAAGCGGTTGAGGGGATTGGCGACCTGGAAGCCGTCCTGGTCGTACATGGTCACGGACCAGAAGGCGCCGACCGGCGGCAGTTGATCCTTGTCGAAATGAAGGACGTACTTGCCGGCGCCATCGAGCGCCTTTCCTTCGCTGTCGCTTATGGCAAGCGGATAAACTGCATCTTCAGGCAAATTCGCGCCGAGTCCGACCATCGCGACGATCGCGCGCTTGAGATAGTACGTGCCGTAAACGCCCATCGTGGTGGTATTCATCTGCCACCCGTTCTCGACGAGTGCGAGCGTTGGAAGCTTTTCCTTCATCAACCTGAGGCCGTCTGCTGGTGCCGCATCGAGCGCCGATTTGACCGCCGGGTCGACCTTGCTGGCGTCGAAGCTCTTGCCGACCTCGATGCCGATCCGCTTCATGCGCGCGACGATTGGCTGGTCCGTGATGTGCGGCGGGTTCGCCTTCATCAGCTCGGCCGCGTACGCGAAATATCTCGCTGCGGGCATGTTGTTGACCTGGTCGAGCGGTGGGGTTTTCGAATCCACGGCCGGATCAATGATCGCGCGCGCCGCCCCGGGAGCCTTACCCCATTGCGACAGTGGGGTGATCTTGTAGCCGTCCTGCACCTTGTGCACGGCAGCGTAATCGCTCGGACCGTTGGTTTGAGTGCGGCCAATGATCCAGACGTAGGGCGTCGGCGCCGAGATGCGCTCGACGCCGTCCGGCAAGGTCCCGCTCCATCCTGGAGGCACGACCGCGTAATTTCCGGCTTGGGTTCCGGTGGTGCGTTTGCCAGGCACGGCGAACACGTCCGACCACATGTCGAGCATCGGAAGCATGTAATACCTGCCTCCGGTGTTGGGCGCCGAGACGATCATCGGTTCCTTGGTCAGATCGAGCCAGCCGCTGGAATAGAGGGTGTCGAAGTTGGGCCGGACAACGACGCGCATTTCGGCAGTAGGAAAGGCACGGACGTTGGCGAAGCTGTTCATGGGCCCGCCAATTCCAGAGTCCGGGGACATGTTCGTGAGCTGAAGCCTCGTCACATCCAGCGTTATGAGCGGATAGAAATAGATGTAGGCCTCGCGCGCAATCTCGCGCGTCTCCTGTTCCGCTACGGCCTGCGTCGACGCTGTGGTTGAGGCCGAGATCGCGGCAAAGCCCAGTAAAGCCGCTGCGGCCCAGCTGATTGAAGTCGATGCGGCGCGTCTTGCAGTGCCCGGCGGGGCAGCGCCACGTTCGGTATAGGCGCCAACCTGCAACGTGTTGGACCGAGACTTATCCAGACGCATGACGCTTCTCCTGCTCTACGCAAATCAGACAAGAAACGGAAGCGGATCGCGTTCTGATCGTCTGCCTGACAGGTTTGATCCGATGGCGGCAGCCGCCAGCAGCATTTGTGCGGAGATGAGCCTCTGCATCACTCCGCCGGACAACGCGGGCTCTCAAACGCGAAGATGCGCCTCCAGTCCCGCTTCATGTCCACCACCGTCCAACGGCTGGGTCACGCCGAGGGGACGCTGCACATGCTGTTCTCCGGCAACACACGTGTTTGGGCCCACACGCTTGGCAGAGCCGCTCACTGTCCAGGCTTGTTCTTGACGACGGCGTCGATCTGCTGCTTCACCGCCTCGAGGTTGAAGGAGGCCGGATCCTGCATCGGCGGATAATCGATGGCGGTCTTGGCGAGCTCCGCTACCTTCTGCTGGACGAGGACGAACCGCCAGAACTCCCGCGCATAGAAATCATTCATGTACCCTCCACCGAGATTGTTCAGGTTCTCGGAGTTTATGGAGGGCGTCCGCTCGAAGGGATCCTGGCGGATGTTCACCATCCCAGGCATATCCGTCGTCACCTTGCCGCCGGGCCAGCCGCCCGGCTGCTGGATGAACTGGAACTTGACGTCATCGATCCGCATGGCACCAAGGTGAGCCCCCGCGAAGTAGAAGAACTCATGGCGTTGCGATGGCGCCTTGCCCTGCAGGAGGTCCAACTGGTTGTAGCCGTCGAGATGGTTCTTGTAGGTCCGGTCACCGAGCCTCGCGCCCTTGAGCAGCTGGTCGGCGATGTTGGGATTGCCGGCAGCAGCGACGAGTGTCGGGAACCAGTCGAGGGCTGAGAACATGCCGTTCTGAACCGTGCCCGGCTTGACCTTGCCCGGCCAGCGAACGATGCACGGGGCGCGGAATCCGCCCTCATAGGCCGTGCCCTTAGTGCCCTTGAACGGCGTCATGCCGCCGTCCGGCCAAGTGAACACTTCGGCGCCGTTGTCGGTGCTGAAGATGAGGATCGTGTTGTCAGCCTCGCCGATATCCTCCAAGTGCTTCATGATGGCGCCGACCGCGTCATCCATCTGCTTCATCCCGGCCTCGTACAGGCCGAAATTGGTCTCACTGTTCATTGTCGATGCATACTTCTGGGAGAGGAAGGTCCAGACGTGCATGCGCGTTGTGTTGTGCCAAAGGAAGAATGGCTTGCCGTCGTTCTTGGCCTTGTCCATGAAGCGCTTCGAGTGCTCGACCAGCACCTCGTCGACGGTCGTCATGTCGTACTTGGCCTTCTGCAAGCCCTCCTGCATGTTGAGGACGTTGGACATATCTGGGTATGGTGCCAGCGGACCCTCGTCCACGATGCGCTGCTTGCCAACCTTGCCCCAGCGGGGCATGACCGTTTGATCATCGTTGTCTGAGGCCCAGCTGTGCACCAGGTTGCGCGGCCCATACTTGGCGTGGAAGCTCGGGTCTCTTGGGAAGGAGTACCAGTAAGGGTCCGACATGGCGTCGAGGTGGTACAGATAGCCGAAGAACTCATCGAAGCCGTGCAGCGTCGGCAGGTACTTGTTCAGATCGCCAAGATGGTTTTTGCCGAATTGTCCGGTGGCATAGCCTTGGACTTTGAGCGCGGTCGCAATCGTGCAAGCCTGGGCTGGCATACCGACCTCGGCGCCGGCCTGGCCAACTGTCGTGAGGCCCGTGCGCATGGGGATTTCACCGGTAATGAAGGCAGCCCTGCCCGCCGTGCAACTGGCCTCGGCATAATAATCCGTGAACAGCATGCCCTGCGAGGCCAGCTTGTCGAGGTTTGGCGTTTTGCCGGACATCATCCCGCGATGGTAGGCGCCAATGTTGAACCAGCCGACATCGTCGCCCATGATGAACACGATGTTCGGCCTCTGCCCGGTTCGTAGCGCGGGTGCGGATGGTTGCTGTGCCTGCGCCGGACTAGCGACGCCGCTCGCCGACAGCGCGGAAGCGGCCAGCAAGGAGCTGCCGCTCAGCAGGAGATCCCGCCGTTTCACTCCGCCGCCGTTCCGTGATGCTCCGCCCTGGGAGGGATTGCGCGAATGGGTGGCCATTGAAAGCTCCTTCGCTGCGAATGCCCGGACATGAGCGGCCATCTCGCGTTGGCGCGCGGACGTAGGATGGGGCCCCACAAGGCAAAAAGAAGATGTAGGAGCCGGTCGCGGCGGATGCGCTCCGGGTCAACCCTGAGATCGAGAAGCGACAACCCTAAAAAGGATCACCTGGTGTAGTTTTCGTTCCGGGGGTGCGGACAGGTGGCCGCACGCTTTGCCGGTCACTCGGGCCAAGAAAAATCGTTCAGCACTTCTATGGGTATGGAAACGACGTTGGGCGTCTCCCATGCCGTCGAGGCGCGGACTGTGCTGGACAGCAGGCTTATGCTTTGCGTGATGAGCATGCTGACGACGGCCACGACTCGGCCTTCACAATCGATGACGGGCGCTCCGGAGGCGCCGTGATCGAGCACAAGGCGGTCGTCGCCGTCGTGCATTTCCAGGAGCGCCATGCCAGCGAATTTGGCATCGTCCCCGTATTGCACGAAGCGGCCACCCGCGAAACGCAACTCGCTACCGGGATAGGCGAGACTGACGAGGCGCTCATCAGGAACCAGCGATCCCCTTCTATTGGGAAGAACGGTCGCGCCGGCAAATGGCGTCTGCAGCTCGAGCACGGCGATCTTGTCGGGATGGGGACCCGCAACGCGCAGGATGCGAGCTGGAAGCGATGCCGAGCGGTCCCGCTCCTTGATCTCGATCTCCTTCCAGTCCTGCGCGGAAAGGTGCATGGCCTCAGCAACATGCGCTGCGGTTGCGATCAAGCGATGGGAGAGGAACCAACCGGTTCCGCGAACTCCGAGCACACCAGGCTCTGCCTGCTGCTCTTTCTCGCCGAACTGCCTTGTGATGTTGACCGTGGAGTGGACGAGCGCCGAAGGATCGACACACGACGCCTGGATACCCTCTGATGTTGCGACCAGGACGAGAGCACAGAGCAACCACTGACGCATCGCGCGATCCCCCGATTGCGCTTTCCAAATTCTGGATGACCCCCCAAAAAAACGGGCCCGCCAACCAGCAACACTATCGCCGGTGCCGCGGCGAAGCCGTGATCGATCGGCATCACGTGGCAGGGATTCCGACTGTTCGCGGGTAGCCGAGCTAAGGTGTTGGCGAAGTCGAACCCCCCGCGATCTTCAGGACTCTGGCGCTGTCGCGCGCCACATCCTCGACATTCCGGGAAAAAGCCGAGCGGATTTGGGCCAGTGCTGCGCTGCGCGAGCAGCAGCCCTTCCAGTGCTCATTCAGAGACAGAGGCTATCCGGCGTGCGTTGCCGCAGCCTGCCCTTGCCGGTCCTGCCGCGATTGCGGTCTGGCGCGGGGAAGATAGAGATGGACCGCAGTCCCGGCGTTGATCTCGCTCTCGATCTGCATATCGCCACCTAGCTCCCGCACGAAAGCGTAGATCTGAGAGAGACCCAGTCCTGTGCCACGCTCGCCCTTCGTGGTGAAGAACGGTTCCAGCGCACGTCGGCATACCTCGGGAGGCATGCCGACTCCGTTGTCGCGGACTGTGACGCAGACAAACTCGCCGCGTTGCACCCGTCGACCATCACGCGAGACGACCGCCCTGGCGCAGTTTGCTGTAGAGATGCGGATCAGTCCCATGCCAGGCCGATCAGGAGGCATGGCATCGCGTGCGTTGACGACCAGGTTCAGGATGGCTGCGTCGAGCCGGGACGCGTCCGCCCGGCAGGGCTGCACATCGGCCCTCAGGTCCAATTCCAGGCGAGCTTTAGGCGCCGCGGCGTTTTCGAGCAGTATGGCCATCTCGCTGAGGATTGCGTTGAGATCCACGTCGCGGGCCTCGAGCTCCTGCGGCCGGGCTACACCGAGGAGCTGGGCGACCAGGCCCCGACTGCGCTCCATCGATGTCAGACCGTGCGCAATGACCTTAGCCGCGCGCGCGTCATCGTTGGTGAAGCTTCCGAGAAGCCGTAGCGCCGAGCTCATCGCCTGAAGCAGATTGTTGAAGTCATGCGCCACGCCGCTGGTGAGCGATCCCAACGCCTCGAGCCTCGCAGCCTGAGCCGCTCGAGCCTGCGTGGCAGCCTCTCGCCGAGCGTGGAGCATCGCCAACCATAGCAGCAGCGCCGCGAGCCCTACGGCAGCCATCGTGGACGCGGCCGCGCCCGCCGCACCCCTTCGCCAAGGCCCGAGCACGTGCTCCCGAGACAAGCCGACCAGTACGATCAGCGGATGGTTGGCGAGCGCGCGATACCCGATGATCCTGGATGTACCGTCAATCGTGCTGACGGCCTCAAAGCTCCCAGCGGTCGCGTGTGCAAGAGCCGTCTCAAGCACACTCCGGCCATCCCCGAAAACGAGCCGCTTTCCGACGCGCTCGTCGGCTCGTGGCTGTCGCGCGACCAGGACGCCGTCGCGCGTTGCGAGTGCGATCAAGTCGCCGCCCCCAAGCCCCAACTCTTCATAGAAGCGCTCGAAGTAACGGACCTCGATCGCGGCGACGGCGACTCCGGCGAAACCGCCCGGCGATGTCTCCACGCGCCGCGACACCCCGATAAACAAAGTGCCCTTCGACCGGCTGTCAAGCGGTTGACCAACAAACAGCCCCCGGTTCGGGTCCTCGACATGCGCGCGGAAATAGTCGCGGTCGGCGAGGCTCCAACGCGGAGTGTCGTGGTCGCTGTTCTGGATGATGAAGCCATCGGGACCTACGACGAAGAAGGCGCGGACGGCAGGCAAGTTCGCGAGCAGCCGTCGCAAGGAGTCCTCGAAAGCAGGGTCATGTTCGCGAAGCGTTGGATCACGCCGCAGGCTTTCGCCGATGCCGAGCAGGGCAAGATCGGTCGCCCAAAGCATGCCCTCGGTCTGCTCCTCCAGCACGCGGGCCAGAGTCATCGCCTCCCGCCGTGCCGATTCCAAGCGACGTTCGCGATCGTGCCACTCGGTGATAGCGACGACCGCGGCAGCGAGACCGCAGACGGTAAAGACGATCAGCATCAGGATGCGCTGCGAAGGCACGCCAGCCGTGCCGGAAAGGCGTGCCGATGTCACAGCGCCCATGTGGTTTGCCTAACGCGGAACTGGAGGCTCTTCAACTCTCATTGGTACCGTTGCGGGAGGGCCAAAACAAGAGCCGCGTGTTCGACCTGACTTGAGCGGTCGGCTGGTCTGGCGGCTCGCCACCGCCTATTGCCGAGCGTGCTGCGGAAAACCGCTTGGCTCTCAACGCATTGCGCTCCTCACACAAGACTCTGACTGTCGTATGCGAGGCCTCATGTCGGCTTCTGACACGGACTACTCGTCGTCCAGTTGTTGGAGCGTCGGCTCATTGGGCGCCGCAGACGCAGCCAAACAGTCGGCAAAACCGCGAGCAGACGATCCGTCAACAGATTAGTCAGCTCGATCCGCTATCTCCTCGTCGGCACGGCCAAGATGTCGCACGGCAGGGTATTCAGAAATTGCTCGGCCACGCTGCCGAGGATGGCTTCCCGCGCGCCTGTCCGGCCATGCGTGCCGGCAACGACGAGATCGGGCCAATGCTTGTCGACGTATTCGCTGAGCGCGACGTCGGGCCTGCCCTGCAACAGGACCGTCGATAGCTTCCCGCCAGATTGATCCAACGCCGCCACAAAATCGGCCATGTCCTGCTCGGTGTCGCGCACGACATGCGCCTTCTCGTCTGCCTCGACCTCGTCGAGAGGCTTGTCGGCGTTCCGCCCGCTCCAGTCGGGCGATACCTCATAGGCATGGACCAGGGTGAATTGCGCTTCCGGAAACAAGTTGCGACCGCATAGGACGGCCGCGCGCGATCGCGGCGAAAAATCGACACCCGCGACCACTGTTGCGTAAGGTCCCTCCGGGCGCCTGCGAACGGCGAGGACCGGCTCGCTCGCGTGGCGCACGATGCGCGCTGCCGTGCTGCCGAGCAGCTTGTCTCCAAGGCGCTTGCCGTGCGCGGGGCCCGTGACCAGAAGGTCGCTGCCGATGGCCCGAGCGTGCTCGATTGTGCGTTCTGCGGGATCACCTATGATAG
>JBLNBZ010000137.1:0-68602 GCA_050260355.1 Bacteroidota bacterium | reverse complement strand
AAAAGCTCATAGAGCCGGCGCGGGGTCGACCCGCCCGAGAGAGCAAGTGCGAACGGCCCATCCTTTGCGGTCGCCATCGCGAGCAGCCAATCAGCGACACGGCGGGCCAACGCCTCGGGATCGGCGAGGATTTCTACGCGGGCTTCGGACAAGCTGGTCATAAGGGGGAACCTCGAACCGGCCGAAACAGCATCAAGCGAGCACAACGACGGGCGTGCCCGATCACTCGGCGCGCACTCGGTCGCGCCACTTGACGATTGCAGAGAACGCCAGGGCCGTCTTGCCGCCGCTTGGCGCAAATGGTCCTTTATTGCTGAACCCGGCCGTCCCTGGCCGTCTTCGTCCCCCGCCTCAGCGAGTGCCGCGGTGGGCGCAACCTCGCTCGCGCTTCGCGAATTGGGCGCAAGCAAAGCCGAATAGCAGCAGTTTCAACAAAGAAGCTTCGTGCCCGTCCTCATAGTGTTGCGTGCGAGGAAGGTAGTCCTTCCGGACCATCAGAGGTACCTATGGACCAGCGCAATCCAACGCAGGCCGGTTCATTACTCGTTGTCACGCGGGCCGAGCGGAATGCGTGCGCCGCTTGAGCTAGTGCCCGTGACGGCGGCTATGCCACAGGCTTGAGCATGCCGGCAGCCGTCGAAGATTACGCGCTTATTGGCGATTGCGAGACGGCCGCGCTCGTTTCGCGCGATGGTTCCATCGACTGGCTGTGCTGGCCGCGGTTCGATGGGGGCGCCTGCTTTGCCGCACTGCTCGGCACGCCGGAGCATGGCCGGTGGCGGATTGCACCGGCTGACGCAAGTGCGCGGTCCACCCGCCGCTACCGCGACGACACGCTTATCCTCGAGACCGATTTCGAAACCCCCGATGGCGCGGTCACGGTGATTGACTTCATGCCACTGCGCGGCGAGGCGTCCGACGTCGTGCGGATCGTCGTCGGCCGACGCGGGCAGCTCGCGATGCGGTGCGAGCTCGTTCTGCGTTTCGACTATGGCGCGGTCGTGCCCTGGGTGACGCGCGGAGACGATGGCACGTTGCAGGCGATCGCCGGCCCGGACATGACCGTGCTGCGAACACCCATCGAGGTGCGCGGCGAGGACCTGAAGACGGTCGCCGATTTCGTCGTTACCGAGGGCCAGACCGTCCCGTTCGTGCTCACATATGGCGTCTCCCATCGACCACCGCCCGCCCCTATCGACCCCATCGCCGCGCTCACCGACACAGAGACGTTCTGGCACAACTGGTCGGCCGGAAGCACCGACATGGGCGAGTGGTCCGGGCTCGTGCGCCGCTCGCTGATCACCCTCAAGGCGCTGACGTATCGTCCGACCGGGGGCATTGTTGCGGCCCCCACAACGTCGCTTCCCGAGCAATTGGGCGGAGTGCGCAACTGGGACTATCGCTACTGCTGGCTCAGGGATGCGACCTTCACCTTGCTGAGCCTCATGCACGGCGGATTTTACGACGAGGCGCAGGACTGGCGGCTGTGGCTGCAGCGCGCCGTCGCCGGCCATCCCTCGCAGGTTCAGATCATGTACGGGATCGCCGGCGAACGCCGATTGACGGAGCTCGAGCTGGGTTGGCTGCAGGGCTACCAGGGCGCAGCCCCGGTGCGCATTGGCAATGCGGCCTCTGATCAGTTCCAGCTCGACATCTACGGCGAGATCATGGACGCGTTCTATCAGGGGTTACGCGGCGGGCTTGGTCTGCTCGACTCCAACTGGGACCTGCAACGCGCGCTCCTGGATCGATTGGCGACGATCTGGCGAGAGCCCGACGAGGGGATGTGGGAGGTTCGCGGCCAGCGGCAACACTTCACCTACTCCAAGGTCATGGCTTGGGTCGCCTTTGATCGCGCAATCAAGAGCGTCGAGCTTTTCGGGCTCGCCGGTCCGGTCGAACAGTGGAGGACATTGCGCCAGGAAATTCACGACGAGGTCTGCGCGAAGGCGTACAACGCCGAACGTGGTGCGTTCATCCAGCATTATGGCGCCAATACGCTCGATGCGAGCGTCCTGATGATGCCCCTTGTCGGCTTCCTGCCCGTGACAGATCCGCGCGTGCGCGGCACCGTGAACGCCATCGAGCACAATCTCACGGTCGACGGCTTCGTTCTGCGCTATGATACGGCTAGCGGGCGTGACGGGCTGCCTCCTGGCGAAGGCGCGTTTCTGGCATGCAGCTTTTGGCTCGCGGACTGCCTCTTGATGCTCGGTCGCACAGAGGACGCGCGCCGGCTTTTCAGAAAGCTTACAGGTCTTTGCAACGATGTAGGGCTGCTCTCGGAGGAATACGATCCGCGGGCGCAACGCCTGGTTGGCAATTTCCCGCAGGCTTTCTCCCACATCGCACTCGTCAACACCGCCCACAACCTGGTCGTTGCCGCGAAGCCGCCCCACGAGCGTCCGGAGCATAGGCCGGGAACGCGGATGTGCTCCATGCACCATGGACCGCCTCGACGTCGCCCAACGCGCGCGCCTCGTCAGGCAATTCGACGGCCCAGAAAAACGAAAAGCTAGCAACGCCATGCCGCTCAAAGTTGAAGTAGGCCCGCCGCAGATAACCATTCACCATGGCCAGACGGTGCTGGTCACCAATCTCGACGCCCAGATCAACTGGCCGAGCGAGCGCGGCCTCTTCTTCTTCGACACGCGCGTGCTGAGCAGCTGGACGATCTACGCCAACGGCGTGCCCTGGGACCTCTTGAACGGCGGCGCCACGACCTACTACACCTCGCACGTTTATCTTATCAATCGCGCCATCCCGACCGAAGACGGTGTCATTCCGGCCCGTACGCTCGGCCTCGTCGTGAGCCGATCCATCGGCGGCGGCATGCACGAGGATCTCGACATCACCAATAACAGCATGAAGCAGGTGCGCTTCCAGCTCGAGATCGCGCTGCGCTCCGACTTTGCGGACATTTTCGAGGTCAAGTCAGGTGACATCGTCCGCCGCGGACGGATCACGACGGAATGGTCGGATTCGAAGCAGCAGCTATGCACGACATATCGCAACGCGGATTTCGTGCGCTCGATTGCGGTCACGCCCGAGCGTAGTGGACCAAGGGCGGTGCTGGCCAACGGGCGCCTCAGCTTCGAGGTGAGCCTCGCGCCGGGCGAGGCGTGGCACTGCTGCCTTCTCTACGCGATGACCGATGGCGAGCGGCAGTTCGCGCCCCCCAATTATTGCGTCGCTGACAGTCACAAGCTGCGTCACGCCGAGACGCTCGCCGACTGGGTGCAGACGGTGCTGAAGATCCGGACCAGCAATGAAGAGTTTTACCGCCTTTACCGTCAGGCGCTCGAGGACATGGCCGCGCTCCGCCTCCCAATCGGCGGTACCGATCATATGGTGTTTCTGCCAGCCGCGGGTCTGCCCTGGTTCGTTGCGCCGTTCGGTCGTGACAGTCTGATCGTCTCTCTCCAGAACCTGCTGATCTATCCCGGGTTCGCTCGCGGCGCGCTTGAGATACTCGGCTCACTGCAGGCCAAGGAACGCGACGACTACCGCGATGCGGAGCCTGGTAAGATCCCGCACGAGGTCCGCTACGGGGAGCTGGCGCACTTCAAGCTGATACCCCATACGCCCTATTACGGAACTGCGGATGCCACCCCGCTCTATCTCATCACGCTGCACGCAACCTGGCGCTCCACCGGTGACCGAACGTTGCTCGAGCAGCATCTGGAGACCGCGGAGGGCTGCCTTTCCTGGATCGACAACTGTGGCGACCGCGACGGCGACGGATTCCAGGAGTATCAGACGCGGTCACCGGTCGGTTACGAGAACATGGGCTGGAAGGACTCCGGGGACGCCGTCGTCTACCCGGATGGGTCGCCGGTGAAGGGACCGAAAGCGCTTTGCGAGCTGCAAGGCTACGTCTATGACGCGTGGCTCAGGATGGCCGAGATCTTCGACGAGCTCGGCAAGCATGAGCGAGCCTGCGAGCTGCGCGCGAAGGCGGCCGACTTGTTCAAGCATTTCAACGACGCGTTCTGGGACGACGATCTCGGTTTTTATGCCTACGCACTCGACGGCGACAAGAAGAAGGTCTTGTCGATCGCGTCGAATCCCGGGCACTGCCTGTGGTCCGGCATCGTTCCTCCGGAGCGGGCGCGCAAGGTTGTACAGCGGCTGATGGCGCCGGATATGTGGAGCGGATGGGGCATCCGCACGCTCTCCAGCGAGCATCCCGCCTTCAACCCGTACAATTATCAGACCGGATCGGTGTGGCCACACGACAACGCCATCATCGCGCTGGGCTTCAGGCGCTACGGATTTGGTGCCGAGACCGCACGCATCGCACGAGGAATCAGTGAGGCGGGGAGCCACTTCCTCTTCAATCAGCTTCCGGAACTCTACACGACCACTGCCCCTCGCGCGGCAGAATTCCCGGTTCAGTATCTTGGCGCTAACGTGCCACAGGCATGGGCCGCGGGCTCGGTGTTCATGCTGATTCAGGCCATGCTAGGCCTCATGCCGGACGCCGCGCACCACAAGCTGTACGTGGACCCCGAGCTGCCGAGCTGGCTGCCGGACCTCACGCTTATCGACCTTCGCATAGATCGGCTTCGGTTCGACATCCGCTTCTGGCGCGAAGGCGAAGAGACGAAGTTCGAGGTGCTCCGCGGGAGCGCCAAGGCGGTTCAGCGCGGCCGGATGGGGGCACAGTTCGATCGGCTGAAAAAGGAGTCCGAGACGGCTGTCTCCTGAATTCTTCTGGATGCTTCGCGTCGGCAGCCGTCAGCCCGCCGGCTTCTCCACGTGTCCACCGAATTGGAAGCGCATCGCGGACAGCAGCTTGTCCTGGAAGTCCGCCTCGCCGCGGGAGCTGAAGCGCTCATAGAGCGCACTCGAGAGCACAGGGACCGGCACGGCCTCGTCGATGGCAGCCTTGATCGTCCACCGTCCCTCGCCGGAATCCGCTACCCTCCCCGCAAATCCAGACAATGTCGGATCCTTCACCAAAGCCGCCGCCGACAGATCCAGCAGCCATGAGGCGATAACGCTGCCGCGTCGCCAGACTTCTGCGATGTCGCGGAGGTTGAAATCGTACTGGTAAAGCTCTGGATCGCGCAGCGGCGTCGTCTCTGCATCGACGGCGTGCTGCTGCTTGCCGACATTGGCGCCGCGCAGAACGTTGAGACCTTCCGCGTAGGCCGCCATGACGCCGTACTCGATCCCGTTATGGACCATCTTGACGAAGTGGCCGGCTCCGTTCGGACCGCAGTGAAGATAACCGTGCTCCGCTGTGCCGTCGAGCGTCTCCCGCCCCGGGGTACGGGCGATATCCCCTCGCCCGGGCGCCAATGTCTTGAAGATGGGATCGAGGCGGCGCACGGCCTCATCGGGTCCACCGATCATCATGCAGTAGCCGCGCTCGAGGCCCCAAACGCCTCCACTAGTCCCCACATCGACGTAGTTGATCTTTCGCTGACTAAGCTCCTTTGCGCGGCGAATATCGTCGACGTAGTAGGAATTGCCGCCGTCGATGATCGTGTCGCCGGCGTCGAGGTGAGGAAGGAGGTCGGCGATCGTCTTATCCACGGCGGCAGCCGGAATCATCAGCCAAACGGCGCGCGGCTTTGCGAGCTTGCTCGCCATCTCAGCAAGGGACGACGTTCCGATCGCGCCCTCTCGAGCCAGCGCCTCGATCGACTTGGTCGACGTGGCGAAGACGACACAATCGTGCCCGCCCTTGAGGAGGCGGCGCACCATGTTGGCACCCATCCGGCCCAATCCGATCATCGCCAGTTGCATGTAGGTCACTCCGTTAAGCTCAGGTGCCGCCTGATGGTTGTCCCGACGCCTTCACCGACCAGAGCCTCAGCGCGCTGCACCAGCGCGAAGCTCTCATCGAGGTCTACGCCGGCGTTCCTTTCATTCGGCGAAGGCGGCGGATCAGGTTGTTCGTCGAGCTATCATGCTGAAGCGCCGGTTCCTTCTCGCTCTCGATCTCCGGGATGATGCGCTGAGCCAGAACCTTGCCCAGCTCGACGCCCCATTGGTCGAACGAGTCGATGTTCCAGATGACCCCTTGCGTGAAGACGTTGTGCTCGTAAAGCGCCACGAGCTTGCCGAGCGCCGCCGGCGTTAGACGCTCCATCAGGATCATGTTCGACGGCCGGTTGCCCTCGAAGGTGCGGTGGGGAACCAGCCACTTCGGCGTTCCCTCCGCTTCGACCTGCTCGCGTGTCTTGCCGAAGGCGAGCGCCTCAGCCTGAGCGAAGACGTTTGCCAACAGAATGTCATGGTGGCGGCCCAGGGGATTGAGAGGCTGCCCGAACGCGATGAAGTCGCACGGGATCAGCCGCGTCCCCTGGTGGATCAGCTGGTAGAAGGAGTGCTGACCGTTGGTCCCTGGCTCACCCCAGTAGATGGGACCCGTCGGACAAGCGACGTGCGACCCCTCCAGCGTCACGTGCTTGCCGTTGCTCTCCATCGTCAGTTGTTGGAGATAGGCCGGAAAGCGCTTCAGGTACTGCTCATAAGGCAGCACCGCGACGGTCTCGGCACCGAAGAAATCATTGTACCAGATGGCGAGCAGGCCCATAAGCACCGGCAGGTTCCGCTCGAACGGTGCCGTGCGGAAGTGCTCGTCGATTTCGTGGAAGCCATCGAGCATGGCGCGGAAGTTGTCTGGCCCGATGGCCAGCATGGTCGAAAGGCCGATCGCGGAATCCATGGAATAGCGGCCGCCGACCCAGTCCCAGAACTCGAACATGTTGTCCGGGTCTATGCCGAACTCCGCGACCTTCTCGGCATTGGTGGAGACGGCAACGAAATGCCGGGCGACCGCCTTGGCGTCTCCGCCAAGCCCTCCGAGCGACCATTCGCGGGCGCTATGGGCATTTGTCATTGTCTCGAGGGTCGTGAACGTCTTGGATGAGACAACGAAGAGCGTTTCTGCCGGATCGAGGTCCCTGGTCGCCTCGACAAAATCAGTCCCGTCGACGTTGGAGACGAAACGGAACGTCATGGCCCGGTCGCTATAGGACTTCAGCGCCTCGTAGGCCATCACCGGTCCGAGGTCGGAGCCGCCGATCCCGATATTGACGACGTTGCGGATAGGCTTTCCGGTATGGCCCCTCCATTGACTGCTGCGGACGCGGTTTGCAAAAGCGGCCATCTTGTCCAGCACTGCATGAACATCGGGCACGACGTTATGGCCATCCACGATGATCGACGCACCGCGCGGCGCGCGCAGAGCGACATGCAGGACGGAACGATTCTCGGTCGTATTGATCCGCTCGCCGCGGAACATAGCGTCGATCCGCTGTCGCAGTCCGCTTTGTTCGGCAAGGCCGACCAACAGCTTGATCGTCTCGTCAGTGATACGGTTCTTGGAGTAATCGAGGAAGACGCCTGCGGCCTCGGCTGTCATACGCTCCCCGCGCCTGGCGTCGGCGGCAAACAAGTCTTGCAGTCGTAGCCGCTCTATCTCTCTGTGATGATCGTTCAGCGCCTGCCACGCCGCGCGTTTTCCGGCTGCCGGCTTTACTTGTGCTTCCGCACTCGCTGCCATGGTTTTCGTCCTTTCGTCTGCGGGTGCCGCGTCAGTGCATCAGCTGGCCTTCTTGAGAGCGGCACACTTACCCGCAATGACGTCCATAAGATCATTCCACGATTTGACGAAGGACTGCGCACCTTCGTCCTGAAGCTGGGCGGCGAGAGCGTCGACATCAATGCCGGCTCTGGCGAACCTACCCAGTATCTCCTCGGCGTCGCCGCCATCCGGCGGCAGGATCTCACCGATATCTCCATGATCCGCCAGCGCCCGGAGCGTACCCTCGGGCATCGTATTGACTGTGAGAGGCGCTGCGAGGGCTTTGACATAGAGAAGATCCGGGGCCTTGGGGTCTTTGGTTCCGGTGCTTGCCCAAAGCAAGCGCTGCGGACGCGCGCCCGCATTGAAGGCGCGTTGCCAGCGGGGGGAGCCGAGCAGAGATCGGTAAGCCTTGTAGGTGCGCTTGGCTATCGCGATCCCGAGCTGATTCCTCAGCTCCTCCGGCACCTTGCCGGCCACTGCGACGTCCCACCGACTGACGAAGAGCGAGGCAACCGAGGCGACGTCGGGCGCGCGTCCGGCCTCGATGCGCCGCTCGATTCCCCGCATGAATGCGTCGGCGGCAGCCAAGTACTGCTCGCGTGAGAACAGCAGCGTGACGTTGATCGGTACGCCGGCAAAGATCGCCTCCTCGATGGCGGGCAGCCCTTCCTGCGTCCCCGGAATCTTGATCAGCAGATTGGACCGGCCAGCGCGAGCATGCAGATCCTTGGCGACGTCGATGGTGACCCTCGTATCATGGGCGAGCAGCGGCGAGACCTCCAGCGACACCCATCCATCAACGCCGCGCGTGCGGTCGTAGATTGGCTGAAACAAGTCGGCTGCATCCGTCAAATCCTCGAGTGCCAGCTCGAAGAACAACCGCTCTCCCGATTTGCCCTCCCTGATTTTCCTGGCGATGCATTCGTCGTAATCAGTGCTGTTCTTGATCGCATGATCGAAGATTGTCGGGTTCGATGTCAGTCCCGTGATCGAGAGCTCGTCGATGTAGCGACGAAGCGTGCCGCTGCGCAGCAGATTGCGCGTAATGTTGTCGATCCACAGGCTTTGGCCGAGGTCGCGCAGTGTTTGGGTCGCCTTCATGGTGTGGCCTCATGCATGGCTCAGGTCAGGATGAAGCGCTCGATCGCCTTTGCGAAGCCTTCATCCTCATTGGAGTCGGTGGTTGCGCTTGCCTGGCGCTTCACGTCATCACCCGAATTGCCCATAGCGATGCTGAGCCCCGATCGCTTGAACATCAGCACGTCGTTGGGCTGATCACCGATAGTGGCGATCTCTGTAGAAGGAATGCTCAGGGTGCGCGAAAGGTAGTCCACAACGAAGCCCTTGTTCGCGTCGCGATGCGTCACATCGAGATAGTAAGGTTGCGAGCGAGCTGCGGTGGCGCGGTCGCCAAGAGTCTTTTGCGTATCGGCTTCGCAGCGTTTGACGAGGTCGTAATCGTCGCTGATGCCGACGATCTTCACGACCTGGTTCAGGACCCCGCTGAAGTCCTTGACGACCTTCGGCGGGAACTTGACCGTCCACGCCTCACGATCGACGTGCGGCGCTTTCGGATCCCGTATCAGCCAGTCGTTGCCGGCATAAACCCATGCGTCGAGGCCATGGTCCAAAATGAGCTCGACCGTCCGTGCGGCCGCGTCAGGCGCGAGCGTCCGCCCCTCGATGATGGAGAGATCTGGTCGCACGAACATCCCGCCGTTGAAGCCGGCGATCGGCGTATCGAGGGCGAGCGGCTCGATGAGCATGGCCATGCCCTTCGGTGGCCGGCCGCTGGTGATAGCGAACCGCACGCCGGCGCGGTGCAGGCGCTGCACCGCGCTTTGTGCGCGCTCAGTCAGGATCTTGTCGCGCGTGACAAGCGTGCCGTCGACATCGGCCAGGAGCAGCGAAATCTTTCCGGCCTTTGTCATGCGCGATCTTTCTTCGATGGCTCAGCCTGAATCGGGAGCCAGGCATGCCCATCACGTGCGAGGAGCCGATCTGCGGCCTCGGGTCCCGAGCTGCCGGCGGTGTAATTCGGGAAATCATGCGGAGGCTGTGCGGCCCAGGCATCCAGGACACGCTGAACAGCGCACCAGGCCGCCTCGACCGTGTCGGCGCGCTGGAACAGCGTCGCATCGCCGATCAGGCAGTCGTAGATCAGCGTCTCGTAGCCAACCGCCGTGAGCGGCTCGAAATAGTCGCGATACGAGAAGTCCATCGCCACGCCCTTGATCTCGATCTCGGGGCCGGGACGCTTGGCACTGAAGCTCACGGACATCCCCTCGTCAGGCTGGATCCGCAGCGTCAGAATGTTGGGGGGTAGCCGCTCGATCGGCGTTTCGCGGAACAGCGCGTAGGGCGCCTGCCGGAACTGGATCGCAATCTCGGTCGTGCGCCCTGACAGGTACTTGCCGGTGCGCAAATAGAACGGCACGCCGGCCCAGCGCCAATTGTCGATGCCGAGCTTGAGCGCGACGTAGGTCTCGGTTTTGGAATCCGGCGCGACGTTGGGTTCGTGCCGATAGTCGCGCACGGAGCGGCCAAGCACCGTACCCGCCCCGTACTGGCCGCGGACGGCGCAGTCTGGCGTGATCGGGTGAATGGCGGAGAAAAGCTCCGTTTTCTTGGCACGCACGGCCTCGGCGTTGAAGGAGATCGGCGGCTCCATCGCGATCATGGCGAGGAGCTGGAACAGGTGGTTCGGCACCATGTCGCGCAAAGCGCCGGTGCTTTCGTAAAATCGTCCACGACCCTCGACGCCGACCGTCTCTGCTGCAGTGATCTGCACATGATCGACGTGCTCGCGGTTCCAGAGCGGCTCGAGAATGCCGTTGGCGAAGCGCAGCACCAGGATGTTTTGGACCGTCTCTTTGCCGAGGAAGTGATCGATCCGGTAGACCTGGTCTTCCGACAGCACCTTCAGAATCTGCGCATTGAGCGCCCGCGCCGAGGTTAGGTCGTGGCCGAACGGCTTCTCGATGATCACGCGCCGCCACGCGCCGTTCGTTTGGCGGGTCAGGCCCGCGCGCCCGAGCTGCTCGACCACAGGGCCGAAGAACCTGTCGGCGACCGCCAGGTAGAACAGAACGTTGCCGCTCCCGCCCTCGCTTCTGTCTTGATCGGCGAGCAGGGCGCCCAGCCGGCTGTACGTCTCGGCTTTGGTGAAATCACCCCGCAGATAGCTCATGCGGCGCGTGAGCCAGCCCCAGGCCTGCTCGTCAATGGCATCGGCGTGAAACTCACCATCGCCGGACCGCACGTACGACTGCATCGTTTGCCCGAGGCCCTGACGCCAAGTTTCGCTGGTGAGATCGCCATGATCGACGCCGACAATAGAGAAGCCTTCGGCGAGCCTTCCGGCGCGCACCAGATTGTAGAGTGCGGGCACGACGAGACGCTTGGTCAGATCGCCGGCGGCGCCGAACAGCACGAGAGTCGCAGGCGGAGCCTGATTGGCACCCGTAGCTCGGGCCACCGTTGCCGCCGCTGCCGGCGCGATACTCGTCATAGAGCTCATCCTCGTGTCTCCTTGGCCGCGCCGGCCAGTCCGCCGGCCACCGCAACCGGCGGCGCCCCGAGGGGTTCACGCGAGAGCAGCGTCGGGCGGGGCCGCATCGACATCCGACGCCCTGTCACGAGGCATTCTCCGCGGGCGCGACGGCCCTCGCGCGCCGCGCTTGCACGACCTGGTCCCGGGCGGCCGCGGCCACCCGATCGGGCGTGAAACCAAATTTGGTCTGTAACGCCTTGAGCGGCGCGGAGGCACCGAACGTGTGCATGCCGATCTTGGCGCCACGCATGCCGACGTAGCGCTCCCAGCCGATCGTGGCTGCCTGCTCGACCGAGACGCGAGCCGTGATCTCTGGGGGCAGAACCTCAGCGCGATAGGCGGCGTCCTGCATCTCGAACAACTCCCAGCTCGGCATCGAGACGACGCGCGCCCTGATGCCGTCGGCCGCAAGCTCATCCGCCGCGCCGAGGCAGAGACTGACCTCGCTGCCGGTGCCGATCAGGATGACGTCCGGCTTGCCCTGGGGGGGATCCGCCAAAACGTACGCGCCACGAGCAACGCCGCTCGCGGGGGCAAATCGGCTGCGGTCGAGCGTGGGCAGCGCCTGCCGCGACAGCACGAGACAGGCCGGCTGATGCTTGAGGGCCATCACCACGCGCCAGGCTTCCGCCACTTCGTTCGCATCGCAAGGGCGCAACGTGAGCAGACCGGGGATCGCTCTAAGCGAGGCAAGTTGCTCAACCGGCTGATGCGTCGGGCCGTCCTCCCCGACGCCAATGGAGTCGTGGGTGAAAATGTAGATGACCGGGACTTCCATGATCGCCGACAGCCGGATCGCGGCGCGCATGTAGTCGGAAAAGATCAGGAAGCCCGAGCCGAAGGCGCGGATCTTGGACAGCACCATGCCATTGCACACCGCGCCCATAGCATGCTCGCGAACTCCGAAGTGAAAGTTCCGCCCGCCGTAGCTCTCCGGCTCGAAGTGGCCGCTGCCCTCGAGTGTCAGAAGCGTCTTCGTCGAAGGGGCAAGGTCGGCTGAACCACCAATCAGCCAAGGCAGGTTGGCCGCGATCGCATTCTCGACCTTGGCCGAGCTGTTACGGCTGGCGATACCCTTGGCATCTGCGGGAAAGGTCGGGATGTCCGTGTCCCACCCCTTGGGCAGCTCACGGCGCTGCATCTGCTCAAGCGCTTCAGCGAGTTCGGGATGGTCCTGCCGGTAGCGCGCGAGCATGGCCTCCCAATCGGCCCGCAGTCGCGAGCCGCGCTCGCCGATGCCCTTTCGGAAGTTGTCATAGACCCCGTCCGGGACGAGGAATTGCGCGTCCTCGGGCCAGCCGTAGGCCCGCTTGACGAGGCGAACCTCGTCCGCACCGAGCGGTTCTCCATGCGCTGCTGCGGTGTCTTGCTTATGGGGGGCGCCGTAGCCGATGTGGCTCTCTATTATGATGAGCGTCGGCTGGCCCCTGGTTTCACGAGACCGAGTCAGCGCCTCGCCAATCTCGGTCGTGTTGTTTGCGTCACGAACGCGGATGACGTACCAGCCGTAGGCCAGGAAACGCGCACCCACGTCCTCGGTGAAAGCGAGCCGTGTCGAGCCCTCGATCGACACGCGATTGCTATCGTAGATCCAGCAGAGATGCTCCAGCTTGAGATGGCCTGCGAGCGAAGCCGCTTCGCCGGAAATGCCTTCCATCATGCAGCCGTCGCCACAAAGTGCGTAGACGTTGTAGTCGAAGATTGGATAGCCCGGGCGATTGAAATGCTGCGCGAGCCACTCGCGGGCAATGGCCATCCCGACGCTCATAGCGACGCCCTGGCCGAGCGGGCCGGTTGTGGCCTCAATGCCAGAGGTCAGGTGGTACTCCGGGTGACCCGGGCACTTGCTGCCGAGCTGACGGAAGGTCTTGATGTCATCGAGCGTGACCGACGGCTGATCGAGCTGCTCGTATTTCGCATCCACGGCGCGCACGCCGGTCAGATGCAGGAGGGCATAAAGCAGCATCGAGGCATGGCCGCACGAAAGCACGAAGCGGTCGCGATCGGGCCAGATCGGGTCGCGGGGGTCGAACCGCAGCTGCTTCTGCCAAAGGGTGTAGGCCGTGGGGGCCATGCCCATCGGCGTGCCGGGATGACCGGAGTTCGCCTTCTGAATGGCATCGATCGCAAGTGTGCGTATGGTGTTGATGCTGAGCTGATCGAGATCCGCCATATCGTTCACATGGGCTCCCGAACGAGATTGGCTAGGCTTTCGGCTTGTTTAAGGCGCGACCATCGCAGATCGGTTCGGCTCCGTCTTGCCGGTGCTTTGCGCGAATGGGCGCATATTGCTGCGCACCCTGCCTATATCGGCTTGAGCTGTCGCAGGATCATCGAGCGCGGATTTCACGCACGCCGCGCGATGTTTTGACCGACCCCAAGGACACATTCGCCGTCCCAGGCGCTTGTGCCTGCCCGTGCGGCGCACGATATCCCCTGATCACTAGGTGGACCCACCCTTGTCGGATGGTTCCCTGCGAGCCATCTGGCGATCGGCTTGTGGACGCCGCGGTCCCCTGCAGGCAGCCCAGCGGGGTCACAGATTAACCAGGTCGCCGCACGCTCGAGCAACCCTTCTGGCTTCGCCTCGTTTTATGTCGCCCTCATGCAGATGATGACCGCATAATGAGCAGCTCAGCGATGCCGGCCACGGCAACTCGTTCCTTGCGTGCAAGAACCGCCGATCGCAGTCCTCCTCCAGCCACGACGAGCCCGCGGGGCGGGACAATTGATCATGCCCGCGGGGCCGACAATACCCGGTACCATGCGGATCGCCCCTTCGGCGATGTTCGTTTTGATCCGCCTGGGCTCACCAAGCGGGAAGCCGGAACGTGGTGTGGCTTGAGGGGCGAGGTCGTGCGATTGATCCGGCGTGAGCCCTTTCAAAGCGAATTCTGCGGCTCGCACCATTTGTTGATTGACTACGAGCACGCGGTGCGAAGCAAGGGCGAGAGCCTGCTCGAAGGCGTGCCGAGATCCACGCTGCATGACTTCAGCCGAAAGCTTACTTTCGTGCCGGCAGGCCATCGCTTTCGGGAAACACAAGAGCCGTGCGTCTTGACCCGGGCCACTTATATCCAGATCGATCCGCACCATTTGATGGATTGTGATGGCGCGGCGGCGGTCGACCTCGAGCCGCGGCTTTTCTTCGATTGTCCCGTTCTGCGTCACACCTCGCTCAAGATTACTGCGCTGATCGAAGCCGGCGAGACGACTTGCCGGCTTTATGCCGAATCCCTGGCCGTTGTCCTGGCTCATGAAGTGCTGCGTCTTGGCAGAGGAACGCGCGCGCCGACGACGGAGCGGGGCGGCCTAGCCGGCTGGCAGCGCCGCATTATTGCGCAATACCTCGAGGAGCATTTGGCAGACCAAGTCTCGCTGGCAGAACTGGCCCGCCTCGCTCAGCTGAGCCCCTATCATTTCGCGCGCGCTTTCAAACAATCGTTCGGCATGCCGCCACACCGCTATCAAATAAGCCGCCGGATCGAGCGCGCCAAAATAATGCTCTCGCGACCAGGCTTGTCCGTCACGAGCATTGCTTTGGAACTGGGCTTCAGTGATACGAGCTCGTTCACGCGGGCGTTCCGCCGATTTTCCGGCTGGACCCCAATCTGCTTTCGGCGAACTTTGATTTGAGGATCCTGCTCGTAGGCGGGGCGGCTGCCTACAATCACTTAAATGCGTGATGCAGAAAACGCCGCTCATTATCCCGCCAAGTATCGAAAGCACCGCACTGAAACGTAGGGACGACGAGCCGATCCCGCTTCAACGCCGAGATCACAAGCTGCCCCCTCTTGTGCGGCCAATCGCCCGGGAACCTTCGCGCCGTTCGATTGTTCTGGGCTCGATTTTACTCAAGGGTTGCGTCTTTCGTCGACCAATCCACGGAGCTGGCCATGCCCGAAGCGGAGCGGTTTGACGCGCTTGTCCTCGGCAGTGGGACGGGCGGCAATTATCTGGCCTGGCACATGGCGGAGTCCGGTCGACGCACTGCCGTGGTGGAACGCCGCTGGGTTGGCGGCTCCTGTCCCAATATCTAGCAAGAACGAGATCTGGAGCGCGAAAGTAGCGGATCTCGCCCATCGCGCCGCGACATTCGGCACGATCACCGGCCCAGTCACAATCGATATGGCAAAGGTCCGGCGGCGCAAGCGCGACATGGTCGAAGGCCTGCGCGCTATGCACCTGGAACGGTACAAGTCGAGCGGCGCCGAGTTGGTCATGGGAAGCGGGCGTTTCATGGCGCCGAAAACGATCGAGGTGCGGTTGAATGAGGGCGGAACGCGCGTGCTGGCGGCCGACCAGGTTTTCCTCAATATCGGAACGCACGCGGCAATACCGAGCGTTCCTGGCCTCGAGGCTGCTAGGCCAATGACCAACATCGAGGCCTTGGAGCTCGACCGTCTGCCAGCACACCTGATCGTGCTCGGCGGCGGCTATGTTGGTCTCGAATTGGCCCAGGCTTACCGCCGTTTTGGCAGCCGTGTGACGGTCATAGAGCCCGGGCCCCAGCTCATGGCCCGCGAGGATCCCGACCTTGCCACCGAGATGCAGCGGATTCTCGGCGACGAAGGCATCCAGGTTTTGTCGTCCACTGAAGCGTTCAGTGTACAAGGCTGCTCCGGAGAGGAAGTCAATTTGCTTGTGCGCAGGTCCGCCGGTGAGCGGAGACTCGAGGCCAGCGACATTCTGGTCGCCGCCGGGCGTGTTCCGAATACCGCTGGAATTGGGCTCGAGAAGGCCGGGATCGAGCTAGACGGTCGCGGCTACATCAAGGTCAACGAGCGGCTCGAGACAAGTGCGCCCGAGGTCTGGGCGATCGGGGAGTGTGCGGGCAGCCCGCAATTCACGCACGTGTCGGTCGACGACTTTCGCATCATTCGGGATAATCTGGCCGGAACAAATCACACCACGCGCGACCGGCTCGTTCCATACTGCATGTTCACCGATCCGCAACTTGCGCGCGTGGGTCTGAGCGAAAGCGAAGCGCAATGCCAAGGCATCAAGGTGCGCGTCGCAAAGCTGCCGGCGAGCGCCGTGCTGCGGACGCGAACGACTGGGGAGAGCGCGGGCTTCATGAAGGCGCTTGTCGCCGCGGGCGACGATCGCATTCTCGGCTTCGCGATGATCGGCGCCGAGGCTGGCGAGGTCGTCGCAACTGTGCAGACCGCGATGCTGGCGGGCCTGCCCTACACTGGCCTGCGAGATGCCATCTTGGCGCATCCGACAATGGCGGAGGGGCTCGGCCCTCTGTTCGCAAACGTGCCGCTTCGGCGTCCACAATAGGTCGCTAACCCAGTCGCGTGTCTGGCTTTAGCCCAGCCGCTCCACGTGCGCTGCCAGGTCAGGAATGAGGCGGACCAGGTAGGACGCATTATCGCAATGCAATATCCAAACCTGCTCATGCGGCCGCGACATCTCCGGCACGTGATGTGCGCTCTTGGCATTGATGCACGTGTATCCTTGCGTTCGAACATGCGGCGCGATGATCTCCGCCGGGTTTTCCCGGGCACTTGCGCCCTGAAGGCCCAGTGTAAACGATGCACTCGACACCAGTACAACGAGCAGCAGGACTTTTCTGATCATGGCGATAGCTCCGCGCGACCCCCGAGTTATCCGGGAAAAAGACACTCTCACCGCATCACGCGTGAAGACGGGCACGTGGCCAGCCATTCAGTGGGGGTGGGAATACGGGGCATGGGTGGCTCCAGTGTTGGACGAACACTGACTATCTATGAGCCGCCGCGAGCTTCAGAAGGTTCGGAGAATTCAAGAACGCGCACATTCCCGTTATTGGAAAGGCTTCTATGAGATGATGGCCGGCTCCTTCGGCGTCCGGCCGCGGAACTCGGCGTCGAACTGACCGCCGATCATGCCTGGAGCCACCGCGTTCCCTTTGACGAAGTCGGCTTTATAGCCGTCGAGGTACGGCCGATCCTTTATGAAGTAGTCGTTGAAGCGTTTGGCGGTCCAGGACTCTCCCTTCTTGTACTCGACGAACTCGAACGCACCGGTTCCAATGATGGTCTTCTCGGGAAACTTGGGATCCTGCTTGAGCTTTTCCGCCCGGTAGATGCAGTTCCAAGGTGAAGCAAAATGCGTCAGCATCGACGCATTGGGATACTTCATTTTGAATACGACCGTGGTCGCGTCCGGCGTCTCGATCTCTTTGATATCCTGGTACTGGGCCTGCCGCAGCGACACCACGCCCGGCGGCGGGTTGATAATCCGCTCATAGCTCGCCTTGACATCCTCCGATGTCATCGGCGCGCCGTCGTGAAACTTCACGTTGTCGTGCAGCTTGAACGTGTAGGTGAGCCCATCCTTGGCGACCTCCCAGGACTTTGCCAGGTCTCCAACGATCCTCAGATCCGCATACGAGCCTTCGTACTTCAGCAAGGTCGAATAGTGGGCGCGAGCGGGATGGGTGAAAGCAAAGGCAATGACTGCGTGGCAGTCGATGCTCGGCGGCTCTGCGACGACTGCAAAACGCAGGATGCCACCTTTTTCGGCGCTTGCGCTAAAGCCACTTGCGGTCCGGCCATCATCACGACGCAGGCGGCAGCGAACGCCGTCCTCACAGAAATCATAATCGACTCCCCTCGACCTTCTCGTTCCCTCACCTAGACGCGCATCTCGAGCGCGGATCACGCGAGCAATCGTTCATCATATGGTGACCGATTGATCTGCTCGAAGCCGTCGGACGTTACGAGAATGACGTTCTCCAGATGTGCGCCGCCTATGTCCGGACTGTCCGGCAAGACAATCCGCGGCTCCAGGCAAACGACCATGTTCTCGACGATCTGGAACCCGATGTTCTTATGAATGAGCGGCTCGCCGTGGAGGCCGTAGCCGAGCTGATGGCCTGTGTTTCCCTTGTAAAGATATCGGCCCCAGCCCGAGTCCTCGATCACGTCGCGTGCGCGCTTATCGATCTCATGACACGTGACACCGGGCTTGATGATTTTCTGCGCTTCCTGCAGCGCCAAGTGCGTCGCTTTGTAGATGGCTTTTTGCTCCGCCGAGGGTTCACCGCAGATCACGGTTCTTCCGAGGTCACCCGTGTAACCCCGGACGACCGCACCGATGTCGAGGATGACGAGCTCGCCCGGCGCGATCGTCTTCTCCGTGGCCACGCGCTCGAACATCGACGTGTTGTATCCGGACGCCACCAACGGGATGAACGGCTCGAACTCCGAGCCGTTCTTGCGCATGGCGTAGATCGCTTCGGCCGAGACTTCATGCTCGCTGATGCCGGGCCGGACCGCCGCAATCGCAGCGGCCATTCCAGAGTCGGCGACCCGAACGGCCTCGCGTATCAGCTCGACCTCTTTAGGATGCTTGATAGCCGTAAGGCTCGACCAGATTTCTCCCGCATCCGAAATGGCGAGCGCGGGAAATTGCCGCTTGAGGCCCTCGTGCACCATGTATGGCATGAGGTCGGTACCAATGCGGCCGTTGCTGAGGCATCGGCGAACCCTTCCAGCGACTCGATCTCGCTGCCCAGGAGCATCTGCAGATTCTGGATGCCTGTCGCATGGGCGATGCAGCGTTGGCGGCCGAGCGGCTGGCACAGCACATCGAAATTTCTCGGGAGCACACCCTCGGCCTTCGGCCCATGCGGTCCATGGGCATCAACGTTGCGTCGGCGCATCGAAACACGACGACGACTGCCGGCGTGCGTCGGAGGCCAGCGTAAGTCGCGGTCGAAGTGCCAGGATCGGTAGGACGGCGGAGGAACTCGCGGCGGACACGCTACTTCTGAAGGAACCTGCCCCGGGGAACCTCCAAGCCCTCGCAACGTCGCGATCTTGCAAGACGCTCTGAGCCCGGTCAGCCGACCGGTCAAGCCCGAAGAAATCCGCGCGAGATCTCTTGGCGCTCCCTACGGGAGTCGAACCCGTCTTTTCAGATTGAAAATCTGACGTCCTAACCGATAGACGAAGGGAGCGCACGGGGCACCGTATAGGTGGCTTTGGCGGCCAAGACAAGGACGGCGAACGGAGGATCGGCGGCCAGATCCGCGGCCTTTCGCCAACGGGCGTGTGTGGCGCGGCCAAGGCCCCCGCAGCAGCTCCAAAGACGGCTGAGCGCGTGCTGAGGAATTGCCGCAAACAACGCTGGTGCTGGCGCGTCGTGGCGGCTCAGCTCCGCTGGCGGGGATCGGCTGCGTCGTCGACCTGCAGCTCGATGCGTTGGCGCCCGCCCCAGGCATCGCGGCGCAAGATACCCGCGACGTGGATTGGCATACCGGCCGACGACAGCAGCAGCTCGCCCACGGGCTGGCCCACGGCGCGGAAGGCCACGGCGTCGAGCCGTGCACCATCGCCCGCCTCGAGCACGCAGCGGATATGCGTCTCGCCTACGACCTTGGCGAACTTCACCCGGTGCGCCGGGAAGGCGAAGCGCGGCTGCGGATTGCCCTGTCCATAGGGTCCCGCCCGCTCGAGCAGATCGATGAGCTCGTCGTTGACGCCAGCCGGCGTCAGCGCGCCATCGAAGTCGAGCGCCACCAAGGCGCGCGCGAGGCTCGCCGGCTCGCGCAGCATGGCCTGCAAAGTCTCTCGAAAGACGTCGAAGCGATCCTGTGCCACCGTCAAGCCGGCCGCCATGGCATGGCCCCCGCCTTTCACAAGCAGGCCCTCGGCGACGGCTGAGCGCACGGCGGCGCCGATGTCGACGCCCGACACCGAGCGCAGCGACCCGGTGCCGACGCGGCCGCTCTCCCACGCGATGACGCAGGCTGGCCTGCCGAACCGCTCCACCAGCCGGCTGGCGACGAGGCCCACCACGCCCTTGTGCCAGCGGTCCGAGCCCACGATCAGAATCGGCAAATCGGGGTCGGCATCGACGAGGCGATCGGCTTCCGCGACGGCTTCCTCGAGCATCTGCGCCTCGACAGCCTTTCGCTCGCGGTTGAGCTTGTCGAGCAGCACCGCGATGCGCGCCGCCTCGGTCTCGTCGTCGGTCGCGAGGAGCCGCGCGCCGAGGCCCGCATCGCCAATGCGGCCACCGGCGTTGATGCGCGGGCCGAGCACGAACCCGAGATGGTAGGGCGTCGGCGCCTCGCGCAGGCCGGCCGCGTCGACGAGCGCGCGCAAGCCGATGTTGCGGCGCAGGCGCATGATCTGTAGGCCGCGCGTCACATAGGCCCGGTTCAGCCCCTGCAAGGGCACGACATCGGCAACCGTCGCCAGCGCGACAAGATCGAGCAGGTCGAGCAAATCGGGGGCCGGCGAGTTGGTGTCATAGTGGCCGCGGCGCCGCAGCTCGCGCACGGTGGCAACGAGCAGCATGAAGGTGACGCCGGCCGCGCAGAGATAGCCGAGCCCGGACAAATCGTCCTGCCGGTTGGGATTGATTACCGCATGCACGTCGGGCAGGCGCTCATCTGCCTGGTGATGGTCGACGATGATGGTCTCGGCGCCGAGCGAGCGTGCCTGCGCTAGGGCGTCGAAGCTGGTCGTGCCGCAGTCGACGGTGACGATCAGGCGCGCGCCCTCTCTGATCAGCCCTTCGATGGCAGCGGCGTTCGGGCCATAGCCTTCGAGCATGCGATCCGGGATATAGATGCGCGCGTTGCATCCGTGCGCCTGCAGGAAGCGATGCATCAGTGCGGACGCGCAGGCGCCGTCGACGTCATAGTCTCCGAAGATGGCGATCCGCTCCCCCGTGACGATCGCCTGTGCGAGGCGGGCCGCGCCCTTGTCCATGTCGAGGATGCTGCTCGGATCGGGCATGAGCGCTCTGATGGTCGGATCGAGCACGGTGGCGACATCCTCGAGACGGACGCCGCGCGCAGCCAGCACCCGACCGAGCAGATCGGGCAAGCCGTGCCGCTGCGAAATGGCCAAGGCCAAATTACGGCCGGCGGCATCCAGCCGCTCGCGCCAGGCAAAGCCTCGCGCCGACCGCTGCACGTCGAGAAAAAAGGCGTCCCTTGCCGGCTGTTCGAGCTTGAGCCTCGCCAGCGCCATGCGCACCCCCGTAAGCAAACGGCCTCGAGTTGTACGGCTGATTCGCGCGCATGTCGGGGCACGGCGGGGCCTGTCCCCAGGCGGATCGCCGCGATCAGAGCACTGCGATCAAGCGAGGTTGGGGGCGTGCCGGTCGGACCGGCACTCGCCGATGCTAGGCCGGAGATTTCGGTTGCGGGCGATCGTGTCGTGTCGTCAGGGCCATGATCGCCGTCAGCATCATGAACAGACACGAGGAATAGAACACCCAGGCCGGCAGCTCATGGTCCATGATCCAGCCGCCGATGAGCGGGCTGATCGTGCCGCCGATGTTGAAGCCCGTCGTAACGATGCCGAACACGCGACCGAAGGCGCCGGGCGGTGAGGCGGCCCGCACCAGCATGTCGCGCGATGGGGAGATCATCCCGGACAGGAACCCGGCGCCGATCATTGCAGTGGTCAGCAGCACCGAGCCGAGGTTGACAGTGCCCACGAGCAGGATCAGCGCAGCGGCCCCAGCAAACCCGAAGGCCGCGACTTCCCCATGCCGCCGCGTGGCATCGGCGATGTAGCCGCCCGCCAGCACGCCGACTGCCGTTGCGAACAGGAAGCCGGAAAGGGCAAGGTTCGCCGCCGAAAAGGGCATGGCATACATGGAGGTGAGCGCGACCGCCGAGTACGTGGTGAGTGCACCGCTGCTCAGGCTGAGCAAAGCAAAAAAGCCGACCAGGCTGATCACCGTCGGCGTCAGCAACTCCTTCAGCGGAATGTGGCGGCTGGCAACGCCTGTCGTCCTGCCCGCTGAAGCCCCGTCGAGGTTGGTGGCCAGCATGAGCGGCAGCGCCACGACGATGGCGAGCATGCCGGAGGCGGCAATCGCCCACTCCATGCCGAAGCGGCTGGCGATCAGCAGAACAACGATGGGCGCGATCGCGCCACCCAGAAACCCAGCGAACGTGTGAAACGAGAAGGCACGACCGAGCCGGGCGGGCTCTATCGCCGAGCCGAGGATGGAATAGTCGGCCGGATGATAGACGGCATTGGCGATCCCGAGCAGCACCGAGGCAGCGAGCAGCCACGGGTAGCTCGGCACCAGCGCGATCGATATGAAGGCCGCGCCCGCGAGCAGCAGCCCGCCGATCAGGACGCGGCGGGCGCCGAACTTGTCGACCGCGTAGCCCATGGGCGTCTGCACCAGGCCGGTGACGATGTTGAAGAGCGTGATGGCCGCTCCGAGCTCGACGAAGCCCACGCCCAGACGGGCCTTCAGCATCGGGAATAGCGGAATCAGCACCAGATAATGAAAGTGGCTGACAAGGTGCGCCGCACAGATGAGCGACAGAGCCGTGAGCTCGCGAGGCCTGACGACCTCACCCTGTTCCGCTCGGCGGCTCTCGAAAGAGACACTCATGAACCGACCCGTTCAAATGGGCGGCTTACGCAGACCCGCTGCGGCGCACCAGAGCTGACCCCGTGAGGGGCGCCTACACCGTAGCCTTCGTCCCGATCATGCGGAACGTGGTCTTGAGCCGACGCACGGTTCCCGTGGCCGCGCGCAGCACCACCGTCTCGGTCTCGGCAAATCCCTGGCGGAAGTGGACGCCGCTGAGCAGGGAGCCGTCCGTCACACCGGTCGCCGAAAAGATCACATCGCCCGACGCCATCTCGTGCATGGAGAACTTGCGATTGATGTCGGTAATGCCCATGTCGTAGGCGCGCTTCTTCTCCTCCTCCTTGAGCGGCATCAGGCGACCCTGCATCTGGCCGCCGATGCACCTGAGTGCCGCTGCCGCCAGCACGCCCTCGGGCGCGCCGCCGCTGCCGAGGTAGATGTCCACGTTCGTTTTCTCGGGATCGGTGGTCCAGATCACGCCGGCGATGTCGCCGTCCGGAATGAGCTGGATGCCTGCACCGACCTTGCGCACCGCGTTGATGAGCTCGGTGTGCCGCGGACGGTCGAGGATGCACGCCGTGACCTCCGACACCGGCACGCCCTTGGCCTTGGCGAGCGCGTTGAGGTTGTCCTCGGGCGAGCGGTCGAGATCGACGATGCCCTCCGGATACCCGGGGCCGATGGCGATCTTGTTCATGTACATGTCGGGCGCGTGCAGAAGCCCGCCCTCGGCCGAGATTGCCAGCACGGCCAGCGCATTGGGCATGGCCTTGGCGCAGATCGTGGTTCCTTCGAGCGGATCGACGGCGATGTCGACGCGCGGCCCCTCGCCGGTGCCGACCTCCTCGCCGATGTAGAGCATCGGCGCTTCATCCATCTCCCCTTCGCCGATCACCACGCGGCCCCGGATCGCCAGCTTGGAAAGCTCACGCCGCATGGCGTCAACCGCAGCCTTGTCGGCTCCCTTGACATCGCCGCGCCCGCGCAACCGCGCCGCCGCAATGGCCGCCGCCTCCGTCACACGGGCGATCTCGATCGACAGAACGCGGTCGAGCGTAGCTTTTTTCTCCTCGGCCATAACTCCTCCCAATGAGCTATCCGCCTACTTTACCCAATACATATTACAATCTCTCGATCCGTATCATCTGCGGCCGTTCGGACACCTTCCCGTCGCCTTCGATGGCATCGAGCGCCTTGCGGATTGCTTCCTCGGTCGTCTCGTGGGTGATCAACACGAGCGGGGTCGGCATTCCATCAGGCGGCCGGGCGTCGATGCCGGGCAGCGACTTCTTCGGCCGACGTTGGACGATGCTTTCCAACGACACCTCGCGATCGCCCATGCGCTTGGCGATGGATGCCATCGCCCCGGGCCGATCGTATACCGACAAGCGGATGTAGTAGGCGCCCTGATGCTGACCGAGCCTTGCGCGCTTGTAGGGCTTCAAGGCGGCAGACGGCACGGTGAACGGCGGCAGCACCAGGCCGCGCGCCAGATCGACGATGTCGCTCATGACGGCGGAGGCGGTCGCCTTGCCGCCCGCGCCCGGGCCGACCAGCAGCAGGGTGTTGACGAAATCACCGTCGATCGCCACGCAGTTGGTAACGCTCGAAACCTCGGCGATGGCCGAGTGCTTCGGCACCATGGCCGGATGCACGCGCTGCTCGATGCCGCTCTCGGTCAGCATGGAGACGCCGAGCAGCTTGATGCGGTAGCCGAGATCGTCGGCGGCCTCGATATCCGCAGCAGTGATCGACTCGATGCCCTCGATGTGGATCTGATCGAAGGCGACGCGCGTCCCGAATGCGAGACTCGTGAGCAGGGCGAGCTTGTGCGCCGTATCGAAGCCGCCGATGTCGAAGGTCGGGTCGGCCTCGGCGTAGCCTTTGGCCTGCGCTTCCTTGAGCACGTCGGCGAACGGCCGTCCCTCCTCCTGCATCTGCGTCAGGATATAGTTGCAGGTGCCGTTGAGGATGCCGTAGACGCGCCGGATCTGGTTGCCGGCGAGCGCCTCGCGCATGGTCTTGATGACGGGAATCCCGCCGGCGACTGCCGCCTCGAAGTTGAGCGCAACACCATTTTTTTCAGCGAGCCGGGCCAACTCCACGCCGTGGCGCGCAAGCAAGGCCTTGTTGGCCGTGACGACATGCTTGCGGGCGCCGAGAGCGGCTTCGACCGCTCGCTTGGCAGGGCCGTCCTCTCCGCCGATCAGCTCAACGAAGCAATCGATGCCCGGATCGGTCGCCAGCCTTGTAGCATCATCGAACCAGCGGGCTTGCCCAAGATCGATGCCGCGCGGCTTGTCGCGATGGCGCGCGGACACGCCGACGAGCTTGATCTGGCGGCCGAGGCCTGCTCCAACACGCGCTCCATGGGCGGAAAGGAGGCCGACAAGCCCGGCGCCGACGGTGCCGAGCCCGGCCACGCCAAGTTTCAAGGGCTCGACCATGCTGACGTGAGATTACCGGTTTGCAGTTTCGCGGATCGGTATCACGTTATGCATGCTTTCGACACCCTGGGCGAGGAACTTTTTGATGCTCCGGGCGGCTTGCCTAATGCGCTGCTCGTTCTCGACCAGGGCGATGCGCACGTAGCCTTCACCATGCTCGCCGAAGCCGAGGCCGGGGGAGACCGCCACGTCGGCTTTCTCGATCAGCAGCTTGGAGAACTCCACAGAGCCCAGGTGGGCCAGGGGCTCGGGTATCGGCGCCCAGGCGAACATGGTTGCCGGCGGCGGCGGGATGCGCCAGCCGGCGCGGGCAAAGCTGTCAACCAGGCAGTCGCGGCGGCGTTTATAGGTCTCCCGGATCTCGGCAACGCAATCCTGCGGGCCGTTCAGGGCGGCGGCCGCTGCCACCTGCACCGGCGTGAATGCCCCATAGTCGAGATAGGATTTGACGCGGGCAAGGGCGGAGATCAGGCGCTCGTTGCCGACAGCAAAGCCCATGCGCCAGCCGGGCATGCTGTAGGTCTTGGACAGCGAGGTGAACTCCACCGCTACGTCCATCGCTCCCGGCACCTGAAGCACCGACGGCGGCGGGTTAGCGTCGAAGTAGATCTCGGCGTAGGCGAGGTCGGACAGAATGATCAGGTCGAGCTTTTTGGCGAGCTGAACCGCCTCCGTGTAGAAGGCGAGATCGGCCGTCATCGCCGTCGGGTTGGATGGATAGCTCAGCACCATCGCCAGAGGCTTGGGAATCGAATGGCGCGCAGCGCGGTCGACGGCACGCAGGAAATCGGTGCCGGTGGTCGCGGGCAGGTGCCGGATGGCGGCGCCCGAGATGATGAAGCCGAACTCGTGGATCGGATAGGTCGGGTTTGGAACGAGGATCACGTCGCCGGGCGCGGTTATCGCCTGCGCCATGTTGGCGAAGCCCTCTTTCGAGCCGAGTGTGGCAACGATGTGCCGGTCGGGATCGAGCCGGACGCCGAAGCGGCGCGCATAGTAGGCAGCTTGCGCCTTGCGCAGCCCTGGTATGCCCTTGGAGGCCGAGTAGCGGTTCGTGCGCGGCTTGTTGATGGTCTCCACCATCTTGTCGACGATGTGCTGGGGCGTCGGCATGTCCGGATTGCCCATGCCGAGATCGATGATGTCGGCGCCGTTGGCGCGGGCTGAGGCCTTAAGCCGGTTGACCTCGGCAAAGACATAAGGCGGCAGCCGCTTGATGCGGTGAAACTCTTCAATCAAGGTCGATACCCGTGCGCTCGAAGTGAGGACGTGGACAAGTACCCGTTCTTGTTCCGCTTTACCAGAAATCGAACAATCGGGGCAGAATTAGCGCCGGTCGGCGGCGAACGGCTGACCGCGGGGTCGCCCTACTTGGGCTTGTCCACCGGCTTGTCGGCCTCGGCCTCCTGAGCCGCCTTCTTCTGCGACAGATCGTTGATCGCCTGCTGCTGCTCCTCCTTGGTGAGGAATTTGCGGGGGTCTTTCACCAAGTCGGGCAATGAGGCGGTGGGCAGGCTGTCGGCGCAGCCGGCCAGCGCTACGACAGTTGCCGATACCGCCAGGACGCCGATACGGCGCATCCGGCTCCTCCCCGGGCCACCATGTGCGACTGTTGTGTCATCCAATCTGGGCATAGGCGGGCTTGTATCAGATTCCTAAATTCTTAGGTACGTTGTCAGGATGGGGACCCACAGTTAAAACCTCAGCAAACTACGTTTGCGAAACGATTCGACGCGGAAATTGTGGCGGCCGCGCGGGCGGCTAGCGGATGGCCCGCCATGACGAGAGACAGCCGATGCAGAAGCCCGTTCCTCCCTCTGATTTGGACTTGAGCGCCTATACGGTTGCCAAGCCCGACGAATTCGCGCGGAACGTGTTGCGCTTCCTGGAGGAGGGCAGCAAGGCGCTCGCCGGCCTCATCGAGCGCGCCAAAACCGACGGCGGGCCCTATAGCCCGTCCAGCGAGCTGGCCGAAATGACCAAGGTCTTCGGCGAGGTCGCCGAGCGCTGGGTGCGCGACCCCGCCAAGGCGTTCGAGGCCCAGGCCGAGCTCGCCCGCGGCTATCTCGATGTATGGAATAATGCCTTGCGCCGGACGGCGGGCCAGGATGTCGATCCGGTGGCGGAGCCGGAGCCGGGCGATGGCCGCTTCCGCGACCCCGAATGGACGTCCAATCCCTACTTCGACTTCTGGAAGCAGTCCTATCTCGTCACCAACAATTGGGCCGAGAAGCTGCTCGATGAGACCCAAGGCCTGGACGAGCGCACCCGGCAACGGGCCGAGTACTATCTGCGCCAGATCATGAGCGCGATGTCGCCGTCCAACTTCCCGATGACCAACCCTGAGATCCTGCGCGAGACGCTGTCCTCGAACGGCGAGAACCTCGTGCGCGGGGTACAGCAGCTTCTCGCCGACTTGAAGAAGTCGCCGGACCTCCTCCAGCTCAGCCAGACCGACGTGTCGGCATTCGAGGTAGGCCGAAACCTCGCCATCACGCCCGGAAAGGTGATCTGGCAGAACGACGTGCTGCAGCTCATCCAGTACACGCCGACGACCGAGAAAGTGCACGAGCTGCCGCTTCTCATCGTGCCGCCGTGGATCAACAAGTTCTACATTCTCGACCTCACGCCGCCGAAGTCCTTCATCAAGTACGCCGTGTCGCAGGGCTTCACGGTGTTCGTCGTCTCATGGGTCAATCCCGACGAGCGTCTCGCAGGCAAGACGTTCGAGGATTACATGAAGGAAGGCATCCTTTCGGCAACCGACGCGGTTCTGCGCGAGACCGGTGCAGAGAAGGCCAACGTTCTGGGCTATTGCGTGGGCGGCACGCTGCTCGCCTCGACACTCGCCTACAACGCGGCGCGCGGGCAGGAGCCCTTCGCGTCAGCCACATTCCTGGCGGCCCAGGCCGATTTCAGCAAGGCCGGAGACCTGGCGCTGTTCATAGACGAGACCCAACTCAAGGCGCTCGAGGAGATGATGGCCGAGCGCGGCTATCTCGATGGGTCGCGCATGGCCACCGTGTTCAACCTGCTGCGGCCGCGCGACCTGATTTGGCCCTATGTCGTCAACAACTACATGCTGGGGAAGAAGCCGTTCCCGTTCGATCTCCTGTTCTGGAACCAGGATTCGACGCGGATGCCGGCCGCAAACCACAAGTTCTATCTGCGCGAGTTCTACCACGAGAACAAGCTGGCAAAGGGGCGGATGACGCTTGGCGGCGTGCGGCTCGACCTGAGGAAGGTGAAGCTGCCAATCTACGAGCTCGCCACACGCGAGGATCACATCGCGCCGGCCAAGTCGGTCTTCATGGGCTCGCGCCTGTTCGGTGGGCCGGTCGAGTTCGTCCTTTCTGGCTCGGGACACATCGCCGGCGTGGTCAACCCGCCGCCGGAGGCCGGCAAAAAGCCCAAGTATCAGTTCTGGACCAATCCGGACCGCGTTGACACGCTGGAGGAATGGCTCGAGGGCGCCAAGGAGACGCCAGGGTCCTGGTGGCCGCACTGGACAGCGTGGCTCGCATCCCACTCCGGCGGGATGGTCGATGCACGCGAGCCCGGCGCCAAGCTCGGCGTGATCGAGGATGCACCCGGCAGCTACGTCAAGGTGAAGGGGTAGCTGCCCTCATCCGCCTGCCGCGCATCGCCAGAGCCTTCGCCTAGCGCGCATCCGTCCAGCTTTCCGAGAATGCCAGCGCACACGTGCTGAACGGCCGGCCCTCCCGCTGGCGTGGCCACGGTTTGCCGGCGGCCTCGACGCCATTGCGCGACAGCCGCGCGCCGAGCGCCGGGACCAGCACCGTGCACACGCCATAGGGCCGCTCCGGCTGCGCGTTGGGTTGAGTGTGGATCAGCAGCGGGTCGCCGATCTGGTACCAGGTGAGCAGGACTTCCTCACCCGTCGCCTTCACGCGCTCGGTCCAGAAATCCCGTGCATCGCCCGCCTTTGTGAACTCGGCATCGACGACAGGGATGCTCGTGTCCTTCGTCTCGGCATTGAGCATCCCTTGCACGGTCGACTGCAGCCAGCGCGCCATGGCGATGTTGTCGGAATAGATGCGCCAGCGGTTGTCGGTCAACTCGCTCTTGAGATAGAGCACATGCCCAGGTCCGGCGGGGCAGAAAATGATGCGCCAGAAGCTGGCGTTGGTCGTGTAGTTGTCGCTGTCGACGGGGCTCAACCGAATGAATGGGTTCTCGCCCGTCAGGATCACGCGGTTCGGGTCTGCAATGCTCATTGCCCGCTCCTCCGTCACGCCGCCGCACTCAGCACTCATCGCACCCTGCGACGGTTGACCCGGCGGTCTCACTTGCCTGCGGCAAGCTTACGACGAAAGCCGGGCCGGCGCGAGCAATCCGGCATTGGCATGCAGGCGCGGCCCGAAAGCGTCGCTGCTCTCGGGCCGCAAACTCAAGTCATGGCTGTGCGATCAGGGACAGAACCAAACCGGACCAACGATGATGCAGCCGCGGGTGCGCCAGTCACCCGGGCGCCTATGGTAGCGGTGCCAGCCGTGCGGGGCGGAGTGATATCTGCGGCCTGCGATATAGCGGTTTCTCCGCATGCGGCGACGGTCCTCGACATCACGGCGGTCCTGCACCTGGATGGGCGTCGTCTCCGTCACTTGCTTCAATTGCCCAGCCGATGAAACGGGGCCCGCCGAGGCACACGAGATCACACCCAGCGACACGATGGCCGCCGGCACCAAATATCTGATCATCTGAGATTTCCTTCCGCGTCCGATTACGTTAGCGGTGGCTAACTCCATCAGACATCGAAAGTTCCCTGTTCAGCGCAGACGAGGGATCAGGCCGCCAGCGCCTGCTCCAGGTCGGCGATGATGTCGTCCGGATCCTCGATGCCGATTGACAGACGCACGACATCATCGCCGGCGCCGGCTGCCGCACGCTGCTCCTTCGTGAGCTGGCTGTGCGTGGTCGATGCGGGATGGATGACCAGGCTGCGCGTGTCGCCGATGTTGGCGAGGTGCGAGAAGAGCTTCAACCCGGCGACGAGCTTCACACCCGCATCATAGCCGCCCTTGAGCCCGAACGTGAATACGGCGCCCGCGCCCTTGGGGCAGATTCTGCGGGCAATGGCGTGATACTTGTTGTCCGGCAGCCCCGCATAGTTGACCCAGGCCACCTCGGGACGCTTGGACAGCCACTGGGCGACAGCGAGCGCGTTCTCGCAGTGACGCGCCATGCGCAGAGGCAGCGTCTCGATCCCGTTGAGGATCAGGAACGCGTTGAACGGCGAGATGGCCGGGCCGATATCGCGCAAACCCATGACGCGCGCGGCGATGGCGAAGGCGAAATTGCCGAACGTCTCGGCCAGCACCATGCCGTTGTAGCTGGCGTTGGGCTCCGTCAGCACCGGATATCTCTTGCCGGCCTTGATCCAGTCGTAGGTGCCGCAGTCGACGATCACGCCGCCGATCGAATTGCCCTGCCCGCCCATGAACTTGGTCAGGGAATGAACCACGATGTCGGCGCCGTGCTCCTTGGGCCGGCACAGGTAGGGCGTTGCCAGCGTGTTGTCGACGATGAAGGGCAGTCCGTGCTTCTTGGCGATGGCAGCGATCGCAGGCAGGTCCACGACGACGCCGCCCGGGTTGGCGATCGACTCGCAGAAGATGGCTTTGGTCTTCGGCGTGATCGCCTTCTCGAAGGTTTGAGGTTCGGTGCCGTCGGCCCAGGCCACGTTCCAGTTGAACTTCTTGAACGCGTGATTGAACTGGTTGACGGAGCCGCCGTAGAGCTGCCGCGCGGCGACGAACTCGTCGCCAGGATCGAGCAGCGTGTGGAAAACCAGGAACTGCGCAGCATGACCGGATGCCACCGCCAGCGCCGCGGTGCCGCCCTCGAGCGCTGCGACGCGCTGCTCGAGCACACCTTGCGTCGGATTCATGATGCGGGTGTAGATGTTGCCGAACACCTGCAGCCCGAACAGCGCCGCCGCATGCTCCGCGTCGTTGAACACGAAGGAGGTGGTTTGATAGATCGGCGTGGCGCGTGCCCCTGTCGAAGGATCGGGCGCGGCGCCCGCGTGAATGGCGAGTGTGGAGAAGGCAGGTCCGGAATTTTTCTCAGCCATGCAGAGCTCTTTTCACATGATAGTTGACGTTGCCGATGGCGGCGGTGGGCAACTCGCCCTCACCTGCGATCAGTAGCCGCGCGCGCGGTCGACGATCTCCTTGAGCGGCTCCCCGGCGAGGTAGCGCCGCGCATTCTCCGCGAAGAGCTCCGCCACCATCTGGTCGCGCGTGGGGTGTCCGCCGCCAATGTGGGGCAGAACGCTGATGCCCTCCGCCTTCCAGAACGGATGGTCGGACGGCAGCGGCTCGGTGCGGAACACGTCGAGGATGGCGCCGGCGATCGTCTTGGCCTTGACAGCCGCGATCAGGTCCTCGTCCACGATCAGTGCGCCGCGCGCGAAATTGAGCAGCCACGCGCTGGGGCGCATGCGGGCGAGCCGCTCCTTGTTGATCATATTGCGCGTCGCATCGGTGACCGGAAGCAGAAGCACGACGAAGTCGCTCTGCCCCAATACCTCGTCGACCTGCCCGGGTTGATAAACCTTGTCGACGTGAGCCACCGGCTCGACCGTGCGCTTGGTGCCGATCACCCTCATCTCGAGTGCTGCGGCCTTGCGCGCCAGCTCCTGGCCGACGGCGCCGAGGCCGAGAATGCCGAGCGTCTTGCCGGCAATTGGCACCGACATGCGACGGGTCCAGCGCGAGTGCTGCTGCTCGAGCGCCGCCTGCATGTAGGGCTTGGTGATATGGAAGATGGCGCCGAGAATGTTCTCGGGCATCTGCACGCGATGGGTGCCGCGGGCGGCGGTCACCATGTGCGACGGCTTCAGGTCGTCGCGCTCCATCCACTGATCGACGCCGACGCTCATCGACTGGATCCACTTGAGCTTCGGCATCTGGCCGAGCGTGCCAGGCGGCGCGCCGAAACTCAGAATAATCTCGCCCTCGGCCAGTTGGCGCGCATCAGGCTTCTTGTCGCCGGGCACGACCGCGATCTCGAACTTGTCGGCAATGCCCGCGCGCTCCAGCGCATCCGTGTAGGCTTTGGCGTTGCCGATCATCAGCAGCATCAGAGGCTTCTTCTGCACCATCTCGTCCCTTATGCGATCTTGCCGCCGAGTTCGTCCTCGAGGTGGACACGGATGATCTCCTCGAAGCTCGATTCAGCCTTGAAGCCCAGCGCGAGCGCGCGCCTGGTATCGAAATTGCGCGGCCAGCCGGCAACGATCTTCTCGATGAAGGGATCGGGCTCGCGCCGGATGCGCTTGACCACCTTCTCGCCGGCAATCTTGCGCAACGCCTCGATCTGCCCGCCGACCGTGACGGCCAGACCCGGCATGGCGAGGTTGCGCCGAGCGCCGACCTTCTCGCCGTCGATCGTTGCCGCATGCAGCAGGAAGCCGACGGCCGCGCGCGGCGAAGCGTGCCAGTGCATGACGTCCTCGGAGACCGGCAGCACGGCTTCGTGCCCCGCCAACGGCTCGCGGATGATGTTGGAGAAGAATCCCGATGCAGCCTTGTTCGGCTTGCCGGGCCGCACGCAAATGGTGGGAAGCCGGATGCCGATGCCGTCGAGAAAGCCCTTGCGCGTATAGTCCGCCAGCAGCAGCTCGCCGATGGCCTTCTGCGTCCCGTAGGACGTGAGCGGCGTCGTGAAGAAGTCGTCCGGGATCTTGTCGGGAAACGGCGCGCCGAACACGGCGATGGAGCTGGTGAACACGACGCGCGGCTTGTGGCCCGCCTTGCGCACCGACTCGAGCAGGTTCATCGTGCCTTTCAGATTGATGCGGTAACCCTTGTCGAAATCCTGCTCCGCCTCGCCCGAGACGATGGCGGCGAGATGAAAGATGACGTCGGGCTTGCCGGCAACAAGCCTGTCGGTCTCGCCATCCGCAGGCAGATCGCCGACCTCGATCCTGACCGGAAATTTTGTGCCGGCTGGCTTCTCCGCGGCCACCACATCATAGAGCGTCAGCTCGGAAATCTCCTTGGCTCCGAGCCTGCCATCCTTGGCAAGGCGCTCGGCAAGCTTGCGGCCGATCATGCCGGCGCCACCCAGGATCAGAATTTTCATGCGTCTCTCCGATTTTTGCTTCCCTCGCCCCGCCCGTGGAGAAAGGTCGGTGTGAAGGGCGGCGATCGCGCTGAGCGCAAGCGCCTGCCCTCACCTAGAAGTCTCAATTCACCCGAGCGTCACGCCACAAGCCTGCACCCATTTGAGGCCTTCGACAGTGCCCGCTCGCGGCTTGTATTCGCAGCCGACGTAGCCTTTGAAGCCGCTCTCGTCGATAGCCTTGAATAGGTAGCGGTAATTCATCTCGCCGTCGTCGGGCTCGCCGCGGTCGGGCGGGTTGGCTATCTGGTAGTGGCGCGCGAGATGGCCAAACTCACGGATGGCCATGGCTGTGTCGCCTTCCTGAATCTGCCGGTGGTAGAGGTCGAACTGCAGCCCCAGATTGGGCTCGCCGACCTCGTAGATCACGGCGCGCGCTTCGGCCGTGGTGTTGAGGAAGAAGCCCGGAATGTCCCGCGTGTTGATGGGCTCGATGATCACGTCGACGCCCGAGCCCGCAGCCATCTTGGCCGCCTTCTTCAGGTTGGCGACGTAGGTCTTGCGGTCGGCGCCGTGATGGCGAAGGCCTGGCATGGCGTGGATGCGCTGACAGCTGAGCGCGGTGGCGTAGTCCAGCGCCGTCTTGACGGCTGCCGCAAACTCAACCTCGCGGCCCGGCAGCGCCGCAAGCCCGCGCTCGCCCTTGGTCCAGTCGCCCGGCGGCACGTTGAACAGCGCCTGCGTCAGCCCGTTACCCTTGAGGCGCGCGGCGATCTCCTTGGCGGGATGCTCGTAGGGGAACAGGAACTCCACCGCCTTGAAGCCGGCCTTGGCGGCAGCCTCGAAGCGATCGAGAAACGGCACCTCGTTGAACATGAAGGAGAGGTTGGCGGCAAAGCGCGGCATGGGCATTCCCCGGTGTCAGTTCGTGGCGATCCGCTTCATCATGTGCGTTATGGCGCGGTCGCTCAACTGCTCGATGCGCTCGACCGTATACCCGTGACGGCCATACCAGTCGATCAGATGCTGCAGGGTTGCACCCGTGTAGAGCCGCATGACGGACAGCCCGAGCCGACGCGCACGCGTCTCGGCTGCGGCCAGCATGGTCTTGCCGAGCCCTGCCCGCTGCCGGGCGGGGTCCGTCGCTATGCTCCAGATCAACAGGTCGCCGGAACGAGGTTCCAAGATCAGCGCTCCGGCGATGCCATCCTGCTCCGCGACCCAGACTTCATAGTCTGTAAAGATCTGCGCGTAGTCGGCGAGCAGCGGCAGTGGCTCGCAGCCGAGCAGCTCGCGGTTGCGCGCGTAGGCGGCCCGCTGGAGGGTGAGCACCGCTGCTCGATCAGTGTCCCTCGCACGCCGCAGCGACAGGCCGCCCGAATGGAGCGCGACGTTCTGCATCAAAGCGCGAACCCGCCGTCGATGACGAAGATCTGCCCGGTCGCGAAGGCGCTCTCGTCGCCGGCGAGATAGACGGCGATGGCGGCGATCTCCTCGGCCGTGCCGAGCCGGCCCATGGGCTGGCGGTCGATGAACATCTGGCGCACGTCCTTCTCGGACTTGCCGAGCGCCTTGGCTTGCGCGGCGATGCGGCCGTCGAGCGAGGGCGACTCGACCGTGCCGGGGCAGATGGCGTTGCAGCGCACGCCCTTGCGGATGAAGTCGGCAGCGACGGCCTTGGAAAGGCCGACGACGGCGGCCTTGGTGGCGCCGTAGACATAGCGGTTGGGTATGCCGCGCACCGAGCTCGCCCCCGAGGCGATGTTGATGATCGAGCCGCCGCCCTTGGCCAGCATTGCCGGCAGGAACGCCTTGATCGTGCGATGCATCGACTTGACGTTGAGGTCGAACGAGAAGTCCCACTCCTTCTCCGAGCACTCGAGCACGGTGCCGTGCGCCACGAAGCCCGCCGCATTGAACAGGATATCGACCGCGCCGACGCGCTTGGCCAGGGCATCGACGGCCGCAGTATCCAGGACATCAAGGCGGTGCACCTCGGCGACGCCCTCCTTCTTCAAGACGGCAAGGCCAGCCTCGTCGATATCGCTGGCGATGACCCTTGCTCCCTCGCGCGCGAAGGCGATCGCGCATGCCCTGCCGATACCCGCCGCCGATGCCGTGCAGAAAGCCGTCTTGCCTTGCAGCCGTCCCGTCATTTCACACCCATGTCTGGAAGATGGCATTGAGCTCCCTGTTCGAGACACCCCCGAACGTGAAGCCGAACGTTCCCTGGCTCTTCATTTCCTGCGCGGAGCCCAGCACCGCTCCGTAGGCGACACGCGCCAGCGTACCGCCCACGCTGATGCGCTTGACACCCGCAGCGGAGAGCGTGTTGACGGTGAAGTCCTTGGCGCTCGCCACCACGAGCACATTCACCGGCTTGCTGACCGCAGAAACCACGGCGCGCACCTCGTCGATGGTGGAAAGACCCGGCGCGTAGAGCACGTCGGCGCCTGCCTCCTCGAACGCCTGCAGCCGCCTGATGGTGTCGGCCATGTCCTTGCGGCCGTGCAGCAGGTTCTCCGCGCGCGCGGTGAGCGTGAAGGGGAACGACAGCGAGCGCGCCGCCTCGACTGCGCCGCGCACGCGCGCCACCGCGTGATCGAACTCGAAGATGGGGTTGTCCGGGTCGCCGGTTGCATCCTCCACGGAACAGCCGACAAGCCCCGTTGCGGCGGCAAGCTTGATCGTCTCGGCCACACCAGCCGGGTCGTCGGCAAAGCATTTCTCGAGGTCGGCGCTGACCGGAAGCGGCGTAGCGTTGACGATCTCGCGGCAGTGCGCGAGCTTCCAGTCACGCGTTACGTTGCCGTCCGGCAATCCCAGGCTGAAGGCAAAGCCGGCGCTGGTCGTGGCGAGGGCCTCGAACCCAACATGCGCGAGCAAGCGCGCCGACCCCGCATCCCAGGGATTGGGAATGACGAAGGCACCGGGGCGCTGGTGGAGTGATCGAAACAGCTTGCCCTTCTCGGTCTGCATGGGCATGACGCAGCCTCTCCGCAATGGGATGATGTCGGCCTAACCTATAGCACTCCTGCCGTGGCCGGAGACACCAGTCGCTGAACAACCGAGGAACGAAAGTCGCATGAAGCAGAGCATCGGGTTCGTTGGCGCCGGAATGATGGGCAGCGGCATTTGCAGGAACCTGCTCAAGGCCGGCCACCCTCTCACCGTTATTGTGCACCGCAACCGCGCTCCGATTGAGGCGCTGGTCAAGGCCGGCGCCAAGGAGGCAGCCAGCCTGCGGGATCTGGTGGCCGGCGCAGACGTGATCATGCTGTGCGTCGACCGGGCCGAGACGGTGGAGACGATCGCCGCCGACCTCAGGCCGGCCATGCGCAAGGGCCAGCTCCTCGTCGACGTCACAACCGGCAAGCCGGAGACATCGCAGCGGCTGGCGGCGGATCTTGCGAAGATCGGCGTCACCTACGTCGACGCGCCGGTCGTCGGCGGACCAGCGCAGGCCGCGGACGGCAAGCTCGGCACGCTGGTCGGTGCCGACCTGGCGGTCTACGAGACGGTGAAGCCAATCCTCGAGGCCTACAGTGCGAAGGTGACGTTGTTCGGGCCCACGGGAGCCGGCATCACCGCGAAGCTGCTCAACAACTTCGTGACGCAAGGCACCTGCCAGCTCATTACGCAGGCCTTTCGCGCCGCTCGCCGCCACAACGTGGACTGGGAGAAGCTGTACGGCATCATGCTGCAGGGAGCCGCCCGCTCGGGCTCGCTCGAGCGCATCATTGGCAATGCGTTGCAGGGCAACTACCGCGGGCAGCAGTTTGCGATCGCCAACGCCTCCAAGGACGTCGACTATGCCGGCGCGCTGATCGGGTCGGATCCGGACGGCGCACGCATCCATGCCGCCATCCTGGCCGCCTTGCGGCGGCCAGTCGATGCGGGGCTGGGCGATCGCTTCGTCAGCGAGATGCTCGATCCGGAGGTCGAGCGGCAGGCCAACGACTGAGCGCGCGCTACAGATTGAGCTGGTAGCTGACCGGGACCCAGCGGAAGGACGCGCCCGTCTTCTCGACATAGCCGACGGCAGGGAACGGCATGTGGTAGCCGATGGCCGGAATCTGGTCTGTCGCCACCATGTCGAGGATGCGCTTGCGCGTGGCCACGCCCATATCCTTGTCATGGTCGAAGCTGACGTGCCACTCGGGCTGCTGCAGCGACATGACGTAATGATTTGTGACGTCAACCCACAGCAGCAGGCGGCGCCCCTGGCTTTCGATGTGATAGGCCATGTGGCCCGGCGAATGGCCGAACGCCTCGATGGCGCGGATGCCAGACACGACCTCGCCCTCGGATTTGAGAAAGCGGGCTTTCTCGCCGAACGGCGCCGCCACCTTCATGAACATCTCGCGGTTCGCCTTGCGCGCCTCCGGCAAACCCTCGCCCTTGCGCCAGAAGTCGAACTCGACCTCGCCGAATACGTAGCGCGCGTTCGGGAACGTCGGCTTCTCCGCGGACATGAGGCCGCCGATGTGATCGGGATGACCGTGGGTGATGACGACGACATCGATCTGCTCGGGCTTGATGCCGGCGCTGTCAAGCAAACCAACGAGCTTGCCAGTGGTGGGCGCCCGCCCGGCGCCGTTGCCGGTGTCGAACAGCACGAGCTCCTTGCCCGTGTTGACGACCGTGTTGGTGAAGGAGTTCTCCCAGCGAGTCGGCGGGAGGCGGTTGGCCGCGGCATAGGCCTGCACCACCTCGGCCGGCTGATTGTTGCCGAAGATCGGGTGCGGGCCGTTGCCCTGCACGAAGCCGTCCAGAATTTGAGCGATCTCGAAGTCGCCGAGCTTGAAGCGGTAGACGGACGGGCGCGACGCGCCGAGCATCGGCGCTGCAGCGTGCGTCACCGATGACCGGAGGCCCATCGCACCGCATGCCGCCCCGGACGCAGCGGCGGCGAGCAGCGCGCGACGGCTGAGCAGGCTGGCTTTTGACATGACGGTCTTCCTCCCTGTTGGTTTCGCTCCGGCGCAAAGTCTAACCGAAGGCCGACGGCGCGCGGAGCAATTCACCGTGAGGTTGAATGGCTGGTGCGCCCCGCGTGGCGGCCATTGACCTTCGGTCGATCCGTTTGAACAATGCGCACCGACTGCGGCACCCGAAAGGCCCCCATGACCGCGCAATCGAGCTCGACCGGAGCATCGACGCATGAGTTCGTCGATGATCCCCGCAACGCCACGATCCTGATCTCCATCAACGGCCGGCTGGTCCCGCGTGCCGAGGCAACGGTATCGGTGTTCGATTCTGGCTTCATCCTCGGTGACGGGGTCTGGGAGGGCCTGAGGATGCACAAGGGCGGCATCGCTTTTCTCGACCGCCACCTCGAGCGACTCTACGAGGGCGCCCGGGCCATCTACATGGACATCGGCCTGACACCGGCGGAGATGACGAAGCGGCTGTTCGACTGCCTCGCCGCCAACAATATGCAGGACGGTGTGCACATCCGCCTGATGGTGACGCGCGGCGTCAAGAAGACGCCGTACCAGGACCCGCGGGTGACGATCGGGCCGGCCACGGTCGTCATCATCCCCGAGTACAAGAACCCCAAGCCCGAGATCCAGCACAAGGGCCTGCGGCTCTTCACAGTGCACGTGCGGCGCACGGGGCCCGACCAGCAGGACCAGAAGCTCAACTCGCACTCCAAACTCAACTGCATCCTGGCCTGTATCCAGGCGGCGCGGGCCGGCGCCGACGAGGCGCTGATGCTGGACCCGCGGGGGCACGTGGCGACCTGCAATTCGACGCATTTCTTCATCGTGCGGCGCGGGGAGCTGTGGACCTCGGGCGGGATGTACTGTCTCGGCGGGATTACGCGCGGCAACGTTCTGCGCGTGGCGCGCGAGGCCTGCATCCCGGCGTTCGAGAAGGACTTCTCGCTGGTCGATGTGTACGGCGCGGACGAGGCGTTCGTAACAGGCACGTTTGCCGGCCTGACGCCGGTCGTGGAGGTCGACGGGCGCCCGATCGGGCACCCGACGCGGCCCGCTGCAGCGGCGGCGGACGGCGGCGCAGCAGGACCGATGACGCGGCGGCTTCAGACCCTCTACAAGGAGCTGGTCGAGCGCGAGACCGTCAGGCCATGAGCCCGCCCGACGGCATCATCCGTATCGCCATGTGGTCGGGTCCGCGCAACGTGTCGACCGCCATGATGCGCGCGTTCGAAAACCGGCCGGATACGGTCGTCTGGGACGAGCCGTTCTACGCGGCCGAGCTGGCGGCCACAGGGCGCGATCATCCGATGCGGGCCGAGGTGATTGCTGCGGGCGAGACCGACCCGGAGAAGGTCATCGCGCGCCTGCTCGGCCCACTCGACGATCCCGACAAGCCCAACGCGCGCGTGTTCTACCAGAAGCACATGACGCACCACATGATCCCGGCTTTCCGCCGCGACTGGGTGGCGCACGTCACGAACGCTTTCCTCATCCGCACGCCCGAGCAGGTGCTGGCAAGCTACGCGCGCAAGTGGACGGACGTGTCGCTCGAGGAGATCGGGTTTCCGCAGCAGCTGGCAATTTTCGAGGCGGTCGCGGATCGCCTTGGGCGCGCGCCGCCGGTGCTCGACGGCAACGACGTGCTTGGCGATCCACGCGGCACGCTCGGCGCCTTGTGCGCGGCATGCGGCATTCCGTTTTCCGAGGCCATGCTGGCGTGGCCGGCGGGGCCCCGCAAGAGCGATGGCGTGTGGGCGCCGGTGTGGTACGACCGCGTGCTGAAGTCGACCGGCTTCGCCACGCCAGACCGACGCTCCGTGTCACTGCCGCCGGAGCTGCAGCGCATCGCGGACGCGGCGCGTCCGATCTACGAGAAGCTCGCGAAATACCGGCTCGGCATCCGCTGAAGCGCGACGCGCCCTCAACGGCCCTTGGCGTAGCGCGCAAGGCGTTTCTCGAGCGTGCCGGTGTGCAGCTCGAACAGATGATTGTCCCAGTCGTAAAAATAAATCGAGGCCCCTTCGCCCTCAACGCGCGGCCGCGACTCGCGGATATCGAGACCCAGCGCCACGATGCGGGACTCGAGGCTCGCGAGGTCCTCGTCGGAGACCTTGAAGGCCACGTGGTTGTAGGTCCGGGCCGGCAGCGGCTCGCCTTCCATGATGGCGATCCACAAGCCTCCCGCAACAAAGAACTTCTCGCGCGACACCGAGAATGTGGCCTCGCCGCTGGCGTAGACCTCTCGGCCGCCGAGCACATCCAGGATCAGCCGCGACATGCGCTCCAGGTCGCGCACGATGAAGGTGATGTGGCTCAGGCCCTCGATCACGTGGGCTCCACTCGTCAGTGGGCAAGGAAGGCCTTGGCCTGGTCGGTTTCGATCAATGGGTAGGTATCGAAGTGGGCCGGGATGATCTCGGCCCACTCGTTGAGCAGGCGGTGCAGCGTCTCGTTGTCGGGGACGTCGAACAGCACGACGGCGCCGCGGCCGGCGCGCGCCCACACATGCTTGCAGGTGCCGCTCGCCTGCAGCGGCGCGAGCCAGCGCCAATAGTCATGCCGCCTGGCCTTCATGTGCGAGGGCTGCTCGGGGCGCGGCGTGGAGATGACCAGAAACAGCATGGACGAGCCTCCGGCTCAGATCAGCCCGCGCTTCGACAGATTGCGCATCAGGTCGCCGACACCAAAGGTCCAGGGGCGAGCCTTGTCGGCATGGGTCATGCGATTGCACAGTGCGCCGAGCTCGGGCGCGTGGATCGTAACGATGTCGCCGACCTTGTGCGTGAAGCCCGCGCCCTTGGCGCCGCGATCCTCGGTCGGTGCGAACATGGTGCCGAGGTACAGGATGGCGCCGTCGGGGTACTGGTGCGTCTTGCCGATCAGCTCGCCGACGAGATCGGCCGGGTCGCGCGCGATCTCGCTCATGGAGGACTTGCCGGTCAACTTGAAGCCGTCCGGCCCCGTCACGTCGAGATGCACGTCCATCCGGCGCACCGAGTCGAGGGAGAAGGTCGCATCGAAGAAGCGGATGAACGGGCCGACAGTTGCGGAGGCATTGTTGTCCTTGGCCTTGGACAGCAGCAACGCCGAGCGGCCCTCGAAATCGCGCAGGTTGACGTCGTTGCCGAGCGTCGCACCGACAATGCGGCCCGCCGAGGAGACCAGCAGCGCAACTTCCGGCTCGGGATTGTTCCAGGTCGAACGCGGGTGCAGGCCGGCTTCCATGCCGTGCCCGACCGCGGACATGGGCTGCGCCTTGGTGAAGATCTCGGCGTCCTCGCCGATGCCCACCTCGAGGTATTGCGACCAGGCGCCGGCGGCGATCAGCGTCTTCTTCAATTCGAGCGCCTGTCGCGAGCCGGGCTTGAGCTTGCGCAGATCGCCGCCGAGCTGTTCTTGCACTTGCGCGCGGATGGCCTCGGCCTTCTCTGGCGCGCCCTTGGCCTGCTCCTCGATCACGCGCTCCAGCATCGAACGTGCGAAGGTTACGCCGGCGGCCTTGATCGCCTGCAGGTCGATCGGCGCCAGGAGCCAGGGCTTCATCTCGTCGCGATCGGCCTCCGGCGTATTGGCGAGGATGTCGGCAAGCACCGCGATTTGCTCACCAGGGGCTTCACGCACCACCTTGGCGGGATCGGCCGCCTCGCACAGATCGCGCATGGTGGCAGCCGCGCGCGAGATGTCGTAGACGCCGTCGGCGCGGATCGCCACTACGGCAGGGCCCTGCACCTGCGGAAGCCATACCCTCCCTGCAAGGGCGCCGCGCGTGCCGTCGGCCGGCAGTGTCCTCGCCTCTGTCATCGCATCGCGCATGAGCGCTCTCTCCCCTCGCATTCGTCCTCCGTGACGCTCAGCTCGTGCCGCCCTCCGGCACTCTGGTGCGGGTCTCGGCGGCTGCCGGCAACTGGGCGCTCGGCCTGGCGTCGGCAGCGGTGAGATATACCGCCAATCCGGCCGCCAGCACGGCAGCAATGGTAGCAAAAATGAGCTGGTAGGCGACCGGTGAATATCCGGCGGCGGTGATCGGGAAAAGCGGCGGGATGAAGCCGGTGCCGATCGGGAGCAGCGCGCAACCGATCAACTGCGCCATATTGGCCGTCGTGGCGCCGCGTCCCACCAGCCGCGGCGGGTAGAACGTGCGCGCGTGCGTCACCACGTGCACGCCATAAGCCGAGGCGGCACAGAGCGCGACGAGCAGGCTGACAGCAAGCCACGCCGGCGGCCGTGGCTGCGCGGCGAGCGCAAGCAGGATGGCGATGGTGGTCGCCGCGCCGGCCACCGCCACCCACTTGCGCGTGTCGAAGGCGCGGTCGAGCGGCCCGAACGCGAGCACACCGACCGTCTGCGCGACCGCCATGGCGATCAGCACGTTGCCGCGCGGCACCGCGTCGAGTCCGTGCACGTCGTGCAGATAGGGGCCCGCCCACAGTCCCATGATGGCGGCCATCACCGAATAGGCGACCAACTGCAGCCCAAGCACGCGCAGGATGCCCGGCAGGCGCAGGATCTCGATGAAACCGGTGAGGGCTTCGCGCGCGGTCTCGTGCCGGCGCGCAACCTGCACGTGGCCGGGCGGATCGTCACGCACGAGAGCGAAAAACATGAGGCCGACAAGCGCGGAAACGACGGCCATGCCGACGAAGGCCGACCGCCAGCCGACAGTTTCGCTGGCGAGCGCCAGTGGCGTACCTGCCAGGACCACGCCCAGCATGCTGAGCCCGAACACCCAGCTCATGGCCGTGCTCCAGCGCTCGCGCGGATACCAGTGCGAGCACAGCACGATGGTGGACATGAAGCTGCCGCCGTGGCCGAGACCGAGCAGGAACCGGGCAACGGTCAGTCCGGCGCCCGACGCGACCACCGCGTGCATCAAGGCCCCAACGACCGAAAGAACCGCTAATCCAGCAACCGTCAAGCGAGGGCCGATGCGGTCGAATAGGATGCCGACCGGCACCTGGACTGCCAGCAGGGCCAGAAAGAATGCGGAGTTGGCAAGACCGAGCGCCTCCGAGGTCAGAGACAGATCGCGGATCAGCTCGGGGGCGATGACATTCGTCGACGAGCGGAAAAACTGCGACAGGATCGTCGTCGCCGACAGCATCGCGATCAGCACCGCGGCAGCGCGCAAGGGTGGAGAGCTGGTCAAATGGTCGCTCCGGGCATGGCTCTGGCGTCAATCCGGAGGACGGTGTGCCAGGGCTCGCACGCATTGGCAATTCGATGCTGAGCGAAACGTGTCGGGAGTCCGAGGGAGGAGGCGCGAAAAAGGGTGCCGCGGGGCACCCAGTCGCAAGACATGCTCATGCAGGCGTGAGCTCAGTTTCTGATCGACGGAACTGCACTGCCTTTCGGCACGACGGTCGTGCCCGGATCCTTCGGAACCGGAGTTGTCGTCGGCGCTTGCGACGCATCCCTGAGCGAGCCGACCTCCACGTGGTTGAAGTACCACGCCCCCAGCGCAAGGACGCCGACGATGACCGCTGCGACAAAAACGACGCTCAGCACCGTGTTGCCGGCGACCATCCTGCCGTCTTCACGATTGATAGCCATCGCGACCTCCTCTGTTGCCGAGGTAACGTGAAGCAAGAGAAGGGGTTCCCGCCGTCCATCGACCGAAAAGCCAGCAGAGTTCCGTTTGGGCTGGCGAGCGCGCGAGGACACGCAGTTGTGGGCTCGAAGCAATTTGCCACAACCATTTCGAATCGAGGCTCTATCTCCGCCACATTCACATGCAGATTGCCCGCCGTCAGAAACGTACAAGGAGCGGGCCGATGTACGTCGTGCACAGAGGGAACGTGCCAATCAGCGAGCACGCCACCTATGAGGAGGCCAAACAAAAGGCCGACCAGCTCAATCGCTTGATGGCGGCTTACGCGCGGGACGAGCGCGCCAAGCCTTATCATTTGAAGCTCAAGCCGTCGCCATGGTTTGCCGAGGCCCAGCGCAAACCGGAGCGCGTGTAGTGCGCCGCTAGAACACAGCGCCACGGGCAGCGACCGGCCACACGCTCTCGACGCGTGCGCCCGGTGTGCCCAGGCCACGCACGCCGATGTACCAGTCGTGCAGGTTGACGGTCGGGTCGCAGTGGCCGGGAATGAGCAGGATCTTGTCGCCGAGGCGCGGCCGCTCGTTGCAGGCGGCGAGATTGAGATTGCCGTGCTCGTCCGATGGCCGCTCGTAGACGGCGCCGGCGAGGCCGGACACCTCTGGAACGCCGCAGTCGAATGAGAACGACTTCAGGCCCGCGTCGATGACGGCACGCTCGGCAACCGGCGTGCTCATGACGGTCGCGAGCACGAACAGCGCATGCTCGAACGTGTCGTAGCGGCTGCCGTCAGCCTTCTTGTTGCGGGCGTAGTCGGCGTCCATGAAGATGTAGGAGCCGGCCTGCAGCTCGTTGTAGACGCCGCTGGCGGCTTCCAGGTCGTAGGTGCCGGTGCCGGCTCCGCCGACGACCTCGCATTCCAGGCCGGAGCGTTTCAGCAGGTCGACGGTGCGGCGTGACCTCTCTACCGCATCCGCAATGGCGGCCCTGCGCTCCTCGACGGTTCGCAGGTGCTGGGCGCGGCCCTGGTAGGCCTGCAGACCGGCGAAGTGCAGGCTCTTCTGCCTGGCAATCTGCTGCGCCAGCGCTACGGCTGGCTCACCCGGCTCCACGCCGCAGCGGTTGGCGCCGACGTTGATCTCGACGAGGACGCGGAGCTTCACGCCCGCGCGCGTGGCGGCAGCGGCGAGCCCCTCGATGGCCGCCTCGTTGTCGGCGGCGACCATGACGCGGGCCTGCCGCGCCAGCGCGGCCAGGCGGTCGAGCTTACGCTGGCCCACGACCTCGTTGGAGACATAGACGTCGGGCACGCCGCCCAACACCATGGCCTCGGCTTCCGACACCTTCTGGCAGCACACGCCGACGGCGCCCAGCGCCATCTGCTTCAAGCCGATGATGGGCGACTTGTGCGTCTTGGCATGGGGCCTGAGCCGCACGCCCGCCTTGGCGACGGCATCGGCCATGCGCTTCAGGTTGCGCTCGAAGGCGTCGAGGTCGATGACGAGCGCCGGCGTGTCGATGTCGGCATAGGCCATGCCAGGGGTGGCTGGGGGAAGCTGGGCCATCGGTCTCCTCGATCTACGAGTTGCGGTTGCCGCTCACGGCACCAGGGCTTCCGCCAGCGACTTGAAATCGGCCACCATCAAATCCGGCTGAAGCGGCGACTGGCCGAACGGACGCTTGCGGCGATCGACGAAGGCCGTGCGGAAGCCGTGCGACTTGGAACCGATGCAGTCGAAGGCATGATTGGCGACGAACAGGCAGCTCGTGCGCTCGATATGCGGCCACTGCGCGGAGATGATCGCCTCGGCCGTCGCATAGGTCTTGAAATGCGGCTTGAAGTAGCCGGCCTCCTGCACGGAGATGATGCGGTCGAAGGCAAAGCCGATGTGCGGTCGCGCCGCCTCCAGCATGTCGCGGTCGCCGTTCGACAGGATGACGAGCTTGTAGCGGGTGTGCAGGCGCTCGAGCGCCGCAACCACATCGGGGAAGGGCTTCAGCCGCTCGATCTGGGACACCAGCCACTCGACCTCCGCTTGCGTGTGCTCGATGCGGCAGCGGTCCATCACCTGGGACACGGCGCGGTGGCCGATCTGGCGATAAGGTGTGTGGCCGCGGTCGAGGAGCGCGTCGATCATGCTGTCCTCGAAGTGGGTGTGCCGCCACCAGGTGACAAAGCTCGACGGCTTGCCGGTCCAGCCCTTCTTGGCGAGGAACGGCGTCACAGCCTCAGTGAGGCCGGACTGCATATCGACGACGGTGCCGTAAAGATCGAAGACCAGAGCCTTGGTCTCGCGCCGGATGATGTCGAGCACTGCCGCCATGCGATGCGTCCCTCGTCCTTTTGCTGTGAGGAGGGCCAGTGTGGCCTTTGGCGCGCCGCGCGATCAAGGGGAAAGCCGAGGCGCACTCCGGCAACTCCGCTATCCACTTGCTGTCGGACGGGTCAAAGCATGAAGCCCGCGATGACTTCTTGGAAAGGCTCCCCCAAAAAAGAAGAAGGCCGCTCGCGCGGCCCTCTCCTTCCGATATCCGGCTGCAGCTAGCTGCCTTTGGCAGCTAAGCTGCTTTCTCCATTGTGGCCGGCGTTTTCTTATCCTCCTCGTGCTCCAGGCCAGACTTGAGCGCTATACCCATGTAGCGAACCCGTCCTGCAATTTTGGCTTTCTGAATTCCGAGCTCTCCGAACTCACGGCCGAACGTTGGCAGTGCCAGAGGCTCCTTCTCCTGCTCCTCGCACCATGTGCAGTAGTCTTCGTAGAGAGCAGTTGCGGTGATGCTCGAACCGTCCGTGGTCTCGATTCTCTCCTTGTAGAAGCGCTGAACGTCATCCTCGGGTGCCACCAGCTTCTGCGTGCGCACCGGCAAGGACCGGTTGTCGTTGGCCCCGGCCTGCGGCTTCTTCGCCTCGACGACGAGTGCCGCGGCAGGCTGGACAGCAGCCACCGCCACCGACGGGATGATCTCGGGTACCGCCGGAGTGCGCCGGTCGCCGAGGTTCCAGTAGGCAAAGGCCACGTACATGCCGAAGCCCGAGCCAACCTCGAGCAGCAAGGCGACGAAGATCGTCAGTGCAGTCTGCACGTCGGCGACCTTGGTGCCCGGCAGCAGGATGGCAACGAGCTTGGCCAACACCGCTGCCTGCGGATCGGCCTCCGACATCACGGTCCCGCCCTCGTTCCGGCTGAGCTGCGCTCTGAGCTCGGCAATCCGAGCCTCAAGGGCGGCGGCCTGCTGGGCGGACGCCAGCTCTGCGGACAGCCCGTGGTACTGCTTGCAGAACTCGCGGCCCTGGGGACCGGTCACATCGGTACAGCCCTTGCTGAAGCTCCAGGCGCGCTGGTTCTTCAGATTATCGATCTCAGCCTGCACGGTCTGAGCCGGACGATGCTGGGGAATCCAGCTCGCCTGGTCCTCGGCCCGTTTCAGGTCAGTGCGGAGATCGTGGTAGTTGGCGGCCTGCACCGCGCGCTGTCCCGACGTGTCGAGCCGGTTCAGCGCGGCATGGCCGAGCGCCGAGGTCATCGAGTAGGCCATGACCACGACCCAGACGACCGCGGAAGCGGCAGCCTGCGACCACATCCGATTGCGTATAGCGGCGAAGAAGAAGAACGGAACAAGCGCCTTGAAGCAGTCCGCGGCGGCACTCGCTGCCCCGTAGATCTGCCCATCCAGCCCGGTCTTGCCGAGGCTGAAGCCGAAGCGCCAGTTCATCGCCGCCGACACGGCAAGCAGCACGCTTGCGGCGATGACGCCTAGCACCCCCAGTACATGCTTCATCATTTTTGCCCCCTGTCGTGGGGCCGGCATGCAGCGGATCCGCAAGCCGGCATATCGACTCACGCTGAGCAGGGCTGTTCTGAGGTTGCAGATGCTAGGGTGCCGGCCGAACGGGCGGGCACTGGCCTATCTCTCGCGTCCGGTTGAGCGGCCGTCGGCGAGCGCAATCTCAGATCGAGCTGGCCGGGAGCGACTTATGCACTTTGCCCATCGCCGCTTGATGAAGCAGTTATGCACAGAAAGCTCGAGGCCACGCGAACGCGCGACGCAGGACAGTCATACTTCCCCCTCAGGTTCGCTGATAGCAAGTTCGTTTACGATTCGTAAGGACTTACTCGGTCGGCGCGGAGCTTCGCGGGCTAGTGAGGTTGCAACGCAACAGTTGCAGATAGCTCGCCTATCCACAGAACGCGCCGCCACGTATCCACAGTTCATCCACCGCCGAGCAGAGTTTTACACAGGGGGGCCTGCCGGCCTGCTGACGGATCGCGCAGCTTCGATGTGCGCGCAAATTGACGGGAATGTGAGCGCCTCAGGTGATCGACGCCAAAGGCCGCCGCCCTATATCAAAATATCCGATCACGGGCAGAACCTGATGGCCTCGAGTGCGTTGATAGTGGTTGTTCGCAAGGGCGCCTGACCGGTGCGGCGAGGGCATTCGCGGGGCAAGGCGCAGCGGAGTTGCATATGAGTCTCAAGTTCGCGTTGGCGCTCGCGGTCGCGGGGATTGGCGCCGCCGCCTACGCCTGGACGCTGGGGTCAAACCACAAGCGTGCCGCGATCGATCTAGCGTCCTCCCAGCCCGCTTCCCGTGCAGTTGCAACGACACAGAGCACTGGCACCCCCAGGGTGTCCTCCCCCAAAGACCCCGTCGCGCAGGCGAGCCGCGCCACGACCCAACCCAATGCTTCTCCAGCCGGCGGATCGTGGGGAACAGTGGCTGTTGCCGAGGCGGACGAAACTTTCGCGCCTAGAGCTGTCACGACCTCCCCATCGACCCTGAGGCTCTCCTCATCCAAACCAGGAGACGCGGCGGCGCGGGCCGAGCTCGTGCGCGATATTCAGCGCGAGCTGAAGCGGGTTGGCTGCTACGGAGGCGAGGTGCACGGCTGGTGGAGCAGCAGCACCAGGAACGCAATGAAGGCATTCACCGAACGGGTCAACGCGGCCCTGCCGGTCGAGGAAGCCGATTACATTCTCCTGTCGCTCGTACAGAGCCACAAAGGCATTGCCTGCGGCGGAGACTGTCCGAAGGGACAGGTTGCAGGTGCCGGCGGGCGCTGCTTGCCACGCGCCATCGTGGCGCAGCAGAAAGGCGGGCATAAAGCCGGCGCAAGCTCCGCCGACGCGAGATTCCGCGCCCGTGCCGCACTCGAGCCATTACCGGAAGCGCGGCACGAGCTGCTGCAAGGACGCATGGCAGTGGGCGCGCCCATCGCAGGCGCCTCCGAGCGCGCGGAGATTGCGCTGGAGGAGGCGCGGCGCAGGCAGAGCCACGCCGCGCTCGGCTCAACGGACGAGCAGCAATCGTCTGCGGGCCTGAGCATTCCGGCGGCGGCTGCCACCGGCGAGCAGTCCGGCGCCACCGCTTCGGCCCATGCGGCGCATGCGCCGGAGCACCGGCGCGCCGAGCGGCGTGCGGCACCGTCCAGGTCCTCCTATGCCGCGCGGAAGGGCTCGACGCGGCAGATGCTGGCAACTTCGCTGCGCAACGCGCCCTGAGGCCGGCCGGCGGCATCGCACAACGGGCCGCAAGTGAAGTAGGCTGGGCGCCCCACATTGCAAAGCGGATCGCCCGTGCCAGAAGCCATCACCCCCCATCGCGGCCCCGTCATCGCCGTCGGCGAGTGCATGGTCGAGCTTGCCAAAGGGACAGACGGCCGGTTCGGGCTCGCATACGGCGGAGACACCTTCAATACGGCTGTCTATCTTGCCCGCGCGGGCGTCGACGTGGCCTACGCGACGGCTCTGGGCGATGATCCTTACAGCTCCGGCATTCTCGAGCTGGCGCGCGCCGAGGGCGTCGGGACGCACCCGACCGTCGTGGTTCCTGGGCGGATGCCCGGCCTCTACCTGATCGAGACCAACGCGCAGGGCGAGCGCACGTTCTACTACTGGCGCGATCGCTCGCCGGCGCGGGAGCTGCTCGATGGCCCGGGCGCCGCAGGGGTGATCGAGGCCTTGACGAAAGCCGGGTTGGTCTACTTCTCCGGCATCACGCTTTCCCTCTACTCAGACCGCGGGCTTGCACGCTTCGCTGAAGCGCTCGCCGCGGCGCGCACCGCCGGCGCCACCATTGTGATGGATAGCAACTTCCGCCCGCGAGGCTGGCCTGATCGGAGCCGCGCGCAGAGCGTCATGGGTCACTTCTGGGCGCTGAGTGACGTGGGATTGCCGACCTTCGACGACGAGGCGCAACTGTGGGGCGACCGCAGCCCGCAGGCGACAGCCGCGCGCTTATGCGATCTCGGCGTGCGGGAGATTGCGGTGAAGCTCGGATCCGAAGGCGCGCTCGTTCGAGCGGGCTCGCAGGAGATCGAGGTGCCGGCGCCGCAGCGGATCAAGGCGATCGACACCACGGGAGCCGGCGACAGCTTCAACGCCGCCTATCTGGCCGCTCGGATGCGGGGCCTCGCAGCGGAGGCTGCCGCTCTCGCGGGGCACCGGCTGGCGGGTGTCGTGATCCAGCACCGCGGCGCCATCGTGCCGCGCGACGCGACGGCCGAAGCGCTCAGCGCTTTGCGCGCAAGCTCGCCGCCTGGTGCGCCAGCCCGGTGATTGCAAGCCAGTCACGCGCGCCAATCTCCTTGGCCGGCGCGACCCACGAGCCGCCGACAGCCGCCACGTTCGGCAGGGCGAGATAGGCTGCCGCGTTGGACGCATCGATGCCGCCGGTAGGACAGAACGAGATGCCTCGCAGGGGTGCTGCCAGCGCTTTGAGATAGGTGACGCCGCCAGCCGGCTCCGCGGGAAAGAACTTGAGCGCCCGGTAGCCGAGATCCGACAGAGCCATCGCCTCCGATGCGGTGGCGACGCCAGGCAGATACGGAACCGGCCATTTGTCGGCCGCCTCGAGCAGACGCGGCGTCATGCCGGGGGAAACGATGAAGCGGGCGCCTGCCTCGATTGCCTTTGCGGCCTGCTCCGGGTCGAGCACCGTGCCCGCGCCGACGCGCACCTGCGGAACCTCGGCTGCGATGCGCCGGATGACCTCGACGGCAGCCGGCGTGCGCAAGGTGATCTCGATCAGATTGAGGCCGCCGCGCTCGAGCGCACGCGCGACCTCGACACCATCGTCCGGCGTCTCGATGGTCAGCACGGGCACGACCACGCCAGCAGCGAGCGCCTCGCCCAGCGCAGCGTTGAGGTTACTCTGCATGGATCATTCCCCGCTGATGGTAAATCTCAAGTTGCATGTCCGCCGGTCTGCTCGGCAATCCAACGCGCGAAGTCGAGAGAGCCGCCCTCCACCGGCAGAACCAGCAACGCCGGATTGGAATAGGGATGGAGCTTTCTTGCCTCCCCGATCACCTGGTCTGCCAGACCGACCCTGGTCTTGATGATCATGACGCACTCGGAATCGCGGTGGCGCTGCCCCTGCCAGATGTAGATGGCTGTCATGCCGGGGATAATGTTGACGCAGGCCGCCAATCCGCGCTCAACAAGCTCGCCTCCGACGCGCTCCGCCTCCTCAGGAGACGGGAAGGTCGAATAGATGAGAATTGGCTTGTCGTTTTCCTGCACTTGCGCCAGCCTTCCATTCGTCTGCGGCGGCCCGCGGGCCGCCTAGGCAGGTCACACACCCAGCATGGCAAAGAAACCGGGTAAGTTCGAGCGGATTGCGTTCGTCGCCAGCGAGGTGCCGGAAGCACGCGATGCGCTGGCGCGGCTAGTGGCACGGTACGGCAACGCCGAGCTCAAGTCGGCTGACGCCATTGTCGCGCTCGGCGGCGACGGACTAATGCTGCAGACGCTGCACCGCGTCATGCACGATCATATTCCGATCTACGGAATGCATCGGGGCTCGGTTGGGTTCCTGATGAACGAGTTCCGTGAGGATGACCTGATCGGGCGCCTGGAGCGTGCGGAGGTCAGTTGCATCCACCCGCTGTCGATGTGCGCCGACGACCGCCACGGCAAGCGCCACGAGCACCTCGCCATCAACGAAGTGTCGCTGTTCCGCGAAACGCACCAGGCAGCCAAGCTCAGGATCTCGGTCGACGGGCACGTGCGGCTCGAGGAGCTTGCCTGCGACGGCGTGCTGGTGGCGACGCCGGCCGGCTCGACGGCTTACAACCTCTCCGCTTACGGGCCCATTCTGCCGATCAATGCGTCGCTGCTCGCCCTCACCCCGATCAGCGCGTTCAGGCCGCGGCGCTGGCGCGGGGCCCTGCTGCCCAATCGGGCGGCGATCAAGATCGACGTGCTGGAGCCGGACAAGCGCCCTGTGAGCGCGGTCGCCGATAATGTCGAGACGCGCGGCGTGCTGTGTGTGCAAGTGGCCGAGGCGCGCGAGGTCAACCTCTACATGATGTTCGACCCCGATCACAGCCTCGACGAGCGCATCCTGTCCGAGCAGTTCCGCTACTAGGGGAACCCGGCTGCAGCCACGGCCAGCGTGCGTGGTCCGTATACGAAGCAGCCTCTTACGCGACGCTTGCCAAGTGCGCAGCGCCAGAGCAAAACCCTGCACCGGCGCGTGGGCGGTACTACTATTCCCGGAGGTTTTGGATGCAGGGTCTCTATTTCGAGGAGCTTAAGGTCGGGCACGTGATCGAGCATCCGATCCGGCGGACAGTGACCGAGATGGACAACACACTCTTCTCCTGCCTGACGCACAACCCACAGCCGTTGCACATCGACCATCACTTCGCGGCGGCCTCGGAATGGGGGCGGCCACTGGTCAACAGCATCTTCACGCTCGGCCTGATGATCGGCATCTCGGTCAACGACACGACCATCGGCACGACGATCGGCAACCTCGGGATGACCGACGTGAAGTTCCCCAAGCCGGTCTTCCATGGTGATACGCTTCATGCGACGACTGAGATCGTGTCGAAACGCAAGAGCCGCTCGCGCCCCGATGCCGGCATCGTCGTGTTCCGGCACCGTGCGTTCAACCAGCGCGACGAGCTCGTGGCGGAATGTCTGCGTCAGGGCTTCATGCGCACCAAGCCCACCAAGCCTACGAACTGAGGTTCCTTATGCGCTCGTACCTGTTCGTTCCGGCCGACAGCGAGCGCAAGCTCGCCAAGGCGCTGTCGGCCGGCGCCGACGTGCTGATCCTCGATCTGGAGGACTCGGTAGCCCCTGCGCGGCGTCCGCAGGCGCGCGCCATGGCGGCCGAGTTCATCAAGGCGAACGCCCCTGCTTCCGGGCGCCCGCGCCTCTATGTGCGCATCAATCCGCTCGACAGCGCGGATGCGGAGGCGGACCTTGCCGGCGTCATGCCGGCCGGACCCGACGGCATCATGCAGCCGAAGCCCGACTCGGGCGAGGACGTCCACCGGCTGTCGATCGCGCTCGGACATCACGAGGAGCGCGCAGGGCTCGAGCGCGGCGCGACGCGCATCCTGCCGATCGTGACGGAGACGGCAGTTTCGGTGCTGCGGCTGCCCACGTACATCGGCGCGAGCTCGCGCGTGGTCGGCATGACGTGGGGCGCTGAGGACCTGTCCGCTGTCGTCGGCTCACTCTCGAGCCGCGGCGCGGACGGCGCCCTGACCTCGCCCTACCGGCTGGTGCGCGATCTGTGCCTGATGACGTGCGTGGCCGCCGGCGTGCAGCCGATCGACAGCGTGTTCGTCGATTTCCGCAACGACGCGGGCCTGCGACAGGAGGCGCGCGAGGCGGCGCGCGACGGGTTCACGGGCAAGATCGCCATCCATCCCGATCAGGTGGCGGCCATCAACGAGACGTTCACGCCGAGCGCCGATGAGATCGCACATGCGCAGGCGGTGATCGGCGCGTTCGCCGGCAATCCCGAGGCGGGCGTGGCGAGCCTCAACGGACGCATGCTCGACCGGCCGCATCTGAAGCTGGCGGAGAAGGTGATGGCTCGGGCGAAGGCGGCGGGGGTAGCCTAGCGGGCTGCCGAAGCACCTTCGGTCGGCGCCTGCCGGCGCTGCGTCGCGGAAGTCTGCGAGGCCAGAGTGACTGCCGAAGCCGAATGGATCGCTGTCGACTGGGGGACGTCCAACCTGCGCGCGTGGGGCATCGGGCCGCGCGGGGACGTGCTGTTCCAACGCACGTCCGACCAGGGCATGAGCCGGCTCACCCCCAACGCGTATGCGCAGGTCCTGAGCAGCCTCGTCGCGGATGACCTGGCCGCGACAGGCCCGCGGATCGACACGCTGATCTGCGGCATGGCCGGCGCAAGGCAGGGCTGGATCGAGGCGCCCTATCTCGATGCGCCGGCCGATCTCGGCGCTCTGGCCGCAGGCGCCGTCGCTCCCGCAATGCCCGGCGCGCGCCTCTCACCACGCATTCTTCCTGGCGTGTGCCAAAGGCTTGCCGGCGCGGAAGACGTGATGCGGGGAGAGGAGACGCAGCTTCTGGGCCTGACGACGCTGCGACCCGGGTTCGACGGTGTCGTCTGCATGCCCGGGACGCATTCCAAGTGGGTTCGGCTCGCTGGCCGGCGCGTGGAGCGCTTCGCCACGGCGATGACGGGCGAGCTTTTCGAGCTCTTGCGCACGCATTCGGTGCTGCGCCATTCCTTCAGCGGACCGATGCACGGACCCGACCGCGAGGAAGGGGGCGACGCCGGCCTTGCTGCCGGGATCGAGGCGCCGCAGAAGCTGTCGGCTATGCTGTTCAAGGTTCGTGCGGGCTCGCTTCTATCTGGACGGACATCGGCGTGGTGCGCCGGCTTCCTCTCGGGGCTGCTCATCGGCTCCGAGATCGGCGCGCACCGCGACTGGGTGGGGGCCGGCGAGATTGCCCTCGTCGGCGATGCCGCGCTGGCCGGACTTTATGCCAAGGGTGTGGCGATGATCGGCGTCAAAACGCTGATCATGGACGGCACTGAGGCGACCCTCGCCGGGCTGAAGGCCGCGAGACAGCAAGGATGAAGGGGAGCGCCGCAGAGATATGGCGATGACAACAGAGCCACGACACCTGATCGCGATCCTGCGCGGCATCACCCCCGACGAGGCCGTCGCCGTCTGCGAGACGCTGGCGAAGGCCGGCATCGCCATGATCGAGGTACCGCTCAACTCGCCGCGCCCGGTCGACTCGATCCGCGCGGCTGCGGCGGCACTTCGGGGCAGGGCGTCGATCGGCGCAGGCACCGTGCTGAGCCCGGACGAGGTCGATGCGGTGGCCGAGGCGGGCGGCAGCTTCGTCGTGTCGCCCGACTGCAACGAGGCTGTCATTGCGCGGACGCTCGCCCGCGGCCTGCGCTCCTATCCCGGTGTGTTCACGCCGACTGAGGCGTTCCGCGCCATCCGCGCCGGCGCGCACGGCCTGAAATTCTTCCCCGCCGAAGTGCTGGGCGTTGCCGGAATAAAGGCGATGAAGGCCGTGCTGCCGCCCGAGATGCCGCTTTACGCTGTCGGCGGCGCCAATCCCGAAACCTTCGCTGACTTTCTGGCCGCGGGCTGCGCCGGCTTCGGCCTTGGCAGCTACCTCTACAAGCCCGGCGCGACGTTGGCGGGCATCGCCGAGCGCGCCAAGGCAGCGGTTGACGCCTACGACGCAGCCACCCGGCGCTGAGACGGCGCCCGCCCCAGAGTCGCCGAACCGCCACGGACCTGTCCGCACCCGCGGCCATGCACGGCTTTCTTAACCTTTCCGCGTATCTTCGAGTCGGCCATCAAGCTCGCGCCACTTTTCTGCTTTCGGAGTCGCGAGGCGAAGCTTGCGGCCTTCAAGAACCAGCCGAGGGGGAAGCCATGAAACGCGACTGGAAATGCGCGCTGCTCGTGTGCGGACTTGCGTTGATCGGCCCACAATTGGTTGCGGTCCCACAGGCCAGCGCTCAAGGATTCCTGTCGTTCCTGTGGGGCGGCGGCTCGCGAGAGGTCGTGTCGTTCCCCGGAAGCGTGCAGCCTGGCCAGATCATCGTCAGCTTCGGCGATCGCAAGCTCTACTGGGTGCACAGGCGCGGCGAGGCCATCAGCTATCCGATCGCCGTGCCGCGCGAGCAGAGCCGATGGCAGGGCGTGACGACGGTCTCCGACAAGCGCGTCAATCCGGGCTGGACACCGACTGCGGAGATGCGGCGCGAGAACCCGCGCCTGCCGGTGCATCTGCCGGGCGGACATCCGCTGAACCCGCTCGGCGTGCGCGCGCTGTATCTGGGCGCCAGCATGTATCGCATCCACGGCACCGACGCGCCTTGGACCATCGGCACGGCCGTCTCAAAGGGTTGCATCCGCATGTACAATGAGGATGTGCTGGATCTCTATCCGCGCGTGCCGATCGGGACGAAGGTCACCGTCACGTGGCGGCGGTATACGACGGGGTGATTGAGCACCTGCCTGCGGCGTGACCATTGCGCCGCGCGCCGCGCTATCGCATCACGATCATGTCGCCGAACTGCCGGCAGCCGCCGTCGAAGATCGGCCCGGGATCGACCGCATAGTCCGGCGCGGGATTTTGGATGACGACGTGCAGGCCCGTGATGCGCTCCTCGCACGCGCGCACGCCGCCGTCGAGCGAGGCGCCGACGTAGAGGTCGAGCCACACGTGACCCTGGTAGCCGCTGTGGCAGGGACCATACTGCGGCGCGGCGCCGTCCCCGCAGCTGTCCTTGGCGACGAAGTATTTGCGCAGATTCGGGATGTACCATTTGGTGCCGTAGCGGAAGTCGCCGATATCCACGCCGCCGATGATCGAATGGCCCACGGCAAGGGTGATGGGGTCCTCGAACGTGCCGCTGCCGCCGGCATGGCCCGATCGCCCGGCAAGCGCGACGGTGGTCGCGCCCGGTGGCGTGTTGTCGAGGCTGGCGTAGCCTGTCGTGTAGGCGATGTAGCGGTGCTCGCCCGCAGCGGCCGGCAGTGCGGCGTGGAGCATGGGCAGCGCCACAAGGGCGGCCAGCGGAAGCACCCGCCGGCGGGTGGTGAGGAATACGCGCAACATGATCCTCGCGGACACTTGATCGAAGCCCGATGGGGTGGGCTGTCGGGTCAGGGCGAATATGGGTGGCGGAAAATGGCGTAAAAGGGGAGCCGCCGCAGGCAGATTCTGGTGAGCCGCACCCTTGCCCGCTAGGCCCCGCGGCCTGCGACCCTTCGCTTCATAGCCGCATGCGGGTGCGCGCCGCTGACACCAGTGAAGTTTTCCCGGTACTCGCCAGGGGTCATTCCGGTGCAGCGTTTGAACACGTCCCTGAAGAAGGCCGCATCGTCGTATCCGACGGCCGCACTTACGGCCTGCACCGAGCGGGCGGGCATGAGCGAGGCGCCTTGTGCCGCACCGCGGGCGACTGTAGTGGAGAGTGGCCCGGCGAGCTTTGTCGCGGCGGCAGACCAGATTGGGGGGGGACTCATGCAAGGCCTGGGAAAGGCGTTTTTCACCTCGGCGCTCGTCTACGGCGTGCTCGGAATGCTGCTCGGCCTGCACATGGGCATGAGCCATGACCACGGCCAGATGCCCACGCACGCGCACATCATGGTCGTCGGCTGGCTGAGCTTCGCCGTGTTCGGCCTGTTCTACTCGGCCTACGCGCACGCCGTGCCGCGACTTCTATCGCAGGTTCACTTCTGGCTGGCGCAGATCTCGTTCCTGGCGCTCGTGGTTGGGCTGTGGCTGGTCTACTCGGGCCGGACCGAGTACGAGATGGTGCCCGCCGTGTCGTCGACGGCCTACGCGGTGTCGTTCCTGGTGTTCGCCGTGGTGGCGATATCGGCCATGCGGACGCGGGCGTAGGGGTCGCTGCGGGTGGCGGGGGCTGGCGCAACAGCCCTCTACCCCATCAACCCGACCAGCGTCTCGAGGCGGTCCGCCTCGGCGGCGGGTTTGTCCCAGCGGATGCGATTGATGCGCGGAAAGCGCATGGCAACGCCCGATTTGTGGCGCGTCGATCGCTGCACCGCGTCGAAGGCGACCTCCAGCACCAGCGCCGGCGTCACGGCGCGCACCGGACCGAAGCGGTCGACCGTGTTGTTGCGAATCCAGCGGTCGAGCTCCAGCAGCTCCGCGTCCGTGTAGCCCGAGTAGGCTTTGCCGACGGGCACCAGCTCGGTCGTCCCGTCCGGGTGCGTGGTCCAGGCGCCGAATGTGTAGTCGGAATAGTAGGACGAGCGCTTGCCGGAGCCGCGCTGCGCGTACATCAGCACGCAGTCGAGCGTGAGGGCCGCGCGCTTCCACTTGAACCAGTGGCCCTTCGGCCGGCCTGCGATGTAGGGGCTCGTCAGGCGCTTCAGCATCAGGCCCTCGATGCTCATGCCGCGCGTCTCCTGCCACACCTGCAGGAGGGCGGGCTTGCTGCCGGGGCGCAGCAGCTCGGAGATGTCGGTGCGCGGCGGGCGGGCACGTGCGTGCCAGGCTTCCAGATGCGCGCGGCGCTCGGTGAAGGGCAAGGGGCGCAGGTCGGCGCCGTCGATCTCCAGCGCGTCGTAGAAGCGGATGTGCGCGGGGAAGTCCGCCAGCATGCGCTTCGTCACGGACTTGCGGTTGAGCCGCTGCTGCAGGTCATTGAAGGACGCAACCTCGCCGTTGCGCACGACGAGCAGCTCGCCGTCGAGCACGGCGTTGAAGGCGAACGCATCAACGAGATCGGGAAACGCGCGCGAGATGTCGTCGCCGGCGCGCGAGTAAAGCCGCACCTTGCCGTGGCCGGAGGCGACCTGCACGCGGATGCCGTCCCACTTCCACTCGACGGCAAACTCGTCGAGGTCGATGGCCTCCCAGTCCGTATCCTCGAGCGGGTGGGAGAGCATGAGCGGGCGGAATACCGGCGCGCCGGAGATGTCGGGCCGCTCGGACTGCCCTTCGAGCCAGCGGAAGAGCTGCACGTAGGGCGGCGCGATGCCGTGCCAGATCTCCTCCACCTCGGCGACGGGTTTGTCGGCCATGCCTGCGACGGCGGTCTTGGCGAGACGCGCGGAGACACCGACGCGCAGCGCCCCCGTCAGCAGCTTGAGCAGCGCCCAGCGGCTGGTGGCGTCGAGGCGGTCGAGCCATGCCTCGAGCCGATCCTCCAGCGCATTGCGGTCCATCAGCTCGAGCTCGGCGACGATGTCGCCGAGGCGCAGAGGCGGGCCTGGCGTGCGGGGCTCGGGCCACATCAGGGCCACTGTCTCGGCCGTATCGCCGACGAAGTCGCGCGACAGGCGGAACAGCTCGGGGTCGAGCCTGCGCTCCATGAGGCTCATGATCGTGCGGCGCACGGGGAACGAGAACGGCAGACCGTCGGTCAGCGCCGCCAGCGCGTAGCCGCGATCGGGATCGGGCGTGGCGCGGAAGTAGTCCTGCATCAGCTTGAGCTTGCCGTTGCGCTGAGGCGTGTAGACGAGGCGATCCAAGAGCTCGGCGAAGGGCTTCATTCGAGGTCTTCCTCGAGGCCGACAAGGGCGAGCGCGCGGCCGATGCGGCCCATGCGTCCGATCTGGTGCACGAGCGCCTCCTCGCGGCCGTGCGTGACCCAGATCTCGCCGGCGCCGGTCTCCTCGATGGTGGTGATGAGCTCGGGCCAGTCGACGTGGTCGGAGATGACGAGCGGCAGCTCCACGCCGTACTGGCGCGCGCGGCCGCGCACGCGCATCCACCCCGAGGCGAGCGCGGTGACGGGATCGGTGAGGCGGCGCGACCAGCGGTCCTGGAGAGCCGATGGCGGGCACAGCACGATCTCGCCGGGGAGCTTGGACTCCGCCTCGATGACGGGGCGCAAGGGGCCGAGCGGAACGCCGAGCTGCTCGTAGAGCGCGCAAGCGGCCTCGAGCGCGCCATGCAGCCAGATCGGCTTGGCGTAGCCAGCACGGCGCAGCAGAGCGATCAGACGCTGGCATTTGCCGAGGCTGTAGACGCCGACGAGATGCGTGCGCTCTGGAAACGCAGCGACCGACGCGAGCAGACGCGCGATCTCGTCGCTGTCCGGTCCATGCTGGAAGACCGGCAGGCCGAAGGTCGCCTCGGTGACGAAGAGATCGCAGGGCACCAGCTCGAACGGCGCGCAGGTCGGATCGGACCTGCGCTTGTAGTCGCCCGAGATGATGGCGCGCACGCCCCGGTAGTCGAGCACGACTTGTGCGCTGCCGAGGACGTGGCCTGCAGGGCGCAACGTGACGTCGACATCGCCGATGCGCAGCCTCTCACCATGGGGCACGGCCTGCTGCAACTGCCCCGCTTCGGCGCCGAGGCGCAAGCGCATGAAGGCCAGCGTCTCGGGGGTGGCGAGGACCGCGCGGTGGCCCGGGCGGGCGTGATCGGAATGGGCATGCGTGATGACGGCCCGCTCCGCCGCCCGGGTCGGATCGATGTGGAACTTGCCGGGCAGGCAATAGAGACCGGCATCGGTGGGTCTCAGCCAGGTGTCGAAGCGGTGGGTGGACACGGATGCGGGGCGAGGTGGTTTCGGTCGGTGTTCAGCCTCCTATGTAATGCGTCCTGCCCGCGATTGGGATGTTTCGCACGCCGCGATGCATGCGGCCGACTTTTGCAGGGCGCGCAAAAGCACGTTGTCTGAAAAATCGGTTTGACGCCGGTTCCGGGTTGGCAGCATCATATTTGCAGCAGCGCCAGGATCGGGTCGCTGCCTCTCGCAAGGGGGTGCGGGGCTTCGGTGCGGCGTTGGCGTTGGTCGTGTGTGGCCGCGAGTTGCGCGGCGGTGGCGTGGGTGGCGTTCGGACCGATGCGGGCCCGGGCTGACGAGGCGCCTGCGCGAGGAGCGCCGACCAAGGAGATTTCCGGCGGCGTCGATGCCAGGACCGGCGGCTGGGCCGCCTATGCCGGCTACACCATGGCCGTCGGCAGCGACCTGTACCAGGACGGCTGGCGGCTGCGCGCCTCGAGCGGCTACGGCAACTACTGGTTCGGCAAGGAAGTGGGCGCCTCCTTTCGCGGATCGGTGACGTTCGGCGAGGTGCTGGCGGGCTACCAGTTTTCCTCCGGGCCGCTGACCGCGAAGGCGTTCGCGGGGTTGGCCGGATTTATGGACGGCGGCAGCGGGCGGGATCAGCGGGACGATCTTCGCGTGTGGCAGAGCAGCGACTGGACCTTCAAGGGCGCGGTCGAGACCTGGCTCAACATCGGCACGCAGGGTTTCGGTCAGCTCGATGTGGTCTATGAGACCGAGGAGCAGGCCTACGGCAGCCGCTTGCGGCTCGGCTACCGGCTCACGCCGCAGCTGTCGATCGGCCCAGAGGGTGGCCTCAGCGGTGCGTCCGACTACGAGAGCGGGCGGGCCGGGGCCTTTGTCCGCTACGAGTGGCCGTCGGGTGAGGTGTCCGTCTCGGTCGGGGCCACGGGCGACCGGCCGGCCCTGAACGACGTCTACGGCACGGCCAACCTTCTTTACCGGTTCTGAGCGCCCCTCGGCGAAGATCACTGCCGGGCCGGTGATCCGTTTTTCAAGCGGAGAGGAGATACCGCGTTCAGTTCCGGCAGGGCGTACAGGCGCGAATATGGTAGGCTGTCGGGGTCAAGGGAGCCGGACAGGGCAGCGCCAAGTCCGTCACGAAGGAGGCCTCAATGAAGGCAATTCTGGTTCCGTCCGACCAGGGCGAACACATGGCATCGGTGCTTGCGACATCGGAGCTGCTGGGGCGGCGCTTCGAAAGTACCTTGGAGGGCGTGGCCCTCAGACCGATTCACGTGGAGATTGTGGCGCCCGATCCCATCGTCGCGGTGACGTTTCCCCCGGCGGACTGGAACGATGCGGACTTCGTCGGCAAGGCGCGCAGGTCATTCGACGAGTACTTCGCGGGCAAGCAGGGGCTGCGCTACCGGTGGCGTGCCGGCCCATCCATCGATGATGCGGGGCTCGGCAGCCTGGCCCGCGTATATGACGTGACGGTGCTCGGCCGGCCAACGAGCTCAGGGACGGGTCCGCGCATGACCACGCTCGAGGGCGGGCTGTTCGAGAGCGGACGCCCGGTGCTGATCGCTCCGCCGACACCGCCGACAAGCCTCGGCGAGAACATCGTCGTATCCTGGAACCAGAGCACCGAGCAGGCGCGCGTGACTGCCGACGCCTTGCCGCTGCTCAAGCAGGCCAAGTCGGTAACCGTGCTGTTCGTGGAGGGGCTGACGGTTCCGGGCCCGACGGCTGCCCAATGCTGCGATTGGCTGGCGCTGCACGGCGTCAACGCGCGGGAGATGAGCATCGGCAACGGCGGCAGGAAGCCTGGCGAGGTGCTGCTGGCGGAGGCCAAGAAGCTCGGCGCGGATCTGATCGTCAAAGGCGCCTATACGCAAAGCCGGCTGAGGCAGATGATTTTCGGAGGCGCCACCAGCCATTTGCTGTCGCACAGCACGCTGCCGATCCTGATGGCGCACTGAGGCGGCGCGCCGGCATTTGCGCGCTCAAGAATGACGTTCGTGGAAGGTGGCGGCGGGCGCTGCCGCCTTCGCCCCGATGCCCTCGTGCCTGAGGCTCGGCACGAGCCAGAACATCGACAGCCCCATGCACGAGCCGAGCACACCGAGCAGGAACGAGGCGTAGTAGGCGTGCGTGATCTCGTGCAGCCAACCCGAGATCAGCGAGCCGATGCCCGAGCCGAGCCCCATGGCGAGCGACATGGTGCCGAAGATGGCGCCGACGCCGCCTCCCGGGAACAGCACGGTGATGAAGGCCAGGATGACGGGACCGCGCGCGCCCTGCATGAGGCCGAAGAACAAGACGAAGCCGTAGACCAGCAGCAGCGATGGCGTGATGCCGACGAGGATCAGCGACGACGTGCCGATGATGGAGAAGACATAGGACAGCGAGACAGCCTGCCGCCGGCCGATGCGATCGGAGAGCCAGCCGATCGCGATGATGCCGACCACGGAGAGCGCGCCGGTCATGCCGAAGGCGCTGGCGGCGACGAGCGGATCGAACCCCCGCTCGATCAGGAAGGCAACGGACTGCGGCAGGACGCTGTAGGCGGCGACCGATGTCCAGAAGTAGGCAGCCGCCAAGCCCCAGAAGGCGCCCGTGCGAATGGCGGTGGCGACGCTCCATGGCCCCTGCGGCAGCGTCGCAGACTGGCGCCGCATCGCCTGCCACCGCTCCGATCCGCGCGTCATGCGGCCGAGCGGCAGCGCCATCACGATCGGGATCGCCAGGAGAACGCAGCTCCCGAGGATCATGTGCGTTGCGCGCCAGCCGTAACGGTTGAGCAGGAGCTGCGTCAGCGGCGGCAGCAGCAGCATGCCTGCGCCGACTGCCGCATAGGGCAGCGCCATGACGGCCCCGATGCGCCGCGTGAACCAGCGCGACAGAAGGCTCGAGGCAACCACCATGCCGAGCGCGGACGAGCCGAGCCCACCCAGCAATCCGACGCAGATGTAGTACTCCCACACCGATGTCACCGATCCGGCCAGGACGTAGCCGAGGCCGAGAACGCCAAGACCGAAGCCATAGGAGATGCGCGCGCCGAGCCGATCGATGAGCTGGCCCGCGAATGGCGCCGAGCAGCCGTAGGCGATGGCGAACGTCGAGTAGGTCGCGGTGATCTGGGCGCGCGTGGCGCCGAGCCCGCTCTCGACCGGGAGCAGGAAGACCGCAAAGGTCTCGGTGATGCCGCGGCCGATGGTGTTCATGGCAAAGGCAAGAAACAGCAGGGACAGGAGGAAGGCCCGGCTCGCATCCGGCGGAGCTTGGTCGCTCATTCTTATCGTTCTCAGGCGCGTCGGTTTGCTGTTGCTTGCGCCGCAGCTAGCGGCGCGCGAGGGTGCTCTGTGCGACGATCGTCCGGTTCTCATGCACGCCGACCCAGCCCCACGCCAGCTTGTCGCCGGAGGCGGTGACGGTGATGCTGCCATCGATGCATCGGCCGCCCTGCTTGATACCGCCGCGCGTGATCGTCTCGAGATAGAACGTGAACCCGCCGGCCGAGCCGACGCGCGTGAGCTTGCCGCCGCAGTTGAGCTCGGGATAGTCGGTCTCGCCGCCCTGCGCGGTCAAGGTCAGCGCAATCGAGTAGCTCTTGGAGCCGGTCTGCCCGACCGTGCCGGCCCAGGTGCCCACAAGAGCCGGAGCCGCGGCTTTGGGCGGGGCAGCCGATTTCTGCGAGGCCGGCGGCTTCGGCTTGGGCTGGGGCTGTTGCGCCGAAGCCGGCGCAAGAGTCGCGGTGGCAGCGATGATGGCGATTGCGCTCGCCGCGCGCGAAAACCTTGTCCGCATGGAAACCCTCAGGGCTCGTTGTCCTCACCATTCATATTAGCACGAACCCGCGCGCGCACTTGCAGGCTGAGCGGCGCGGCCCCACGACCGGGCTCGCGTCAAGCCGCGGAGGCGCCACGCGCCACGCTGGCCAGGTACTGCATGGCAGCCGTCACGCCGCCGGGTTTGTGCGGCACGCCGGCAAGGCCGAGGCCCATCTCGACGCCCGCCAGCGCCCCGATGATGGTGAGATCGTTGGTGTCGCCGAGATGGCCGATGCGGAACACCTTGCCGGCAACCTTGGTGAGCCCGGTGCCGAGCGACAGGTCGAAAGCTTCGAGCGTGACCTTGCGGAAATGGTCGGCGTCGTGGCCCTCTGGCATCAGCACGGCGGTGAGCACGGGCGAGTAGTACTTGGCATCCTTGCAGAGGTTCTCGAGGCCCCAGGCCGCAACCGCGCGCCGCGTCGCCTCGCCGTGGCGCTTGTGGCGGGCAAAGACGTTGTCGAGGCCCTCCTCGTGCAGCATGTCGATCGCCTCGGCCAGGCCGTACAGCAGGTTCGTGGCGGGCGTGTAGGGAAAGAAGCCGTTCTTGTTGTTGGCGATCATCTCCTCCCACGACCAGAACAGCTTGCGACCCAGCGCGCTCTTGGAGGCGGCGAGCGCCTTGTCGGAGACGGCATTGAACGACAGGCCCGGCGGCAGCATGAGGCCCTTCTGCGAGCCGCCGACGGTGACGTCGACGCCCCACTCATCGTGGCGGTAGTCGACGGAGCCGAGCGAGGAGATGGTGTCGACCATCAGCAGCGCGGGATGGCGCGCGGCATCCATGGCGCGACGCACCTCGTCGATGCGCGAGGTGGCTCCGGTCGAGGTTTCGTTGTGCACGATGCACACGGCCTTGATGGCGTGGCCCTTGTCCTCGCGCAGGCGCGCCTCGATTGCCGCAGCGTCGGCGCCGGAGCGCCAGTCGGAGGCAATGAACTCGGGCTCGAGGCCGAGCTTCAGCGCCATGTTCCTCCACAGCGTGGCGAAGTGCCCGGTCTCGTACATCAGCACCTTGTCGCCGGGGGAGAGCGCATTGCTGAGGGCTGCTTCCCACGCGCCCGTGCCTGAGGCCGGATAGACGATGACGGGGTTCTTGGTCTTGAAGATGGTCTTGATGCCGTCGAGCACGCGGCGGCCGAGCTTCTGAAACTCCGGCCCGCGGTGATCGATGACGGGCATGTCCATGGCCCGCAGGATGCGGTCCGGAACGGGCGTGGGTCCCGGGATCTGCAGGAAATGGCGGCCGGCGCGGCGCGGCTGGTTGCTGGGCTGGGATGACATCGGTGCGTTCCTTCTCTTGCCGCGTGCCCTCACGAGATCCTTGCGGTGCGACCGCTTCTGGGACATTCAGAACGGCCAACGGAGGCGCACCGTCAAGCCCTAACTTATGATAGCGGCGGCAGGTGGCTCGGCTTCGTTGGGTTCATCGCGACACCCCAGAGAACCGCGACAAGCCTCCCACGGCAGGGTCAAATCAATGGCGTTTCAGAACAGACCACCTCAATCTCAAGCTTGTTCAGTTCAATGTATTTCGCGAGCTTCTCCCGGCGGATATGCTTCTCAATATGCGGACCCACGATGATCTGTGTGACGGGTAGCCGTTTCCCCACTTTCTCGAAGACCTTAATGTAAGGTACAAAGCCGCTTTTGTAGCACACTCGCTTTTCAGTCTTCTTGTCATACCCGAGGCTCTTCGGATCAACCAATCCTTTATCTAGCGGCGAAAGGCACAATCGTACCTCCTTCTCTTCCTTAAAAGCCTGATGCTTGTATCGCGATGCTGCATTGGCAAAGGGCGAATACAGTTCTTCGAGATTCGCCGCGTGACCCAGAGCTAACTTAGGAAAATGCTCACCAACCAATTTGATCAGTTCCTTGAATTCGCTCTTGAACTCATCTGGATCATCAGCATACACAACATCCCCCAGACCGCCGTAGCCGTAGAAGTGTAGCGCGTCTTCCTCCCTAAGGAGCTGTATCAGCTTTTTCACGTCGAAAACGATTGCGTATCCTGCATCGCGACCATACGCGCGCCACTGGCTGAGCAATCCATTGCCCCTCTCGAAGGAGCCGCTAGCGTGGTGGCAAAAGCACACCAAATATGGCTGAAAGAATTTGTGTTCCCGTTCAACACCAAAGGTCACTCGATAAAGCACATCGATCATCGTACGAACCTCGGATTCGACGATGGCATCAATGCCGCCACGACGTTTGATTAACTCGGCCCACCTGGCATTTTTTGATGCTTGGCCAGCTACAGCCTCAATTACGCTCGGCATCGCTATTTCTTTCAACCTTGTTGCGAGCGGCATCATTTCATTCGTGTCATTTAAGTACTTGTAGTGGGTGGCGTGGAGAGTTTGTGACTCAAGAATTCCCCTGACTCCGTCGCCAGTTGTGTAGTGAAAGAGGATGTCGTGCTTTTCCCAGACTTCCATGGTCAACCCTCATAGAAGGCTTGTCAGCCCAGCCTTGGGGCACCGTATGCCCCCTCCGCTTATGGTCTCGCACGATTGACAGACAAGTTTCGTTCGTGACTTGTCCCCATCTTGAGCTGCTTTTTTGGATAGTGGGCTTGGCTCGTGTTTGGGCGAGGCGCACCCTTCTTACTTGACAAAGGCTGAAGATGGTTCGACCGACACCAACAAAATACGGTCTTGCAAACCGCCTCAGGCGCGAGATCGAGGGCGAGGTGCTGTTCGACGCCTTCAGCCGCGGGCGCTACGCGACGGATGCGTCCATCTACCAGATCGAGCCGATCGGCGTGGTCGTGCCGAGGACCGAGGCGGATGTGGCGATCGCGGCGCAGATCGCGCGCGAGGAAGGCGTGCCGCTGCTGCCGCGCGGCGGCGGCACCTCGCAGTCCGGACAGACCGTCGGCCGCGCCCTGGTCATCGACTTCACCAGGCACCTGAACAAGGTCATCGCGACGGATGCCGCCCAGCGCACCTGCACGGTCGAGCCCGGCATCGTGCTCGATGAGCTGAACCGGCAGCTGAGGCCGACGGGGCTGTGGTTTCCGGTCGACGTGTCCACGTCGAGCCGCGCCACCATCGGCGGCATGGCGGGCAACAACTCGTGCGGCACCCGATCGATCCGCTACGGCATCATGCGCGACAACGTGCTGGCCATCGATGCGATCCTGCCCGACGGCACGCAGGCGCGTTTTGCGCCGGACACGAGCGTCGACGGACGCAACGTGCCCGATGCCGCACGCGAGCTGATGCGTGATTTGCTGGCGCTCGGACGCCGCGAGGCGCAGCACATCGCGCACGCGTTCCCCGAGGTCTCGCGGCGCGTCGGCGGCTATCTCATCGATGCGCTATTGCCGGACGCCGGGCCGGTCAATCTCGCCACGCTGCTGTGCGGCTCGGAGGGCACGCTGGCGCTGTCGCGCCGCATCGAGCTGAAGCTGTCGCCGCTGCCGAAGAGCAAGGCGCTCGGCATCTGCCACTTCGCGACCTTCCGCAAGGCGATGGAAGCGGCCCAGCACATCGTCAAGCTCGGGCCGGTGGCGGTGGAGGTCGTGGACCGCACGCTGATCGAGCTCGCCCGCGACATCGCCATGTTCCGCCCCGTCATGGAGACCTATGTGCGCGGGCGGCCCGATGCCCTGCTGCTGGTGGAGTTCGCCGAGGACGATCAGGCCGAGAACCTGCGCAGGCTCGATCGCCTGGACGAGCTGATGGGCGACCTCGGGCACCCGGCAAGCGTAGTCAAGGTTGCAGATGCTGCGGGGCAGCGCGCGGTGTGGGAGGTCCGCGCCTCCGGCCTCAACATCATGATGTCGATGAAGAGCGAGGGAAAGCCGGTCTCCTTCATCGAGGACTGCGCGGTGCCGCTCGAGCACCTGGCCGATTACACCGAGCGGCTGACCGCGGTGTTCGAGAAGCACGGCACGCGAGGCACGTGGTACGCGCACGCTTCCGTCGGCTGCCTGCACGTGCGGCCTGTGCTGAACCTGAAGCTCGAGCAGGACGCCAAGACCATGCGCGCCATCGCCGAGGAGGCGTTCGCGATGGTCAAGGCCTACAAGGGCTCGCACTCGGGCGAGCACGGCGACGGGCTGGTGCGCTCCGAGTTCCACGAGACGATGTACGGCCGCAAGACCGTGGCGCTGTTCGAGGAGGTGAAGGACCGCTTCGACCCGAACGGCCTGATGAACCCCGGCAAGATCGTGCGGCCGACGCGCATGAACGATCGCAGCCTGTTCCGCTACAAGCCCGACTACCGCGTGCCGGAGCTGGAAACGGTGCTCGACTGGTCCGCCTATCCCGGCGCCGGCGGCGGTTTCCAAGGCGCGGTCGAGATGTGCAACAACAACGGCGAGTGCCGCAAGCTCGTGGGCGGCACCATGTGCCCCTCGTTCCGTGTCACCGGCAACGAGCGCGACGCCACGCGCGGGCGCGCCAACAGCCTGAGGCTGGCGATCTCGGGCCAGCTCGGCGCCGACGCTTTCGCTTCCGAGGCCATGCTGGAGACGCTGAAGCTGTGCGTCTCGTGCAAGGGCTGCCGGCGCGAGTGCCCGACCGGCGTGGACATGGCGAAGATGAAGATCGAGGTGCTGGCGGCGCGCAACCGCAAGCGCAAGCTGTCGCTGCACGATCGGCTCATCGCGTATCTGCCGCGCTATGCGCCGTATGCGAGCCGCGCGGCCGGCCTCATGAACGCACGCAACTGGCTGCCCGGAGCCGCGCGCGCGACGGAGCGCGTCGCGGGCTTCTCGGCACGGCGGCCGCTGCCGGCCTGGCGCCGCGATATCTTCGAGCAAGACGATGCGGTCGGCCCGCAGGACGGCCGCGAGGTGGCGCTGTTTGCCGATACGTTCAACACCTACTTCGAGCCGGAGAACCTCCGCGATGCGGCCGAGGTGCTGAGCCGGCTCGGCTATCGCGTGACTGTGCCCCGGCCCGACGCCGTCGGTCGCCCGCTGTGCTGCGGGCGCACGTTCCTCTCGGCCGGTCTTGTCGAGGAGGCCAAGGCGGAGGCGGCGAGGACGCTGGCGGTGCTCGAGCCGCTTGCACGCCGCGGCGTCGCAATCAT
>JBLNBZ010000136.1:0-75846 GCA_050260355.1 Bacteroidota bacterium | reverse complement strand
CCTGTCTTGCGGCAGATCTTGTGGTAGCCGAAACGCGCGCGCGCGGAGAATGGTCGGATGCGGACGGCGCGGATCAACTCGCCCGGAGACAGGTTCGTATCCATGGCGCCGCGACCGACCTCTGACAATGCGAGCCGACGATCCTGTCGCGGCCCTGCGATCAGCACCTCGGCGCCGAGAGCCGTCAAGCACGACAGCCAATCGGCGGCGGGATCGGCATGGGCGAGGCTGCCGCCCACGGTGCCGCGCGTGCGCACGGCGCGATAGGCGATGCCGCGCGCAACCTGCGCAAGAAAACCGCCGGTCGGGTCCTTGACCCGCCCGTCCTCGATGGCTGCATGCGTGACGATCGCACCGAGCGTGACCGCCCCGGTCTCCTCCTCGACCGCCGCCAGCTCCGGGATGCGGGTGATATCGACGAGCATGGCCGGCTGAGCCAGGCGGAGATTGAGCATAGGCCCCAAAGTCTGGCCGCCGGCGAGCACCCGCGCCTCCGGATTGGCTTCGAGAATGCGCACGGCCTCGGCGACGGTGGCGGGTCTCGTGTACTCGAAGGCTGCCGGCTTCATGAGGCTGTCGCGCCCGCGCGCGCCCGCTCGATCGCCTCGACCACGCGCCGCGGCGTGACGGGTGAGATCAGCAGCTCGGCTCCGATGGTCTTCAACGCGTCGTTGATGGCGTTGGTGATGGCGGCCGGTGGTGCGATGGCGCCCCCTTCGCCCAGTCCTTTCTGTCCAAACCGCGTGTACGGCGACGGCGTCTCCATATGCAGAATGCGGATCTCGGGAACCTCCGTCGGCCCCGGCAGCAGATAATCGGACAACGTCGAGGCGAGCGGTTGGCCCTGCGCGTCGTAGGGCATCTCCTCGTATAGCGCGGTGCCGATGCCCTGGGCGGCCCCGCCCCAGATCTGGCCATCGACGATCATGGGGTTGACGAGCACGCCGCCGTCCTCGACGACGACATAATCCAGGATCTCGACCTCGCCCGTGCCGGGATCGACTGCAACGACGACCGCGTGAGCGGCATAGCTGAAGGTGCCGGTGTCGCGCCTCGCCTTGTAGCCGGCCGTCACCTCCAATCCGCCCGGATCGACATCGGAGGGAAGATCCTGCGGCCGGCGGTACCAGGTGCGCGCCACATCGGTCACGGCGATGCGGCCCGATGGGCCGACCACCGCACCCTCCTCGAGCCGGACATCCTCGCGGTGCGATTGCAGCAGCGCCGCGCCGATGCGCATCACCCGCTCGGCAAGCTGGTCGCAGGCGGCAGCGACCGCGCCGCCCGACATGATCATGTTGCGCGAGCCCCAGGTGCCGGTCGAATACGGCGTTTCGGCCGTGTCGCCGTGAACGAGCCTGATGCGGTCGTGGGGAACGCCGAGGATCGAATGCGCCACCTGCGAAAGCGTGGTCTCCAGCCCCTGGCCATGACTGTGCGCACCGATCCTGAGCTCGAGCGCGCCATCCGGCACGAAGCGGGCCTGACACTGCTCGAAGCCGGGCACGAACGGAATGCCCCAGGCGGCGTAGACGCTGGTGCCGTGGCCGGCCTGCTCGCAGTACATGGCAAAGCCGACGCCGACCAGGCGTCCGTCAGCCTCGCCCCTCTTCTGGCGCGCACGCACCTTGTCCAGGCCGATGGCGGCGATCGCCCGGCGCAGCGCCTCGGGATAGTCGCCGGAGTCGAAGTGACGCTTGGCGATGTTGTCGAACGGCATCTGCTCGGGCCGCACAATGCTCTTGAAGCGGAGCTCGGTCGGCTCCTTGCCGAGCTTGCGAGCCAGCGCATCGAGCGTCACCTCGAGCGCGAAGCACACGCCGGTGCGCGCGACGCCGCGGTAGGGAAGGATCGGCGGCTTGTTGGTCGCGGCCGAGTACGTGCGGCAGCGGTAGTGTGGAAAGTCATAGACGCCGGGGAGGATCGAGCCGATCTGGCCCGCCTCCAGGCACGCGGAGAAGGGATAAGCGGAATAGGCGCCGGAATCGACGGTAGCCTCGCAGTCGAGGCCAAGCAGCCTTCCCTCGGCATCGGCGTAAGCGGTCAGGATGTAGTGGTGCTCGCGGCAGTCGGCACCGGCGAGAAGGCTCTCGCGCCGATCCTCGAGCCATCGCAGCGGCGCCCCCAGCTTGCGCGTGGCCCAGCTCAGCGCGATCTCCTCGGGCAGCAGGATGCCCTTGTAGCCGAAGCCGCCGCCGACATCGGGCGCGATGACGCGGATCTGACCCTCGTCGATCCGCAAGCACTCAGTCAGGCCCGATCGCACGATGTGTGGCTGCTGCGTGGAGCTGTAGACGACAAGCTGGCCGAGGCGCGAATGCCAGCTGGCAACGACGCCGCGCCCCTCCAGCGGGCTCATGGCCTGGCGGGAGGTGCGCAACTCGCGTGTGACCGACACGGCCGCCTTGCGCTTGACCGCTTCGAAATCGACGTCGATTGCAGTGGTAAGGAACAGGTTGTCGCCCCAGTGCTCGTGCACGAGCGGCGCACCCGGCAAGCGGGCAGCAAGCATGTCCGTGACGGCGGGCAGCGGCTCGAAATCCACCTCGATCTCGGCAGCGAGGTCTTCGGCCTCCGCGCGGGTTGGGGCCACGCACATGGCCACCAACTCGCCGACGTGACGAACCTTGCCGGTCGCGAGCACGGGCTGCACGGAAGACTTGAAGCCGGGGAGCGTCGTGTCGGCGCGGATGGGCGCAACGCCGGCCAGATCCTCCGCGATGAACACACGGTCGCGAATGCCCGCTGGAATGCGAATCCCTTTGATACGGGCATGCGCCAGAGGACTGCGCAGAAAAGCGACATCCAACATGCCGGCAAGGCGAATGTCGCCGACATACTGGCCGCGACCGCGCATGAAGCGGTCGTCCTCCTTGCGCAGCAGCCTTGCGCCGATGCCTTGCACAGCCACCCGCGGACGCCCCCGCCACCGACAAACTCGTACTAAATCTAGAACAAGTTGAGCTTAGTGCCTGATGGGCCCGTTCGCAACGTGCGCGTCAGTTCCGCGCGCCGCCGATCAGCTCGATGTTGATACGGACGCAGTCGCCCGGATACGTGATCTCGCCCACGTAGATGACGACGCCATCATCGTCCACGACGACGCATCGGGCCTCAGCGGTCGGCGCGTTCAGCGCGATGCCGAGGATGCGCGCCGTCTCGATGTCCGCCGAGCCGATCGCCAAGGTCTGGTGCGCGCGCGAGATGGCGAGGTCGGCCATCTCGGACAGGACCGTCAGCGCGACGCGCGAGGCGAACTGCTTGGGTGCGCGGGCGTGGATGTGCTTGGCAACGTGGATGCGCGCGTAGGCATAGGGCTGACCGCCGCGCTTCTGCACGCTGCGCAGGAAAACGTAGGCTGGCGCGGGTACGCCGTCGCCTTCCTCGATGACAGGCGAAGGCTGAGCCTCGGACGGCAGCATGTGGGGGACGTTGTCGCGGATCGGCGCGATCAGGCTTTCCCAGTCCGTCGCAAGCTGCAGCCAGCGGTCATGCTCGATGGCCTTGGTGACGAAGGTGCCACGCCCCTGGAACGATTTGACGAGGCCTTCGCCCTGCAGCAGGTCGATGGCCTGCCGCACGGTGACGCGGGCCACGCCGAACTCGCGCTCGAGCTCCTCGAGCGTGGCGATCCTGTCGCCGACGGACCAGACGCCGTCACGGATGCGGCGGCGCAGCGCCGATGCCACCTGGAGATAGCGGGGGACCCGGCTGTCGGCATCGGATTTCAACTGTCGTCGCGTGCGATTGGCCATGGCGTGCTGTCTCAGTCGCCCGGATCCGGGCTCAGTGCGTGGGCATCGATCATTCCGCTCACCAGATTGGCTTGCATGAGCTTGGCTTCGTCGATGACGAGCTCGTTGCGCACCGGACTGATCTGGCGCGCCATCCCGTCCAAGCGCGCGGCAAGCTCATGATACGCAGCTTCGGCCGCTTCGATGCTGACGGTCTCGAAGCCGATCCTGGCCCCGGGGAGGAGCCGCCCCAGCGCCGGCAGGTCGGCCGAAATGACGGTGGCGATCTTGGGATAGCCACCCGTGCTCTGCCGGTCCGCGAGGAGAATGATGGGAAGGCCGTTGCCGGGGACCTGAATGGAACCGGGCGCGATACCGTCCGAGACGATATTGAAACCCTTGGCGTGCGCCACGGGCGGACCTTCCAGCCGCATACCCATGCGATCGGAGGCCGGCGACACGGTGTAGGTGGCGGCGAGAAAGGCGGCGATGGCGTCCGGCGGGAAGAAGTCGTCCTGCGGACCGAGCACCACGCGAACGCGGCTTGGCGGCGCAAGGTCAAGCTTCGGCAGCATGCGCTCCTCGCGTTCGGCCGCCTGCGCGGCTGCGAGCGGAAGGAGATCGCCAGGTTTGAGGGGGCGGCCGTCGAAACCGCCGAGCGAGGCACGCGTGTAGGTGGACCTGCTGCCCAGGACGGGCGCGACGTCGAAACCGCCTTCGACCGCCAGATAAAGGAGCTTGCTCCCGCTGAGCGCGCCCACCCGCAAAATCTGGCCACGCATCAGACGGACGCTCTGCAGCAGGGGGATCCGCCTCGGCGGCGAGCCCTCGCCATCGAGAATTTCGAGCGGCGCCGTACCGCCCACGACCGCGACGCGGGCGCTGTCAGCCTCGACCGCGAGCGTCGGCCCTTGAAAGGCAATCTCCAGAGCCGCGGTCGAAGGCTCGTTGCCGACGAGGAGATTGGCCGCGCGCAGGCTTACGGGATCGAGGGCACCCGAAACGGGAACGCCGAGCTGCTGGTAGCCAAAGCGGCCCAGATCCTGGAGCGTCGTCATCAGCCCCGGCGCGATCACGCGGAGAGCAGGCTTCATGCAGCCGGCCCCGCATGTCGCGGCTCGGGACGCAGCCGGAAGTCGCGGGCCTCTACGCGTGCCAGGATGGACTCGTAGGCCTCCAGCGAGACGGGCTCGAAGACCACGCTGTCGCCGGCGGCAAGCAGGGTCGGCGGATCGTCCCCGAGGTCCCAGAGCGGCACCGGGGTGCGACCGATGAGGTGCCAGCCGCCGGGGCTTTCCAAGGGATAGATGGCGGTGAGGGTGGTCGCGATCGCGATCGACCCGCGCGGCACGGCAACCCGTGGGTTCTGCTTGCGCGGAACCTGCAGCTCGGGCGGCACGTCGCCCATGTAGGGGAAGCCGGGCAGGAAGCCGATCATGTAGACTTGGTAGGTGACCGCGCTGTGCCGCGCCGCGATGTCGGAGGGGGCAAGGCCGGTCGTGGTGGCGAGTTCCGCAAGGTCTGGGCCAACGCTCATGTCGTAGCAGGCCGGGATGCGCCAGACGCGGCCCGCGCGCTCTGCGGGCTCCAGATCCTCGATCATCGGCAACAGGCGCGCCTTCAGCTCGGCATTGGGAAGCACGGCGGGGTCGTAGTGCACCAGGAGCGAGCGAAACGTGGGCACGAGCTCGACCACCCCCGCCAGGGCTGCGGCCTTGAGGCGCTCCGCCAGGGCGATCACGAGGCCGCTGATGCGGCGGTCGATCCGGTCGCCGAACTCGACGATCAGTGCCGTATCACCGCAAGGAAGAAACCTGGCCGCGTTCGTCATGTGCATGCTAACAAGGACCGGTTTGACCGCGATCGTACGGTCTTCCTATAAATAGCATCACGTTGTTTGCCGAGATAGCGGAGCTGCGAGTTCACCATGGCGAAGATGATCAACCTCAATGCCGACATCGCCGAAGGGTGGGGCGCCTACGACATCGGCAACGACGCGGAGCTGATGAAGATCATCAAGTCGGCCAGCGTCGCTTGCGGCTTCCACGCCGGCGATCCCAACACGATGCATCGGCTGTGCATGCTTGCCAAGCAGGAGGGCGTGAGCGTCGGCGTGCACCCGGGGTTCAACGATCTGTGGGGCTTCGGCCGGCGGCGCATCCAGATGAAGGCGAGCGACCTCGAGTACATGATCGCCTACCAGATCGGTGCCCTGCAGGCGATGGCCAGCTATGCAGGACTGAAGGTGACGCACCTGAAGCCGCACGGCGCACTCAACAATATGGCCGCCGAGAACGCGGACTACGCCATGGCCATCGGCAAGGCCATCAAGACCGTGGATCGCAGCATCATTTATGTGGCCCTGTACGGCTCGGAGATGGAGAAGGCAGCGCGCAAGCTCGATCTGCCCCTGGCGCAGGAGGGTTTCGCCGATCGCAAATACGATGACGACGGCAACCTCGCCTCGCGCGCCATTCCCGGCACCGTGCTCAAGGACCCCAAGGAGGCAGCCGCCCAGGCGCTGCGAATGGTACAAGAGGGCGAGGTCATCTCGATGAACGGCAAGCGCGTGAAGGTGAACGTCCACACGCTGTGCGTTCATGGCGATGAGGCCACGGGCGTGGTCGTGGGCCGCGGCGTACGCGCTGCGCTGGAAGCAGCCGGCATCGCCGTGGTACCCCTGCCCGAGATGAAACTGTAGCCGACAGGCAGACGAGCGCATGGCAACAGACAAGCCGACCCTGGCAATCGTCGGGGGCACTGGGACGCTGGGCTCAGCACTGGCCCGGAGATTGGCGCTTGCGGGCTATCCGATCGTCATCGGGTCGCGCACGGCTGCAAAGGCCGAGGAGGCGGCGAGGACCATTCAGGCATCCTCGTCGGGAGGGGACGTTCGCGGGGCGACCAATGCCGATGCAGCAAGAGCGGGCAGCATCGTCATTCTGACGGTGCCGTGGGCGAGCCATACGGCGATCCTGGACGAGATCAAGGCGGCGACCGCCGGCAAGCTACTGGTCGACACCACGGTGCCGCTGGTGCCACCGAGGGTCGCCCGCGTTCAGCTTCCCGTCGAAGGCTGCGCGGCATTGGCTGCCCAGCAGCGCCTCGGCGAGGCGACGCGGGTGGTTTCAGCGTTTCACAATGTCGCCGCGCACAAGCTGCAGACGGACGCCGACATCGACTGTGATGTGCTGGTGTTCGGCGACGATCCTAAGGACCGCGAGGTCGTGATCTCGCTGGCGGAAGCGGCAGGCCTCAGGGGCCTGCATGCCGGTCCGCTCGCCAACTCCGCCGCCGCAGAGGCGCTGACGTCGGTGCTGATCGGCATCAACCGCAACTACAAGGTCGATGGTGCGGGCATCCGCATTACCGGCTTGAACAAGTCTTAGCGGCGACCTACAGACTCCCAGCACGGCCCGGGCACTCGCGGATCGTCGACGGAACACGCCATTGAGCGCGTCACAGCTCATTATCACGGCCTTGGACGGAATTCCGATGGTTCGCCCTCGGGAGGACCTGCCTCGCTTGTTGATCGAGGCCCTCGACCGCCGGGCGATCACACTGCGCGATCGTGACGTGCTGGTCGTGACGCAGAAGATCGTGTCCAAGGCGGAGGACCGCTATGTCGACCTTGCGACGGTCGAGCCGACCGCCAAGGCGAAGGAGCTCGCTCAGATCACGCTGAAGGACGCCCGCCTCGTGCAGGCGATCCTGTCAGAGACCGTCGAGGTGCTTCGCGCCAAGCCGCATGTGCTGATCGTGGCGACGCGGCACGGCGTCGTGCTCGCCAACGCCGGCATCGACCAATCCAATCTCGATGCTGCAGATCGCAACCGGCGCGTGCTGCTGCTGCCCGAGGCACCGGATGCCAGCGCGCAGCGCATCAAGCAGCGGCTGGATCGGCACTTCGGTGCGGACATCGGCGTCATCATCTCGGACAGCGCCGGACGCGCCTGGCGGCTCGGGACCGTGGGGCTCGCAATTGGCGCGGCAGGCCTGCCGGCGCTTTGGGATCGCCGTGGCGAGCCTGACCTCTCTGGCCGGCCGTTGGAGGTGACGGAGGTAGGCTTCGCCGATGCGATTGCAGCGGCGGCAGTGCTGGCCATGGGTGAAGCGGCGGAAGGGCGCCCGGCCGCGCATGTGCGCGGCCTGCAGTGGCAGGCCGAGGCGCGGCCGGCGACCGCCCTGGTGAGGCCCAAGGCCGAGGACCTGTTCCGATGAGCAGCCGGACCTATGTCGCCCTCTCCGGCGGGGTCGGCGGCGCCAAGCTCTCGCTCGGGCTGGCGCACATGCTCGGCGACCGGCTGAGCATCATCGTCAATACGGGAGACGACTTCGAGCACGTCGGCCTGCACGTCTCGCCCGATGTCGACACCGCGCTTTACACGCTCGCCGACGTCGTCAATCCCGAAACCGGATGGGGCCGGCGCGACGAGACATGGACCTTCATGCGGGCGCTGGCCGCACTCGGCGGACCGGCCTGGTTCAGGCTGGGCGACGGTGATCTTGCGACACACGTGGAACGCACGCGGCGGCTGAAGGCCGGGGAGACGCTGACTCAGATCTGCACGCACATGGCGGACAAGCTCGGCATCAGCGCACGCGTGCTGCCGATGACGGACGATCCGGTGCGCACCGTGGTCGATACCGAGGCAGGGACGCTGGCCTTTCAGGAATACTTCGTACGGGAGCAGTGCCGGCCGCCGGTACGAGCCATCCGATTCGAAGGCGCGAGCACCGCCAGACCGACGCAAAGCGTGCTCGACGCCCTCGCGGCCGATACGCTGGCGGGCATCATAATCTGTCCGTCGAACCCCTGGCTCAGCGTCGATCCGATCCTGGCGGTGCCAGGCCTGCGGGAGGCCATGCGGGCGAGCGGCGCGCCGATTGTCGCGGTAACGCCCATCATCGGCGGCAAGGCCGTGAAGGGGCCGGCGGCCAAGATCATGGCCGAGCTCGGCTTGACGCCAGACGTGCGCAGCATCGCGCAGCGCTATACCGGATTGGTCGATATGCTCGTCATCGATGCGGTGGACGCCGACCTTGCCGGGGGCATGCCGATCCAGGTCACGGCAGCCAACACCCTAATGCAGACCTTGGACGACAAGATCGCGCTTGCTCGCCGCTGCCTGGAGTTGTGTGATCGGCTCGGACAAACCTCGAAGCCGGGCGCCGACCAGGGGCCGGCCGGAGCACGCTGATGCACGCAGGGCCGACATGCGCCATCGTTCCCGTCAAGGCGTTATCCGACGCCAAACGGCGCCTGTCTGCGGCGCTGTCACCGGAGTTGCGCCGGCGTCTGGTGCTGACGATGCTGGAAAGCGTGCTGACCACGCTTGGCAACGTCGAGACGATCGATGTCGTGCTGGTGGTGACGCCGGACCCGCAGGTGGCCGCATTCGCCACAGAGCGGGGGGCCATGGTTTTGCGCGAGGAGCGCGCGACGGGGCTCAATCCGGCCTTGGTGCAGGGACTGGCGCGTGCGCGGCTCCACGGCGCGAGGAGCGCCATCATCGTGCCCGCCGACCTGCCCCAGGCAACGGCGGAGGAAGTGCGCGGCGTGGTCGCGGCGGTGGCGACGGGGCGGCGCGTCGCGCTGGTCCCTTCGCGCGACGGGGAGGGCACGAATGCCCTGGCCCTTGCACCGCCTGACGCCCTGGAGCCGAGCTTCGGCCCAGGCAGCTTCGTGCGGCACCTGGCGCATGCAGTGGCACGGCGCCTCGACACGCGGGTTCTGCAGATGCCGGGCCTGGCTGCCGACATCGATGAACCGCACGATATCGTGACGCTGCTGCAATGCGCCGGCGGATCGCCTGGTTACGATTTTCTGCGCCAGAGCGAAAGCGGACGCGAGCTGAACCAAACCGGAGCACGCGAGCAGTGACGAGCAGCATCGAAGCGCGGTCGGCTCTGGCCGCAGCGGAGTCCGGGCGGAGGCTGACGCCCTCTGAGGCCGCGGCGCTCGCGCAGTGCGACGACCTCGCTCGCCTGATGGCCATCGCTGAAGAGTTGTGCGTCGCCGGCCACGGGCGGCACGTCACATACTCCAAGAAGGTCTTCATCCCGCTGACGAAGCTGTGCCGCGACGTTTGCCACTACTGTACGTTCGCAAAGGCGCCGCACGGAGGCGAGCCCCACTATCTCCCCCCCGAGGCGGTGCTCGACATCGCGCGCAATGGACAGGCGGCCGGATGCAAGGAGGCGCTGTTCACGCTCGGGGATCAGCCCGAGCTGCGCTACCGCGTGGCACGCGAGGCCTTGGCCGATCTCGGGGCCCAATCCACGCTCGCGTATCTGGAGGCGTCGGCCGCACGCGTGCTGAAGGAAACCGGTCTGCTGCCGCATCTCAATCCCGGCATCATGGACGAAAACTGGCTCCAGCGGCTGCGGCGCGTGTCCGTGTCGCAAGGCATCATGCTCGAGACCACGGCGGACCGCCTGTCGGAGCGGGGAGGGCCGCACTTCGGCTCGCCCGACAAGCTGCCTGCGGTGCGGCTGGCGACACTCGAGGCCGCAGGCCGTGCCCGGGTGCCGTTCACCACGGGCTTGCTGATCGGCATCGGCGAGACCCGGGCCGAGCGCATTGAGGCGCTGCTCGCCATCCGCGACCTGCACGAGCGGCATGGGCATATCCAGGAAGTGATCATCCAGAATTTCCGCGCCAAGCCGGGAACACGCATGGCGAAGGCGGCCGAGCCGTCGCTCGACGACCACGCCTGGACCATTGCGGTGGCGCGCCTCGTGCTTGGACCCGCGATGAACATCCAGGCGCCGCCCAATTTGCAGCCCGGAGGCCTGGCGCACCTGGTCAGAGCGGGGATCAACGACTGGGGCGGCGTGTCGCCAGTCACCCCGGATCACGTCAATCCCGAAGCGCCCTGGCCGCATCTGTTGGATCTCGAGCGGGCCACGGAGCGCGCCGGGCGGATGCTGGTCGAGCGGCTGGCAATCTATCCCGAATATCTCGCCGAGCCGAAGCGGTGGCTCGACACCGCGCTGGTGCCGCATGCGCTCCGCCAGCAGGATGCGGCCTGCCTCGCGCGAGAGGATGACTGGTCACCCGGCCGCGTGGAGGCGTTGCCAGCAGTCCAGGTGGCACGCATGCGCGGGGACGATGGCGCGGCCTCGCCCGAGGTGGCGCAGGCTCTCGAGGCGGTGGCCTCAGGTGAGGTTCTGTCAGAGGCCGCCATCATCCGGCTGTTCGATGCGCGGGGGCCCGATTTCACGGCGGTTTGCCGCGCTGCCGACCGGCTGCGGGCGGAGCGGATCGGCGACACGGTGACGTACGTCGTCAACCGCAACATCAACTACACGAACATCTGCACCTACGGCTGCAAGTTCTGCGCCTTCTCCAAAGGGCGCCACAGCCTCGGCCACCGCGAGAAGCCATACGATCTGCCACTGGCCGAGATCGCGTCGCGCACGGGCGAGGCATGGGCGCGCGGCGCGACGGAGGTCTGCCTGCAGGGCGGCATCAGGCCGGGCTACACCGGCGACACCTACAAATCCATCGTCACTGCGGTCAAATCGGCCGCAGCCGCCATGCACGTGCATGCGTTCTCGCCGCTCGAGGTGTGGCACGGCGCCGAGACGTTGGGGCTTCCGCTGCGCGATTATCTTGCCGGCCTGAAGGCCGCCGGCCTCGGCAGCCTGCCCGGAACGGCGGCGGAAATCCTCGACGACGAGGTCCGCGCAGTCCTGTGTCCCGACAAGATCTCGACCGCGCAATGGTTCGAGGTGATGGAGGCTGCGCACGACGTCGGCCTGCGCAGCACGGCGACCATCATGTTCGGCCACGTCGACGGCTACCGGCACTGGGCGCGCCACCTGCTGCGGGTGCGCGAGCTGCAGGTGCGGACGGGCGGCTTCACGGAGTTCGTGCCGCTGCCGTTCGTGCACATGGAGGCGCCGATCTACCTCAAGGGCCAGTCGCGCAAGGGGCCGACGTTCCGTGAGGCCGTGCTGATGCATGCGATCGCGCGGCTGGTGCTCGATCCGGTGATCCAGAACATCCAGACTTCCTGGGTGAAGATGGGGCGGGAAGGTGCGGCGCTGTGCCTGGATGCGGGAGCCAACGACTTCGGCGGCGTTCTGATGAACGAATCCATCACGCGAGCCGCGGGAGCCGCACACGGGCAAGAAATCGACGCCGCCGAGATCGAGCACATCATTCGGCAGCGCGGCCGCACCCCTCTCCAGCGCACGACGCTTTACGCAACACCCTCCGAGGAGCGCAGGCGGGCGGTGCAGCGCCGGCCTGCGGAGCAGGCTGCCGCCGGCTGAGGATTGTCCGCGCTGCCTGTTGATCGACGGCGCGAGACGTAGGATAGTTGTACTAATTATAGAACAATAGAATAATTGGGACACGATCCCAGAAGCCACACAGGCAGGGCAAGGCGGTTCGATGGGGCCTTTCGAGTTCGCAGTCAGGGTCGAGGACCAGGCTGTGCGGCAGCGCGCTGCGGCGTTGCTCAAACAGAAGGGCGTGCGACTGCCGACGTTCGCGGAGCTTGCCGATCCGGGCCGGGCACCGCGCCTGCGCCAGGGGCTTGCGGACGTAGGACCCGATGATCCGCATCCGCTCAACCTCAACCGCGTGCACTGGTTCAACGATCTGCAGCGAACGGGGCCGGTCGCGACTCCGGTGCACGTCGAGCTTCCGCCGGCACTGACCGGCGTGGAAGCGCGCATCGTTGTGGCGTTGGGCGCGCTCTTCCCGATGATCGGCGCGCATAAGGTGCTGGCGGCGTATGCATGCCTCGCACCACGCCTCGTGTCGGGGCGTTTCGATCCGACGCGCCAGCGCGCGGTGTGGCCATCGACCGGCAACTACTGCCGCGGCGGCGTGGCCATCTCCCGCATCCTCGGTTGCCGCGGCGTCGCCGTGCTGCCCGAAGGCATGAGCCAGGAGCGCTTCGATTGGCTCAGCAAGTGGGTTGGCGCGCCAGAGGACATCGTGCGTACGCCCGGGACCGAGTCCAACGTGAAAGAGATCTACGACGCGTGCGCCAGGCTCGCGCGCAATCCGGCCAACGAGATCGTCAATCAGTTCAGCGAGTTCGGCAACTACCTCGGGCACTGGCGATGCACCGGTCCTGCCTTGGGCAAGATTTTCGAGAGCGTGCAGGCCGCGAATCCCCAGGCGCGCCTCGCCGGCTTCGTGGCCGCGAGCGGCTCCGCCGGCACGCTGGGCGCCGGTGATTATCTGAAGTCCACCTATGGATCGCGCATCGCGGTCGTCGAAGCCGTCGAGTGCCCGACGCTGCTCAAGAACGGTTACGGCGAGCACAACATCCAGGGGATCGGCGACAAACACGTGCCGCTGATCCACAACGTGATGAACACCGATCTCGTGATCGGCGTCAGCGACAAGGCGACGGACGGGCTCAATGCCGCCTTCAACACCGACGCGGGGCGCGCATACCTGGCCCGCCGCCTCCGACTGCCGATCGACCTGATCGCCAGGTTTGCGTTTTTCGGCTTGTCGTCGATCGCCAACATGCTCGGCGCCATCAAGATGGCGAAGCACTACGGGCTCGGCCCGGACGACGTGATCCTCACCGTTGCCACCGACGGGCACGCCATGTACCGCAGCGAGCTGCAGCGGTTCCTCGTGCACCGGCACAACGAAGGGGACCTCACGACCGAGCTTGCCGCCGAGATCGTGGGCGAGCACCTGCTCGGTGCCGACACCGAGCACGTTCTGGACGCCACCCAGCGCGAGCGCGAGCGCATCTTCAACCTCGGATATTACACGTGGGTCGAGCAGCAGGGCGTGGCCCTCGCCGATTTCGATCGGCGCAAGAGTCAAGGCTTCTGGCGCGACTTGCATGCCCTCGTTCCGCTGTGGGACGAGATGATCACCGCCTTCAACCGCGACAGTGGCATGGCCGCCGCGACGTGATGGCACCTAAGAAAGGGGCAGACCGATGAGCACAAGCGACCTGGTGATGCCCTACAAGGAATTGCGCCAGGCGACGCTCGCGCGCGACCGCGGCCTGCGCGAGAAGGTGATGTCGCTCAAGGACGCGGCCAAGATCGTCAACGACGGCGATCATGTCGCCATCGGCGGCTGCACCGTCTCGCGGACGCCAATGGCAATGGTTTGGGCACTGATCCGCGCGCGCAAGCAGAATCTCACCGTCTCGCGCTCGATCACGTCGACGGAAGGCGATCTGCTTTTTGCCGCCGGCGTCTCCAAGCACGTCATCACGAGCTGGTTCACGCAGGGCATCGTCTGGGGCGTGTCGAAGGTCATGCGGCATCACACGGAAAGGAAACTCGCGCGCTTCGAGGAGTGGAGCCACATGTCGATGGGGCTGCGCTACCGCGCGGGCGCCATGGGCATTCCGTTCATGCCCTCGCGCAGCATGATCGGGTCGGACGTGGGCAAGCAGGTGAGCCGGCAGATGAAGACCATGACCTGCCCGTTCACAGGCGAGGAGGTCGTGCTGCTGCCGGCACTCAACCCGGACGTGGCGCTGATCCACGTGCAGCGCTGCGACGCTTACGGCAATGCCCAGCTCGACGGGTTGCAGTTCATGGACATCGACATCGCAATGGCGGCCAACCGGGTGATCCTGACGACGGAGCGCATCGTATCCAACGATCAGATCCGGCGCACGCCCGATCAAACGCGCATTCCCTTCTTCACGGTGGAGGCCGTCGTCGAGGCTCCGATCGGGTGCGCGCCACACGAGTGCTACGGCATCTACGAACCGTTCTTTTCGCATCTCGACTACTACGCCGGACTCACCTCCAAGGACCCGGTGAAGGGCGCGCAACAATATCTCGACGAATTCTACTACGGCCCGAAGTCGTGGCCCGACTATCTCGCCAAGCTCGGCATGGATGCCGTGCTCGATGCGTGCCGGCGCGGCAGGAGCGTCTACAATGACTAGGCATGACGGCGCAGGCTTGACCTACACGGCGTCGGAGCTGCTCGCCGTGATGGCGTCGCGACTGCTGAAAGACGGGCAGATCGTGTTCGCAGGCATCGGCGTACCCCTGCTGGCCGCGACGCTCGCGCAGCGGAACTTCGCGCCGCATCTGACGATCCTGTTCGAAGGCGGCACGATCGGGCCGTTCATCGTGCCGGGCGAGCTGCCGCCGTCCACCAACGAGCAGCGCTGCACACGCCGGTCCAACATGGTGCTGCCGATCACGGACGTGCTGCTCCTGCTGCAGCGCGGCTATGTCGACATCGGCTTCATGGGCGGCGCCCAGATCGACCGGTTCGGCAATCTCAACTCCTCCTTCATCGGCAGCGCCGACAACCCGATCATCCGTCTGCCCGGCACCGGCGGCGGCAACGACATTTCCTCGCTGACCAACATGATCGTGGCGATGAAGCACGAGAAGCGGCGCTTCGTGGCGGATGTGGACTTCGTCACCTCCCCCGGATGGATCAAGGGAGGGCGTTCGCGCGCGGAGTCCGGGCTGCCGCAGGGCGGCATGTGGCGCGTCGTCACCGACCTTGCCGTCATGGGCTTCGACGAGGAGACGCGGGAGATGAAGGTGCTGGCGTTGCAGCAGGGAGTGACGCGCGAGCAGGTGCAGGACAACACGGGCTTCAAGCTGATCTTTGCTGACAACCTGGAGACCGCCGAGCCGCCGCGAAAGGATGAGCTGGCTATTCTGCGCGAGCTCGACCCACAGCGGCTCTATACGGCCTGATCGGCATCCGGGCGAAAGGACCAGGGCACATGGCGAGCAAGCAGACCGTCTTCGGCATCGCGATGCGGAACTTCACCCGCCATCCCGAGATGCCGAGCGCACAAGGCCTGATCGACTACGGGGTGCGCATGGAGGAGCTCGGCTACGAGTCGATCTGGGCCTGGGATCACATCCTGCTCGGCGTCGATCCCAATTTTCCGATCCACGAGGCGCTGACCATCCTGACGGCGGTCGCCGCACGAACGACGAAGATCAAGATCGGCACCGGCGTGCTGGTCATGCCGGTGCGCAACCCAGTGATCCTGGCGAAGGAGCTTGCCACCATAGATCACATCTCCAACGGCCGGCTGATCGTCGGCACCGCGGTGGGGTGGTACAAGCGCGAGTTCGACTCCCTCGGTGCAGACTTCACCAAGCGCGGAAAGCTGATGGAGCAGAGCCTCGAGATCATCAACCGGCTCTGGACCGAGGAGAAAGTCGACGGCAGCTATCCACCCTACAATCTTCGCGGCGCCGTGCTCTATCCCAAGCCGGTGCAGAAGCCGCGTCCGCCGATCCTGATCGGCGGATATGTGGATGCGGTGCTGAAGCGCGCAGCCACCAAAGGCGACGGCTGGATCACGTACTATTATACGGCCGACAGCTTCGCACGGACCTGGAAGAAAATCCGCGGCTATGCCGAGGAAGCGGGCAGAGACCCCGACAAGCTCATCTCGACCAACCAGCTTCCAATCTGCATTGGCCCGCGCGCCAAGATCGAGGCTCCCATGAAGCACTGGCTGCAGACGGAGTGGGACTACGCATCCTGGTCGGAGTCGACCATGGACAGCGCCATCATGGGAACAGTCGAGGAGTGCGTCGAGCAACTCGAGCAGCACATCGCTACCGGCATCGATCGCATCATCTTCGTTCCCTACAAGTACGAGAAGGAGCAGGTCGAGGCGGTCGCAAAAGAGATCCTGCCGCGGCTCAAAAAGAAGGCGGCCTGACTGCAAAAGGCGCATTGTGAAAACGCAGATCCGCTTGTCTTCGGATCAGCGCGGCCATAGCCTCAAGTGGGATGGTGTTTCTAATCTTGGAATAAGTTTGAGGATCGAAACTTCGAGCCGGAGAACGAATAGGAATCCGCGCTCTCAGCTCCGTCGCAGTAAAGGGAGGTACGCATGACCTACCAGGGTTTGAAGTTCCTACTCGCGGCCGTGGCAGCAACATTGATGGCAGGTTCGGCGGCGGCCCAGGACACGATCAAGATCGGCGTCACGCAGCCACTTACGGGCGCCTTCGCGGCCTCCGGCAACTACGTGGCGCAAGGCGCCAAGATCGCCGAGGAGGAGATCAATAAGGCCGGTGGCGTTCTCGGCAAGAAGATCCAGCTCATCATCGAGGACAACAAGTCGAACCCCACGGAGGCGGTGGCGACAGCAGAGAAGCTGATCGTCAAGGACAAGGTGCCGGTGATGATGGGCGCCTGGAGCTCGACGCTCACCCTGGCCGTCATGCCGAAACTCGAGGAATACAAGGTGCCGATGCTGGTGGAGACATCATCCTCCGGCAAGATCACGACCTCAGGCAATCCCTACATTTTCCGGATCAGCCCGACCTCGGAGATGGAGGCAAAGGCCTTTACACCACTGGTGAAGCAGCTCGGCATCAAGAAGGCTGACTTCCTCGCCACCAACAATGACTTCGGTCTCGGCGCCTCCAAGGAATTCTCCGGGATGCTGAAGAAGGAGGGGGTGCAGGTCGGCGTCATGGAGACCATGGACCCGAAGGCGACCGACCTCTCGGCGCAGCTCGCGAAGATCAAGGCATCGGGCAGCGATACGCTGTTCGTTACGACAGCGGTGGAGCAGGCCACGCTGATCCTCAAGCAGGCCAAGGATCAGCAGGTCACCGCCCGCATCATCACCACAGGCGGCTCGGTGTCCCCGGACCAGCTGATCCAGCAGGCAGGCGATGCGGCCAACGGATCCTATCATCTGGTTTTCTTCACGCCCTGGTTCCCGGAGGCGGTCAGGAACCCGGACATCGCCAAGAAGTTCGTGGCGATCTGGAACGAGAAGAAGCACAACGTCGGCGGCCTCACGGAAGGCTTCCGTGGCTGGGACGGCATTTACACGATCGTCGAGGCGATCAAGGCCGCGGGCAAAGCCGAGCCGGAGGCGGTCCAGAAGGCGCTGTGGAACGTGAAGGTCAAAGGCATCAACGGCGACATCGCCTTCATCAAGCAGGGTCCGGCGGGCAAGGAAAGCGCGCAGAACGTGCCGAGCGTCTACCTGGTGAAGATCGAAGGCGGCAAGGTCGTGAAGCAATAAGGCAAGCTGCCCTCTCCCCGTACGCGGGGAGAGGGAGGGGTCGCCCGTGGATCAGCTTCTGCAGCACGGCCTGAACGCCCTGATCCTGGGCGGCACCTATGCGCTGCTCGGCATCGGGCTTACCCTGATCTTCGGCATCATGCGCGTCGTGAACTTCACGCACGGCGAGCTCTACGCCTTCGGCGCCTACATGATGTACATGTGGGTGATGGTGCTGGGCGTGAGCTTCCTGCTCGCCCTACCTTTAGCGGTGCTGCTCGGTGTAGCGCTCGGCGCCGCGATCGAGCTTGTGCTTCTGCGCCGGCTCCGAGGCGCGGACATCGACACGACCATGCTGGTGATGATCGGGGCATGGATCGCGCTGCAGAACCTCGAGCAGCTGGCGTGGTCGGGCGTGGCAAAATCGATCGACAGTCCGTTCCCATCCTCACCGCTGGTGCTGGGCCCCGTGTCGGTCTCGTGGAACCGCCTGTTCGTCTTCATCGTGGCTCTGGCGCTCATCGCAGCAGCCTATGCGCTGATCAACCGGACGAAGCTCGGCAAGGCGATGCGCGCCACATTCCAGGATCGCGAGGTGGCCGCACTCATGGGAGTCGACATCAATCGCGTGCACACCGCCACGTTTGCGCTCGGCTCGGGGCTGGCGGCAGCGGCTGGCGCGCTGCTGGGACCGGTGTTCGTGGTCTACCCGACCATGGGCGATCTCGCCTCCCTCAAGGCCTTCGCCATCGTCATCCTCGGCGGCCTGGGCAGCATTCCGGGAGCCACGCTCGGTGGATTCATCCTGGCTTTCATGGAGGAGCTCGGAGCCGGCTACGTCTCCTCGGGCTATCGCGACGCCATGGGCTTCCTGCTGATCATTCTCATCCTGATCATCAAGCCGACAGGGCTGTTTGCTCAGAAGGAGCGCATCGGATGAAGCGCGGCCTGACGGCAGCATGGTTGCTCCTGCTGTTCTCGATCCCGCTGTGGATGACGGATCTGTATGTCCTGCATGTGCTGATCATCACCGGCATCTTCATCATCGCGGCCATGAGCCTCAACCTGTTGCTGGGCTTCACGGGTCAGCTCAGCCTCGGCCATGTCGCCTTCTTCGGCATCGGCGCGTACACGACGAGCCTCGTGTCGCTGGGCTTCCAGGTGCACCTGCTTCCCGACTGGCTCGTGACGCTCGAGCCCAAGCCCGCATGGGTCGGCGTGCTGTGTGCGATCCTGATTGCGGGGCTTTGCGGCTGGGCCATCGGCAGGATCTCGTTCAAGGTGCGCGGCGCCTACTTCGTGATCGTGACGATCAGCTTCGCCGAGGTCATCCGCCTCGTGGCGCTCAACTGGGTGGAGCTGACACAAGGGCCGATGGCGCTCAACAACATTCCGCCCCTCCGGCTCGGCGTGCCGGGGATCTTCGAGATCTCGTTTCTGCGCAAGCCGGCCAACTACTATCTCGTGCTCGTGTTCGCCATCGTGGCCTACGTTCTCATCCGCCGGCTCGTACATTCCCGTGCCGGCCGCGCCATGATCGCGCTCAGAGAGAACGAGCCTCTGGCGGCATCGGTCGGCGTTGACGTCACCAAGTCCCTCGTGCTGGCGACAGTCGTGTCGGCCGCCATCGCCGGCGCGGCAGGCGCTCTCTACGCGCACTACGTGCGCATCGTGGACCCCGACGTGTTTCTCTTCATCTATACGGTGACGATGGTCATCATGGTCATCGCCGGCGGCAAGGGGACGCTGGCCGGTCCCGTGGTCGGCGGGCTGGTTTTCGGGCTCCTGCCCGAGTCGCTGCGCGCGCTGGAAATCAAGCCAGAGGTGCAGTGGGTGGTCTATGGCGTGCTGATGATCCTCGTCGTCTACTACCTGCCGGAGGGCATCGTGCCTGCGGTGCGGGACTGGTGGCGCGGTCGCCAGCAGGCGATGAACGGCTCGACGCCCGGAGCCGCGAGCGCCGAGGCAGCCGGATGACGGCGCAGCTTACGAGACCGGAGCTGATGGTTGATGGATTGACCATCCGGTTCGGCGGTCTGAAGGCCGTCGAAGGCATGACGTTCCACGTGGAACAAGGGGAAGTGCTGTCACTGATCGGCCCGAACGGCGCCGGCAAGACCTCCGTGTTCAACGCCATCACCGGGTACATTCAGCCGGAGGCCGGCGACATCACCTATCGCGGCCAGCGGATCAACGGCCTCAAGACCAACCGGATTGCCGAGCAGGGCATCGTCCGCACCTTTCAAAAGACCAGCGTGTTCATGACGCAGACCGTTCTGGGCAACGTGCTGCTGGGGCTGCACCTGAGATCGACGCAGCGGCCGCTTGCCATCCTGCTCGGGCTTCCGTCGATTGCGCGCGAGGAGAGCGAGCTCGCCCGGCAGGCGGACGAGATCCTGGCGCTCGTCGGGTTGCAGCCCCGCAAGCGGCAGATCGCCGGGTCCCTGCCCTATGGCGAGCTGAGATTGCTCGAGGTGGCGATCGCCCTTGCCGCAAAGCCCAAGCTGTTGCTGCTCGATGAGCCGGTTTCGGGCATGAACCCGTCCGAGACCGCGAGCTTCATGAGCCTGCTCGGGCGGATCAGAGCGCGCGGGATCACGGTGCTGCTCGTCGAGCACGACATGAAGATGGTCATGGGCGTGTCCGATCGGGTCATCTGCCTCAATCATGGACGCGTCATCGCCGATGGCCCGCCCAGCGCTATCCAGCGCGATCCTGAAGTGATCCGCGCCTATCTCGGCGAGAGGTACGCCCGTGCTCACAGTTGAAGGGCTCACGTGCCGCTACGGCAAGGTCGCAGCCATCAGCGACCTGTCGATCGATGTGCAGCAGGGCGAGCTGGTGACGCTGATCGGCGCCAACGGCGCCGGCAAGACGACCACGTTGAAGGCGATCTCCGGCGTACTGCCGCCGGCCGCCGGGCGCATCGTCTTCCGCGGCGAGGATATCACGCGCGCGTCGCCCCGGCGCATTCTCGAGCTCGGCATCGCCCACTGTCCCGAGGGACGGCGCGTATTCCCCTATATGACGGTGCTCGAGAACCTGGAAATGGGATGCTACCTTCGCAAGGACGCGCGGGAAACGGCAACCGACATGCGCCGGATATTCGAGCGCTTTCCGATCCTGCACGAGCGGCGCAACCAGGCGGCGGGGACGCTGTCCGGCGGCGAGCAGCAGATGCTGGCCATCTCGCGCGCGCTGATGTCGCACCCCAAGCTCATCCTGTTCGATGAGCCGTCGCTGGGACTGGCACCCAACCTGGTCGAGCGCACGTTGGAGATCATCAAGGAGGTGCGTGCGCAGGGCGTCACCGTGATCATGGTGGAGCAGAATGCCTTTGCGGCCCTGGAGCTGTCCGACCGCTCCTACGTCCTCGAGCAGGGACGGGTGACCCTCACGGGCACCGGCGCGGAGCTGCTCGACAACCCGCACGTCAAGACGGCCTACCTCGGAGCCTGAGCGCAGCCGAGGGGTTGCGACAATCGGCTTGCACCAGCCCCGGCGATCGCTGGTTAAGCTGCTGTGCAATGGACGGGGAGCACGCCCGCGCTCGAGGTGTGTCGTCCATGACCGCTACGACATATGCCGCCAGTGACCGCCCGGCCGGGATCGGCCGATGGCTGTTCTCGACCAACCACAAAGATATCGGCACCATGTACCTGCTGTTCGCCCTCGTCGGCGGGCTGGCCGGCGGCACGCTGTCGGTGCTGATGCGCGCGGAATTGCAGGAGCCGGGCCTTCAGTACTTTGCCAACGGTCACGCTTACAACGAGGCGGTGGCGGCGCATGGCCTCATCATGATCTTCTTCATGGTCATGCCGGCCATGATCGGCGGCTTCGGCAACTGGCTGGTGCCGCTGATGATCGGCGCGCCGGACATGGCATTCCCGAGAATGAACAACATATCGTTCTGGCTGTTGCCGGCTTCGCTGACGCTGCTCTTCACATCGTTTTTCGTGGAAGGCCCGCCTGGCATGAACGGCATCGGCGCCGGCTGGACCAACTACCCGCCATTGTCGACGAGCGGACACCCCGGACCGGCGATGGACTTCGCCATCCTGTCGCTCCACATCGCCGGGGCGTCCTCGATCCTCGGCGCCATCAACTTCATCACGACGATCTTCAACATGCGCGCGCCAGGCATGACGCTGCACAAGATGCCGCTGTTCGTCTGGAGCATCCTGGTGACGGCATTCCTGCTGCTGCTCGCGCTGCCGGTGCTCGCCGGCGCGCTGACCATGCTGCTCACCGACCGCAACTTCGGCACCACGTTCTTCTCGGCTGCGGGAGGCGGCGATGCGCTCCTTTATCAGCACCTGTTCTGGTTCTTCGGGCACCCGGAAGTCTACATCCTGATCCTGCCCGGGTTCGGCATCGTCAGCCAGATCGTCTCGACCTTCTCGAGGAAGCCTATTTTCGGCTACCTCGGCATGGTCTATGCGATGGTCGCCATCGGCGTGGTCGGCTTCGTCGTCTGGGGCCACCACATGTATACGTCCGGCATGGATGAGAGCGCGCAGGCGTTCTTCACGTTCGCGACCATGGTGATCGCGGTGCCGACAGGCGTGAAAGTGTTCTCCTGGATCGCCACCATGTGGGGCGGATCCGTTCAGTTTCGCGTGCCGCTGCTCTGGGCGCTCGGCTTCATCTTCCTGTTCACGATAGGCGGTGTGACCGGCGTCATGCTGGCAAACGCCGGCATGGACCGGGTGCTGCAGGACACGTACTACGTGGTCGCCCACTTCCACTATGTTCTATCGGTAGGCGCCGTGTTCGCGATCTTCGCGGCCTGGTACTACTGGTTCCCGAAGATGACCGGGTACATGTACAACGAGACGCTCGGCAAGCTGCACTTCTGGACGACATTCATCGGCGCCAACGTCCTGTTCTTCCCGCAACATTTTCTGGGTCTGGCCGGCATGCCGCGGCGCTATGCCGACTATCCCGATGCGTTCGCGGGATGGAATCTCGTATCCTCGATCGGCGCCTACATCACCGCGGTCGGAACGCTGATTTTCTTTGCCGGAATGATCTACGCCTACTTCATTGCTCGAGTGAGGGCGTCGGCGAATCCTTGGGGCGAAGGCGCCACGACTCTGGAATGGACGCTGCCGTCGCCGCCGCCGTTCCATACCTTCGAGACTCTGCCACACGTCCAATGATCAGATGATGGCGTGGCGGATGCGCGCAGAGACCCACTCGCTGAGCAGGACTGCTGAGAGGATCACGATCAGGATCATGGTCACCTGCGGCCACGCCAGCGTGGACAGGGAGGCCTCGAGTTGCAGGCCGATGCCGCCCGCGCCGACGAGGCCGAGGATAGCGGACTCGCGAATGTTGATGTCCCAGCGATAGACCGAGATGCCGGCAAACGCGGGGAGGATCTGCGGCACGATGGCGTAGTCGATCACCTGAGCCCGGCTCGCGCCGGTCGCCGTGATCGCCTCGACAGGCGCGCGGTCGATTTCCTCGATTGCCTCGTAGAGCAGCTTGCCGATGAAGCCGAGCGACCGCAGCGCGATGGCCAGCGTGCCGGCGAGCACGCCAGGACCGATGATCGAGACGAGCAGCAGGCCCCAGATCAAGCCGTTGATCGAGCGGGAGGAGACGATGATCAGCAGCGCAATGGGGCGGGCGATCAGTGCACTGGGCGTGGTATTACGCGCGGCCAGAAAAGCGAGCGGCGTGCCGAGGATCACCGCCAGCAGCGTGCCGACGGTGGCAATGTTCAACGTCTCCCAGATCGGCCACCAGAGCTTCTCCATGTAGCTCCAGCGCGGCGGGAACATGCGGGCCGCGATGTCGGCCGCCTGCGCCGGTGCGGAGGCGACGAAGTCCCACATCGTGTCCTTGGTCATCACGCGCCAGCAGACCACGGTGAGAGCGACCAGCAACAACCAGGCGCCCCAAAGGGCGAGCTGGCCTGCAGTCGTCCGGTGGCGCCACTGCGGGATGCCCGATGCAATGTGGACCGGCATCACTGCACCCAACGGCGGATATGGCTCGAGGAGTACTCGGCGGCCAGCACGATGAGGATGATGATCATCAGGATGGCGGCGGCCACATCGTACTCGTAGCGGCTGATGGCTGTGTTGAGCGTGGCGCCGATGCCGCCGGCCCCGACGATGCCGACCACGGCGGATTCGCGGAAATTGATATCGAGGCGATAGAGCGACAGGCCGATCAGGCGCGGCAGGACCTGGGGCTGGACACCGTAGTTCAGGACCTGGAGCCAGCTCGCCCCGGTGGCTCGGATGGCCTCGGCCTGGCCTTCGTCGATATCCTCGATGTCCTCGGCCAGCAGCTTGCCGAGGAAGCCGATGGTGGCGAAGGAGATGGTGAGGAAGCCTGCAAACGTGCCGAAGCCGAACATGGCGACGAAGAAGATGGCGTAGAGGATCTCCTGGAAGGAGCGCGCCACCGCGACGATGCCGCGGCACAGGAAATAGACGGGACGCGGCGCAATGTTGCGTGCAGCCCCGATGCCGACCGGGATCGACAGTGCGATGCCGGCGACGGTGGCGCACAGGGTCATCGTCAGACTCTCCTGCAGCCCGATAGCGATGTCTTCAGCGCGCGAGCTGAAATTGGGATGCAGGAACCCCTCGATGAAGCGCCACCCGCGGCTGAGTCCCTCGGCGAGCCGCGCCCAGTTGACGTTCATGGAGCCGATCGCCACGACGAGATAGGCGAGGGCTCCGACATAGATCGTCCAGCGCAGCCAGGCATTGCCAATGAGCGGCGGGCGCCGCCATTCGGTACGCGCGCGGATGGTCGCGCTCATGCGTTGGCCTCGAGCTTGTCGCGCGCAGGCATCGAGCCGGCCGCCGCAGCAGCAGCGTCCTCGGCGTCCTCCTTGTACTTGGCGGACAGCGCAGTCCAGTCCTCCTCGCCGTATATGGCGACCAGCGTGTCTTGCGTCAGACCCGACGGCGGCCCGTCGTAGACGATCTTGCCGGCGCGCAGCCCGATGATGCGGGCGACGAACATCTGCGCCAGCGCAACGTCGTGGATGTTGATGATGGCCGCCAGCTTGCGCTCCGCGCAGATCTCCGTGATGAGCCGCATGATCTGGCGCGAAGTCTTCGGGTCCAGACTGGCCGTCGGCTCATCGACCAGGAGAAGCTCGGGATCCTGCTCGAGCGCGCGGGCGATGCCGACCCGCTGGCGCTGGCCGCCGGACAGCGCATCGGCGCGCTTGTCGACATGCTCGCTGAGCCCGACACGCTCGAGGATGGCGAAGGCCTTGGCGATATCGGCCTGAGGGAAGCGGCGGGTCAGCGACCGCCAGAAGGAGACGTAGCCCAGTCGCCCCGAGAGCACGTTCTCCATCACGGTCAGGCGTTCGACCAGGGCGAACTCCTGAAAGATCATGCCGATGCGGCGCCGCGCCTCGCACAGGCGGCTGCGCGACAAGCCGGTGAGCTCGAGCTCGCCCAGATAGAGCTGGCCCGAGGTCGGCTCGACGAGGCGATTCACGCAGCGGATGAGCGTTGACTTGCCCGCGCCTGAGGGACCGATGAGCCCGACCACCTGCCCGGGCGGCACGCTGAGCGAGACCCCGTTCAGCGCCCGGTCGCCCTTCGGATAGCGCTTGGTCAGATCGACGATGCGGAGCACGTGACAGGACCCCGCGCGTTCATCGCTGGTCTACTTGCAGGCATATGACACGTTCATGGCCTGATCCACATCGCGGATGATCTGCCAATGTTTTTTGTAGGTGATCGGCAGGAAGTGATCGACGGGCGGATCGTTGTTCTTGAACTCGTTCAGCAGTGCCGAGCCTTCCCAGGGGAAGGTGAAGAAAGCTTCCTGCACCTTCTTCGCCAGCTCCGGCTTCAGGTTGTAGACCGTGCCGTACGCCGTCGAGGGGAAGCTCTCCGAGACGAAGATCGATTTCACCTGCTCGGCCTTGAGCGCGCCACGGGCGATCATGCGCTTGAGGACGGAGTTGGCGACGGCGGCTGCCGGGTAGTCCTTGTTGGCGACGCCGAGGATCGAATTGTCGTGCTTGCCGGAGAACACCGGCTCGTAGTCCTTGCCGACCTGAAGCTTGAACTTGTCGCGCAGAATGGCAGCGGGCGCCTTGTAGCCGGAGTTGGAGGTCTCCGCGCTGAAGGCAACCTTCTTGCCCTTCAGATCTTCAGGCTTGTCGATGCCGGAGCCGGGATAGGTGATGATCTCCATGTTGTAGCCGTACGTGCCGTCCTTGGTGGACATCAGCGTAAACGGGACGAACCCGGCACAGTTGACGGCGAGCGGCGTCGCGCCGGTGTTGAACCCTGCAACGTGCAGCCGCCCGGCGCGCATGGCTTCGATCTGCGCCGCGTTGGACTGCACGGGGAAGAATTGCACGCGCTTGCCGGTGGTCTTCTCCAGATGCTTGAGGAAGCCGTCCCAGACCTTGGCGTAGACGGCGGGATCCTCGACCGGAGTGTAGGCGAAGATAAGCACCGGCGGGTCGACCTGATCCTTGGGATCGGACGGCGTGTCGGCGACCATGTCGCCATCGGCGTCCTTGTAGCGTCCATCGAGCGCGAAGGCCGGTGTGAGATGAACGCCAATCGATGTCAGCGCCAGAATAAGCAAAGCCCTGGCAAAGCTCGCCAGCATGAGCAGCACTCCCTCGTGGTCAACAGCGCAGTATCCTATCCATCCATTGCGACACTACGATACGATTGCAAGTGTAGGGGGAGGGCGGTTGCCGCGCTACCCCCGCGCGCCGCGAAAGCGGCATGCGGAAGGGTTGGAGCAGCTTTGCCGGTCAGCGGCAAATGAGACAGTCGCCAGCATTGCTGTGGTGGCGACGCTCAACGTAGGATGCGGCGTTGATTTCATCGAGGAGCGTCCAAGAAATGTCTCAGGCTGCCAAATCAGAGCTCGCGCCGACGGGCGTTCTGCGTGCCGGCATCAATCTGTCCAACTTCCTACTGGTAACGGGCAGGAGTCCGTCCGGCGACCCACAGGGCGTTGCTCCCGACATGGCGGCCGAGATCGCCGCCAGGCTCGGCGTGCCGGTCAAGTATGTGCCCTTCAAGACGCCTGGCGAGCTGGCGGACATGGCGGGCAAGGACGTGTGGGACATCGGCTTGATCGGGGCCGAGCCGCAGCGCGCAGAGACGATCGAGTTTACGGCGGCCTACGTGGAGATCGAGGCAACCTACCTGGTTCCGGCGGGCTCGCCGATCAAGACGATTGCGGAGGTCGACCGGCCGGGCAAGCGCATCGCGGTCACGGGGCGCAGCGCCTATGGACTCTGGCTCGACCGCAACATCAAGCACGCTGAGCTCGTGCGCTCCGATACGCTCGACAGCGCCTATGACCAGTTCGTCGCCGAGAAGCTCGACGCACTGGCAGGCCTGAGGCCGCGGCTGCTATCGGACGTGAAGAAGCTGCCGGGCGCACGAATTCTCGATGGGCAGTTCAGCGCGGTGCAGCAGGCTGTGGGCACGGCGAAAAAGAACACCGCCGGCGCGGCCTTCCTGCGCAAAGTCGTGGAGGAGGCCAAAGCCTCGGGCCTGGTGGCCAAGTTGATCGAGCGCCACAAGGTGATCGGGTTGTCCGTCGCGCCTCCAGGCTGAGGCGCAAGGCTCATTGGGCGCCGCCATCGGCTGAACGGGTGCGCCGCGCGGCGTGCCCGAGCCGGCAAGCTCAGTTGAGCTTGCCCTTGAGGTCGCGGATGGACTGCTCGATGAGCCCCGAGCCGAGACCGCCTTCGAGCTTGCCCCTGACAATGCGCTCTGCTGCCGCCGTTGCCGCCTCGACGGCCGCGGCGCGCACTTCCGCCAATGCCTGAGCCTCGGCGCGCGCGATCTTCTCCTCAGCAAGGCGGGAGCGCCGTGCCAGTGATTCCTTGACGCTGCGCTCGCCCTCCGCCTTCAGCGCCTCGGCCTCGCGCCGGGCTGCCTCGATGATCTGCTGCGCCTCTGTCTCGGCTTCGCGCTGCTTGCGCTGATAGTCGGCCAGCAGGTCCTGCGCCTCCTCGCGCAGACGGCGCGCATCATCGAGCTCCTTGCGGATGGCCTCGGCGCGATCGTCGAGCGCCTTTGTCAGCATCGCCGGCGCCTTCATGTAAAAGAGGATGCCGACGAAGACGAAGAACGCGACCGCAACCCAGAACTCTGCCGCGTACAGCATATGCGCCCCTCACTCTGCCGCCTTGGCTGACAGCGCGCGGCGGACCTCGTCGACACTCGCCTCCTGGCCGATCAGCTTGGCGACGATCACTCCTGCGGTATCGGCCGCGATGTCATTAACGCTGGCCAAGGCCCGCGCCTTGGTCTCGGCGATCTGCTTTTCGGTATCGGCGAGCTTGGCCGCAAGCTCCGCGTCGAGGCGCTGGCGCTCCTGCTCGGCCTGAGCCGCCAGCTTGTTGCGCATCTCGGCGGCGATGGCCTGCGCTTTGCTGCGCGCCTCCGCGTGCGACTGCTCGTAGGACTTGAGCGCCGCCTCGGTCTCCGACTTCAACCGTTCGGCTTCGCTCAGGTCACGCTGGATGCGCTCGCGCCGCTCCTCCATCACCTGGCTGATGCGCGGCAAGGCTATGCGAGACAGCAGCCAGTACAACAGCGCGAACGTGATCGCGAGCCACACGAGCTGGGGTGCGAACGTGGTCGCGTCCAGAGGTGGAAACACCTTGCCGTGCCCTACTCCGTCGGGCACCCCGGTACTTGTGGTCGTTTTCTCAGCCATGGGCCTATCTGGAACTCGCCGCGCGCAGCCGGATCGCAGCCTGCTGCGTTCAGGTGAAGAGCAGGAGGAAGGAGATCAGCAGCGCGAAGATGCCGAGTGCCTCGGTCACCGCAAAGCCGAAGATCAGGCGGCCGAACTGGCCGTCAGCGGCCGACGGGTTGCGCAGCGCGCCCTGCAGGAACTGGCCGAACAGGTTGCCGACGCCGATCGCGGCGGCACCGGTGCCGATGGCGGCAAGGCCAGCGCCGATGAACTTTGCAGAGGCTGGATCCATAACGAATTTCTCCCTCGTTGATGCTAGCGTTGGTGGAAGCTCATGCTCTGCTTACGGCTAGTGACCGGGATGCAGGGCGTCGTTGAGGTACATGCAGGCAAGCACGGCGAACACGTAGGCCTGCAGAAAGGCAACGAGAACCTCGAGCGCGGTGAGCGCGATCGCCATCAGCAGCGGCAGCGGCGCCAGCGTGGCGAAGCTGCCGGCACCGAGCAGCATGACGACGAAGCCGCCGAACACCTTGAGCGTAATGTGCCCGGCCAGCATGTTGGCGAACAAGCGCACCGAGTGACTGACGGGCCGCGACAGGAACGAAATGATCTCGATCAGCACGACCAGCGGCAGGATGAGGATAGGAACGCCCTCGGGCACGAACAGCCTGAAGAAGCCGAGCCCGTTCTTCGCGAAACCGACAATCAGCACAGTCACGAAGACGAGCACCGCCAGCGCCGCGGTGACGATGATGTGGCTCGTCACGGTGAAGGCGCCGGGGAACAAGCCCACCGTGTTGCAGGTGAAGATGAACGCGAACAGCGTGAAGATGAAGGGGAAGAACTTCATGCCCTGCTCGCCAGCCCCCTCGCGCACCATACTGGCGACGAAGTCGAAGCTGATCTCGGCGATCGATTGCAGGCGCGTCGGCACGAGCGAGCCGCCGCGCATGGCATAAATCAGCAGGCCCGCAGACAGCAGAACGGCCAGGAGCATGAAGGCCGAGGCGTTGGTGAACGACACATCCAGTCCGCCGATCTTCAGCGGAATGATCTTGTGGATCTCGAACTGATGGATGGGGTCAGGCATCCCCGAACCCTGCGCCCCTGCACTCCCTGCGGCCACCTCAGTCCTCGCTCAATCGTCGTCGTCCGGTATGGACCTACCTAAATTACCGCCGGTGCTGGCGGCAATCTCGTTCTGCATCTGCCGGTAGGCCCTGAGCAAGTTCAGGATGCCCGCGGCAAAACCCAACACAAAAAAGACCAGAAACAGCCAGGGCGTCGTCCCCAACCACCGGTCCAGCACATAGCCGATTATTCCCCCGACCAGGATGGCTGCCACGAGCTCGGAGGACATCCGGAAGCCGTACGCCATGCCCCGGCCCCGCAATGCGTCTCCGCCTTGCGGCCCCGGTTTATGTGCTGCCTTCGCCTTACCGAGCTCGCTCTCGAGCCCACGAACGCGGCGCTCGAACGCGGCCCTCTCTTCCGGGGTGAGTTCGCCTCGCCCGGGATTCTGATCCTTGGGGGGATCGGACATAGAGGCGCGTCCTTGGCGGGAAGCGGCACGACGCCCGGGGGCATCGACCGCGGCGGACCTTAGTGGCGCGCCCCGGGGGTGTCAACCAAAGCTGGGCAGATCTATGGCCCCGCGGGGATGGCGAATTAGCGCAGGGCGGGCCCTGCCGGCTACGCGGCACCCTGCTGCTGCCCGGCTCCGTTCTCGACGATCCGCTCCGCGGTCGCCAGATCGACGGAAACGAGCTGGGAGACGCCTTTTTCGGCCATGGTCACGCCGAACAGCCGGTCCATGCGCGCCATCGTCATGGGATGGTGCGTGATGACCAGGAACCGGGTCGCCGTCTCGGCCGCCATCTTCTCCATCAGGGTGCAGAACCGGTCCACATTGGAGTCGTCGAGCGGTGCATCGACCTCGTCCAGCACGCAGATCGGCGACGGATTGGTCAGGAACACCGCGAAGATGAGGGACAGCGCCGTCAGCGTCTGCTCTCCGCCCGACAACAGGGAGAGGGTGGCTGGCTTCTTGCCGGGGGGCTTGGCGATGATCTCGAGCCCGCCCTCCAGCGGGTCCTCTTCGCTCTCGATCATTTCCAGCCTGGCCTCGCCGCCCCCGAACAGCGTACTGAACAGCCGCTCGAAATGCGCGTTGACCAACTGGAAGGCGTCCCTGAGGCGTGTGCGGGCCTCGCGATTGAGATGGCCGATGGCGCCGCGCAGCTTGTGGATGGCCTGCTCGACGTCGAGGCGCTCCATATCCATGCTTGCGTGCTGCTCGTTCAGCTTGGTCAACTCCTCGTCGGCCGTCAGGTTGACGCCGCCGAGACGCTCGCGATCGGTCTTGAGCCGCTGCAGCTGCCGATCGACCTCGGCAAGCTCGGGCAGTACGCCGCCGGGCTCGAGCCCTGCGAGCGCCAGGCAGTCCTGCGGCTCGCAGCCCAGGGCCTCCGTAATCTTGCGGGCCTCCTCGCTGCGCTTCTGCCGTGCCGCCTCCAGGCGCGCCTCGTTACGCGCCCGAGCCTCGCGCTCGGCGGCAAGCGCTGCCTGCGCGGTGCGCATGGCCTTCTGCGCCTCGCGATGGGCGGTGTCGGCGGCGGCAAACGCATCGGCAGCCTGCTGGCGCTCGCGCTCGGCCGACGCCAGCTCGGTCATGATCTTGCTGCGCTGCTGCTCCACGAGATTGGGGAGATCGGCCAGCGTCGCCAGCTCCGCCTGCGTCTCCGACTTGCGCTCGGCCAGCGCGGCGATCTGCTGCTCGGCGCCGGCGCTGCGCGTCTGCCAGCGCTCCTTCTCGACCTGGAGCGCGGCAAGCCGCTCGGCCCTGATCTGGCGCTCGCGCTCCAGGCTTGCAGCCAGCGCACGCAACTCGGCAACAGCCTCGCGCGCCGCACTTGCCGCCTGCTCGGCCTCAGCAAGCTCTGCCTCGAGCCCGGCGTTCTCGGGCATCGACGCGAGTGCGGCCTCGGTCTCGGCGAGCTTCTCCTTGGCTTCCTGCAGGCCGCTTTCGGTGCGGCGCCTCGCCTCGCCGATGGCGGCGAGCTTGCTCTCGGTCTCGCGCGCCTGACGCTCGATCACCGTGAGCGTCTCGCGAACGCGCGCCAGCTCAGCCTGGCTGTCACGCCAGAGCTGCCGCAGACGCCTCTCCTCGGCTTCGGCAACGCGATGCAGCTCGAGCGAGGTCCGCTCCGCTGACGCCAGATCCTCAGCCTCGCTGGCGGCCGCACGCTGCCGGCGCTCGATCTCGCCGAGGCGGTTTCGCTCGGCCAGCCGCTGCGCCGCCGCCGTTGGCGCGTGTGCAGCCGCGACGAACCCGTCCCAGCGCCAAAGATCGCCCTCCACCGACACCAGGCGCTGTCCCGGCTTCAGCGCAGACTGCAGGCGCCGGCCGTCCTCGCGTGCGACAATGCCGATCTGTTTGAGGCGCCGCGTGATCTCGGCAGGGCCTTCGACCATGCCGACGAGCGGCCTCGCCTCGCCCGGCAGGGCGGGATCGTCGAGCCCCATGTCGATGCGGCGCCAGTGCACCGGCGCCTCCTCTCCGACCGGCGCGTCGAGATCGTCGCCGAGCGCCGCGCCAAGGGCCATCTCGTAGCCCGGAGTCACCCGAAGCTGATCGACGATCGGCGGCAATCCCTCCTCTTGCGCCGGCTTCAGAATCTTCGAGAGCGTCTCGACCTCGGTCGTGAGCTGGCCTGCCTTGAGACGCGCAGCCTGGCTGGCCTCGCGCCGAGCCTTGACCTCCGCTGCAAGATCGGCGGCCTTCTCCTCCGCGGCCAGAGCCTGCTCCTCGATCTCGGCGATCTCGCGCATCAGTTGCTGGCCGCGCTCGGTCGCCTTTGCCAGCTTCTCGGCGTCGGGCGCACGGGCGGACACCTCCCGCGTCTGCGCCTCGAGCCCCACGAGTTGGCGCGCGAGCTTCTCGGCCTGCTGCGCGCGCTCAGCACGGGCCGACTCCAGACTCTGACGTTGGGCTCGGGCCTGGAAGGCGCGGCGTGTCGCCTCCGCAAGACGCGCCTCCGCCGTGCGCAGCGCCGCATCGGCCTCGGCGAGCTTGCTGCGCGCCTCCTGCTCGGCAGCGGCGTCCGATTGCCCCTTCGCTGCGATCGCATCCGCTTCCGCGGCGAGCCGGGCTACGATCTCCCGGCCCTCCGCCACCAGCTCCTCCTCGCGCGCAATATCGCGCGTGAGCTGCGTGTCCCGCGCCTCGAGCTCCCGCTGGCGCGAGGCCAACCGCTCGGCCTCCCTCTCGAACGTCTCCTGCTCGATCTTGAGGCGCGCCAGGATGGCGCCGCGCTTGCCCTCCTCATCGCGCAGAGGATCGAGCGCGGCGGCAGTCTCGGCCTCCAGCCGCAGCGCTGCCGCCTCCTCCTGCGTTGCGGCTGCGACCCTGGACATGGTGTCGGAAAGGATTGCTTCCGCGTACTCGACCTCGTCCTGGGCGGCCGTCCAAGTCAAATGGGACAGCAGCGCCTCGGATTTGCGGATCTGGTCGGACAGCTCCTTGTACCGCTTGGCCTGGCGCGCCTGCCGCTTCAGGCCCTCGATCTGACCGCCGAGCTGGCCCAGGATATCGGTCAGCCGGGCGAGGTTGGACTCGGCCGCCCTGAGCCGCAGCTCGGCCTCGTGCCGGCGGCTGTGAAGACCGGCAACGCCTGCCGCATCCTCCAGAATGCGCCGCCGCTGCTCGGGCTTGGCATTGACGATCTCGGCGATCTGGCCCTGGCGAACGAGCGCAGGAGAGCGCGCTCCGGTCGCGGCATCCTCGAACAGGATCTTGACGTCGCGCGCACGCGCTTCCCGGCCGTTGATCCGGTAGGCGGACCCCACCTCGCGCTCGATGCGGCGGGTGACCTCCAGCTCGTCGCTGTCGTTGAACTCGGGCGGTGCGGTGCGAGCCGAGTTATCGATGAAGATCGTCACTTCCGCGGAGTTGCGGGCCGGCCGCTGGTTCGTGCCGGAGAAGATCACGTCCTCCATCGCGGAGGCGCGCATGCTCTTGTAGGACGTCTCGCCCATGACCCAGCGCAGGGCCTCGAGCAGGTTCGACTTGCCGCAGCCGTTGGGCCCGACGACACCGGTCAAACCTCTCTCGATCAGAAGCTCGGTCGGCTCGACGAAGGACTTGAAGCCGAGCAGCCGGAGTTTGGCGATGTGCACGGACGCTCCCTCTGACGAGATCCACCGACGCCGCGGCGACGCCTAAAGGCTCGGCCCGCCACCGGCCACGCGAGCAGCGACCAGCGGGTCCACGATCTCGCGAATCTCCTTCATGCCGATGACGTTTTTCACGAGGCGGCCATCGATGAAGAAGTTGGGCGTGCCAATGACGCCGAGCTCGCGCCCCCGCTCCTTGACCCACTTGAGACCGTCAATCATGGCTTGATTCTTGCGGCAGGAGTCAAACTGCTCGCGGCTGATCCCCACTTCGGACGCGATCTTGTAGATCGGGTCGAGCCGCACCTCCTGCGAGACCCACTGGGCCTGGCGAAACAGAAACTTCTCATAGAGCGTCAGGTACTTGTCCATCGGTGCGCAACGTAGCGCGATGGTTGCCGCGCCGCTGGTCTTGCCGATCGGGAACTCGCGGAAGATGAAGCGCACCTTGCCGGTGTCGATGTATTCGCGCTTCAGCACCGGGAACGTCTCCGCCTGGAACCGCCGGCAATAGGGGCACGTGAGCGACATGTACTTGATCATCACCACCGGCGCGTCCGCCCGGCCGATGGAGAATTCGGGCAGCGGCCCCGTCTTCAACACCTCCTCGCGCGAAGGGTTCTGGATCACCTGGCGGCGGCCGACCGAGGTTTCAGTAGAATCGGAGAACGGGTTGAACGCCGGCGCATCGGGTGTGCTGCCGCCGGCGAGGTCCGGGCCACCGGAGCCCGGCGCCGGCAGCTTGAAGTCGCTGGAGCATGCCGCCAGCCCTGCCAGCACGGCGATCGCCGCTGCAGCCTTGACCAGGAAAGATGCCGGCTGGCGCTGCACCATCAGCTTTTCAGCAACGGCGTCAGCATCTTGTCGAAGTTCTCGATGGTCGGTGCGTCCTGCATGCGCTTGCCGTTGATGAAGAAGGTGGGCGTCGCGTTGACCCCGAACTTCTCGTTGCCGCGCGTGCGAACGGCGGTGACCTCGTCGAGCAGCTTCTGATCGGTCAGGCACTTGTCGAAGCTCTCCTGCGTGAAGCCGGCCTGCTTGGCGATCTTGAAGAGCTCGGGCACCGGATTGGTGCGCACGAACGCCCATTGCTCCTGCTTCTCGAACAGCACGCCGATGAGCGGGAAGGTCTTATCCCCTCCTGCGCAGCGCGCGAGCATCGAGGCCGCGGCGGCAAGGTTGTCGAGCGGAAACTCGCGCATGACGAAATACACCTGGCCGCGGTCGATGTACTTCTCCTTGAGCGTCGGGAACACTTTGTTGTGGAAGTTCGCACAATGGCCACAGGTCATCGAGGCGTACTCGACGATCCTCACCGGAGCATCGGACTTGCCCAGTGTCAGCTCGGGCAGGGGGCCAGGCTTCATCAGCTCGTCGACCGGGACCTCGGCAGGCGGTGCGCCCTTGCGCTGCGCAAGCGCGGGAACCGCAGAGAGGAGGCCGATGCCCGCTGCACTGGCAGCCATCGCCAGCAGCGCGCGCCGTGCAATGACGTGGGAGGTTTTGGTCAGTCTCGTGTCGAACACGTCGATCTCCTCGATGTCGCATCTGCGTTGCAGAACGGCCTCGAGCCAACGCTCGAGAAGCCGCTCCACCGGCCGCCGCGCTGCTCAAACCGTTAAGCCAAATCGGCGCTGAACGCCACTTGAACGCCATGCGGCCGACGGCTGCATTGGCTGAATTTTGGGGTAGATGCGGCGGGATCAGAAGGATCGGCGGATCACAATCCCGTGCGCCATACGCTGCAGAGCACTGCGCAGCGCCGCATCAGTGATGGTCTCGAGCTCGGGCGCAACGGGCGGTGCAGGCTTCGCCTGGGCGAGGCTTGTACGCGCCGACGCGCGAACCGGCGCCTGCAGCATGCGCAGCGCTGCAACCGCGCGATAGCCGAAATAGGCGTTGATGCGCTCGATGATCTGCTTGCCCTTGTACTGCACCTCCAGCGCGCGCTGAGGGTCGACACGCAACATCAAGGTTGCCCCTGGGCGGCCCTGTGCGTCGTCCGAGGTTTCGTCATGGACCCCGACACCATTGGGCCACTTGAGCCGCTCGGGCTCGGTGTAACGGGCAAGATCGGCGCCCACGATCGTGGCCCAGTCGGTGAGCAGGGACGCCGCCGAGAAGCCATACTTTTCAAATGCCTTGCGGGTCAGGCGCGGAACGAAGGCGCCGACCGCACGGGTCGGGACCGGGCCGCTCGCATGCGGCCGTTGCGGCACGCTTACCACCTGCCGAGGCGTTGGCGCGGGTGCCCGCAGATCGCTCTTGTTCCGCATGTCCAATGACCCAATCCACCGGTGCGGCGTTTCAATACGCAGTGGGGGTGCTTAACATGTCGTTAGTGATTCGCGGCCGCCGACCGGGGACATCATGACCGCTGTGGCGCGACGGCAACAATTCCTGCCCATGGCCGGGCCTCGCACGGCCCCGGCGCTGCTCGATTGGTATGACGCCGAGCGCCGAGAGCTGCCGTGGCGCGCCGCTCCGGGCACCTCGCCCGACCCCTACCGCGTCTGGCTCTCCGAGATCATGCTGCAGCAGACGACGGTCAAAGCGGTTATCCCCTACTATGAGAGGTTCCTGAAGCGCTGGCCCACCATCAAGGCGCTCGCCAAGGCGGATCAGGAGGACGTGCTCTCCGCCTGGGCTGGGCTCGGCTATTACTCGCGCGCTCGCAATCTGCACGCCTGCGCACAGGCCGTCGTGGCCCGCCACCGGGGCAAGCTGCCGCGCACGGAAGCTCAGCTGCGCGAGCTGCCCGGCATCGGCCCGTACACGGCCGCGGCCATCGCGGCCATCGCGTTCGGTGAGGTTGCCACGCCCGTCGATGGCAATGTCGAGCGAGTCGTGGCTCGGCTGTTCGCCGTCCGCACGCCGCTGCCGGGCGCCAAGCCACAGCTCCGGCGGCTTGCCGCAACGCTGACGCCCGCCGAGCGGCCGGGCGACTTTGCACAGGCCATGATGGACCTTGGGGCCACCATCTGCACGCCGAAGCGGCCCTCGTGCCTGATGTGTCCCCTGCAGAAGGATTGCGCGGCTCACGCTTTGGGCATCGAGGCTACCCTGCCTGCGCGCGCCGAGAAGGGCGAGCGGCTCGTCAGGCGCGGCGTCGCATTTCTGGCTCAGCGCGAGGACAGCCACGTCCTTCTTCGCCGGCGGCCAGCCGCGGGCCTGCTCGGCGGCATGCTCGAGGTGCCGTCGACGGACTGGATCGAGGACTGGATATCGGCCGAGGACGCGCTGCGCTCTGCGCCGGTGCGCGCGAACTGGTGGCCGGTGCCGGGCTCGGTCAGCCACACGTTCACGCATTTCAGGCTGGAGCTGATGGTTTTCCGGACGGTCGTGCCGAACGACAGCCCGCTCAACCTGTGGGCCGAGCCTGACCGTTGCCGGTGGGTCCATCAGCACGCCCTTCGCAGGGCAGCATTGCCGAGCGTCATGCAAAAGGTCATCGCCCACGCCTTGCGGGAGCCTTAGCCGTGCGGGCTTGCGCAGGTTCGCGGGCTTCGACAGCCCTCGTCTTCCTGGCGCCGTGTTTCGCACATAGGCGCGAGCCGCACCGCTGGCCGGGCAATTGGCGGTGAAGCATTTGACCGTTCTCCACCGGCAGCCCATCCTGAGCGCTGCCTCTATGGAGCGAGCATGTTCTCTCTTGCTGATCTGGAAGCCGCATCCGACCTCGTGCATGCGCATATGCCGCCGACGCCGCAGTACGCGTGGCCATTGCTCGCGCGCCGCACCGGGGTCGAGGTCTGGGTAAAGCATGAGAACCATACGCCGATCGGCGCGTTCAAGGTGCGCGGCGGTCTCGTCTACATGACCGAGCTCAAGCGCTCGGGCGAGAATCCTGCCGGCGTCATAACCGCGACGCGCGGCAATCATGGCCAGTCGATTGCGCGGGCCGCCTCCGCGGTCGGTCTTGCGTCCACTATTCTGGTCCCGCACGGCAACTCGATCGAGAAGAACGCGGCCATGCGGGCGTTCGGCGCCGAGCTTATCGAGCACGGCCGCGATTTCGACGAGGCCAAGGATGAGGCCGCGCGGCTCGCTGACGAAAGAAACCTGCATTACGTTCCCTCGTTCCATCCGGCATTGGTCAAGGGCGTTGCCACCTATGCGCTGGAGCTTCTGCGCGGCGCGGGCGAGCTCGATGCCGTCTATGTGCCCATCGGCATGGGGTCGGGCATTTGCGGGCTGATCGCTGCGCGCGATCTGCTGGGCCTCAAGACGCAGATCATCGGCGTCGTCGCCGAGAATGCGCCGTGCATCGCGCTGTCCTTCGAGGCAGGCAAGCCGGTCCCCACCAACTCGGCCCGGACGTTTGCCGACGGCATGGCGTGCCGTGTGCCGAACGCCGACGCCCTCGAGATGATTTTGCGCGGTGCGGCTCGCATTGTCCGGGTCAGCGAGGATGCGATTGCGGACGCGATCAGGATTTACTACGAGGACACCCACAATCTCGTCGAGGGGGCTGGTGCTGCTCCGCTGGCTGCCTTACTTCAAGAGCGAGGACTGCAGCATGGGCGCCGGGTGGGGCTGATCCTGTCCGGGGGCAACATCGATCGCTCGGTCTTTGCTGCAATTTTATCGGGCAAGACTCCGGTTGCTTGAATACCTCCTGTTGCTCGTCAGCAACGAGATGCGACGACGAAGGCGGCCGGTCAGCCGCCAATCGCTGTGGTCAACACGGTGCCTTGTTTGCTAGCTTAGCCTTGAATCAGGGGCGGAGCTGAAACTGCCCGCGAGGTCGGCTCATATGCTCAAAGTTTCACTACGCTTCCGGATGTCCTCTGCCGCCCTGACGGTCGCGCTGGCGCTGGCGATTGGACCGGGCCCGGCTACGGCGCGAACCGGCGATGGTCAGCCGGAGGCAAGCTCGCTGCTCGGCAGCTATCTTGCAGGCAGGGTCGCGCGCGGCTTGCACGACACCGCTGCGGCGGCCGACTTCTATGAGCGGGCTCTGAAGCGCGATTCCGACAATGATGCGCTGCTCGAGCAGGCTCTCGCGATGTACGCGACCGAGGGCCGCTGGGATGACGCTGTGCGGCTTGCCAAGCAGCTCGCCGCAGCGCAGCCGACCCATCGCATGGCCCGCCTGATCATCGGGCTGAGCGAGGCCAAGGCGGGCCGCTACGGTGAGGCCAAGCAGAATTTCCAGGCCAGCGGGTCCGGGCTGATGGGCGAGCTCACCAGCGCCATGGCACGGGCGTGGATGACCCTGGCCGAGGGCAACGTGAAGGGCGCCATCGATATCATCGATGGCGTCAAGCAGGCCGAGTGGGCGCAGGTCTACCTGCGTTACCACAAGGCTCTGATCAGCGACGCCGGCGGTCGGCGGCAAGAAGCCCGCGCACTTTACGAGCGCGCCTTCCGCAGCGATTCCAAGTCGCTGCGCATCACCATGGCGTATGCCCAGCATGCGGCGGCAAGCGGAGACGCCAAGCTCGCACGCACCATTCTCGATGAGTATGCCAAGCGCTCCACCAACGGCCCGCATCCGGTGGCGAAGGATCTTCTGGAAAGGCTGAAGGCTGGCGAGAAGATCGGCTTGCTGATCGATAACCCGATCGACGGCCTGGCGGAGGTCTTCTATGGGCTCGGCGAGGCGCTGTCGGGCGAGGGCGGCGTTAGTGTCGGCGCTGTCTATCTGCAGATGGCACTGTACTTGAGGCCGCAGTTCCCGTTCGCCCTGGCAGCCCTGGCAAGCCTGCACGAAAACACCAAGAAATATGCGGATGCGATCGCGGCCTACGACCGCATCCCCAGGGGTACGCCCTTGCAGGCCGCGATCGACATTCGCAAGGCGCTCAACCTCAATCAGCTAGAGCGGGTGGATGAAGCCAAGGAGCTGCTCGAGCGCGTCGCCAAGCAGGACCCTGCCGATGTCCGCCCGCTCGAGGCGCTCGGCAACATCATGCGGGGCCGCAAGCGGTACGAGGAGGCTGTCGACTATTACTCGCGTGCCATTGCGCTGATCGGGAAGCCGGAGAAGAAGCACTGGTCGCAATTCTACGCGCGTGGCACCTGCTACGAGCGCATCAAGAAGTGGCCGCAGGCCGAGGCCGACTTGCAGAAGGCCATGCAGCTTGCTCCGGATCAGCCGCTGGTGCTCAACTACCTCGGCTATTCCTGGGTCGATCAGAACCGCAATCTGAAGCAGGGGCTGGCCCTGATCGAGCGGGCCGTCCAGCTCAAGCCTGACGACGGATACATCGTCGACAGTCTCGGCTGGGCGCACTATCGCCTGGGCAACGTCAAGGAGTCGGTCAAGTATCTCGAGCGGGCGGTCGAGCTGAGGCCCGAGGATCCGGTCCTCAACGATCATCTGGGCGATGCGCTGTGGCGCGTGGGCCGGCGGCAGGAGGCGCGCTATCAGTGGGAGCAGGCGCTCACCCTCAAGCCGGAGCCCGAGGACGCCGAGAAGATCAAGCGGAAGCTCGCCAAGGGCTTGCCTGCGCGTCCGCAGGCGCACACCGCCAAGCGCAGCAAGGAAGCTGAACGCTCCGACGCGCTGAAGAAGCGGTCGGAGAACAAGCTGGTGCCGCGGCCGGTCCTCGAATAGGGGCGTGCGCGCGGCAGCCGCCATGACGGCCATTATCGAGGAACGGGCGGCCGCCAAGATCAATCTGACGTTGCGAGTGCTCGGGCGGCGCGCCGACGGCTATCATGAGCTGGAAAGCCTGGTAGCTTTCGCCGATTTCGGGGACCGCCTGATGTTGCGTCAGGGCGAGCCGACGGCGCTTCGCGTGACCGGCCCGTTCGCGGCGGCGGTCGACGGGCCGAACCTGGTGGAGATGGCGGTCAGGCGCGCGCTCGAAGCCGAACCCGGGTTGTCGGTCGGCTCTATCGTGTTGGAGAAGAACCTGCCGGTTGCTGCCGGCCTCGGGGGCGGCTCGGCGGACGCGGCAGCCGCACTCCGCGCGATCAGGCGTGCCAATCCGGAGAAGGGGGCATCGGTCGACTGGAACGCGCTGGCCGCTGCGCTCGGCGCGGATGTGCCCATCTGCCTGGCCTCGAGGCCTGCGTTGATGCGCGGTGTTGGCGAGCGCATCCAGCCCTTGGACAGCTTGCCCGGAGCGGCGATCGTGCTCGCCAATCCCGGGGTTCCGCTCGCCACGCGCGACGTCTTCACGGCGCTCGACGCTCCACCGCTGCACGCGCCACCGCAGGGCTCGGCCCCCGTCCCCGCCTTCGCAGATATCCACGAGCTTTGCGCCTATTTGCGCGTGTGCGGTAACGACCTCGAACGTCCTGCCGCCGCGCTCTGTCCCGCCGTGATCCACGTCAAATCGGTGCTGGCGGCGGCGCCCGGCGCTCTCCTGGCGCGCATGTCCGGAAGCGGACCAACGTGCTTTGCGCTGTTTGCGCGCGAGACAGAAGCTGCCGCCGCGGCGGAGACCCTTGGGCGAGATCGGCCCGACTGGTGGGTGGCGGCCACGCGGATGGTTTGAAGCGCCGGGTGCGGCGCGGGTCCGGATAGCTGCACGGGTACATAAACTGTATCGGCCGTGGGCTGTCGGTCTCCATATCCCCCGGTCCTCGCGTGCCTCTCTGGGCGCAATTCCCCACGGCACACCGAGCGAAACCGAGCCAGTACAGATCCTGAAGTTGATGGAACCCGCCCGCGGCGCGACTGTGGGCGCTCAGCATCGAGCTGTCCGTCAACTGGAGAAAGCTCGAAAGGGAGATCATCCAATGGCAGACGCAATCCTCAAGACGACCGACGGCGCCAGCACGACCATTGCAGCCGACGCGCTCGCGTCACTTCGCGGCGCATTGCGCGGCAGTCTCGCATTGCCTGGAGAACCCGATTACGACACTGCCCGCAGCATCTGGAACGCCATGATCGATCGGCGTCCAGGCCTTGTGGTGCGCTGCGCGGGCGCATCCGATGTCATGCAGGCGATAAAGTTTGCGCGCGACAACAAGCTGCTCATCGCAGTGCGCGGCGGCGGCCACAACATTGCCGGCAAAGGAGTGTGCGACGGCGGCCTTCTCATCGATCTGTCCCCGATGAAGTCGGTGCGCGTCGACCCAGTTCAGTGCACGGCCCGCGTGGAGCCCGGTGCATTGCTGTCGGATCTCGACAAGGAGGCGCAGGCTTTCGCGCTCGCGACCCCCGTCGGCATCAACTCGACGACTGGCGTTGCGGGCCTGACACTCGGCGGAGGCTTCGGCTGGATCACGCGCAAGCACGGCTTGACCATCGACAATCTGCTGTCCGTAGACATCGTCACCGCCGAAGGCAAGATGCTGCGCGCCAGCGACAGCGACAGCGACAACGCCGATCTGTTCTGGGCCATCCGCGGTGGCGGCGGCAATTTCGGCGTAGTGACCTCGTTCGAGCTCAGGCTGCACCCGGTCGGCCCGCAAGTGCTGTCGGGCCTCATCGTGCATCCGCTCGATCAAGCAGCAACGTTGCTCCCGCAATTCCGCCGCATCGCCAAGGAGGCGCCCGACGAGCTGACGATCTGGACCGTCATGCGCAAGGCACCGCCACTCCCGTTTCTGCCGGCCGAGTGGCACGGACGTGAGGTGCTGATCTTCGCGGCCTGCTATTGCGGAGACATGAAGGAGGGTGAGAAAGCCATGGCGGGCCTGCGGGCGCTCGGCAAGCCGATCGCCGATGTCGTCTCGCCGCATCCCTTCACCGGCTGGCAGGCGGCATTCGACCCCTTGCTTACGCCGGGCGCGCGCAACTATTGGAAGAGCCACGACTTCGACGATCTGCCGGATGGAGCCATCGGCACGATCCTCGACGCGGTGAAGACGCTGCCCACGCCGGAGTGCGAGATTTTCCTCGCGCATATCGGCGGCGCCATGAGTAGAGTTCCGGCAGCGGCTACGCCATGGCCCAACCGCGGAGCGCACTTCGTCATGAACGTGCACACGCGCTGGCGCGAGGCGGCACAGGATGCGGCGTGCATCGCGTGGGCGCGCAAGCTGTTCGACGCAACGGCGCCGTATGCCTCGGGCAGCGTCTACATCAACTTCATGCCGGATGATGAGGCTGACCGCGTCGAGACGGCCTATGGCCCCAACTATGCGCGCCTGGCGCAGATCAAGCGGCGTTACGACCCGACCAACATGTTCCGCATGAACCAGAACATCCGTCCGGCGGCCTGACACGCCGGTGCCGGACGGCCGGCGGTATCAGCTCAGCTGAGCTGGCGGATCTTGAACGGCAGCCCACCCTTCGGCGTCAGCGTCACCGTGGCGTTGATACCGGCAGGGTCCGGCCCGACGTACTCGGGCCGGAAGCGCCGCAGCAGGATCGACAGGGCGAGAACGTTCTCGACCTGGCTCATGGCGCCGCCGATGCAGGAACGCTTGCCGCCGCCGAAGGGCAGATACGTGTAAGGCTTGCGCCTTTTGGCGGCGTCGCCGAGCCAGCGCTCGGGAATGAATTGCTCGGGGTTCTCCCAGTATTTGGCGCTGTGATGTGCGCCATAGGCAAACAGCGCCACGCGGTCGCCCGCGCGAATCTCCTTGCCGTCGATCACGTCGGGCTTCGAAGCCACGCGCATCAGCATCCAGATGGGCGGATAAAGCCGCATAGTCTCCTGGATCACCGCGCGCGTATAGGCGAGCCCGGAGTAGTCGGCAGCAGTCGGCTCGCGATCGCCGCAGGTGGCCTCACCCTCCTTGCGGATTCGCTCGGCAGCTTCCGGGTGCTTGGAGACGAGATACAGCGCCCAGGCGAGTGTCAGCGCCGTCGTCTCAGTACCTGCCCAAAGGTACTGCTTGAGCTCGTCGATCGCCTGCTGCTGGTCGAACTCCGGAATGGAAGGATCCGCAACGGCGGCCTCGATCATCTTCAGCAGCGTGCGCTCGCGCTCATCGCGTGGATCGGCTGCGAACACCGTGGGTGGCACGCCGGCCCAGACTTCGATCGCTTTGGCCGCGTTCTCCTCAGTGATCTCGAAATCCGCGCCGGCCACCTTCTTCAGGCGGATCGACTTGTGGTTCATCACGTCGGTGTAGGTCTTTACGCACTTGAACACGAAGTGCGGGTTGAACGGCATGTCCCGATCGAACAGCGCCTTGCAGATCATGTCCGCCGCGAGCGTCCAGGTCTGCTCCACCATCTCGATGGTCTCGCCGGTCTGCGCCAGCTTCTCCCACAGCTCCATCTTGGTGCGGATTGCAGCAAGGAAGTAGGGGATGTACTCGGCAAACATATCCGGGTGGAAGGCCGGCTGCTGCGGCATGCGGATCTTTTGCCAGAGCGCGCCGTCATGAGTGATCATCGATTTGCCGAAGATCGGCTTCAAGCCGTCGAAATACTTGATGTAGTCGTCGGCCTTGGTGACCAGTACGCGCTTGAAGTGATCCGGCTCGAACAGCAGCACGACGCGCTGATCCGCCATGTTCACCGGGATCACGCTACCGTAGCGCTCCGCCATCTGCATCAGGACGGTCATCGGATTGTCCGGACCCTTGAGCAGCGGCGTGAGCTTGAACCAGATGCTCGACGCTTCGCCGAGCTGGTGAGCGTGTGGAGGGAGTGCGTTCATGAGCCTTCAGCCTCGAGACGAGCGCTCCATCAAAGCGGCATGCCTACTACGCCCGCAGACGGTCCTGCGAGCGCCTCCCTTGGGCACACTTCGCGTTTCCCTTTCCCGCGGCCCTGCGGCGATACCAGCCTGGACTACGCGGCATCAGCAGCCTACCGCCGTCCCTGGGCTCGTAGCATCTGCTCTGCCGCGGTGTCTATTGTAGGATCTGCCGCAGCTATGCATTGCCGAGGGATATGTGTTGCTGATGTAACTGGCTCTCAAGGCGGTGGCGAGAGCAGCGCCGAAGCCTGGTTAACCGTGTTGTCGATGCGCACACGGGCCCCGTCGAGCCTCGCGGCTCCAATTGCGACCAGCCGCAATGCATGCGGATAGAGTTGATGCTCCACGGCAACAATTCGCGCCGCCAGCGTGTCCGGCGTGTCACCCTCCGCAACGGGGACTGCGGCCTGAGCAATGATCGGCCCCGCGTCGAGCTCCGGTGTGACAAAATGTACGGTGCAGCCGGAGATGCGAACGCCTGCGTCCAGCGCCTGCTTGTGGGGATGCAGGCCCTTGAACGAGGGCAGTAGGGACGGGTGGATGTTCAGCTGCCGCCCGGCCCAGCGCTGCGCGAAAGAAGCGGACTGGATGCGCATGAACCCGGCCTGGCAGACCAGATCGACGTTCTCGGCAATCAGCACCTTCTCGATCGCCTCATCGAATGCTTCGCGCGAGTCGAATGCCTTGTGGTCGACGACGACCGTCTTCACGCCGGCGGCGCGCGCGAGCTCGACGCCAGGCGCCTGCGGCCGATTGGAGATGACGACCACGATCTCGGCCGGATAGTCGGGAGCACGAGCAGCCGCGATCAGCGCCTGCATGTTCGAGCCGCGGCCCGAGATCAGAATGGCAACGCGCTTCTTGGCCCTCACGATACAAACCTCAGGCTTCCCGAATAGCGCACCGCCTCCGCATCGCCCTTGCCCTTGGCCTGAGATTTCACGCCTCGGCCCTTTTCGATCTCGCCGATGACGACGGGCGTCTCTCCCGCGTCGGTGAGCGCCGCAACCACGGCGGCAACCTGGTCCTTGGCGGCGATCACGATCATGCCGATCCCGCAATTGAAGGTGCGCAGCATCTCCGCATCGTCGAGGTTGCCCGCTTGCGCCAGCCAGCCGAACACAGCGGGCGCGCGCCAGCTCGTCACGCCGACGTGGGCGGCAAGGCCGTCGGGCAGCACGCGCGGCAGATTCTCCGATATGCCGCCGCCGGTGATGTGCGACAGCGCCTTGATCGCTCCGCCAAGACCGCCGCCACCCGTAGCGCGAAGCGCGGCCAGGACCGGCTTCACGTAAATCCTGGTGGGAGCGAGCAGCGCCTCGGCGAGGCTCTTGCCCGAGTCGAACGGGGCCGGCCCATTGTGGTCGAGCCCCTCCTCGGCGATCAGGCGGCGCACAAGCGAGTAGCCGTTGGAGTGTACGCCCGACGAGGCCAGCCCGATCAGCACGTCGCCCGCAACGATGTCCCCGCGCGGCAGTATCTCACCCCGCTCGACGGCGCCGACGGCGAACCCGGCAAGGTCGTAGTCCTTGTCCGCATACATGCCCGGCATCTCGGCCGTCTCGCCGCCGATCAGTGCGCAACCGGCCTGCCTGCACCCGGCTGCAATGCCAGAGATGACGCCGCGCGCCGTCTCCACGTCGAGCTTGCCGGTGGCGAAGTAGTCGAGAAAGAACAGCGGCTCCGCCCCCTGCACGACGAGGTCGTTGACGCACATGGCGACCAGATCGATGCCAATCGAATCGTGCCGCCCGCTTTCGATGGCAATCCGGAGCTTGGTGCCGACGCCGTCATTGGCCGCCACCAGGATCGGATCCTTGAAGCCCGCGGCTTTGAGATCGAACAGCCCTCCGAAGCCGCCGAGGTCCGCGTCAGCGCCGGCGCGACGGGTGGCCTTGACCAGCGGCTTGATGGCCTCGACGAGGGCGCTGCCCGCCTCGATATCCACGCCGGAATCGCGGTATGAAATGGTGCGGTTGCGTTTCGATCCGGGTCGAGCCATGGCGCCGCCGCGTGCTCCTGGTGGTCTCGGCTCCGGGAGCGGGCAAGACCCAATTTCCGCCCCATTGGTGGCCGGAGATGCCGCGGCATAGCAAAAGGGATGACCGATCGGCAACTTGTCTCTCGGTTCGGCCTGTGGGCATGTTGGCGGGGCAGGGTCCAGGGACACGGGGAGACAGAGCTTGAACGGGCGTGCGGCCGGGCTTGGCGGGCGAGGGGTGCCGGGCATGGCAATCGGGCTGGCGGCGGTAGTCCTTGCCGCGCTTTCCGGGACGGCCGCCTCGGCGCCCTCCGACGACAAGATCTTCACCGTTGGCAACTACCCCGTCGAGGCGAAGGCAGCCAACGCCGTCGCTGCCAAGGAGAAGGCCCTCGCCGATGGCCAGCAAGCGGCCTTTCGCTCGCTGCTCAAGCGGCTGGTTCCCGTGGGCGCCTATATGCGGCTTGCTCCCCTCCGCAATGTCAAGGCTGCCGACCTGATTGCCGGCTTCTCGGTGCGCTCGGAGCGCAACTCCACGACCGAATACATCGCCAGCTACGACTTCTCCTTCCAGGCCGAGGCCGTGCGCGCGCTGCTCGAGCGCGAGGGCGTGCCGTTTGCCGACCGGCAGGCCGAGCCGCTTACGCTCGTGCCGATCTATCGGCCACCCGCTGCCGGAGCCGGTGCGTCGAATGCCTTCTCCGAAGCGAGCGGCTCGGACACGTGGCTCTATGCCTGGAAGGCGCTCGACCTCGCCAACAGCCTGACGCCGATTGCATTGAAGCCGCTCGATGCGCGCGCCCCGGCCGATACCATTAAAGCCGCAGTCGAGGGCGATGCCTCGGCCGCGCGCACGCTTGCGCCCGAGAACCGCAACGGCCTCGTGGTCGTGGCTCTGCTGGAGCCCGATCCGACCGGCAAGCGGGTGCACGTGACCATGGCAGGCCGTGACGCGGCAGGGCCGATCCGGCTGGCGCGGCCCTATCGGCTCGACGGAGACCTCACCTATACGGCGGAGCTGGCCGCGGTGATCTCGCTTGGAATCATCGAGGGCCGCTGGAAGGCCGTGAGCGTGCGCGGCGATGTACGCAGTGGCGCCGGCGGCCCCACCGCTGCCGTGGCGGGCGACACCATCCGCATCGCCGTGCAGTTCAGCAACATGGCTGAATGGCAGGTGATCAGCCGGCAGCTGTCCGGCACCCCGGACGTTTCCGACCTGGAGGTCGAAGGGCTCTCCGCACGCGGCGCACGGCTCGCGCTGCGCTATCCGGGCGGGCCTGAACGGCTCGCTTCGTCCCTTGCAGATCAGGGGCTTGTGCTGCGCAACAGCGCAGGTGGGTGGGTCCTGAGCAGTCGATAGCGCTCGACCGCCCTACGATTTGGCGCATACAGTCTCAAAGGCGGCGGCGGAAGGGCCTCTTCGCCGCAGCACAGGCCGCCGGCCCCGCCATTGCGGGACTTATCCGCGGGGCGATAGTTTCACGCATCGTCTGTCGGGGAACAAACAAGGTCACAGCGTGAGCCTTCCGAATGTCGTCACCCTCGGCCGAGTTATTCTCGTGCCGGTCATATTCTGGCTGCTGGTGAATGGGAGCACCCAGGCAGCATTCGTCCTGTTCGTCGTCGCAGGCGCGAGCGACGCTGTGGACGGCTTCCTTGCCAAGCGCTTCGGCCTGCAGACCGCGCTTGGCGCCTATCTCGATCCGCTTGCCGACAAGCTGCTCATTGTCAGCATCTACGTGGCGCTCGGAGTGCTCAAGGCGCTACCCTCGTGGCTGGTCATCGCGGTCGTGTCGCGCGACATCCTGATCGTTGTTGCGGTTTTGCTTTCCTGGGTTATCGGCCAGCCGATGCAGATCAAGCCCGTCGCCGTCAGCAAGGCCAACACGGCGGCGCAGATTGTGCTGGCGGCCACGGTGCTTGCCGCTGAAGGGTTCTCGCTGGGGCTCGACGAGCTGCGTTGGGTCCTGGTGTGGATCACGGGGACACTGACGGTGCTGTCGCTGGCGGTGTATCTGAAGGCATGGATAGGTCACCTGGCGGGCTTCGGGCCGGAGTCCGGAAGCGGAGCCTGAGACAGGCGCAGATCTGGCGGCTCGGCCGCGGGGGGCTCGGATGCGGATTGAGAGGCAGGTGCTGTTCTGGCTCGCCGTCGGCCTCGCGGTCCTGGGGCTCATCGCACTGCTCAAGGATATCCTGCTGCCGTTCGTGGCCGGCATGGTGCTGGCGTACTTTCTCAATCCGATAGCCGACCGCATCGAGCGCCTCGGACTTGGCCGGCTCGGCGCGGCCATTCTGATCGTCGCCCTTGTGGCGGTGCTGGTGGTGCTGGCCATGGTCCTGCTGGTGCCGTTCGGCGCCAATCAGCTGCGCCAGCTTGCGGAGACGCTGCCGGCAGATATCGATCGCCTGAAACAGGCCCTCGAGACGTGGGCGGCATCCTGGCTCGGCGATCGCTACCCGATGCTGAAGCCGGCCCTCGAGCGCGCATTCAGCGAGCTGTCGCAGAATTGGTCCGGCGCGATCGGCACGATTGTGCGCTCGCTCTGGAGCCAGGGCCTGGCGATCGTGAACTTCGTCTCGCTGCTGCTGGTCACGCCGGTTGTCGTTTTCTATCTGCTGGTCGACTGGCATCCGATGCTCGACAGGATCGACGGCTGGCTGCCGCGCGATCACGCCGAAACCATTCGGCGCCTGGCAGGCGAGATCAACGATGCGGTGTCGGCGTTCATCCGCGGCCAGGGAACGATCTGCATCATTCTGGCGATCTTCTACACGGTCGCACTCTCATGGGCCGGTGTGCGCTACAGCGTGCTCATTGGCCTCGCAACCGGCGTCGTGTCCTTCATTCCGTTCGTCGGCTGGGCTCTCGGATTCCTGACCGCGGGCGCTATGGCCGTGACCGATCCGTGGCCGAACCTGGCGCTGCTCCTGACTGTCGCCGGCATATTCTTTGCGGGGATGGCGATCGACTCCGCCGTGCTTTCGCCAAAGATCGTTGGCAGCAAGATCGGGTTGCACCCGGTGTGGCTGGTCTTCGCACTGTTCGTGTTCAGCTATCTGTTCGGCTTTGTCGGTATTCTCGTCGCGGTGCCAGTCGCGGCTGCATTCGGCGTTCTCGTCCGCTTCGCGCTCGACACGTATCTTGCGAGCTCCGTATATCGCGGCACCGGACGGGCCGCCGGCGCCGAGCCGCCGAAAGGGTAGGTCCCGTGCCCATCGATGAGCCGCGCCAGCTCGTGCTCGATCTGCCGCACCGCCCTGCTTTGGGCGAGGAGGATTTTCTCGTCAGCGGCTCGAATGCGGCAGCCGTCGCACTGATCGACCGCTGGCCCGACTGGCCCCTCTCGAGCGCGATGGTGACAGGACCACGTGGAGCGGGAAAGAGTCACCTGGCACACGTCTGGCGGTTGCGATCGGGCGCGCCGGTGATCTCGGCGCAAGCGATCGCCGAGGAAGCGATTGAGACGTTGCGCTCGGCCGGCGCGCTGGTCGTAGAGGACCTCGACCGGGGCATTGCCGAGGAGCGGACGCTGTTTCATCTGCTCAACCTCGCTCGAGAGCACAAACATTCCTTGCTGCTGACATCCTTGCGCCCGGCGGGTGAGCTCGAGGTGGCACTTCCCGACCTGCGGTCGCGGCTCAGGGCCCTGCCCGTGGTGGCGATCGAGTCCGCAGACGAGGCCTTGCTGAAGGCGGTCCTGGTCAAGCTGTTCGCGGACCGCCAGATCGCCGTGGAACCGCAGGTCATCGACTATATCGCCGTGCGCATGGAGCGTTCCACGGCCGCCGCCGGCGCGATCGTGGCCGAGATCGACCGGCGCGCCTTGGCTCTACACCGCAAGGTGACGCGCTCGCTGGCGGCGGAGGCGCTGGCAGCGATGGATCAGCAACCCTTTCCATAAGCGACCGACCCGTCCTTGATATAATGGTCATCCGGATGTGCCAGCCTCGGCGCGGGGCCGATCGAGCCCCGGTGTAGGGCGATTACGGTATAAGCGGAGGTCGTTATGAGCTCGACCAGAGGCCGAGCGCGAGGCAAGACCCAGGTTCTCGAAAGCGCCATGCCCTCCTCGGACACGAAGCGCTTCTACAATCGAGAGCTGTCCTGGCTGCAGTTCAATCGCCGCGTGCTGGAGGAAGCGCAAAACCTGCGCCATCCGTTGCTGGAGCGCTTGCGATTCCTGTCGATCTCCGCATCCAATCTCGATGAGTTTTTCATGGTGCGCGTCGCCGGCCTGCACGGCCAGGTGCTCGCCAAGGTACCGACTGTCAGCCAGGACGGGCTGACGGCCGAGCAGCAGATCGTCGAGATCAACCGCTTCGTCGCCCGACTCTCGGACGAGCAGCAGGCCGCCTGGAGAACCCTGAAAGGAGAGATGGAAAGCGCCGGCATCGTCATCGTCGAGCCGCACGATCTGACGTCCGCAGAGAAGTCATGGCTCGAGGCGCACTTCATCAGCCACGTCTTTCCGGTGCTGACCCCCATCGCCGTCGACCCGGCGCACCCTTTCCCGTTCATACCCAATCGCGGCTTCACAGTGGGACTCGAGCTCGTGCGCGAGGGCAAGAAGACCACGATGCACGCACTGATGCCGGTACCGGCCCAGCTCGATCGCTTCGTTCGCCTGCCGGCAGGCGAGGTGGGTGCGGACGGCAGCGCGCAGATCCGCTTCATGCGCATCGAGTCCATGATCGGCCATTTCATCTCCCGCCTCTTCCCCGGCTATCTGGCGGCGCGCCAGGGCGCGTTCCGCGTGCTGCGCGACAGCGATATCGAGATCGAGGAAGAGGCGGAGGATCTGGTGCGCTCGTTCGAAAGCGCGCTGAAGCGCCGCCGTCGCGGGTCCGTGATCAGGCTCGAGATCGATGCCTCGATGCCGGTGGAGCTGAGAAGCTTCGTCGTCGAGCAGCTGCACGTGCGCGAGGATGACGTCTCCCTTCAGGAAGGGCTGCTCGGGCTCGCCGATACGTCGCAGCTCATCGTCGCGGAACGGCCGGATCTTGTCTTCAAGCCCTTCACCATCCGGTTCCCCGAGCGCATCCGCGAGTACAACGGCGATTGCTTCGCTGCCATTCGGGCCAAGGACATCGTCGTGCACCATCCCTACGAGTCGTTCGACGTGGTGGTGCAATTCCTGCGTCAGGCGGGCGCCGATCCGGACGTGCTGGCCATCAAATGGACGCTTTACCGCACGTCGAAGGATAGCCCCATCGTGCGTGCCTTGAAGGAGGCAGCCGAGCTCGGCAAGTCCGTCACGGCCGTCATCGAGCTCAAGGCGCGCTTCGACGAGGCCGCCAACATCCGCCTCGCGCGCGACCTCGAAAGCTCAGGCGTGCACGTGGTGTACGGCTTCCTGGAGCTCAAGACGCACGCCAAGCTCGGCCTTGTCGTCCGCAAGGAAGGCACCGAGCTTGCCACATACTGTCACATCGGCACCGGCAATTATCACCCGCAGACAGCGCGGGTGTACACGGACCTGTCGTTCTTCACGGCAAGCCCGATCATGGGGCGTGACGTCACGCGCATATTCAATTACGTCACCGGCTACGCGCAGCCCGCCGAGCTCGAGGCCCTTGCGGCGAGCCCGCACGGGATTCGTCATCGCGTCCTCACCCACATTCGCGCCGAGGTCGAGCATGCGCGCGCAGGTCGGCCGGCCGCCATCTGGATGAAGATGAACGCGCTTGTGGATGGCCAGATCATCGATGCGCTCTACGAGGCGAGCCAGGCCGGCGTCGACATCGACCTCATCGTGCGCGGTGTGTGCTGCTTGCGGCCCGGCGTGCCCGGACTTTCGGACAATATTCGAGTGAAAAGCATCATCGGGCGCTTCCTCGAGCATGGCCGGATCTACTGCTTCGGCGCAGGGCACGGCCTCCCTCACCCCAAGGCGCTCGTGTACATCAGCTCGGCCGACATGATGCCGCGCAACCTCGACCGGCGCGTCGAAGTTATGGCTCCGATCATGAACCCGACGGTGCACGAACAGATTCTCAATCAGATCATGGTTGCAAATCTCAAGGATAATCAGCAGAGCTGGCGCGTGAACAGCGATGGATCGAGCGAGCGCATGGAACCGGGTCCCGGCGAAGACGTCTTCAACGCTCACGATTATTTCATGACGAACCCGAGCCTCTCCGGCCGAGGGCAATCGCTCAAGAAGAGCTTCCCGCCGCGATTTCAGATCAAGCACGAGGCCGGCAGCTCGTGAATGGCATGGAGTCATACGGCGACCGAAACGCGCCGCTGCAGGACCGTCTGAGAGAGCTCGAGCCGATCTCGGTGATCGACATCGGCTCCAACTCGGTGCGGCTTGTCGTGTACGAGGGAGCCGTCCGTAGTCCGACGCCGCTGTTCAACGAGAAGGTGCTCTGTGGGCTGGGCCGCTCGGTGGCGACGACCGGCAGACTTGGTGCCGAGAGTGTCGAGCGCGCCCTCGCAGCGCTGTCGCGGTTCCATGCGATCAACAGGATACTCGGCGTCAAGAACGTGCGGGCCATCGCGACCGCGGCAGTGCGCGAAGCGGCCGACGGGCGAGACTTCATCGTGCGCGGCACGCGCGCGGCGGGCACCGAGATCCAGGTCCTGTCGGGCGAGCGCGAGGCGGAGCTTGCCGCCAACGGCGTCCTCATGGGCTTTCGCGAAGCCGATGGCGTGGCGGGCGACCTCGGCGGCGGCAGCCTGGAGCTGATCGACCTGTTCGGCGCGCGCTCGCGCGAGGCAACGACGCTTCCGCTCGGCGGCTTGCGCCTGATCGATACATCCGGGGGGCGTCTTGACCGGGCTCTGGACCTGGTCGATGAGCAGCTTGCGCGGGTGGCGTGGCTGGGGCGCGGCGAGGATCGTACGTTCTACGCCGTGGGAGGCACCTGGCGCGCGCTAGCCAAGTTGCATATGGATCACACCCACTATCCACTGCGCGTGATGCACGGCTACAAGATCGCCACGCGAGAGGCCATCGAGTTTTGCGAGGACGTGCGCAAGGCCCGCAAGCTGTCCGACATCTCCGGCGCCGGCGATCTTCCGCGACCGCGGCGCGAGGTGGTGCCCTACGGCGCTCTGGTTCTGGAGCGGCTGTTGCGGCGCATGCGGCCGAAGGAAGTGGTCTTCTCGGTCTTCGGCATCCGCGAGGGGTTGCTGTTCAGCCTGCTTTCCCAGACCGAGCGTCGCAAAGACCCTTTGCTGTCGTTCTGCGAGGACTACGCGCGGCTGCAATCGAGGTCGGCGGAGCACGCCAAGGAGCTTTGCTCTTGGACCGATGCCCTTTTCCAGCCGCCGGGGCCGAAGGAGACCGACGAGGAGCGGCGGCTGCGGCACGCGGCCTGCCTGCTTTCCGATACCGGCTGGCGCGCACACCCGGACTACCGGGGCGAGCAAAGCCTCAACGTCATAGCGCACGCGGGTCTCGGCGGCATCGATCACGAGCAGCGCGTGTTCCTTGCACTCACGGTCTACTTTCGCCATATCGGTATCGGCGGCGATGCCGAGGGCAATGACGAGCTATCGCAGCGGTTGAAGGAGATCGTCTCGAAAAGGACGGTCAGGCGGGCGCGTATCGTGGGCGCGGCCGTTCGTGCGGCTCACATGCTCTCGATCGGCCGTCCCGGGATCATCGAGGACGCCCCTGTCACCTACGAGGGAGAGCGGCTGGTTCTGACGATTCCGAAGTCGCACCAGGCGCTCGACGGCGAGCGCCTTCGCCGACGGTATGAGGCCCTAGCGCATTTGCTCGAGCGTGAGCCCGAGGTCCGGATTGCCAGCAAATAGGGCGCGAGGGCGCCCAAATTTCGTGATAAACGGCCAGCCGGCAGGAACGAACGACATATGGCTGACGATCCATACAAAGTCCTGGGGCTGGACAAAGGCGCCTCGGATGACGAAATCCGACGTGCGTTTCGCAAGCGCGCCAAGGAGTTGCACCCGGATCTCCACCCGAATGACGCTGCCGCGGCCGAGCAGTTCAAGAAGGTCTCGGCCGCATACGAGATCATCGGCGATCCGGAGAAGCGCGCCAAGTATGACCGCGGCGAGATCGACGCGTCCGGTGAGCCGCGGCGCGGCTTCGAGCGCCATTACGCAGGTGGCGCGGGCGCGGGCGGTGCGCGGCGCAGCTTCAATGAAGGCGATTTCGGCTTCGGCGACATCTTCACCGACTTGTTCGGCGCCCGCGGTCCGCGCGGGCCAGGCGCCGGCTTCAGCCTGCGCGGCCAGGACATGCGCTATACCCTCGAGATCGACTTTCTCGAGGCAGTCGGCGGGGCGAAGAAGCGCGTCACACTTCCGGAAGGCGGGACCCTCGATCTGACGGTGCCGGAAGGCGTCGCCGACGGCCAGGTCCTGCGCCTCAAGGGCAAGGGCGCCCCTGGCGTGCGCGACGGCGAGCCGGGCGATGCCCTGGTCGAGATCCACATCCGGCCTCACCCCTACTTCCGCCGGCAAGGCGACGACATCTCGATCGAGGTGCCCATCACCATCGACGAGGCGGTGCTCGGAGCCAAGATCGAGGTGCCGACCATCTCGGGACGGGTGGCGCTGCAAATCCCGAAGGCGACGAGCTCGGGGCGCACCTTCCGCCTGAAAGGCAAGGGGGTCCGCAACCTGAGCACCGGAGTGAGCGGCGACCAGCTCGTGACCGTGCGGATCGTGCTGCCGGAGAAGGTGGACGACTCGCTGTCATACTTCCTGTCGGAATGGCGCCAGAAGCACAGCTACGATCCGGGCCGGCCGACCTGAGCCGCCGCGAGGGACCGGTTCCGGCTCAAAAGTTGTTGCTGCAAAGTTAATGCCGACTAAAGCTCGGAACGCCGAAGCTTCACTCTACGTCACGAGCTTGTGACCGGCACTCCCCAACGCATCTATCCGCACTATGTCAAGTCCATGACAAACGTGACGAACCCGTGCTGCTGCGCGAGCGCGGCGGGTCCGCAGCGGGACAGGACAAGGACGATGAAAATGGTTGTTACCGCCGGCGTGCTGACGGCAGCGCTGCTCCTTGCGGTGCTGAGCACAGTGCAGGCCCAGGAGCCCAACCCATTGAAGCCTGAGAACGTGACCCCCGTGGTGGTGGTCGGCGAATAGTCTCGGGCCAGGAAGATTGAGCCGGTCGGTGCTCTTGGGCACCGGCCGGTTTTCGTTTTTTGAGCGCGGCCGCGCGCGGGGAGAAACACGCGGGACAGGGGGGGGGATGGGTATTGGCTCGGCTCGATCGGAAATCGCGGCTAGTGGAGGCCGCTCAGCGCCTCGGCGCAGGCCGAAGAGAGCTTGGCCTGGTTCTCCTTCAGGCAGGCGATTCGCCGCCCGCCGCCGCGTTCCACATTCTGACACAGACTAACCATGTCGGAGCGGCACGCGGCCATGCGCTGGCGCCGCGCATCGCGGTCGCTTGAGCTGTTGCCCCGAGGCGTCGCTCTTTTGCGCAAGCCGCGTCTCGAGGGCGGCCGCACATTCCGCGCCCAGCTTGGTCTTGTTCTCGGCGAGACAGCCGAGCTTGCGGCCGTGTCCGGCCTCGACGTTCTGGCAAAGACTGCCGAGCTCTGCGCGGCATGCAGCCATCATGCCTTGGCCTTGATTTTCGGGCGTCTGGGCCGCCGCGGCGTTCGAGAGCAGCAAAGACGTGGCGAACGCTGAGAGCAGCAAATTGCGCGTCATGGGATTTTGTGACCTTTGCGGTTGAACCGGCAGGCGCCGCCAGTAAACGGGGGCGGTGAGGTCACAACGACACGCACGCGGCAATCCCGTCGCTGGGGGCTGCTGCAACGCTTGGGACGCGGCTCTTTTTTGGGGAGGGCGCGTCAGTCGGCGCGGACGGGCGCTGGCAGCGCCCTCACCTCGCCGTCGCTGACCATGAGCGCGAGCTCACCGCGTTTCAGCTTCAGCGCATCCTCGCCGAACAGCTCTCGGCGCCAGCCCGCGAGCGCCGGCACGTCCGGCTCGTCCTCGACCGCGATCCGCTCCAGGTCATCTGTGTCAGCAATAAGGCGCGTCGCAACGCCGTGCCGCTGAGCGGCGGCCTTCAGCAGCACGCGCAGCAATTCGATGGTGGCCGTCGCGTCCGCTGCATTGGCGAGGCCAGTGTGCAGCGGGGGCAACGTCTTCGGATCGCGCGCAAGGCCCCGCTTCACGACCTCGACAATCTCTCGCGCGCGTGCCGAGCGCGAAAAGCCTTCCGACAGCGTTCTCAACTGCGCCAACTGATCCACATCCGTCGGTGCCTGGTTGGCGATGTCGTAGAGAGCCTCGTCGCGCAGAATGCGGCTGCGCGGAACGTCCTGCGACTGTGCCAACCGCTCGCGCCAGGCGGCAAGCTCCATCAGGACACCGAGACCCGTGCGGTTTCTGACCTTGAGCTTGAGGCGCTTCCACGCATCCTCCGGCCGCACGACGTAGGTCTTCGCGTCGGTCAGCAGCGCCATCTCCTCGCGCAGCCAGTGCGCGCGCCCGGTCGCCGCGAGATCGGCCTTCAAATGCTGGTAGATCTCGCGCAGGTGCGTGACGTCACCCAGCGCATACTGAAGCTGCTTCTGCGAAAGCGGGCGTCGCGCCCAATCGGTGAAGCGGGAGCTTTTGTCGAGATGCTTGCCGCTTACTCTCTTGACCAGGTTCACGTAGCTGATCGAGTCGCCGAAGCCGCACACCATGGCTGCAACCTGGGTGTCGAATATCGGGTGCGGAATGATCCCTGCCTGGCAGTAGACGATCTCGATGTCCTGCCGCGCGGCGTGGAAGACCTTCAGGACGGCCTCGTTGGCCATCAACTGGTAGAAGGGTTGCAGATCAATCCCCGGCGCCAGCGGATCGACGATCACGGCGAGGTCGGAGACGGCCAGCTGGATCAGGCACAGCTTGGGCCAGAAGGTCGTCTCCCGCATGAACTCGGTATCGACGGCGACATAGTCGCTGCGGGCAAAGCGGCTGCAGATTTCGGCTAGTTCTCGAGTGGTTCCGATGACGCGCATGGGCGGCCGGTATAGCGCACGGCGCCGGCCTTGTCAGTCTCCTCGCAACGGAATTGCGAACGGTGCTGTGGGCTTGGGAACGAATTGACACGGGGGCCCGCAGCCGCTGCTCCGGCCGGCACCCGGCTTCCCCGGCAGGACCTTCCCGGCCGCCTTGACAAACCCCGGGGCAAATGCGCTTTTCCGCTCGCCCCGAACAACGCACGGACGGATTTCCGGCTATGGCCGAGACCAAGATGCACCGTTACCGCAGCCATACCTGCGGCGCCCTGCGCAAGGCGGATATCGGCCGTCCCGCGCGCCTGTCCGGCTGGGTGCATCGCGTGCGCGACCACGGGGGGCTGCTGTTCATCGACCTGCGCGACCACTACGGCCTGACACAGGTCGTGGCGGACCCCGACAGCGCAGCCTTCAAGCTGGCCGAAACAGTGCGGTCGGAGTGGGTTATCCGTGTCGACGGCATGGTGCGGGAGCGCCCCGCCGGCACCGCCAACCCCGAGCTGCCGACAGGCGAGGTGGAGCTGTTCGCGACCGAGATCGAGGTGCTGTCTGCCGCCAAGGAGCTGCCGGTCCCGGTGTTCGGCGAGCCCGACTACCCCGAGGATCTGCGGCTGCAGTACCGCTTCCTCGACCTGCGCCGCGAGACCCTGCACGCCAACATCATGCAGCGGCTCGCCATCGTCGCCTCGATCCGCAGGCGGATGACGGAAGCCGGCTTCTTCGAGTTCTCGACCCCGATCCTGACGGCCTCGAGCCCGGAAGGCGCGCGCGACTTCCTGGTGCCGTCGCGTCTCTATCCCGGCAAGTTCTACGCCCTGCCGCAGGCGCCGCAGCAGTACAAGCAGCTCCTGATGATGTCGGGCTTCGACCGCTACTTCCAGATCGCGCCCTGCTTCCGCGACGAGGACCCGCGTGCCGACCGGCTGCCGGGCGAGTTCTATCAGCTCGACGTGGAGATGAGCTTCGTCGAGCAGGGGGACGTGTTCACCACCATGGAGCCGGTGATCCGCGGCGTGTTCGAGGAGTTCGCCAAGGGCAAGCCGGTGACGGCGAGCTTCCCGCGCATTCCATTCGCAGAGGCGATCGCCAAGTACGGCACCGACAAGCCGGACCTGCGCAACCCCATCGTCATGCAGGACGTGACGGAGCACTTCCGCGGCTCGGGCTTCAAGGTGTTCGCGCAGATGCTGGAGAAGGACCCGAAGGCGCGCGTGTGGGCGATCCCGGCATTTGAAGGGGGAAGCAGGGCCTTCTGTGATCGCATGAATGGATGGGCGCAAAGAGAGGGCCAGCCGGGTCTTGGATACGTAATCATTAAGGGAGGTGTTGGCACCGGTCCCATTGCAAAAAATCTCGGCACTGAGCGAATGAACGCGTTACACGATCAAATGCGTCGTGACTCTCCATTTGGCGGCTACGCGGAAGGTGACGCTATCTTCTTTGTCGCCGGGGATCCCGCGAAGTTCTATCGATTTGCGGGCCAGGCTAGGGATGAGATCGCTCGCGAGCTGGGTCATATCGACGAGGATCGCTTCGAGCTCGCCTGGATCGTCGACTTCCCGATGTACGAGTGGAACGAGGACGAGAAGAAGATCGACTTCTCGCACAACCCGTTCTCCATGCCGCAAGGCGGGCTCGCCGCGCTCGAGGCAGCGAAATCGAAAGAGGAGATACTGAGCCTCAAGGCCTTCCAGTACGACCTCGTCTGCAACGGTTACGAGCTTGCCTCCGGCAGCATCCGCAATCACTTGCCGGAGGCGATGATCAAGGCCTTCGGCAATACCGGCGTGACCGCGGAAGAGGTGCAGGCGCGCTTCGGCGGCATGTACCGCGCCTTCCAATATGGCGCGCCGCCGCACGGCGGCATGGCCGCCGGCATCGACCGCATCGTCATGCTGCTGGTCGGCGCCAAGAACCTGCGCGAGGTGACGCTGTTCCCCATGAACCAGCAGGCCGTCGATCTGCTGATGGGCGCGCCCAGCGAGGTGACGCCGAAGCAGCTGCGCGAGCTTCACCTGCGCATCGTCGATGCCGACAAGCGCGGGTGAAGGCCGCTTTCTTGCTCACCGCCTGTTGTCGGGCGCACGCTCGCGCAGCGTCTCGAAGAAGTCGACCGACTCCTCGCGCAGCGTCTGCTTGCAATCGAGCTTGCAGCTGATCCACGTGCCGCCAGGCAGCCGCACCTCGCTGCCCCACTGCCCCGGACGTATGGCGCCCGTGACGCAGCCGTTGCCATACTGGCTGCAGACCGTGACCGAGTTCGCGCGTTTCGAGGGTCGAGCCTCCCCGGCAGCAGGCAGCAGCGACGTCGCTGCGGCAGCCAAAAGAAAGATCGCAACCATTCCGGACGTGCGCATCGGATTGGCCTCCATTGTTGCGCCCGCGCGCGCTCCCGCGTTGCGCGAACATAATCGACGCGCGGCCTGGACCGCATTCGCATCTTCGTGATCTCGTTCGGGCAACGGGAATCGATGTTTTTCGGCTAACGCTTTCCCAGCGGGCCGCGACATGACGGATCGGCAGGTGTCATGAGCTGGGAAGAGCAGGTTTTTCGCTACTGCGAACGCGGGCAGGACGTGGGCCTCTTTGCCGAGCCGCTCAATGTCGTGAGCAACCTTGCGTTTTTTATAGTCGCCGGGATTGCCGCACGGCGCTTGCAGCATGCGCGTGTACGCGGCGGGGCTAGCAGGCATTCTGCGCCGGCTGAAACGCTGGCATTGACGAGCATGATCGCGCTGGTTGCACTGATCGGGCTCGGCAGCCTCGTTTTTCATGTCACGGCCGCACGATGGGCTCAAATTGCCGACGTGGCACCGATCACGGCGTTCATGGTGCTCTATCTCGCCTTCGCTCTGAGAGTCCTGCTGTGCCTGCCCTGGCCTTGGGTCGCGCTCGGCATGGCCGCGTTCGCAGGCGCGCTCGGCCTGGCGGTCGCGGCCTGCTCGCCTTCGGACGGGGACATGGGACTCGCATGCCTGAACGGTGGGACCGCTTACGTGCCGGCCCTTCTTGCGCTGGCCGGCGTGGGCGGCGTGCTCGGCATGAGAGGGCACGCCGCCGGCCCCCGGCTGCTGTCGGCCGCAGCGGTTTTCCTGGTGTCGCTGCTGATGCGCACGGCAGACTTGGCGCTGTGCCCCGCAACCGGGCTCGTCTTCGCGCGACCGCTTGGGCTGCACTTTCTCTGGCACGTTCTCAATGCCGTGACGCTGCATCTTCTGCTCGAGGCGGCCGCCGCGCGGGACGAGCGGAAGATCACATTGCGCTAAGGCCGGTCGCGCTCACGTCTCACTGTAATGCTGCGCGGTACCATTAGGCTCGCCGGCGCCGGACGATGCCGGCATGCGGCTGCCGTTCTCGATCGAGATGCGGGCGAGAATGTTGCCGGTCATCTGCCCGCCGGCTTCGACGGACAGGCGTCCGTAGGCGAGGTCGGCCGCGACCGTGCCCGTGGCGCGAATATCGAGCAGGTCGTTGATGACGGCATTGCCTTCCATCACGCCGTGGATCTCGGCCTGATCGGCCTGCAAGCTGCCCTTGAAGCCGCCGCCCTCGCGGATGATGACGGTGCTGGCGAGGAGCTTGCCCTCGACGACGCCCTGCACCTCCACCAGCGTGCAATCGCTGATCTCGCCGATGAGGCGCGTGCCTTTGCCGATGAGAAGGACGCCGTCGCTCTTGATCCCGGCGAAAGGCGTTTCGGACTTGGCCGCCGCCGGGCGCGGAGGCGGTGGGGCAGTCACCTGCGAGGACACCATGGGCACGCCCACGTCCTCGGCACTGCCAGATTGTCTCTTGGTGAACATGCGGCGGAAGCTCCCCTGACGCCACGCGGCAGCGATAACATCGACAGCCATTCCCCGCACTGAGGAGGGCGCTTCTGCCCTGCGGGCCGCATGGCCCGCCCGATGCCGATTGCGCCCGACCGGGCAATCGAGATCGTCAGAGAAAAGGTCCCTCCGCCAGCATTAGGTGACGCGCAAATCAGGCGAATTCCGGGCGGATCGATGGAAAACCTGCGCCGCGGCGCTGGCCGCACTGGCGCCAGCGTCCCCACATTCGAGCATTGCGCGCGTTGCCATGCCGGGCCAGACGCCGCATAACGTGCCCGCCTGGCTGCGGACGTGGTGGAACCGGTAGACACACAGGACTTAAAATCCTGAGGCGGCGACGCCGTGAGGGTTCGAGTCCCTCCGTCCGCACCAGCCGGCTCGCGCAGCGTGCGCTTTCCTCCCGCGGAGCGGCGGTCAGGCGGCCTTGAGGCGCCGCGCGCTCTCCACCCAAGCCTTGATCTTGGACATGTCGGGCGGATTGCCGCTGCGCAGAACACGTTGGCCCTCGCTGCTCGCCGCGAATGCCAGGACATCGGCGCAGAGCTTGTCGGCATCGGCCTCGCCAATGGCGGCTGCCGTTCGGTAGCCGGCCCCCACGAGAAGCTGCGCGCCGGTGCCTCTGAGGCCCGCGACGGTGCACACCAGCCGCGTCTGATCCTGCCAATCGGCGATCGTCTGGTCGGTGATGTGGCGGTCGTCGAGGCGGGCGGCCAGCGCAATCGGATGCGTCTTCAAAAGGTCGTCGACCGTATCGATGCCGACGGCATTCAGCTTCTCGGCGGTCTTCGGACCGATCGAGGGCGCGTCGACGACATCCTGCTCGAGCTTGAGATGGATGCGAGGCTCGGCATCGTCTCGCTCCGGCTCCGCGCTCGCAGCCGCGTGCTCTGCAGTCTCCGACGGGACCACCGAAAGCGGCGGACCGGCATTGGCGCCGGCAAGCTTGTCGATCGCCCGGGCGATGCGGGGAGTTGACGCCGACGCGGGATCGGCCTTGGCCGTCTGGGGCTCGGCCGTCGCGGCCTCGGGCTTGCTCGCAGCGGGCGGCGAGGCGGGCGCCACGCCGCCGCCGGACAGGCGCCTGCTGCGCTCCACGGTCGTCTCGACCTTCTCCGGCGGCTGGAAGAGGAACTTCGCCGCCGCGTTGGTCTTGACGCGTTTGGCCACCACCTCCGCTGCGTGGAGATCGCGCACCATCCGGTCGTCCTCCGGCAGGTTCGCCTCGACCGTGCCGGTGGCCTTCAGCTCATCGTACATGCGCTGGACGAGGCGGCGCTCCTCGGCGTCGGCAAGCCTGTTGGTGATCCACTTGGCCGGCATTTGCAGCGTCGCCAGCACCGTCTCGAGGCTGAGCGAGACGCGAGGAGGAGCAGCCTCGGCCTCCAGGATCGCCTGGTGCAGCACGGCGCCGTAAACCGCGGCCGCTCGTGCGAGCAGGCCTGCGAGAATCCGGCGCGAGACCACGTCCAATCCAGAGGGCGGGTCGACCACGCCGCGATGAATGTCGTAGTGCGCGATCAGCTTCTCGTAGTGCCGATTGGCCTCGACGGCGTTCTGACAGATCAATTGCTCCAGCCAGTTGTCGGCGTCGCCGATGACGACCTCCGGCTTGGGCAGCTCTCGCTCCGCGAGCCGCTTCAGGTCGTCGTAAGCCTTCGAGATGCTCCACTCCGCCGCCCGATGGATGTTGTTCTCGGCCTCGGATTGGGCCGTGTGAAACGGCTGGATCGGGTCGGTCACGTAGTGGCTGAGCACACCGGCGCAGTAGACCGCGATAGGCCAATCCTGCCGCTCCAGCGCCTCCACGAGATGCATGTACCAGCTGCGCGCCTTCGCGGGCGCCCCGCCCCAGAAGTCGTCGCGCACGTGCAGCACGTGGTTCTTGAAGTCCTTGAACTCGTCGTCCGGCGCTTTGCTGCCTTGCAGGTAGATCGGCGCGTATTTCAGGAAGAGACGCCGCCAAACCTCAGCGTCCCCGCCCTGCAAGTGGCTCAGGGCATCGAGCGCCAGCTTGTGGTGCGTGCCCTTGGCGTGGGCGGCATAGAGGACATTGAAGAGAAGGCTCATGCGCGGCCTCGAAAATGCTGCAAGGGACAGCCCTGCGCGAGCACGCATGCAAGCGCAGCAGATTCCACTAGGCCTGAGTCGCGGCTTCAGCGGAATGCTCCACGGCGAGGAATCTGTGGGGTTGCGGCCGATGCGTACGAGGTAGGCCGATGCGGCGCTTGTGCGCGGGACGGATTTGCCAGCACATTGCCGCGGGCCGCGCCCCAGGGTGGCGCACCGGGACGGAATGCAACAGACCCGATGGACTATCTTTGGATTCTCGCGAGCATCACCGCAGCCTTCTTCCAGTCGCTCCGCCTCGGCGCGCTCAAGGAGCTCAATCGGACGCTTTCGATCTCGGTGACCAGCTACGTGCGGGTGCTGTTCGGCCTGCCGTTCATGCTCGTCTACCTTCTGGGCTTGCTGCTTGCCACGGGCCAGCCGCTCCCGCCCGCGAGCCCCCGCTTCCTGATCTGTAGCTGCGCTGCCGCCCTCGGGCAGTTCGCGGGCACCGCAGTCCTCGTGCGCCTGTTCCAGATCGGCAACTTTGCGGTCGGAACGATGCTGCAGAAGACCGACGTGCTGATGACGGCGATCATCGGCTCGCTGCTGTTCTCCGAGGTCATCACCGCAGGTGGCTGGCTCGCGATCCTGGTGACGGCCGCCGGCGTCACGCTGATCTCGGCCGGCCGCCTGCCGGCAGGCACGCAGGCCGTTTCCAAGCTGCAGGTCAGCGAGTTGCTGTTCGGGCGCACCACCCGCATCGGCCTTATGACCGGGCTCCTGTTCGGCCTCTCCTACCTGTTCCTGCGCGAGGCGATCCTCACACTCGACCCGGCGATCGGTCCGCTGATTCGCTCTGCGTTCGCCGCCGTGGCCATGACCGCGTGGTCGTTCGTCATCCTCGGCGTATGGCTGCTGCTGTTCGAGCGCGAAGACTTGAAGCGTGTGCGCGGCTCGATGGGACTGTGCACGTTCCTGGGGTTGACCAGCGCGCTCGGCACGATGTTCTGGTTCTTCGCCTCCGCACTCGCCAACGTGTCCTATGTGGCGGCGGTGGCGCAGGTGCAGACGGTCTTCACCCTGGCGATCTCGTGGTTCTATTTCGGCGAGCGCATCGGCAAGCTGGAGCTTACCGGCATCGCGGTCATCGTCGCCGGCCTGCTGCTGTTCCGCGCGATCTGAGGCTCACTGCGCAGCCATCTTGCCGGCCGGCACCGACTCCAGTCCTGGAAACTCGGCGGGTGTCAGCGTCTCCTTCTCCAGCAGCAGCCTTGCGCCGGCCTCCAGCTCCTCGCGGCGCTGCTCCAGCACGCCCTTGGCGCGCGCGTAGGCGTCATCGACCAGCTTGCGCACGGCCAGGTCGATGTCGCGCGCGGTATCCTCGGAGTAGTTCTTCTGCTGCGAGACGAATGGACCATCGCCGAGGAACGGGTTGCGCCTCGCCTCGTACACCATCTGGCCGAGCGCGCCGGCCATGCCGAAGCGCGTCACCATCTGCCGCGCGATGTCCGTGGCACGATCGAGATCGTCGGCGGCGCCGGTCGAGATCTCGTTGAACACCAACTCCTCGGCGGCGCGTCCACCCATCAGCACCGCCATGCGGTTCATCAGCTCGGCCTGCGTGATGAGGAACCTGTCCTCGGTCGGACGCTGCATGGTGTATCCGAGCGCGCCGATCCCGCGCGGGATGATGGACACCTTGTGCACCGGGTCGACGCCGGGCAGCGCGGATGCGACGAGCGCATGGCCCATCTCGTGATAGGCGACCACCCTGCGCTCCTTGTCGGTCAAGCGGCGCGACCGCCGCTCGATGCCCCCGACGAGGCGCTCCACGGCCTCGGTGAAGTCGTCCATGGTGACATGCGCGCCGTTCCGGCGGGTCGCGGTCAACGCCGCCTCGTTGACGAGATTGGCGAGATCGGCACCCGAGAAGCCCGGCGTCAGCGCGGCGACCTTCTCCACATCCACGTCCGGCGCGAGCTTGATGCTGCGCATGTGGACCTTGAGGATCTGCGCGCGACCGGCGCTTTCGGGCCGGTCGAGCGTCACCTGGCGATCGAAGCGGCCGGCACGTGTCAGCGCCGGATCGAGAATCTCCGGCCGGTTGGTGGCGGCGAGCAGCACGATGCCCTCGCGCGGATCGAAGCCGTCGAGCTCTGCCAGCAACTGGTTGAGCGTCTGCTCCTTCTCGTCGTGGCCGCCGCCCGTGATCGCGCCCGCGCGCGTGCGCCCGAGGCTGTCGATCTCGTCGATGAAGATGATGCAGGGCTTCGACTTTCTCGCCTGCTCGAAGAGATCGCGCACGCGCGCCGCGCCGACGCCGACGAACATCTCGACGAACTCGGAGCCCGAGATGAAGAAGAAGGGGACGCCTGCCTCGCCAGCCACGGCCTTGGCGAGCAGAGTCTTGCCTGTGCCCGGCGGGCCGACGAGCAGGATGCCCTTCGGGATGCGTGCGCCGAGCCGGCCGTAAGCCTGGGGGTTCTTCAGGAAGTCGACGATCTCCTTGAGCTCGGCCTTCGCCTCGTCAACGCCGGCCACGTCGGCGAATTTGACCCCCGTCTCCTTCTCGACCAGCACCTTGGCGCGGCTCTTGCCGACACTCATGAGGCCGCCGAAGCCCTGCTTCTCGGCGAAGTTGCGGAAGAAGTACTGCCAGATAGCGAAAAAGATCAGAACCGGAATGACCCACGACAGAATCTGCGTCAGCCACGTGCTGTCCGTGCCGCCGGTGAACTTGACGCCGTGCTTGGCGAGCTCGTTGGCCGTGTCGTCGTTGACGCGGGTCGTGACGAAGTAGTCCTTCTGCGCTCCGGCATCCTTCTTCAGCTTGCCTTCGATGCGGTTCTCATAAACCGTCACTTCGGCGACCTTGTTCTCGTTGAGAAGCTTCTGGAACTCGCTGTAGGGGAGGCGCTCGACGTTCACCGCCGCCCAGACGAGCTGGAAGACGAGCAGGCCGGTGAAGGCTGCCAGAACGTACCAGAGATTGAGCTGGTTCTTCTTGTCCATCGGGGGAGAACCTCTCTGGATGACGGCGCGCAAACCTCTAAAGTGATGGGCCGCCGGCGGATGGACAAGGTGCACGCCGCCGGGTCGGTAGTCCGCCCGCGTCCGGCCAGGGTATTCCTTCGGCTGGTCCGGAGCCAGAACGGCTCGCGCGGCAGGGCCTTGCCTACCGCCCCTCGCGCCACCAGGCGAGCGTGATGAAGAACAGAAGCGCCGCCAGGGCCAGCAGCCCCGTGAACATGGGCGTCAGCTTCACGCCGCGCGTGACAAAGGCCTCGCGGTCCCTGAGGCCCATCCAGCCCGAGCCCGCCAGCAGGCGGGCGTTGGCGAGCATGGAGACCCGCGGCACATCCACGCCCGTCGCGCTCGATAGCAGGCCTCCGCCGCGCGTCCAGAACACGCCGCCACCCGTCGCCTCGACGAGGGGCTTCAGCTTCTGGTCGGTGGCCGTAACCTCGCTCATCTCGCGGGCGTCCTCGAGACCCGCATGCGTGACGGCGGTGAGCTGGCCCGTCGGCGACGGCGTCTGCATCTTGTAGAGGCCTGGCGCCTTCACATCGATGGTGGAGCGCCACACGCCGGGCTCGGCCTTGTCCAGCCTAACCTCGGACGTCTCCCCGCCTGGCGCCGAAACGGTCACGGCGGGCACCGTCTCCTCCATCGAGCGGCGCTCGATGGTGACCTTCAGGCCCTTGGATGACGCAAGAAGGCGCTCCTCCTCGAGGTCCGGCTCCTTCATCAGCCAATGCGCCAGCCGGCGCAGCAGGTCGGTATAGGGTCCGCCACCGTCGTAGCCGCGCGCCCACAGCCAGGCGTGGTCCGAAAGCATCAGCGCCACGCGCCCCTTGCCGATGCGGTCCAGCACCAGCAGCGGCTTGTGCTCCACTCCGTTCATGAGCGTGCGTCCGCGGACCGGCGTCGCCTCGACCTGGCGGAACCAACGACCCCACGACGGCTCCTGATTGCCGTCTCTGAGACCGGGCAGACCGCGCGTGACCGGATGTTTCAAGCCATCGCCCTCGACGCGCGCCTTGAATGGCTCCTCCAGCACACGGCCCGACGGCGTCGCCGGCAGCACGGGCGCAAGCGGCGTGCGCTGCAGGCTCGTATTGCCCGCGAAATCGTCGCCTGCCGCGACCAGCAGCGCGCCGCCGTGGCGCTCAACGTAGCGGGCGATGTTGTCGTAGTAGAGGAGCGGCAGGATGCCCCGATGCTGATAGCGATCGAAGATGATCAGGTCGAAATCCTTGATCTTCTCGGAGAACAGCTCGCGCGTCGGGAAAGCGATCAGCGAAAGCTGATGGATCGGCGTGCCGTCCTGCTTCTCGGGCGGCCGCAGAATGGTGAAGTGCACGAGGTCTACGGCGGCATCCGACTTCAGGAGGTTGCGCCATGTGCGCTCGCCGGCGTGCGGCTCGCCCGAGACCAGCAGCACGCGCAGGTTCTCGCGCACGCCTTCAGCCGCAATGACGACGCGGTTGTTGGCCGGCGTCAGCTCGCCGGCCACGGGCTCGAGCTCGATCTCGAGAATGTTCTGGCCGGCATGCGGAAAGGCCATCTGAATGGCGACCTTGCGGTCGATCTCCGTGCGCCGCGTCTCATCGGGCCGACCTTCGCGGCGGATCTTGAGCGCGACGGTCTCACCTGCACGTCCGCGCCGGCCGGTCTCGCGTACGGCCACCTCGATCTCGCGGGATTGGCCCACGATGCCGAACTTGGGTGCCTTCAGGACCTCGATGCGGCGGTCGAACTCGTCGGGACGTCCGGTGAGAAGCGCATGCACCGGCGCATCGAATCCGAGCGCGGAGGCGACCTGCGGCACGTCGTGCACCTGCCCGTCCGTGATCATGACGACGCCGGCCAAGCGGTCCGGCGGCACGTTGGCGAGCGCGCGATTGAGGTCCGCAAACAGGTTGGTGCCGGACGGCCCGTCGCCTGTCGGCCGCGACGCCTCGACCCATTTGACCTCGAGGCCCGGGATCTTGCCGAGCTTGGCCTCCAGATCGGCCTTGATGGCGGCCATCTGCTCGGGCCTGCCGCCGATGGTCTGGCTGGTGCTCTCGTCCATCAGCACGATGGCGATATTGGCGAGGCTCTCGCGCTCCTCCTGCCGCAGCGTGGGATTGGCGAGCGCCGCCAGCAGCGCCGCCAGCGCCACGGCACGCAGCAGCGCGCCGCGCGTGCGCCGGAAGAACAGCACCGCCACCAGCACGATCGCAAACGCCACCGCGCCCCAGAACAGGTGCGGCGGCAGCATCGGCGCGATGTCGATCGACCAGCTCATGCGCGTTCCATCTACTGTCCGAGCCGCTCGAGCAGCGCCGGCACATGCACCTGATCGGCCTTGTAGTTGCCGGTCAGCGCGTACATCACGATGTTGACGCCGACCCGGTAGGCCTGCTCGCGCTGCGCCTCACCGCCCGGTACGGTCGGATAGATCGGGCGGTTGCGCTCATCGAGCGCCCACGCGGCGGCGAAATCGTTCGAGGTCACCAGGATGGAGCTGACGCCGTCGGCGCGCCGCGCCTTGCGTCCCTGGTCGTTGCTTTGATCGGAGCTTTCGGCCTCGACCCAGAGCTGGCCGCCATCCCAGCGCCCCGGGAAGGTGCGCAGCAGGTAGAACGACTTCGTCAGCACGTGCCCTTCCGGCACCGGCTCGAGGCGAGGAATATCGAGCCGCCCGAGCAGCCGCTGCAACGCGGTGCCTCCGCGTCCCTGCACGTTGAAGCCGGTCGGCACACCCTGACCGAAGTCGCGCGTGTCGAAGACGATCATGCCGCCCTGCTTCATGTAGGTGTCGATCTTGGCGAGCGTCGCGTCGGACAGCGGGCGGGCATCATCCAGCACCGGCCAATAGAGCACCGGAAAGAACGCGATCTCGTCGGTGACGACATTGACGCCGAACGGCTCGCCCGGCTCCACCGCCGTGCGCGCGGCGAGCACCTTGCCGAGGCCTGCCAAGCCTGCGCTGCTGACGCTGTCTACGGCGTTGTTGCCAGTGACCACATAGGCGAAGGTGACCTTGCCCGTCGCCTGAATGGCCATCTGCTGGTCGCGTGTGCGCCCTGCGGCAGAAGGCTGCTGCGCCGATGCCGGATCGAACACGCCGCCGGCGAGCAGCACAGCCAGAATCACGGTTGCCGCGCCGGCCGCCTTGCGCGTGCTACCGCGCCACAACCCGCCCGCCTGCAGCAGCATCACGGCGATCACATCGATGAACAGAAGCGCCAAGGCCGCCGTCAGCAGCGACGGCTTTAAAGGTTGCGCGGTCTCGCCTTCGAACGTGCGCCACTCGACGCCGGACAGGCTCGGCAGCGGTTTCAGCTCGGTCTTCGGGCCGGCAATGTTGAGCGCGCGCGGAGAGCTCTCCGTCCCGTAGTAGCCAGGAGGATGATCGATGCTGGCCTTGGTGGCGTCGATGCGCGCCGACTCGATCGGCTGAGCCGTCGGCGGAGGCGTTTTCAGCACGCCGAAGCCATCGAGCACCTGGACCGGAGCGAGCACATCGCTGCGCTGACCGGCGTCGGAGGGGCTCGCCGCAGTCTCCGCGCCGCCGGCAGCGACGCCGCCTTCGCGCCCGAGCGTCGAGATGCGCCGCAGCATCTCTACGAACAAGCCGGACATCGGCAGGTTGGACCAATCGGAATTGGCCGTGATGTGGAACAGAATGATCTCACCCTCGCCGCGCTTGGCAGCGGTTACGAGGGGCGTACCGTCCTTGAGCCGCGCCCACACCTTCACCTCCTGCGTGAGCCGAGCAGGGTCGGCAAGCACCTGGCGGTTCACGACCACGTCGGGCGGTATCGCCAGACCTGCGAACAGGCTTCCTTCATCGAAGGGCGCTAGCGGCTGCGGCGTCGACCACGACAGCGCGCCGCCGAGGGTACGCCCGCCGAGCCTCAGGCCCACGGGAATGAGGTCGTCTCCGCCCTTCTCCAGCCGCGGGCCGGCGAAACGCACGAGCACGCCGCCCTTCCTGACCCAGTTGTCGACGCGCTCCATCACCTCGCCCGACAGCGTGCCGATGTCGGCCATCATCAACACCGAGGCGTTCTGCTTGAACGCCTCGCTGGTCGAGTGGACGAGGCTCGCATCCTTTGGCCGGACAAGCTCGGCGAAGGGCGCCAGCGCCTTCTCGATATAATAGAGCGGCGACAGCAGCGGCTGGGCCTGCTCCTGGCTTTCGCCGGATACTAGACCGATCCTATGCCAGCGCGAGCGCGCATCGAGCAGATGCACCGCGCCCGCGGAGCGCTCACCGGCAATCTCGACGCGCGTCACCTGGTTCCTGAGCTCGAGCGGCAAGTCGAAGCGGGCGATCGTGCTGCGCTGATCGTTGCCGAGCTCGAAGCTTGCCTCGGCGAGGCGCTGTCCGCGCGCGGAGAACGCGAGCGCGATGCCGCTGCGCTCCTTCCCCGACGCACGCAGCGCGCGTGCCTCGAGCTTGCCGTCGCGAGCAAGCCCGGCCGACACCGCCAGAGCCTCGTCGCCGGGCCGGCCCTCGACCACAACCACACTGCCTGCGGCGGCCATGCCGACGAGCTTGTCGGCGAACGCGCGCGCGGTACCGTCATGGTCGACGCCGTCCGTCAGCCAGATGATGCTCGCCTGCTTCACTCCGGCCAGCGCCTGCTCGAGCTGCGGCGCCAACTCCATCCGCAAAGGCTCGAACGGCTGCGGCTGCACCGCTGCCGCCGTCGAGCGCGCTGCATTGGGCGCTTCGATGCGCAGTGTCTGTGTCTTCCCAGGTGGCGCCGTCTGGGCGATCAGCACGGGACGGCTCTGCCCCTCTGCCTCGGAAATCAGCCGATCGACGAAGCGGGCGCGATCGGAGAAGTGCGCAGCGGCAGCCCAGCCGTTATCAACCACGATAACCACTGGACCAGCGCCCTTGAGAGCAGTGTCACGATGCGGATTGAGGACAGGCTCGGCAAGGGCAATGATGACCAGCGCCGCCGCCAGCAGGCGGATGAGCATCAGCCACCACGGCGTCTTGGCCGGTGTCTTCTCGCGGTTGATCAGCTCGAGCAGAATCCGCGTCGGCGGAAACTCGATGCGCCGCGGGCGCGGGGGAACCGTCCGCAGCAGCCAATAGATGATCGGCAGCGCCGCCAATGCGGCGAGCAGCCAGGGATTGAGGAAGGCGAGTGCGCCGAGCGTCATGCGACGCCTCCGCGCACCAGTTGATCGCTGCGTGCGCTCGCCTGCAGTCTGCCGATGATGGCAAGCAGCGGCTCAGCCGCCGAACGGTCCGTGTGATGGACCAGGAGCGACCAGCCCAGCTTGCCTGCCAGGTCCTCGAGCTGGGCGCGGTGAGCCAGCAGCCGTTCCCGGTAGTCGGAACGCAGCGTCTCGACCCGATCGGCAACCCAGCGCTCGGTGCCCTCGACGCCGACGAACTCGGCGCGGCCGTCGTAGGGGAGTGTTTCCTCCGCGGGATCGAGCACCTGCACGAGGTGTCCCGTCACGCCATCGGCGGCAATCTCCAAGAGCCGATCGGCGATGCTATCGACCGGGTCCAGGAAGTCGCTGATCAGGAGCACGCCGGAATGGCGGCTCAGCCGGCGCGCCGGCGGCAGGCTCGGATGCGGCTCCGATCCGTCCGCGCTGACTGCGATGGCCTCCGCCAGCCTCGTCGTGGTGTTGCGGCTGGCCGACGGCTTGGTCAGCCCAAGCAGCGCCACGCGCTCGCCCCCGCGGACCAGCAGCTCGGCGGCAGCCAGCATCAGGACGATGGCACGCTCGCGTTTCGTGACGGTGGCGAGGTGGCTCTTGAACTCCATCGACGGCGACAAGTCAGGCCACAGCCAGACGGTATGCGCGGCTTCCCACTCGCGCTCCCTGACGTAGAGATGATCCGAGCTTGCCGATCGGCGCCAGTCGATCAGCCGCGCTGCATCGTTCGAGTGGTACTGGCGGAATTGCCAGAACGTCTCGCCAGGGCCGGAACGCCGCCGGCCGTGCAGGCCGTGCGCAATGGTGACGGCAACGCGCAGCGCCTTCAGGACGAGATCCGGAAGGCTGTCAGCAAGCCCGTGGGCCTCGCGCTCCAGGGCGAGTACCCGCCCGATCCTTGTCTGGTCGATCGACGTCGCTTTGGCTGCCGCCACGTGGCGTCACTCCAGCACGCGCTTCAGGTCTCCGATCACGTCACCCACCCGCTTCGGGTTCTTGCCGGTGCGTGCCGCAAAAGTCAGCGCCATGCGATGCTTGAGGACGGGCTCAGCCAGCGCAGCAACATCATCGATCGAGGGAGCAAGGCGTCCGTCGATGAGCGCCTTGGCACGCACGGCCAGCATCAGCGCCTGGCTCGCGCGCGGACCGGGACCCCATTCGATCAGCTCGTTGGTGGCAGCATCGGCGTCAGGGCCCGGACGCGCCGAGCGTACGAGACGCAGGATCGCCTCGACGACTTTGTCGGGCACGGGGATCTGGCGCACCAGGCGCTGCATGGCCATCAGCTCCTCGCCGGACAGGATCGGCTCGAGCTTGCGCTCCTCCGTTCCGGTGGTGGCAAACAGCATGCGCCGCTCCGCCACCTCGTTGGGGTAGCCGACATCAACCTGCAGCAGGAAGCGATCGAGCTGGGCTTCGGGCAGCGGGTAGGTGCCTTCCTGCTCCAGCGGGTTCTGGGTCGCGAGCACATGGAAAGGCATCGGCAGGTCGTGTCGCTGGCCGGCGACCGTGACGTGATGCTCCTGCATGGCCTGCAGCAAGGCGGACTGGGTTCTGGGGCTCGCGCGATTGATCTCGTCCGCCATCAGGAGCTGCGTGAAGATCGGTCCCTTGATGAAGCGGAACCCGCGCCGGCCGCCCGCCGCATCCTCGAGCACCTCGGACCCGATGATGTCCGACGGCATGAGGTCCGGCGTGAACTGGATGCGCTTGGCATCGAGCCCGAGCACGCGGCCGAGCGTCTCCACCAGAAGGGTCTTGGCAAGGCCTGGAACACCAATCAGGAGCGCATGGCCGCCCGACAGGATGGTGACGAGCGTGTTGGAGATCACCTCGTCCTGGCCGAAGATGACGGTGGCGACCGCCTTGTGGACGCGTTGTATGCGCTCACCGGCAACTTCAACACGCGCGACGATGTTATCGTGACTGTCGATCAGGGTTGTCATGGGTCGAATATAGGCTCGCTTTTCGCTTTTGCGAAACACTGTCCGCCAGAACATGTTCAGAATATGAAGAGGGAGCCTTCGCCATGCCATTCACACCGGCGTGTGCGGAAGCTGATCCGCCCACGGAGCATGCGCTTAGAGCGATGAGAACGGACGAGAAATCGGCAAAACGGGAGGCCTCCGCACTGTCCGGCCTGGAGGCGATGCTCAAGGATCAGGCAGCGGGAGCCTTGCCGCCGGTGGACGCGTGGAACCCGCCCTACTGCGGCGATATCGGCATGCGCATCCGCTCCGACGGGGTCTGGTTCTATCAGGGCAGCCCGATCGGCCGCAAACCACTGGTCCGGCTCTTCTCGCGCGTGCTGCGCAAGGATGCCGACGGCAGGCACTATCTGGTCACACCGGTCGAGAAGGTGGACGTGGCCGTCGACGATGCGCCGTTCCTCGCGGTGGAGATGGAGGTCAAGGGCGCCGGCCGCGATCAGGTGCTGATCTTCCGAACCAACGTCGACGATGTCGTGCGCTGTGGCCGCGACCACCCGCTGCGCTTCGTGGCCGAGCCGCATAGCGGGGGGCTGAAGCCCTACCTGCTCGTACGCGGCCGGCTGGAGGCGCTCGTTGCGCGCGCCGTTTACTACGATCTCGTCGAGCTCGCCGTGGCGAGCGAGGCCAGCAGCGGCGATGTCCTGGGCGTTTGGAGCGAAGGAAGCTTCTTCCCGCTCGCAGCCTAGCTGCAACGCCCGCAAGATGTTGCCGCGGCGCGAGGCTTATCGACAACGCGTGTTGTGGGCTCGCGCACGGTGGCCCTGCGCACGATTGCCAAGCACGAGCGAGCGGTCCATACCATCGATGCCATGGAGCTGGGGCACGACGAGACCGAACCACCTTTCACCGAGGCTGGCTTTCGAAGGCTGGCGGTGACGCGGCTGCATTCTGCGCCCTCGGATGCCGTGTTCGATCCCCGCACCGGACGCACCTGGGGCCGCGGCGACTGGGACCTCAATCCGGAGCTGCTGGCCGACTTTGCCGTCATGCCGCCGCCGCGACCCGCGGCCGTGCTCGTGCCGATCATCGGACGCCCCGAGCTGACGGTCCTGCTAACACAGAGGACGGATACCCTGTCGACGCACGCGGGCCAGATCGCTTTTCCCGGCGGCCGTGTCGACCCAGGGGATGCCTCGGCCGTCGATGCCGCCCTGCGCGAGGCGGAGGAGGAGATTGCACTCGATCGCAGCTTCGCAGAGCCGCTGGGCTTTCTCGACAGCTACCGCACCGGGACGGGCTTCATGGTTACGCCGGTGGTAGCCCTGGTTCGGCCCGGCTTCACGCTGACGCCCGACGCATCCGAGGTTGCCGACGTGTTCGAGGTGCCCCTCAGGTTCCTGATGGACCCGGCCAATCATCAGAAGCATTCGCGCGAGTGGCTGGGCCGCCAGCGGCACTTTTATGCAATGCCGTATCAAGGCCGCTACATCTGGGGCGCCACGGCGGGCATGCTGCGGAACCTCTACGAGAGGTTGTTCGAGCGATGATCCGCGTCATCATCGAAAACGTCATGCTTTTTTTGCTGCCGACCCTTCTTTATGTCGGCTACGTCCTGCTGACACGTGGCGTTGCGGCGAATGGGAAGTTCCTGGATGAGGCCCCGCTGATCTGGCTGTCCGTCGCCGGCGCGCTGCTCGTCATTCTGGTGCTCATCGCCTTCGGGTCGACGTCGGGCGGCCGCCCCGACCAGCACTACGAGCCGCCGTCGATGAAGAATGGCCACATCGAGCCGGGCCGAATCCGATAAAGTTGCAAACCGCATGAGCCCGTCAGAGCGCGATTCAATGCCGGCCTCGCTGTCGGGTGCAGCATGGCTCGAGCGCGAGGAGACGCAGGCGATCTTTCGTGCCCTGCAAGCGGCCGGGTACGAGGCGCGCGTCGTCGGCGGTGCCGTGCGCAACGCGCTGCTCGGCGCGCCGGTCTCGGACGTCGACATTGCCACTCCCGCCAAGCCCGATGCCGTCATCGAGGCCTGCAACGCCGCGGGCCTCAAGTGCGTGCCGACCGGAATCGACCACGGCACGGTCACGGTCATCTCGGGCCACATGCCGTTCGAGGTGACGACGCTGCGCGAGGACGTGGAGACTTTCGGCCGCCACGCCAATGTCGCCTTCACGGCGGACTGGGCTGCCGACGCACGCAGGCGCGACTTCACCATGAATGCGCTCTACTGCACGGCAAAGGGCGAGGTGATCGATCCGGTGGGCGGGTTTGCCGACGTCATGCAGCGTCGCGTCCGCTTCATCGGTGATGCGGCCGAGCGCATTCGCGAGGACTATCTGCGCATCCTGCGCTTCTTTCGCTTCCAGGCCGAATATGGGCGGCTGGCGCCGGATGCGGAGGGATTTGCGGCCTGCGTGCGCGAGCGCCTCGGCCTGACGGCCCTGTCGGCCGAGCGCATCCGCGCCGAGCTCGTCAAGCTGCTGGTTGCGCCGCGGGCTGTGGCGGCGGTCGAAAGCATGTGCGACGCCGGCCTGCTTTCCATGCTGCTCGGCCTGGCGCCGAGGCCCGGACTCCTTGCCGCCACGGTCCGCATCGAGACAGAGCTGGCCTTGCCGGCCGACGCGATGCTGCGACTGTCCGCGCTCACTGTCGCGGTGGAGGAGGATATCGACCTCATCGCCGATCGCCTGCGCCTGTCCAACGCCGAGCGCGAGCAATTGCTGGTGATCGACCAGCGCGCCGCCTCTCTCGCGCGGCTCGACGATCGTTCGGCGCACCGCCGGCTGTATCAGCT
>JBLNBZ010000135.1:0-3665 GCA_050260355.1 Bacteroidota bacterium | reverse complement strand
ATGACGCCAGAGAGATGGCGCGACCTTGCCTCAACCATCGACGTCATTCCGGCGAAGGCCGGAACCCAGATGCGGCTCCGCTTGCTCTGCGGACGTTGATGCACGCGACGCGCAGCGCCAGAGCTTCAACCGCGCCGCAGAATCTGCTGCCCGGCACCTGGATCCCGGCCCATTTCCGCATGCGCTCATGGCGCATGCGGGGCCGGGATGACGTAAATGGAGGGGTGATGGCGTTTCCCACCGGCGCTATCCTTGCGCAGGGGTCGGCGTCGCTCCGCAAGCTGGGCCGTCGAACTCGCACATGGCGTTCCCCACTTGCGTCATCCCTGCGCAGGCAGGGATCCAGGAGCCGGGCAGCAGGCTCTGCCTTGCGGTGGATGCAAGTGGTGAGGCAGAGGTCGGGTCGAGCGGGAAAGATCCGGATAGCCGCGTGGGCGACCCGCCCCGGGCGGCGTGCACTCACATGCCTTGTCATTCTCAAACAGCGCAGGCTCAAGTGATCGCGGCCAGGCGCGTATCGAGCGACAGCACCAGGCACCAGTGCGGCTCGAAGTCGGCCCCCAGCGGCCAGATGTTGTCCTTGAACGCCTCGAGCAGCCGCTCCTCGTAGCGCTTGAACCCGTCCTTGCGGCAGAGCACGAACTTCGTCGCCGCCACGATGGTCTCGCGGTCGATGATGCACAGCACGGTCATGTCGGTGTGCCGCTGCAGGTACTCATGCACCGCCACCATCAGCGTCGGGTAGCCGGGATGCAGCATGTCGTCGAGCACGATGACGCCGCCCGGAGCCAGCACCGCGGTCGCAAGCTCGAGGTCGCGGGTCAGAGCCTCGCGCGAGTGCTCGCCATCGATATGGAACAGGCGCACGCGCGCGCCGTCCAGCTTGGCCAGGAGGTCGTCCGGCTTCATGCTGCGGCTATCCGCGCGCCAGGTGATGCGGCGATCCTGGGGCACGCCGTGTCTGTCACAATTGGCCTCGAACCGGTCGATCACCTGTGGGTTGGGCCAATCGAACAGATCGATGCCGAGCGCCTTCTCGCCCGGCGCCAAGGCATGGGCCAGCGCAATGAAAAACCGCCCCTCGAAGGTGCCGATCTCCGCGACGGGTCCACGTACGCCCTCGGTGGACTGGATGCGCATGAGGCCGCAGCACACCGCCGCCGCGAAGCGCGATGACATGCCGACGACCGAGCCGTACCCCTCCGCGAGATAACAATCGACGGCCGGAATTCCGGACATGATGCTCGGCGGCGCGGTCATGGTGGTCCTGAGGGGAATCGTGGCTGCGGGATATGCGGTCGCTTGCCTAACCCGGAAAGACGGCGCGAGCGAGATGCGGCTGCCACAAGTGCCGGCCCGGTCGCCGGCGGATGTCGCAGCGCCGCGTTGCGGATTCCTGCGATGGCATATTGCCGATGCAATCGCCCTGCTAGTGTGCGCCGCGCCGGCTCCGAGTCGCTCGGGACCGGCGTTGGCGGGGATCCGATCTCGGGGGGAGAATCCAAATGCTCGGACGTCTGTTGCTGCTGCTGGTGCAACTCGCCGTCGGCTGGCTCGCCGCGCCTCACCTCGCCCGCTACGTTCCGGGCCTGGGAGCGCTGGACATTTTCGTCTACGCGGTCATCTACGCGGTGCTGGTGACGATTGTCGGGTTCGTTGGCTCCCTGGTTCTCCAGGGCGTCGCCACGCCGAGCACCGGTACGCTCTCCTCCTCGATCGTGTTCGCGCTGATCTTCGCGGCATTGACGCTGCTGCCGCCGGTGACGAGCTTCGTGGCGGAGTTCGTGCCAGGGCTGCGCCCGCATGTTTATCCTCTGATCGGCGCTGTGCTGGGCTATCTCGTGAAGCGGTAGCCCGCAATTGGCGGCACCTATGCAACGAAAGAGGCGCGGAGTCTGCTCCGCGCCTCTTCTTATTCCAATGCCCCGAGGATACTCGATCGGGGTTGCAGGGAGATCCGGACTTGGCCTCCGAACTTCAGATCATTCCGAACACGATTGCAGCGAGGAACGCAAACGACATGATCGCGGCAAGCACGTTCAGTCTCATCCTCAGTTCCATCGTGCCTCCTTCGCTGGCTAGCCAGCTCTGCAGGTTGACGCGAGGGGGCTCGCGCCGATGAACGAACATTAATGTTTTGCGAACGGGGCTGCCAAGCGGAAAAGTTTGTGCGATGCAATAAAGCTTCGGCTATTTACTCGTATTGTCATCTATTGAATGTGTCCTTACCCGGCTGCCACAGTGCGGCAGGCAAGCCACAAAGCAGAAGCGGCAAGATAACGGCCAGATTCGCGCGTGTATATTCCGGCGATGGCCAGTTGTTCTTCGATACTTGTTGGCGGGCGCCTGATTCCAAGGTCTTCGATTTGGCTGGCGGATTGAGATCACAGGCAACTGGTCTGTCGGCTTATCGATCCGGTCTCGGTTTAAGCTGTGGTTTCCGGGCATCTCGAACAGCGATACCGGCGCGGGTCGCTGGGCGGCTCGAGGAGACGCTACAGCTCGACTTCGCGTCCTAGATGGCCTAATCCCCGCCTGAAACACCGGTTCTGGAGCGATTTGCATGGAGCGGTTCAAGGCACTTCTGCTGACGAAGGGCGACAAGGGCCCACAGGTTGCCTGGTCCGAGCTCGGCGAGGCCGATCTGATGGACGGCGATGTCACCGTCCGCGTATCGCATTCGACCCTTAACTATAAGGATGGCCTGGCCATCACCGGGAAGGCGCCGGTCGTGCGCCGCTGGCCGATGATTCCGGGCATCGACTTCGCGGGCAAGGTCACCGCATCGAGCCATGCGGATTTCAAAGCGGGCGACGACGTGCTCATCAACGGCTGGGGGCTCGGCGAGACGCACCTCGGCGGCTATGCGCAACTCGCGCGCGTCAAGGGTGACTGGCTGGTGAAGCGGCCCGCCGCCTTCAGCGCTGCGCAGACCATGGCGATCGGCACCGCCGGCTATACCGCCATGCTCGCAGTGCTGGCGCTCGAGAAGCACGATGTGCGACCCGGATCGGGCCCAGTGCTGGTGACGGGCGCCGCAGGCGGTGTCGGCAGCGTTGCCATCGCGGTGCTGGCCAAGCTCGGCTATGCGGTGGCGGCATCGACGGGACGTCGCGAGGAGGAGGGATATCTGAAAGGGCTCGGCGCCAAGGAGATCATCGACCGGGCCGAGCTGTCGGGTCAGGCCAAGCCGCTCGCCAAGGAGCGCTGGGCCGGCGCCGTCGACGTCGTGGGCAGCCATACGCTGGCGAATGTCATCAGCCAGATCCGCTATGGCGGGTGCGTGGCGGCGTGCGGCTTGGCGCAAGGCATGGACCTGCCGACGTCGGTCGCGCCCTTCATCCTGCGCGGCGTGACGCTCGCCGGCATCGACAGCGTCATGGCGCCGAAGGCGAAACGCATGGAGGCGTGGAGCCGGCTTGCGCAGGACCTCGATCCGGCGAAGCTCGATGCCATGACCGTGACGCGGCCCATCGAGGACGTCGTGAAGCTCGCGCCCGAGATTCTCGCGGGCAAAGTACGCGGCCGCGTGGTGCTGGAGATCGGCTAGGCGCGGTTTTTCGCGCTCGTTTTATTCGATTGGTGAGCGGCGGGTCGGGTCGTGCGGGGAATATCCCGGATAGCCGCGATGGCAGCGCGGCTTCCGGGACCGCAAGGGGAGGGGG
>JBLNBZ010000134.1:0-10254 GCA_050260355.1 Bacteroidota bacterium | reverse complement strand
AACGACAGCGGGATGTCGGGATTGACATCCCGAGCGACGGCGAGCAGTTGCGCGAGGCCTTCTTCCTCTATGTGCAGCGGCGCATGACGGGGTTCGGCAAGCGCTGGCAGCGGCCCTCCGGCAAGGAGCTTGCCAACTATCCGGAATTCGCCGATGCCCGGCGCCAGACAATGGCCAGCCGGACGGCCGTCAGCAACTTCGAGCCGCCGATGGCGATCGGCCCCATCAAGTACAGCGATCCGGATGCAAATTCGACCGAGATCGGCGTCTTCAAGGCGGCGCTCGCGGAGCATGCGGGTGCCTTCACCGACGCATTCATGACGGCGCCCTCTCCGGGCATCATCGCGCTCGCGATGAAGAACGCCTACTACGACGGCCTCGAGGAGTACCTCGCTGCGCTGGCCGATGCCTTGCGCGTCGAGTACAAGGCGGCGATCGACGCAGGCCTGATCCTGCAAATCGATGCGCCCGATCTTGCCCTGGAGCGTCACATCACCTACGCCAGCCGGCCGGTGAAGGAGTTCGTGGCCTTCGTCGAAAGCGTCATCGGCCAGATCAACCGCGTGCTCACCGGCATACCGCGCGAGCGCGTGAGGTTGCATGTCTGCTGGGGCAATTATGAATCGCCGCACGACCAAGACGTGCCGCTGCGCGACATCGCCGCGGCTATCCTGCAAGCCAACGTCGGATCGTTCATGCTGCCGTTCGCCAATCCGCGCCATCAGCATGAGATCAAAGTCTTTCGCGATGTCCCCCTGGCGCCGGATCAGTCGCTCATCGTCGGCGTCATCGACACGACGACGAACTTCGTCGAGCATCCGGAGGTGATCGCCGACCGCCTGGAGAGGGCCGCCGAAGCGATCGGTGATCCACGTCGCGTCCTCGCCGGCACCGACTGCGGCTTCGACACCTCGGCCGGCATGGGGCGCCTTACTGCGGACGTGGTCTGGGCCAAGCTCAGGGCCTTGCGCGAGGGCGCTGACCTAGCGGCACCCAGGCTCCTCTAGCTCTGCCTCGTTGCATGCCGGAACGCTGCATGCTTTGATGCGCCCGCGGTTGATCCGCCGCCAACACGAAAACACTCGCCTACGCCAATGAGGAAACGCATGCAGCTTGTCCGTCTACTCGCATTCCTGGCCGCCTCGCTTCTGAGCCTGACACCGGTGGCCGCTCAGGACGTCATCAAGATCGGCGCCAATCTGCCGATGAGTGGCCCCAATGCCGAGTACGGAGAGCTGTTCGGCGGCGCGGCCAACCTCGCGGTGGAACACGCCAACGCCGACAAGATGCTGTCCAAGAAGCTGGTCATCCAGTTCGAGGATAGCCAGGCGCTGCCGCAGCAGGGCGTCGTGGCCATGAATAAGCTGGTCAGCGTCGAGAAGGTACCGTTCGTTCTTTCGGCCTTCACCGGTGTGTCAAAGGCCATCGCGCCGGTCGGGGACAAGGCGAAGGTGGTGAGCGTCAACGGCGGCGGTATCGGTCCCGACCTCGCAGAGCTCGGGGACTATTTCTGGAACGTCATCCCTCTGGTGAACCTCGAGATTCGCGTGCTGGCGCCGTATGTCGTCAAGGAGCGCAACCTCAAGCGGGTCGCAATCGTCTACGTGGATGATCCGGCCGGCGAAGCCGTCCGCAAGGAGCTTGGGGATAACGTCCCCAAGGCCGGTGGACAGATGGTGGCGGAGTTGCAGATCCCCAGGAATGCTCAGCAGTTCACCAGCATTGCTGCGAAGGTGCGCGAGGCCAAGCCCGACCTCGTGGTCATCGCGTCGTTCGGCGCTCAGCAGGCGCAGATCGTCAAGCAGTTGCGCGACAACGGTGTCACCCAGCAGCTCGCCGGTTACTCGGCATTCTCCTCGCCGACGGTGACCCAGCTTCCCGAGGCCAAGGGCGCGCTTTTCCCGACCCAGTCCGTCGACTGGTCGGCACCCGGTTTGAGCCAGCGGGTCGCCAAGGATTGGAAGGCCAAGACCGGCAAGGAGCCCAACGCCTACGTTGCCAACTACTATAACGCGGTGATGGTCTTCGTGAAACTGGCGCAGGAGCTGGAGAAGCGCGGAGAGCCCATCACCGGCGAGAACCTGCTCAAGGCTCGCAAGGCCATCGGGACTTTCGATCTCGTCGGCGGGAAGATGGAGTTCCTGCCCAACGGCTCCGTGTCCATGCCGATCCAGATCAATGAGATCGATGGCGGGATCGGCAAGATGGTGAAGGCAGGAGTGATGGCGAAGTAGGCCCCAACCCGTTCGGGGTCGCAGCGTGCTGCTGCTTCAGCTCATCATCAACGGTCTGCAACTGGGGGCGATCTACGCCCTCACTGCAGTCGGCTTTTCGCTGATCTTCGGCGCGACCAAGATCTTTCACGTCGCGCACGGTGCGGCATTCACAATCGCGGGCTACCTGTACTGGTGGGGCGTGTCGAACGCCCACCTGGCCTGGCCGCTCGCGGCGCTGCTCGCGGCCGCTGCAGCAGTGGTCTTCGGGCTGATGATCGAGCGACTCGTCTATCGGCCGATTCAGCGGCATGAAGCCTCCTTCTTCACCGTCTTCATTGCCGCGTTTGGCGTGCAGATCATCGTCCAGAACCTGATCGGCACGATCTTCGGGCGCAGCTTCGTCTCTGTCACCACGAGCCTCAGCCGCAGTGTCGAAGTGCTGCCCGGCCTGTTCATCGCTCCTGTTGCGGCGATCTCGGTGCTCGTAGCCTTGGTTTTCTTCACGGTGTTGAGCCTCTATTTGGCGCGCACGCATATGGGCATGGCCATGCGCGCGTTGTCAGAAAATCCCGATCTGGTGCGCGTCTTCGGACTGGACCCCTCGCGGGTGGCGCAATACGCCTTTGCCATTGGCTCGGCCATCGTCGTCCCCGGCGCAATCTTCACGTCCATGACCGCGGGGCTCAATCCCGCAATCGGCGCGCACGTCATGCTGATCAGCCTTGCGGCCACGATCGTCGGCGGGATCGGCTCGCTGCGCGGCGCCGCCTACGGCGGGATGCTGCTCGGACTGGCCGAGAATCTGGCGTTATGGATCCTCGACCCGCAGTGGAGCGAGGCCGTGACCTTCGTCGTGCTGTTCCTGTTCATCATCTTCAAGCCGTCCGGCTTCTTGGGCCGGCCGCACGGAGCCAAGTGAGGCTGGCACGATGTGGGCTTACGTCATCAACCTCGCCGTTCTGATCTCGATCAACGCCATCCTGGCGGTGACCCTGAATTTCATTCTCGGGTATGCCGGCATTTTCTCTATTGCCCACGCGATGTTCTTCGGTGTCGGTGCCTATACGGCGACGTTCGTCGCCATGAAGCTGGGCGGCGGCTTTCTGCCGGCGACCGCTGCCGGCATGGCCGTTGCGGCGCTCATCTCCCTGGCGCTGGCTCTGCCGGCCTTGCGGGTGCGCGGCGAGTACTTCGTCGCCGCCTCCCTCGGACTGCAGATGCTGGCAATCACTGTGTTCACGGAGTGGAAGTCGGTGACGGGCGGCATCGGCGGCCTGACCAACATCCCACCGGCAAGGTTCTTCGGCTTCGAGCTGAGCCAGCCAGAGCACTACCTCATCCTTTCTCTGATATGCCTCGCGCTGGTGCTTCTGATCATTCGCGCGCTCGTCCGATCCAGCTTCGGCCGCAGCCTCAAGGCCATTCGCGACGATGAGACGGCGGCCTGGGCCTACGGCAAGAACGTCGCCGTGATCAAGACGATGGCCGTCGTGCTTTCCTCCGCCCTCGCAGCCGTCGCAGGCTCGCTCTATGCCTTCTACCTGAGCTTCATCAACGTCGAGAGCTTCGTGCTGGAGACGTCGATCCAGCTTATGGCAATGGTCATCATCGGTGGGACTGCGACGCTGGTCGGTCCGCTCATCGGCACCGTGCTCATTCTTCTGCTGCCGGCCGCTCTGAGCTATCTGCCGTATCTTCCTGTGACCGAGATCGGATCAATCCAGCAAATCGCTTACGGACTGGCGATGGTCTTGCTGATGATTTACCGGCCCGGCGGCATCTGGGGTTTTCAGGAGACGCCCAAGAGCAGGGACGGGAACCCTTCATGAGCCAGGGCGGCGAGATCCTTCTGCAGGCGACGAACGTTGCCAAGACCTTCGGCGGGCTGAAGGCCGTCGACAACGTTTCATTCGCCCTTAGGGCCGGCATTATCACGACCTTGGTCGGGCCCAACGGGGCGGGCAAGACGACGCTGTTCAATCTGATGACCGGGCATCTCGTGCCCGACCGCGGCGAGGTCAACTGGCTTGGCCGCTCGATCCTTGGACTACCGCACTGGAAGATCGCGCGCCTCGGCATCGGCCGCTCGTTTCAGGACCTGAAGCTCTTCACCAACATGACTGTGGAAGAGAACGTCGAGACGGCGACCGAACGCGGCTCTTGGCTGTGGCAGCCTGGCGGCCGGGCAGCCAGAGCGCAGCGCAGGGCGAAAGTGGAAAGCGCGTTGGCAGCGACCGGACTTGCCGACAAGCGCAACTCCCGCGCCGTCGACCTCGCATACGCGGAGCGCAAATTTCTGAGCCTTGCCCGCATCCTGGCATCGGGCGCCCGCTTGTGGTTGCTCGACGAGCCGGCGTCGGGCCTTGACCGGGGCTCCTACGACCGCTTCCTGTCGCTGCTTCGCGACCAGGTCCGGCAAGGGGTCACGATCTGCATCATCGAGCACAACCTCGACATCGTGCAGGGCATCTCGGATCGGATCGCTTTTCTCGATCAGGGACAATTGCTCGCCGAGGGCGACCCGAAGACTATCCTGTCGGACCCGGCTCTCGCCGCGATCTACTTCGGAGAGCGCGAAGCATGAGTGCGTCCGCGGTTCTCAAGGCCGAAGGCCTCAGCGTCGGCTACGGCGGAAAGCCGGTATTGCAGAACGTCTCTGTGGAGCTCAAGCCGCGTGAAGTCCTGTGCGTCATCGGCCACAACGGCGCAGGCAAGAGCACACTCATGCGCACGCTGTTCGGTCTGGCGAAACCGCAGGCCGGGCGCGTCCTCGTCGACGGCAAGGCGCTGCCGCGGCATGAGCCACGCGCCCTTGCCGCGGAAGGGATCGCAATGGTGCCGGAGGGGCGCGGAATATTCCCTGGCCTTACGGTCGAGGAGATTTTTGGCCTTGGCATGTGGTCGGCTGGGGTGCCCTCTCACGATCGCGCGGCGCGCATCGAATGGGTCATGCAGGTTCTGCCGCCGATACGTGATTTCTATAAGAAGCGCGCGGGCCTGCTCTCGGGTGGCCAGCAGCAAATGGTCTCGATCGGCAGAGCCCTGCTCGCGCGCCCACGCTGCCTTCTGATGGACGAGCCCTCCATCGGCTTGGCGCCTAAGCTGTTCCAGGATCTGCTGCAACCGATCCGCGCCTTGCAGCAGAAGGAGGGTCTCAGCATCCTCCTCATCGAGCAGAATGTGCGCGAGGCTTTGAAGATCTCCGACCGTGTGGTGGTTATGAAGGCCGGTGCGCTGATCCTCGATACGGTGCCGAGCGAGCTTGCCGACAACGCGCGGCTGATGGAGCTTTACTGACCAACCTCGACCGGGCCCGCCAAGTCGGGCGCCTGCTCATCCGGAACCCGATACCCCACTCAGGCGAGATAGTCGAGCCCGATATCGAGCGTCGTCACGCTGTGCGTGAGCCAACCGATGGAGATCAGATCCACGCCGGTTGCCGCAACCGCGGGCGCCGTGGCCGGCGTGATGCGGCCTGACGCCTCGGTTATAGCTCTGCCGGCCACTATGGACACCGCCTGTCGCAGGTCATCGGTGCTCATGTTGTCGAGGAGAACGGCATCGACACGAGCGGCGAGCGCCTGCTCGAGCTGCTCCAATGTGTCGACCTCGACCTCGACCTTTACCAGATGTCCGATCGCGGCGCGCGCACGCTGAACGGCTGCCGCGATGCTGCCGGCGACGGCAATATGGTTGTCCTTGATAAGCACCCCATCATCCAGTCCGAAGCGATGATTGGCGCCGCCTCCCACGCGCAGAGCGTACTTCTGCAGCGCGCGCAGCCCGGGCATCGTCTTGCGCGTGCAGGTTATGCGGGCCTGATGGCCCCGCACGGCCTCGACGATGGCGGCGGTCGCGGTGGCGATGCCACTCAGGTGACAGAGGAAATTGAGCGCGACGCGTTCGGCCGTCAGGATGCCTCGGGCCGATCCTGCAACGGTCGCGATGATGTCGCCGGGGGCTAGGCTGCTGCCATCCCGGCGCTGCACCTCGACCGCGATCGAGGCATCAATCAGCCTGAAGGCCAGAAGCGCGAGGTCAAGCCCGGCAAGAACCCCGGGCTGGCGCGCAACCAGAGCGGTCCTGGCACGTGCATCGGCAGGCGCAACGGCATCGGTGGTAATATCGCCGGCACGACCGAGATCCTCCAGCAGCGCCGCGCGCACGACGGACTCGATCATGATGGTGGGCAGTGGCGCAATCGACATCAAGCTCACTCCGACGTCGGTTAAAGCGCCAGCATGCGTTCAACCGCCTGCCGCGCGCGATCGGCGACCTCGCGGTCAATCGTCACCTCCGGGCTCATGGCCTCCAATGCCCGGCGGATCTTGCCCAGCGTGATCTGCTTCATGTGGGGACACAGATTGCAGGGGCGCACGAACTCGACCTCCGGATTCTGGACGGCAACGTTGTCGCTCATCGAGCACTCGGTCACAAGAACGACACGACTGGGTTTGCGCTTGGCTACATAGTCGGACATTGCCGCCGTCGAACCCGCGAAATCGGCTTCGGCGACCACCTCGGGCGGGCATTCCGGGTGCGCCAGGACGACCACCCCCGGGTGCTGCTCGCGCAACTCGCGGATCTCATCGGCCGTGAAACGCTCATGCACCTCGCAGTGCCCGCTCCAGGTGATGATCTTGACGCCGGTCTCCGCGGCAATGTTCTGCGCGAGATACTCGTCGGGCAGCATGATGACCTGCTCCACGCCCAGCGACTCGATCACCTTGCGTGCATTGCCTGAGGTGCAGCATATGTCCGACTCGGCCTTCACAGCCGCCGACGTATTGACATAGGTGACGACCGGAACGCCGGGATAGCGCTGGCGCATCAGGCGCACGTCTGCGGCCGTGATCGATGCGGCGAGCGAGCAGCCCGCCTGTGCATCGGGAATGAGTACGATCTTGTCCGGATTGAGCAGCTTGGCTGTTTCGGCCATGAAGTGCACGCCCGCCAGCACGATCACGTCTGCGTCGGTCTTCGTCGCTTCGCGCGCGAGCGCCAGGCTGTCGCCAACGATGTCCGCAACGCAATGAAAGATCTCGGGCGTCTGGTAGTTGTGCGCCAGGATGACCGCGTTGCGCGCGCGCTTGAGCTCGAGGATCGCGTCGATGTCACCGGCAAAGCCCGGCCACTCGATTGTCGGGATGACCTTGCTGACGCGCTCGTACAGGGGCGCCGTGCGAGCTATGGCTTCAGGCGTCAAGAACGACATGGGCGTCTCCATTATACTCATATAGAGCATTTATCGGCCATAGAAATACTCACTGAGAGCATTTCTGACATCAAAAAAAGAAGCTCTCCGCTTCATTAGGCATCAGGTTAGTGCCAGCGCTCGACCTGTCAAGGCGCGACCGATCGACTCTCTGCCACGGTGCACGCGCCAGGTTGCTGACCGATTGCCGCGCACAGCATGAACATGTCGTGAGGTAGGGGCAAAGCGAAATATCGAACCCTGCGCGCCATGCAGCCACCTCAAACCGAGTGCGACAGCGGCAGCTTGGTGCCGACAACAGCGCGCTCCAGCACGACCTCGCGCCGGAAGCGCACTAGCTTCGCAGGTCGGCCGCCCGTCGCCGTCGAGACCTCCCCGGTCTCCTCGACAAGGCCTTGTTGGTCGATCAAGCGGCGGAAATTCTGCTTGTGCAGGCGGCGACCGGCCAGCGCTTCCACCGCGAGCTGCAATTGGAGCAGCGTGAACTGAGGCGGCATCAGCTCGAAGACGATGGGCCGATATTTGATCTTCGCACGCAGCCGTGCGACCCCGGTCGCCAGGATGCGGCGATGGTCATAAGTCATTGGCGAGCCCGGCACCAACGCGCCTTCCGCTCTCTTGTGCCGCCGCGCCTCGGGAACCAGGCCCGCCTCGTAGAGAAGCTCGTAGCGCTGCAATACGAACTCCTCGTTCCAATCGCGCTGCTCGGTGCTGAAAGTTGCACGCACGCGCTGCGTCCGCTCGTGGCGAACGTCGGGCTTCGGCGTCTCGGCCACCCAGCGCCGAAGCGACGGCAGAATGGTCCGCGCAATCAGCGGCGGGACGCCGTTGCGCCAGTCTTCCCAAGGCAGGTAGCGATACCAGCTTTGCCAGCCGGGAACATCATCTCCCGCCGCACGCGTCTCTCGCGTCAACCCGAGATAGCTGATCGAGATCATACGCGCCGCTCCCGCATGGCTGCCGCGCGCGCGATTGCGGTCTGCAAAAGTATATAGCTGCTCGAGATACCCGAGCGGATGATGCGTCTGACGCTCGACCCAGGAGCGCAGCCCCTGCTGCAGCGTCGGATGCTCGGAAGCGAACGGCCCGGAGGGAAGCGCCTTACCGTCCCCGATAGTCAGCACCCGCGGCTCATCGCCTGTGACCGCCACCAGCACGGCCGTCAGCTCGATGGAGGCGACCTCGCTGCCGCTCGTCGACACGGTACTTTCTGAGGTTGCCGCGCACATCAAAGTTTGCCGGTGCCGCCGGCACGCAACGCCTTGGGCGTCGCGTGGACGAGGTTGGTGAACGCTGGCAGCCAGCGCAGCAGCTCGAGCTCGAGCGTCGCGATGTCCGCGGGCCAAGCCTCCATCTGCTCCAAGGTGTAGGTCTGACGGCCGAAGCTGCCGCTGCCGTCCACCCCCCTCGCGTCCGACAAGAATATTGCCTTGCCCGATTGCGAGTCGACCCCACCGGAGGACTGGGTAACGAGGTCCCTCCACTCAGCGAGCGTATTCACGCGCCGAAGAAGCTTCTCGAGATCTTTGATGCCTTGGGCGTCCAGATACGTTGCCGATAGCTGGCGCAGCAGGTCCAGCCGCAGGTCCAAGCGGGGAATGGCGCACCAGACAATGCGTGCCCGGTTGGGGTCGACCTCGAGCAGAGCCTTGACGTACAGCGTCAAGACGGACTCGAGCTTGGCCCAAGCCCTGATCGTCATTCCGCACGCGGCGTAGTATCGGCGAAGCGTGTCGTCCGTCTGGGGCATCCCTCTCACCGAACGCAACCGCTGCCGGCCGGCTCGGCGGCCGGCTCAAGCGAGCCTGGATCTGAAGTCCTCATACCCGGCGTTCCGCACGACACGATAGCCGCCGTCCTCCTCGAGAATCGCGAGATCGGGCAGCGGCGTGCCGTTGAAGGTGGTATTCTTGACGAAACTGTATTGCATCATATCGCCAAAGACGAGGCGGCTGCCGACGGCCAGCGGATCGCGGAACGAGTACTCGCCGATGATATCGCCGGTCATGCAGGTCTTGCCGCCGAGAATGTAGTTGTGCGGATGGATGCCTGGCTCGGCAGCATCGATCAGAGGCGGTTTGTACGGCACCTCCAGTACATCCGGCATGTGGCAGCTCGCCGAGGCGTCGAGAATCGCGATCTGCTTCTCGTTGCGGTGGATACCGATCACGCTCGCAACCAGATAGCCGGCATCCACGACCAGGGCGGCGCCCGGCTCCAGGATGGCCTCGACACCGAACTCGGCGCGGAAGGCCCGCAGAGCACGGATCAGGGCGTCCACATCATAGCCGGTCTTGTTGATGAAGTGGCCGCCGCCGAAGTTGACCGCCTTCACCCGCCGTATGTAAGGGGCAAACTCCCGTGCGACGTGCTCGATCAAACCCACGGAGCCATCGTGGAGGGACTCGCATAGCGCGTGGACGTGGAAAATGTCGACCGCATCCCACGGGATGGAATCGATCTCCGAACGGGTCGTGCCAAAGCGCGAGAATGGCGCGCACGGATCATAAAGCTCGCCGCCAAGCGTCGCATTCGAGTAGCCCGGATTGATGCGGATGCCGACTTTGACCGCCGGTGCCGACTTTACAATGGGCAGGAAGCGCGAGATCTGCTCGGGCGAGTTGAAGTAGATGTGGTCAGCAAGCGATGTCAGATTGCGGACCTCGGCCTCGGTATAGGCGGGCGCGTAAACGTGCACCTCCTTGCCAAAGTCCTTCCGTCCCAGCCTCGCCTCATACTCCCCACTAGCGGTCGTGCCGTCGAGGTAATCGCGCATGAACGGGAAGGCCGCCGGCAAGGCGAAAGCCTTGGTCGCGAGCAGGA
>JBLNBZ010000133.1:0-2635 GCA_050260355.1 Bacteroidota bacterium | reverse complement strand
TGTATGGCCCGGAGACATGGTTGACGCTATTCGGGGACATGGTTGACGGTTTCATTGCCTGTCGTTCGGCGGGTTCTGCAAGTCGATGGTCGCAATTTGCCGCGCTCCGAAGCAGACGGCGTAGCAGCCATCGCGGCCGCGCGGTCGGATGGCGATGCGCTCGCCGCAGAAGGCTTGCGGGACTTTCCAGAGCCGGCCTTTGAAGCTGACATAAGCTTTAGTTGTGCCGACGGTTCGCACAATGTCGTTGCTGGCATAGTCGGCCGCGGGCAGGTGCGCCGGCAAGGGGCGTGGGCTGGGTTTGTATCGGCTGGCCGGGACGTCGAAGCCGAGGGCTTGGTGCGGGCGCTCGAAGTTGTAGACCTGGCGCCAGCGATCGAAGGCGCGCTGCGCCTGGTTCAGGGTTCGGAACCGATTGCAGGCGAGGACTTCGAGCTTGAGCGTGCGATGGAAGCGCTCGTTCTTGCCGCGCGTCTGGGGATGATAAGGGCGGCTGTGCACGACATCGATGCCGAGCTTGAGGAGCCAGACGCCGAGCCGGGTCCAACTTTGCTCGGGCCCATCGCCCCACGGCGAGCCATTGTCGACCAAGAGCGCGTCGGGCAGGCCGTAGCGGCGAAAGGCATGCGTCAGATGCTGCTGGACGGTGGCGGTTTGCTCGTTGTCGCAGGCCACCAGGCCCAGGGCGTAGCGCGAATGATCATCGACGATGGTCAGGGGATGACACCAGGGGACATCGCCGTGCAGCGGGAAGCGGCCCTTGAAGTCCATCTGCCACACGAGATTCGGCGCCGGCAGTTCGAAGCGTTTGCTGGCCGGCACCGGCGCGAAAGGCGCGATACAGCCATGGCGCGCCAGGACAGCATGGATGCTCGAGGCCGCCGGCACGTCAAGCCCGTCCCGTTCCAAGCAGCGTCTGATCTTGCGCGCGCCCCAGGCCGGATGAGCCTGCCGCACCCGCAGCACGGCGGCTTCCGTCGCCGCGCTCATGCGGTTGGGACTGTGATGCGGCCGGCGCGAGGCATCGCTTGCCCATGGTCCACCGGCTTGCGCGCGCGCCAGCCATTTATAGCCAGTCTGGGCGCTGATCGCGAACCGGCGGCACAGCTCCCGGATATTCGCCCCTTCCTGCTTGGCAAGCCCGACAAACTCCATCCGTTGCTCCATGATCGACACCTCTCGCCACGGCATGTCGAACCCTCCCGGTTCCACCCATGCCAAAGTGTCAACCATGTCCCCGAACACCTGTCAGCCATGTCTCCGGGCTGAACATCAAGCCCGGCAATGACAACAAATGAATTCGGGCATCGAGCGTGATTCGGCATCTCGCCTAAGTGCTCCGTGCGCCGCGCTACACTCTCATCGGCAGGATCACCATCGGCACGTTGCGCAGATGCAGCCGCCGCAACAGCGTGAGCGCGGCCTCGCTGTGGAGCTGGCGGATATACCAGTTGTCCCGATCGAAGATCAGCTTGCTGGTGAAGAAGATGCTTTGCGGGAAATCGCGTCTGACCTCTTCGGCGAGCTTTGTCAGCGCCTCGATCGGATCGGTGCCGAAGGCGAGATACGATTTCGCGGCAAGGCCGTTGCTGTGGCAGAAGTCGACGAAATAGCGCAAGGCGGCCTCGGCGCGCTCGCGCATCCGTTCCACATCCTCGGCGCCGCGATAGCTTTGCGCATCCACGGTGCGCACGTCCATGAACACGAAGTTTCTGAAGTGCCCGGGGAACTCGCGCCGTACCCATTCGAGCGCGTAGACGCCGCCGCTCCGGCTGGAGCCAACCACGAACACCGCGGTCGGCTGCGCCGGGTCAAGCGGCGGCGGCGTGACCATGCATCGGCGCTCGGGCCAGCACAGCGCCGCGTCGGCCGCTTGCAGCTTGCGCCTTACCTTCATGTAATGGCCGTGATTGATGAGGCAGAGCGCGATCACGACACCCGTGATCAGCAACGTCATCCATCCGCCTTCGGCGAATTTTTCGACGAGCGTGATCAGCAGAATGCCGAAGGTGACAGCAAGCCCCAGCAGCGAGAGCCCGAGCCGCGGCAGCCATCGCCGGTCGGCCTGGCGCGCGTGCCACCAATAGGTGCAGAGCCCGAGCAGCGACAGCGAGAAGGTCAGGAAGACATTGATGCTGTAAAGCACGACCAGCAGCGACACCATGCCCCGCGTCACGACGAGGATGCCCAGGGCACCGAGGCCGAATAGCAGGATCCCGTTCTGCGTGACCAGCCGCGTCGAGAGATAGCGATACTGGTGCGGCACCCAGGAGTCCGCGGCCATGTTGGCGAGGACCGCGGGCCCGCCGAGAAAGCCGGTATTGGCGGCGACGAGCAGCAACCCGCCTTCGAGCGCCAGCACCAGCCACAGCGCCCCCTGATTGAGGGTCGGGCTCTGCCAACCGAAACTCTGGATGATCGCCTGGAACGTCACCGCATTGAGTGTCACCCCGGCGGCCGGCGCGGCGTTCCATAGGAGATAGAGCAGGATGATGCCGCCGGCCGTGAAGCTCAGCGACAGCGCCATGTAGAACATCGTCCACTTGCCGGTCTGGACACGCGGCTCGGCAAGGGATTGCACGTTGTTCGAGACCGCCTCGATCCCGGTATAAGTGCCGCCGCCGAGCGAATAGGC
>JBLNBZ010000132.1:0-12046 GCA_050260355.1 Bacteroidota bacterium | reverse complement strand
GGGCGGGGGGGGGGGGGGGGGGGGGGGGTGGGGGGACCCCCGACCCCGCCACGTCCGGAGACACTGACGGAGCTGCAGTGGAGGCCTTCCGCGGCCGCCGGTCGATCGACGTGTTCGTGCTCTATCCGCATGGTCGCATTAGCGACGTGCAGCGGCGCCAGATGACGACTGCGCCCGAGGCGAACGTCCACGCCATCGCCATCGAAGGCACGTTCGACAATTGCCAGAACCTGCTGAAGGCGCTGTTCAACGACTTGGCCTTGCGGGATCGGCTGAGGCTGGCCGGTGTCAATTCCATCAACTGGGCGCGGCTCATGGCCCAGATCGTCTACTACTTCACCGCCGGCGTCGCGCTCGGGGCTCCACACCGGCCGGTGAGCTTTGCTGTGCCCACGGGCAACTTCGGTGATGTGTTCGCCGGATATGCTGCCATGCGCATGGGACTGCCGGTGCAGCGGCTGGTGGTTGCGACCAACGTGAACGACATCCTGGCGCGCACCATGGCAACGGGCAAATACCAGCCGAGGGAAGTGGTGGCCACGGTCAGCCCAAGCATGGACATCCAGATCTCGTCCAACTTCGAGCGGCTCCTGTTCGAGCTCGCCGCACGCGATGCCGGTCGCGTCCGCGAGCTGATGAGCCAGCTCAATGCCGAGAGATACTTCGCGCTCAACCAGGGCGAGCTGGCCTCGTTGCGTGGAAGCTTCAGTGCCACGCGTACGGACGAGGCCGAGACGCTCGCCACGATCCGCCGCATGCACGAAGCGACCGGCTATCTCGCCGATCCCCATACCGCGGTCGGGATTGCTGCGGCCGGCAAGGTCGAGCGCAATCCCGCGATACCGATGGTGACGCTCGCGACGGCGCATCCTGCCAAGTTCCCCGAGGCGGTCGCCCGCGCCGTCGGTGCGCCGGCGCCCGAGCCGGAGCAGATCGCGCGGCAGCGAGGGCTCGACGAGCGCCTGACCGTTCTTCCCAATGACTTTGCCGCCGTCTCGGCCTTCATTACCGAGCGTGCGAGGGCACGGAGGCCCACATGAGCGTAGAGACCACGCGTCTCGCCAATGGAATGCGAGTTGTCTCGCAGAACATGCCTCACCTCGGCACGGTGGCCCTCGGCGTGTGGGTCGCTTCCGGAGCCAGGCATGAGCGCGAGCACGAGCACGGCATCTCTCACCTGCTTGAGCACATGGCCTTCAAGGGCACGGCACGGCGCACGGCCCAGGACATCGCCGAAGAGATCGAGCAGGTTGGGGGCGAGCTCAACGCGGCAACGAGCATGGACGCCACCGCCTATTACGCGCGGGTGCTCAAGAACGACATGGGGCTCGCGCTCGACATCCTGGCCGATATTCTCCAGAACCCCCTCTATTCCGAAAGCGAGCTCGAACGCGAGCGCGAGGTGATCCTGCAGGAGATCGCCGCCACCCGCGACAGCCCCGACGACATCGTCTACGACCTGGCGCAGGACGCCGCGTTCCCGGAGCAGTCGCTCGGCCGGCCGATCCTGGGCACGCCTGAGAGCGTGGCGGGCTTCACGAGCCAGCATCTGCGCGCGTTTTTGGCCTCGCGCTATACGGCGAGCCGCATGGTGCTATCGGCCGCAGGCAACGTGGACCACGCGGAGCTGGTGCGCCACGCTGAGGCCCTATTCGGCGGGCTTCATGAGGGTGAGGCTCCCGAATCGGCGCCTGCTCGCTACGTGGGCGGCATGCGCCTTTCGGCCAAGCCGTTCGAGCAGGCCCACGTTATCATGGGGTTTGAAGGCGTTTCGTGGCGCCGGCCGGAATTTTACGCCGCCCAGGTCTTCTCGGGACTGTTCGGAGGCGGCATGTCGTCCCGCTTGTTCCAGGAAGTGCGAGAGCGGCGGGGCCTTTGCTACGCGATTTATTCGTCGACCTGGGGCCTTGCCGATACGGGCTTCTTCTCGGTTCATGCCGCAACGGGATCAGATACGATGGGCGAGTTGGTCGAAGTGGTGAAAGCGGAGTTCGAGCGTGCCGCTAGCGATCGCCCGAGCCAGCGCGAGGTCGATCGCGCCAAGGCGCAGCTCAAGGCTGGCCTGCTCATGAGTCTCGAGAGCTCGTTCGCCCGCGCCGAGCAGATGGCGCGCCAGCTCCTGGCCTTCGGTCGATTGCTGCCTGCTGACGAGCTGATCGGGCGCGTCGAGGCGGTCACCTGTGACGACGTGCGCAATGTGGCTGCACAACTCGTTACAGGTTCGCCATTGTCGTTTGCTCTGGTTGGTGCGGGAGAGCGCGGCAAAGCTTACGCATCGCTCGCTGAGCGAACCATGAGGGTTTGAGCCAGGGAACAAGGGCGGGGGCAGTTGGCGCCATGGCTTTCTTGAGACCTTCGCTCGTGCAGGAGCCGGCCCTTCTGGCGCGCGGGGGTGGCGTCGTTTTGCGCGCCCCGGCGCTCTCCGACTATGAGGCCTGGGCGACGCTGAGGGCGGCGAGCCGGGCTCATCTCGTTCCTGTCGAGCCGCAGTGGACGCCGGACGAGCTTTCGCGTGCCGCCTTCAGGCAGCGCCTGCGCCGCTACCAGCGCGACATGAAGGAAGATCTCGGCTACGCGTTCTTCATCTTCCGGGAGGGGGATGGCGAGCTGCTCGGCGGGCTGACGTTGTCGAACGTGCGCCGTGGCGTCACTCAGGCGGCTTCGCTCGGATACTGGATCGGTCTGCCCCACATTCGCCGAGGCTATATGCGCAAGGCGCTGGCGGCGGCATTGCCCTTCGCCTTCGACGGTCTGCGGCTGCATCGCATCGAAGCCGCGTGTTTGCCGCACAACGTGGCCTCGGCCCGCGTGCTCGAGGGGGCCGGGTTCACACGTGAGGGGCTTGCGCGCAGCTATCTGAAGATCAACGGGATGTGGCAGGACCATGTTCTTTACGGGCTCGTAGCCGAGGATCGGCCGCGATGAATGTGGTGCGCCGCGGCCGGCTGTCTGTTGCCCGCATGAGAGTACTGCGGTCTGCGATCGCGCTCGGCCGCTGCGCAGCGCTGATGTTGGTGCTGGCCGCAATCGTCGCCTTCGGTCGGCCTGCGCACGCCCTGACACCCGTTACAGTTGCGCCCGAGCAGGATCGGATCGACATCACCGAGATCGGCGATCTGTACGAGGCGCGCGGCGATAACCTGCAAGTCGAGACGGCACCGGCGACGGACGGGTCGACGGGCCGCATGTCCGTGCGTGCCGTCACTCCCGGCACGAGCCCGAACTGGCTCGTTTTTGCGCTTCGTAACTCGACCGACAAGCCGATCGAGCGCTGGCTGGTGGCCGAGCGCTACAATGCGGTTGGCTCGGGCATCATTTGGCCCGACCTCGATGCCCGCCGGATCGAAACGGTCACCCCGTCCGTCGGCTTCCTCCCCGATCGGGTGAAGAGCGATCGTGCCGACATCTTCCGCGTGACGATCGAGCCGGGTCAGACCATCACCTACGTCGCCGAGCTCGCGTCGGACCGGCTTGCGCGCATCCATCTCTGGAAGGCGCTCGAATACGAGCAGAAATCCCGCGACCGCCAGCTCTTCAACGGCATCATGCTCGGCATCACCGGGCTTCTGGCGGTCTTCCTTACCGCGGTATTTGCGGCCAATCACAGACTGATCTTTCCCACCGCCGCGCTGGTGAGCTGGTGCGTGCTCGCGCTGCTGTGCGTCGACTTCGGCTTTTGGCACAAGCTGTTCCAGATGCGGCCCGAGGACAATGCGCAATATCGCGCTGCGGCCGAAGCGGCGGTTGCCGCGAGCCTGGTCCTGTTTCTGTTCACATTCCTGCGCGTCAACCTATGGCATGGCTTCGTGCGCATGCTGTTTGCGGTGTGGATCGTCGGGCAGCTCGCCATTGTTGCCGCGGCGATCCTCGATCCGCGCTTGGCTGCAACGGTGGCGCGCATGTCGATGGCGGGCATCGGCATCATCGGCGCGGTGCTGACGCTGTTTCTCGCCTTGCGCGGGCTCGATCGAGCGCTCGCCTTGCTGCCGACGTGGATCCTGTTCCTGGTTTGGCTGTTCGGAGCAGCCGTCACCCTCACAGGTCGCCTCACCGGCGAGATCCCGGTCGTCGGGCTGCTGGCCGGTCTCGTGTTGATCATTGTCCTGCTGGGCTTCACCGTGACCCAGTTTGCGTTCCGATCCGTGGAGCCCCTTTACGGCGCGAGCCCGAACGAGCTGCAGCTTCGTTCCGCGGCCATCGACAGTGCTGGCGTCGCGGTGTGGGAGTGGTTTGCGCGGCGTAACGAGATCAAGGTCGATCCGGTGCTGGAGGCCACTCTGGGGCTCAATCCCGGCCTGCTTTCGGCAAAGGTCGATGATTTTGCGAGCTACCTGCACCCGGCCGACAAGGAACGCTTCCAGCTCATGCTGCAGTCGGTCAGGGATCAGGCTGGCGGACCTCTGCGGCTCACCTTTCGTATGCGACATGCCGATAGCTCCTATCGCTGGTTCGAGCTCGAGGGTGCCAGCGTGCTGGGCTCCGACCGCCGGGCGCTGCGCTGCATCGGTCTCATGCGCGACGTGACCGACGAGAGGCGAGCGCAGGAGCGCATGATGCACGATGCCGTGCACGACAGCCTCACGGGGCTTCCCAATCGTGAGTTGCTGCTGGATCGCCTCGGTGTCGCGCTGGTGCGTGCCAAGACCGACCCGGAGGTGCGCCCGACGCTCATCTACTGCGATCTGGACAAGTTCAAGAGCGTCAATGGCTCTTTCGGACTGGTGGTCGGCGACAGCCTGCTGTTGACCGTGGCGCGCCGGTTGGCGCGAAGCCTGCCTCCACATGACACGCTCGCGCGCGTCGGCGGGGACCAGTTCGCACTCGTTCTAACCGCCAACCAAGACCCGCGGGAGCTCGCGCGCTTTGCCGAGCGCGTACGCCAGTCCCTGCGCTCGCCGATCCGAATTGCCGGCCAGGAGATCGTCCTGACCGGGTCCATCGGTCTGGCCATCTACGATGGGTCGCAGGCGTCCGCCCAGGACCTCCTGCAAGAAGCCGAGCTCGCCATGCAGCGTGCCAAGCGCAGCGGCTCGGATCGCATCGAGATTTTCAAGCCCGAGATGCGCGCCGACAAGAACCACAGACTCACCATGGAGAGCGAGTTGCGCCACGCCATCGACGGGCGTCAGCTCGTGCTCCTCTACCAGCCGATCGTCGCTCTTTCGACCGAGGAGCTGGTCGGCTTTGAAGCGATCACACGCTGGCACCATCCGCGCCTCGGGCTGATCGACCCGTCGGAATTCATTCCGGCTGGAGAGGGATCCGATCTCGTTGCGAAGCTCGGCTCGCACATTCTGGCTCGTGCGGCCGCTGACCTCGCTCGCTGGCAGAAGGAGTTGCCGCGCCCGAACGAGCCACTGTTCATGAGCGTCAACGTATCGAGCCGCCGGCTCGTTACGCCCGATCTCGTCCAGGAGGTTCGCCATGTGCTCGGCCGCAGCGTGGTGCCGCGCGGCTCGCTGCGGCTCGAGCTGACGGAGAGCCTCGTGATGGAGAATCCGGAGCAGGCAAGCCACATCCTCGATTTGCTGAAGGATGCCGGCGCCGCCCTGGCTCTGGACGAGTTCGGCACCGGATATTCCTCGTTGGCGTACTTGCAGCGCTTTCCGTTCGACGTCGTCAAGATCGACCACTCGCTGGTGCAGTCGAGTCAGGCCGAGGGTAACGGGGCCGCAATCGTGCGCTCGCTCGTCGCGCTGTCGCATGAGCTGGGCAAGAAGGTCGTGGCTGAAGGCGTGGAGTCGACCGAGGACGCAGCCTTGTTGCGCTCGATCGGATGCGAGATGGCTCAGGGCTTGTACTATGGCGAGCCTGTGGGTGAGCGCGATGTCCTGCACCTGCTCAGGCTGATCCGCAAGGCGGATCGCCGTATGCGCCGGCGGGGTGTGGTGCGTGGGCAGCCGAAGAGGAAGGTTGCGGAAGCCCCGACGCACGCTGAGCCGGTGCTGCGCGGTGGCGACGCCAAGCCCGGCCTCCAATCGGTGCCGGCGCCCGCCTTTGCAAACGGCCAGGATCGTACGGTCAGAACGGGGCCTCCCTCGCGGCCGGCGGCGAGGACGGGCCCGCCAACGCAGCCAGTTACGCGCCCGCCAGCGGCGGCTTCGCCACAGCAGAGCCGCGTGCGCTCGGCCGCCGCGAATGCGCGTGCGCGCATTGCCGGATTGGCCAAATCATCGATGTGGGCTGCGCCGGAGCCCGCGAATGCGGAGCCACTGCTCAAGACATTGCCGCCAACGCCGCTCCGGCCGACCGACTCCTCGCCAGGCAACGGCGCGGGGGGCGCAGCTCAACGCCCGCACGCAGCAGGCCGGCCGCCACCGTTGCCGCATCAGATGCCGCGGCCGGACAGGACGACCACCGCTCCTGCGCGAGCGCCGACGCGTGTGGCGAGCGCGGGAGCCAAGCCCGCAAACCTCGATGTGCTCCCGCCCGAGATCAAGGCCAGCTTGGAGAAGCTTGCCGGCGGTCTGGAGCGACCCCGGCCCACCACCACCCCTGATACTGCAGAGAGCAACACCGCCGGGACGCGAAAGCGCTCGGCCAACTAGCAGGCCGCCAGCCGACTGCGCGGTGAGCCGCCCTCAGGCGTGGCCGGCGTCGCTGACCAGGTGGGAAGGATCGATGCCGATCTTGGAGAGGGCTCGATCGTACTTGAGCTCGAGATCGGGGCTGAAGAGCAAGTCCCGATCGGCAGGGCAGTGCAGCCAGCCATTGGCCTGGATCTCGCTCTCGAGCTGCCCCGGCGCCCATCCTGCGTAGCCGAGCGCGAGTATGGCCTGCTCGGGACCCTTGCCGCCTGCCATGGCCTTTAGAATGTCGATCGTTGCGGTCAGGCAGACGCCGCCGTCGATCTCCAGTGTCGAGTCTTGCGCGAAGTAGTCGGCGCTGTGCAGCACGAAGCCGCGTTCGGAAGAGACCGGTCCGCCGACATGCACGCTCATTCCCAGCAGCTCGGGAGGCACGGTTTCATCGGCGTCGTCCCCAACGATACCGAGCTGCTTCAAGAGGCCAGTGAACGAGATATGGTCTGCCCGCTGATTGACGATGAGCCCCATGGCGCCGTCGGCGGAGTGCGTGCACAGATAGATGACCGAGCGCTGAAATCGCTTGTCGGCCATCGTTGGCATCGCCAGCAGGAGTTGACCGTCAAGGTAGCTCGTGTTCTTGCGCTGTTGCCGTAGCGTCTTCATGTCCCAACACTAGCCTTGGGCGCGTGGCCCTGTGAAGCGATGAAATATTAATCCTTGGATCACCTCGCGATTGCGTGAGTTGGTGTGGGCCGGTTGCGGGGCTACATAACCGCTTCCTGATCCATGGTCTTGCGGAGCGGCGATCTTGAGGAACTTTGTGCACTGGCTCGGGATCGGGGGCGTGATGATGCACCTTCTGGCCCCGTCTGCGGCTCGCGCGGCGGACCAGTCCCCCATCGCCTCGCCTTGGTTCCCCATCGACAATGCGCGCGCGCGTCTCGTTGCAGGTGGCGGCCGGGGACCCGATGGCCAGGTGCGCCTGTTCGGCGGCATCGAGATCGAGATGGCGGACGGGTGGAAGACCTATTGGCGCAATCCGGGGTCATCCGGGGTTGCACCCCGGCTGGATACGGCAGGGTCTGCGAACCTCGCTGCCGCGCGTCTGCTGTTCCCGGCGCCATCGCGATTCGCGGATCGCGATGGCGATACGCTCGGCTACAAGCACGCGGTGACCTTTCCCTTGACGATTGTTCCGAAAGATCCCACCAGGCCGGTCGACCTCAACGTCACCATCGAGTTCGGAATTTGCAGGGACATCTGCATCCCCGCCGAGGTCAAGCTGAGACTGCTGCTGCCTGCGGATGCGGCCAAGGTCGCTGCGAGCGAGCAATTGGCGCAGGCTTTGGCACGCGTGCCTCGCCCCGCCTCCGCGCGCCTGCCCGGCGACCCGAGGATCGCGGGCCTGAAGGTTGATTGGGGACCCCCATCTCCCCGCGTCGTGGTGGAGGCCGCATTCCCAGGCGGCGCCCAGGGCGCCGATCTCTTCGCGGAGGCGCCGGACGGTCTCTGGGTTCCTCTGCCGCGGAAAACGGGCGAGGCGTCCGGCGGCATCGTGCGCTTCGAGATCGACCTGACGGACGGCGTTGACGTCGCCGAGCTCAAGGGCAAGGCGCTGCTGCTGACACTCGTCAGTGATGCCGGCCAGTCCGAGGCCAGCGTCACGCTTAATTGAGCGTCCCGCCTCCGAGCTTGGCCGTGCCGCGCTAAACGGCTAAGTTTCGGGCGCCGCAATCATCACGCGACGTGCCCGGAGGAGTATCTCAATGGCGATTAAGGTTGGTGACAAGCTGCCAGAGGCGACTTTCATGACAATGTCGCCGGATGGACCCAAGCCCATGACGACGGCCGAGGTCTTCGGCGGCAAGAAGGTCGCGTTGTTTGCCGTTCCAGGCGCCTACACGCCGACCTGCCACAAGCAGCATATGCCCGGATTCGTCGAGCGGGCCGAGGAGCTCCGGAAGAAGGGCTTCGATATGATCGCCTGCACCTCGGCCAACGACATCTTCGTGCTGACGGCTTGGAGCAAGGATTCCGGAGCGGACGGCAAGATTGTCATGCTGGCGGACGGGTCCGCAGACTTCGCCAAGAAGATCGGGCTCGATATCGATCTGACCGCACGCGGCCTCGGTGTCCGCTCACGGCGCTACTCGATGGCGGTGCAAGACGGCGTGGTCAAAATCCTGAATGTCGAGGATGCGCCGCCAAGCCACGACAAGTCGAGCGCAGCCACTCTCTGCTCGATGGTCGACAAGGCTCCTCTCTGACGGGCTCTTCGTACGGGATCGTGCAACGCCCCGCGGTGGGGCGTTGCTCCTCCTCCCAAGCTGAAAGGCCGACACGATGCGCCTTGCACGCTCTGCCGCAATCATAGGCTTGTTGTTGTTGTCTTCCGGCCCCGCCCTTTCACTCGATGCGGTGGTCGAGAAGAGGATTTTCGAGCTGCCGAGCTACACGACGGTCGGCGGCAAGACCATCAAGAATGTGAAGGTCGGCTGGGAGGCTTACGGCAAGCTCAACGCCGACAAGTCCAACGCGATACTGGTCACGCATTTCTTCTCCGGCAACAGCCACGCGGCCGGCAAGTACAAGGCCGACGACAAGGCGCCGGGTTACTGGGACGCCATCATCGGTCCGGGCAAGCCGCTGGATACCGACAAGTCCTACATCATCTCGTCGGACACGCTTGTAAACCTCAACGCCAAGGACCCCAACACCGTGACGACCGGTCCGGCGTCGATCGATCCGGACACCGGCAAACCCTATGCTTTGACATTCCCGATCGTCACCATTCGCGACTTCGTCAATGTGCAGAAGGCGCTGCTGGAGAGCTTGGGGATAGCCAAGCTGCACGCCGTGATGGGTGCCTCGATGGGCGCGCTGCAAGTCTACGAGTGGGCCTCGAGCTACCCGCAGATGGTGGCCCGCGCCATTCCTGTCATCGGGGCAGGCGAGTCGGACGGCTATCTCATCGCCTGGCTCGACATGTGGGCGGCGCCCATCATGCTCGACCCGAATTGGAGCAACGGCGACTACTACGGCAAGACGGAGCCGACCGCGGGCCTCGCCACCGCGCTCGAGATGGTCACGCTGCATGCGCAGCACTGGACTTGGGCCGATGGCAGCCAACTCGGGCGCAAATGGGCGGTCGAGGGCAAGGACCCCGCCTCATGCCTTTTAGGGTGCAAGTATGCGATCGAGGCCGCGCTCGATGCTGCAGGCAAGGCGCGCACGTCCGTATCGGATGCCAACCACTTCCTGTATCTGGTGAAAGCCAATCAGCTGTTTGCGACGGGCGGCGGATCGACCGCGGAGGGCCTGAAAAAGATTGAGGCTCCCGTGCTGCTGATTACATCCGACGACGACCTGGTCTTTCACCCCGATGCGGTCAAGCAGACGGTGGAGATGATCAAGGCGGACGGCACACCGATCGAGCACGTCAAGATCAAGGGGGGCCGCGGCCATCTCGACGGCGTTCTGGCCATCAGCCAGGCCGGCGCCCAGATTGCAGCGTTCCTGGCGAAATAGCAGTGACGGCCAGGCCGCCCGGTACGGGGACCGTTCGTCGCAATCTTGCCCGACATTGGCCTAGACTGAGCAAAATGAGGCTTCACACGAATATGGCGGCAGTATGCGCCGTCGCGGCAACCGCCATTGCGGCGCTCGTGTCGGCTCAGACCGCCGCGCAGGACAGCGGCGCGGTCACAAAGGCGCCCGGGGCAAGCCGGCCCGCGCCTAAGAAACCGCTTGTGAGGGCCAAGCCGCCGGTGCCAGCCAAGCAGCTCTTCGGCGCGGTCGCCACGCCAGCCCCGCTCGCGGCGCGCGCGATAGGCTTCTACGCCCGCGGCTGCCTTGCCGGAGCCAAGGCACTGCCGATCGACGGCCCCTCCTGGCAGGCCATGCGCCTGTCACGCAACCGTATCTGGGGGCATCCTGACCTCGTCCGCCTGATAGAGCGCCTGGCCAACGACGCCAAGCAGCACGACGGCTGGCCCGGGCTGCTCGTGGGCGACATGTCTCAGCCTCGCGGCGGGCCCATGCTCACCGGACACGCAAGCCATCAAGTTGGCCTGGATGCGGATATCTGGCTGACGCCGATGCCGGACCGGCAGTTGAGCGAGCGCGAGCGGGAAGACCTGTCGGCCACGTCGATGCTGGCGCCCGACGGCCTGAGCGTCAATCCGCAGGTGTGGTCCGAGGCTCAACTGCGTCTGATCCGGCGCGCCGCCTCCTATCCGGAGACGGAGCGGATCTTCGTTCATCCGGCCATCAAGAAGGCGCTGTGCGAAGGCGCTGGCACTGATCGTGCGTTCTTGCACAAAGTGCGGCCCTACTGGGGGCACCACTATCACATGCATATCCGCATCGCGTGTCCCAAGGGGAGCGATCACTGCGAGCCGCAGCCGCCTTCGCCGCTGGGAGACGGGTGCGGCAAGGAGCTCGACGACTGGTTTGCGTTGCTGAAGCGGCCAAAGCCGAAGCCGTCAGAGAAGCCGGCCAAGCCCGCCAAGCCGAAACCGCCGCTCACACTGGCGCAGTTGCCGGCCGAGTGCCGCCAGGTGCTCGAAGCCAGCAGCACGGCGCAGCCTGCGGCGAACGGCAAGAGTGCGCTCGTTCCGCCGCCAGGCGGCAAGCAATAGGACCGCCAGCCATGAGCGTCCTTGTCACAGGAGGGACAGGACGCCTCGGGCAAGCGTTGATCGGCCGCCTGCTGGCCGAGGGTCGTAGCGTCCGAATTCTCACGCGCCGTCCGTTTCGTGCCGCGGAGCTGTACGGCGATCGCGTCGGCATTCATGAATGGCACCCCCTGTCGGAGGACGTGCCCGAGGAAGCCTTGTCCGGCGTCACCGCCATTGCCCATCTCATGGCCGAGCCGCTCTGGGGCAGGACCGGCGCGAGCAAGCTCGAGCGCATCCGCGTCTCTCGGCTCACTCCCACCGCCAAGCTGGTCGCAGCGCTCGGTCAGCGGCGGGTCCGGCTTGTGATGGCGTCGATGCCACCCCTCAGCTCCTCGCCCTCACCGGAAACGGAGGAGCAGCAGGATCATGCCCCGGACGCGACGCCCCTCAGCGCGATCATGCGCACACATGAGGATGCCGCAGGCGCATGTCGGGAGCAGGGGAGTAGCCTCGCGATCGTCCGCTTGGGACTCGTGCTGGGCCCGGACGAGCTACTCTCACCGCTGACCCGGCTGGCGAGGTGGCGCGCGTGCCCCGCTCTCGAGGGCTCTCTCATTCCGGTGATTGATATCGAGGATGCAGCGGCGCTATTCGCCGGCCTCCTCGATCAGCCTGTCCTGGAGGGCGTCGTAAACGGTGTCGCGCCCGAGCCGCTGCGCGGCGAGGACCTGGTCAAGCTGGTGACCCAGTCCTGCGGAGTGGCGCCGCGTGTTGTGCTCCCACGCCGTTTGACGCGACGGATCTTCGGCGAGCTCTCGCATTTTCTTCTCAACCGTACGCCGGTCACACCGCGCCGGCTGCTCGAGGCGGGGGCATTGTTCGCCTGCCCCGACCCCAAGA
>JBLNBZ010000131.1:0-10482 GCA_050260355.1 Bacteroidota bacterium | reverse complement strand
CGACCGAGATGTACCCAGCGCCTCGGCCACCTCGTACAGGCGCGCGTCGGCGAGTGTGAGCGCGGCCACCATGATCATCAGCGCGTGCGGAAAGCAATAGAAGACCTGGGCGATGATGATGCCGATCGGACCGTAGATGGAGGCCCCAAGCAGAAGCCCCTTGAACAGCCCTTGATTGCCGAAAAGATAGATCAGCGAAATCGCCGACAGAAGTGATGGCGCAAACAGCGGCAGCAGTGCGGCCGCATAGAACAGGCCTTTGAAGGCAATGCGCGTCCGCGTCAGCGCGTAGGCATATACGAACGCCAGCGGCACGACGATGGCTGTGGAAAGCAGCGCGACGCCCAGGCTGTTGTAGATCGAGCCGAACAGCGTCGGCGTCGAGAAGTAGCGGATATAGTTCGCCAGTCCGACCAACCTGCCGTCAGCGTTCTGGAAGCTCTTGGACAACAGTGCCCAGAGCGGCAGCGCGATGGTGAGAGACAGCCAAACCACAAGCAGCGCAACGCCGGCACGCAGGATCCACGCATCGCGCACGACGAACCTCGGGGCCTGCGGTGCGGAGTGGGCGGCTGAGGTGGTGGCGGTCAAGCGCCTTGCTCCGTCACGGCCGCGCAAATACGCGCAGCGCCTCGGGGGGCAGCGCAATTCTGAGCTTCTGCCCCTGGGTCACGCCCAGATCGCGCATGAGGTTGAGCGAGAAATCGGCCAGGATCGTGATGCGGGGCACGTCGACCGGCTCGAGCTCGGCACGGCAGAACGCGCCGAGAAAATTGAGCTCGGCCACATGCACCGTGAGCGCGTTCGGCGTGCTCGGCTCCAGGTTGCGCACGCGCACCTCTTCCGGCCGCAGACCGATCCGGACATTGCTGCCGTCGCGGAATTGGCCGGCCCCCGGGCATTCCAGCTCGAGGGCACCGAAGCGAACGCGCCCCGGGCCCGCCACCACGGCATCGAGAAACGTCATGGTGCCGACGAAGTCGGCAACGAACGGGCTCGCCGGCTCACGGTAAATCTGTCCCGGCGTGCCGACCTGCTCGATCACGCCCTGGTTCATCACCACGATGCGATCGGCCATGGCGAGCGCCTCTTCCTGGTCGTGCGTGACCATGATGGTGGTCACACCGAGCCGGCGCTGCAGCGACCTGATCTCGTCGCGCAGGCGCTCCCGCACCTTGGCGTCGAGCGCCGACAGCGGCTCGTCGAGGAGCAGAAGGCCTGGCGAGGTTGCCAGCGCCCGCGCCAGCGCGACCCTCTGCTGCTGGCCCCCGGAGAGCTGCACGGGATACTTCGCACCCTGCTCCGGCAGTCCGACGAGCGCGAGCAGCTCCTTTGTTCGCGCCGCAACCTCGGCCTTCGGAGTGCGCCGGTTGACGAGGCCGTAACCGACGTTGGCGGCGACCGTCAGATTGGGAAACAGCGCGTAGGACTGAAAGACGATGCCGAAGTCGCGCGCAGCCGGCGGCAGCCGGGAGACATCGCGACCGCTCATCATGATGGTACCCGAGTCCTGCGGATCGAGCCCGGCGATGGCCCGCAGCAGCGTGGTCTTTCCGCAACCCGATAGTCCGAGGAAGCAGACGAACTCGCCCTTGGCCACATCGAGCGAGACGTCATCGAGGGCCGTGAACTGTCCGAACCGCTTGACCAGATTGGAAATGCGCAGGAATGGCGCCGCGGCCGCGGGCACCGTGTCCACGCGCCGTGATGCCAACTCGACGGTGTCCTGCATCGTCACTGTCCCGTTGCGGCCTCGTCAGCCCGCATGCCACCTATCGTTACCACAGTTCCGCACCGGCTGTGCGACGGCGCTCCGAGACAAGGTCGCATACCGTGCAGGACGGGCAAGCTCGATCATTGGGCAGGCACGCAACGGCATCCGGGGCCAGCGCCGCCCCGGATGCCCATCCCCTTCAAAAGCCGCGCCAAGGATCAGTTCTTGGGCGCAGCCTTGGACTCGTAGCGCTTCGTCCACTCGGCGAGGATCCGCTCGCGGTTCTCGGCCATCCAGACCAAGTCGTTCTTGATCATCGCCTTCTCGGCATTGGCCGGATAGTTCGGTGGGGTTGTGCCCGTATCCGGCATGGCGACCAGCGCATAGGTCTTCGAGTAGAGCTCGTTGGCCCCCTTCGTCGCCGTCCAGTCGGCGACCTTCTTGGCCAACTCCAGGTTCTTCGTGCCCTTGACGATGGCCGAAGCTTCCATCTCCCAGCCGGTGCCCTCGGAGGGGAGGATCACCTCGATCGGCGCGCCCTTGGTCTTCTCGGAGGCACCGCGCATGTCGAGGGCGATGCCGGCGACGCGCTCGCCACGGGCAGCCTGCACGCAAGGGGCAGAGCCCGAATGGGTATAGACCGCCATATTCTCATGCAGCGCGTCCATGAACTTCCAGCCCTCGGCCTCGCCCATCATCTGTAGCCACCCGCCGACCATGAGATAGCCCGTGCCGGAGGATGCCGGATGCGGCATCACCAGCTTGCCCTTGTACTTGGGATCGAGCAGGTCCTTCCAGGATTTGGGAGGCGTGACGCCAGCCTTGCCAGCCTCGACGGTGTTGAAGCAGACGACGCCGAGATAGGCGTCCATGCCGGTCCAAGCGTATGGGTCCTTGCTATCGCGGAAGACTTGCTTGAGCGCATCGGCGCCCTTCGGCTTGTACGGCTCGAGCAGTCCCATCTTCTCGAACAGCAGCAGAGCCGTCGCGGCTTGGCCCATGACCATGTCCGCGCGCGGGTTGTCCTTCTCGGCCAGAAACCGCGCGGTGATGACGCCAGTCGAATCGCGCACCCACACGACCTCCACCTCCGGCACCGCGGCCTCGATCGCCGCTTTGAACGGGCCCAGCTGGTCGTTCTCGAGCGCCGTGTAGATTGTAAGCTTCGTTTTCTGCGCCTGAGCGGGCAGAGAGAGCCCGAGGCTCAGCGACGTGATCAGGGCGAGGAGCAGTCCCAGCCCTTTGACAGCAAGAAATTTCATCTAAGCACACTCCCCTTGCGGGCCTGCCAAAACAACCTCCAACAGGCCTTGCCTCCACTTTGTCGGCTACGCGGCTACCTCGACGCGGGGCCGTTATCGCAACGACGTGACACCTGCGTGACAGCTCACCTGAGCAGTCACGCAGGCCAGGGCAGCGAGTACGTCTTGACGTTCGTATAGCTTTTCATCGCCTCCCACACGCCTTCCTTATACCCCAGGCCGCTATCCTTGATGCCGCCGAACGGCGACATCTCGATGCGATAGCCAGGCACTTCCCACACGTTGACCGTGCCGACCTCGAGCCCGTTGATGAATTTAGTTATGTAATCCAGGCGGTTCGTGCACACGCCCGATGACAGCCCAAAGGCCGTCGAGTTGGAGATGCGGATCACGTCGTCGATGTCGTTCGGCACGCGGATGATCGGGATCACGGGGCCGAACGTCTCCTCGCGCACAAGCTCGCACGTGTAAGGCACGTGATCGACCACTGTCGCCGGGTAGAGCGCGCCCTTGCGATCGTTGCCCAGCAACAGCTTGGCCCCCTTTTCGACCGCGTCGTTGACGCGAGCCTCGAAGCTGCGCGCCGCTGCCTCGTGGATCACGGTGCCGATGTCCGTTTCGGGATCCATTGGGTCGCCGCTCTTGAGCTTCCTGGCCTTCGCCAGCACGAGATCGACAAACCTGTCGGCCACCTTCTCGACGCAGAGGATACGCTTGACCGCAGTGCAGCGCTGGCCCGAGTTCTTGGTCGCGCCCTGCACCGCCAGCTCCGCTGCCTTGTCGAGGTCGGCATCTTCCATGACGATCAGCGGGTCGTTGCCGCCGAGCTCCAGCACGAGGCGCTTATAGCCGGCCTTCTCCGCGATGTACTTGCCGACCCTGACGCTGCCTGTGAACGTCACCACGTCGGCGTGTGGATCGGTGATCATGGCATCGCCCATGGTGCGCGGGTTGCCCGTCACGATCGACAGCATTTCCGGCGGCAGGCCCGCCTCGTAGAGAATGTCGGCCAGGAGCAGCGCGGTGAGCGGCGTAAGCTCCGTCGGCTTGGCCACGACGCGGTTGTTGGTGGCAATCGCCGGCGCAATCTTGTGGCTGATCATGTTCAGCGGATGGTTGAACGGGGTGATCGCCGACAGCACGCCGCGCAGGGGTGTACGCATCGTATAGATGCGGCGCTGCTTGCCCTGGGGCGTCACATCGCACGAATAGACCTCGCCGTCGTCGCGAATGGCGAGCTGACCGGCCAGCGAATACACATCATAGGCACGGCCGACCTCGTACAGACTGTCCTTGAGGCACAGTCCGCTCTCTGCCGTGATCAGGTGTGCGATCTCCTCGCGCCGCGCCGCCAGGATCTCCGCCGTGCGCATCAGGATCTTCTGCCGGTCGTAGCGCGACAGCTTCGGCTTGTAGGCATTCGCCAGCTTGAATGCGCGCGCCACCTGATCGGGATTCGCGGCCGGCACCGTGCCGACGATGGCGCCCGTGTAGGGATTGCGCACCTCGATGCGCTCGTCTGCATCGACCAGCTTGCCGGCAATGCGCATCGGCTCGTGCGCCTTGGTCGGCAGCTTCACCTTTCGCACCTGCTCTTGCATGAAAAGCTCCTTGCCCTCACGCATGCACGTGGTTGAGCGCGACGTCGAAGGCGTCGAAATTGCGCAGGCGCCGCCCGGCCGGCAGCACCATCTTGCGGTTGGCGAGCATCGGCACACGCTGCTCCGACAGGCCGCCGTGCGATCGCAGCGGCTCATCGAGGCCGGACAGGTCGTGCTTCTCAGCCGCCGTGCCCAGCACCTTGTGCCGCGTCGAGATCACGACGATGTCGCCGATGCGGTCGCCGGGCAGCTCGAAGCGCTCACAGGCCTCAGCCTTGGTGATCGCCAGCTCGATACCCTCGATGGCGCGCAGCTTGCCGAGCAGCGCGCCCATGTCGCTGCCTGCCGGTACGTGCACGGTCGCAAACCCGCCGAGTGCGCCGTGATGGGCCACATAGGGGTCCGTGATCGGCAGGATCACACGCGCCTTGCCCGTGCCGATCCAGTCATCGAACAGCGATTGCAGATAGATGACGTCCGGCGACTTGTCGGCCTTGTGCTTGTCGTTCATGCCGTGATCGGCCGTCGCCACGACGATGGCGCCGAGCCGGTCGAGCTGGTCGAGATAGCCGTCGATCATGGCGTAGAAGTCGTTCGCCACCTTCGTGCCCGGCCCGACTTTGTGCTGGATGTAGTCGGTCGTCGATAGGTACATCAGGTCGGGACGCGCGCTTTGCATCAGCTTCACGCCGGCTGCGAAAACGAACTCCGACAGGCCAGCCGAATAGACATCCGGCACCGGCAGGCCGACGAACCTCACCACGTCGTCGATGCCGTTGTCCCGCTTCGTCGCCTTATCGGCGCGCTCGGAGGAGAACGCGATGGCGCGGCCCGAGGCAAAGTCGAGCCCGTTCGACAGCAGCAGCCGCAGCTTGTCCTTGGCCGTGACCATCGCCACCTTGGCCCCGGCATCGTGAAATGCCTTGAGGATCGTCGGCGCGCGCAGGAACTTGGGATCGTTCATCATCACTTCGGATGCGCTCGCGGCGTCGTAGAAGTAGTTGCCCGCAATGCCATGTACGGCCGGCGGACGCCCGGTGATGATCGAGAGGTTGTTCGGGTTGGTGAAGCTCGGGATGGCGCTGTCGGCCAGCAGGTTGGCGCCCTCGCTCATGAAGCGGGCGAACGTCGGCGCGCGTCCGGCCTCGATCGCCTGCTCGATATAGCCGGGCTCCGAGCCGTCCAGGCAGATGACAACGGTGGGTTTGAACGGATAGCGGTAGGCTCTGCCGTTGCAGGTCACCTCGGCCGTGCCGCGCGTCGTGCTCATCGCCTTGCTCCGCATCTGCGCATCTGCCGGTCAGGCGGCCAGCTCGTGCTTGGTTACGCCCATCTCCTCCAGAACCTCCGCAGCATTGGCGAGGAAGCCGCGAATGTGCCCGACATCGATACGCCCGATGCAGCCGATGCGGAAGCTGTCCGCGACCGTCAGCTTGCCTGGGTAGATGACGTAGCCGCGAGCTTTCAGTCGATCATAAAACGCCTGGAAGACGAACTTCGGGTCCTTCGGCATGTGAAACGTGTAGATGATCGGCGCCTGCAGCGCCGGGGCCAGCAGCGGCCGGAAGCCCAGGGCCTGCATGCCCTCGGCCAGCATCCGCCCGTTGGCCGCATAGCGCGCACCCCGCCCCGCCTGGCCTCCCTCGGCAAAGAACTCCTCGAGCGCCTTGTGAAACGAGACGATCACGTGAATGGGTGGCGTGAAGCGATACTGGCCGGTCTTGTTGAAGTTCTCCCACTGGTCGAACAAGTCGAGCACCAGCGTCGTGGCATTGCCTTTGGTTTCCTTGAGCGCCGCGGTGCGGGCGATCACGAAGCCGAGGCCGGGCACGCCTTCGATACACTTGTTGGATGACGCTGCGATGGCATCCACCGCCATCGTCTTCACATCGAGCGGCAGCGCGCCGAACGCGCTCATGGAATCGAGCAGGAAGCGCTTGCCATAGCGTTCAGCAAGGCTGGCGATCTCGACGATCGGGTTAAGGATGCCGCTGGTCGTCTCGCAATGCACCGCAAAGACGTGGCTGATCGCGGCGTCCGAGCGCAGCATCGCCTCCACCTGCGCGAGATCTGGCGGCGTGTCCTCCGGCGTCTCGTGAACCGCAACGCCTCTCCTGGCGATCTCGAGGATCTTCCTGGCGCGCTGCCCATAGGCGCCGTTGATCAGCAGCAGAACCTTGCCCCCGGGAGGCACGAACGTCGTCAGCATCGCCTCGACGGCAAAGGTGCCCGAGCCCTGCATCGGCACCGTCACATGGGTGCCGGTGCCATTGACGATCTCCGGCAGGCGCTCGAGTACCGCCTTGTTGATGGCGATGAAGGCTGCGTCGCGCGAGCCCCAGTCGTGCACCATCGCCTGCTTGACGGCCCTGGATGTGGTCAGCGGGCCCGGCGTGAGCAGCAGCGGATCGCCCGTCTCGGAAATACCTCTCGCCGCATGCCCCGTCGTCATATAGACACCATGAATGAGTTTGCAGGTGGATCGTAGCCGTGATGTATGTATTGGACCAATACTTGCAGTCGATGCGAGTCATAGATCGAACCTATTTGAGGAGAGAGGCGGATCGAGTCTCACTCCTGTAGAGCCTCCTTCCGCGGGAGTGTCGCCGTGAACCTCAACCACGTTCTTGCCTTTCACAGGGTCGCCGCCGCCGGAGGCTTCACCGTCGCCGCCCGGCTCAGCGGCGTGAGCCAGCCGACGCTGTCCTCTCAGGTCCGGGCGCTGGAACGCACCATGGGCACCGCCCTGTTCGAGCGCGCGGGCCGCGGCGTGCGGCTCACGCCGGCGGGAGAGACGCTCTATGGCGCGACGGCAAGGCTCAGCGAGGCCATGGACGCGGTCGCCGACATCGTCATCCGCGAGCGGCCGTCGGGGCGCGGCGGGCTGCGCATCAGCGCCGACAGCGCCATTCATGTGCTCCCGGTTCTGGCCGAGCTGAAGCACCGCGTCGAAGGGCTGGCCTTCTCGCTTCGCATCGATAATTCCAGCAACGTGATCGCCCAAGTCTTGAAGGACGAGGTCGATCTCGGTGTGATGGCCAGGCCGGTCAGCGACACGCGCCTGTTCTCGATCAAGATCCGCGAGGACCGTCTGGTCCTGCTGGTCGGCGCCAACGATGCCTGGGCGCGGCGCACACGCGCCTCGATCGCCGACCTTGCAGGCCGCGATTTGGTCGTGCGCGAAAAGGGATCGATCACGCGCGAGGTGGCCGAGGCTCGCATCAGGGCGGCCCGCATCAAGACTGGCCAAGTGTTCGATGTTGCAACGCGGGAGGCGGTGCGGGAGGCCGTCGCTGCCGGGTTTGGAGTCGGCATCGTCTTCGCCAGCGAGGCCGGCAACGATGCGAGGTTGAAGGCGGTGCCGATCGCCGATCAGGAGGTAGCGGTCGCTGAATATGCAATTTGTCGCGCTGAGCGGCACCGGCTCGGGCTGGTTGCGCGTTTCATAGAAACGGCGCATCGCTTGGCCATGGCACGCGGATGGCTGGCGGATTCGGGCTGGACCCCGTGCCCGCAGGGGGCGAAGAATTGATTCGGCACCATCGCTTCGTGCGAGGAATGGAATATGGGCGGTAGCGAGCTGCTTCTGACGCTCTTGGGGGCTGTAGCCCTCCTGCTTTGGGGCGTGCGGATGGTGCGCACGGGCCTGACGCGGACCTTCGGGGCAGCACTCCGCGCGCTGCTGGCGCGCGCCTCCAGCAATCGCTTTGTCGCCTTCGCCGCGGGCGTTGGCGTGACCGGCATCGTCCAGAGCTCCACCGCAACCGCGCTGCTGCTGGCCTCGTTTGCGGGCCGTGGTCTCGTGACGCTGCCGATCGCGCTCGCCATCATGCTCGGCGCCGACGTCGGCACTACGCTGGTCGCGCAGGTTTTCGCCTTCGACATCAAGTGGCTGTGGGCGGCCGGCCTGTTCGTCGGTGTCATCCTGTTCTCCAGCGCCTACAGCGATCGGGTGAAAAGTGCGGGGCGCATCGCCATCGGACTCGGGCTCATGCTGCTGGCGCTGTCCTTGCTTGGCAGCGTGTCGGGCGCCATGCGTGACAGCGCGATCCTCAACGCCATCATTTCTGCGCTCGGCACCGAGCCGACGATCGCCATCATCGTCGCCGCTGCGATGACCTGGCTCGCGCATTCGAGCCTCGCAATTATCCTGTTCATCATGTCGCTGGCGGCGAGCGGTGCCATCGGACCCGCGCTCGCCCTGGCATTGGTCGTCGGCACCAACATCGGCGGCTCGATTGCCCCTTACGTTGCGCTCTCGGGCTCGAGCGTCGCCGCGCGCCGCGTGCCCCTTGGCAATCTGCTGGCGCGAGCCGCGATCGGCATTCTCATCATCCCTTTCATCGGTAAGCTGGCAGCGCTCTTTCCGGCACTGACGAGCGACCCTGCGCGCTTGGTGCTCAATGCCCACACCGCATTCAACATCGTGGTTGCGGTGGTCTTTCTCCCGCTCGTCGACGTGATGGCGCGCCTTGTCAGGCACCTGTTGCCGGAGCCGCAAGGTTTGATCGATCGTCGCGCCGCGCAGCATCTCGACCCGACAGCGTTGGAGGCGCCGTCGGAGGCGCTGGCCTGCGCCATGCGCGAGACCCTCAACGTCGGCGATATCGTGCTCGACATGCTGCGCCGCTCGCTGCCCGCCATCGAGGGCAACGACATGAGCCTCGTGCGCGACATCGAGAAAGCCGACGACGACGTCGATACCCTGCACGAGGCCATCAAGCTTTACCTGATCCGCGCGTCCAAGACGGACATGAGCGAGGTCGACAGCCGGCGCTACGTGGAGATCCTGACGTTCACGACCAACCTCGAGCACATCGGCGATATCATCGACAAGAACCTGATGGAGCTCGCCTCGAAGAAGATCAAGAAGCGCTATGCTTTCTCGGCCGAAGGCGTTGCCGAGCTCAAGCGTTTCCACGGCCAGGTGATGGACAACATGCGGCTGGCCCTCAACGTATTCGCAAGCCGCGACGTGGCGCTCGCGCGTCGCCTCCTGCTCGCCAAGACCGACATGCGCAGCCGCGAGTTCGAGGCCGCCGAGCGGCATTTCGCCAGACTGCGCCAGGGCCGCGCCGAGAGCATCGAGACCAGCTCCATCCACCTCGACGTCATCCGCGACCTGAAGCGGATCAACTCGCATCTGACGTCGGTCGCCTATCCGATCCTCGAGGCTGCGGGAGAGCTGCGCGAAAGCCGCCTGCGTGTCGCCGCGGCCGAAGATGCGGCCGCTGCCAATGCCGGCGCGCCTTCCGCGCTTCCGAGCACCGCCGCTCGCGACTGAAGCAGTCCGCGTGCAATGCCCTCAGTGCAAGCGGATCAGCACGAGCCCCGAAAGCACGAGCACGGCCGCGATGAGGCGCGAGGCCATCACCGGCTCCTTGAGCAGGACGACGGCGAGCAGGGCTGCGAACAACACGCTGGTCTCACGCACCGCCGCAACCAGCGCGATCGGCGCCACGCTCATCGCCCAGATCGCGATCCAGTAGGACGCCAGCGAGAGCACACCGCCGACCAGCACCAGCGAGGTCCCGGTGCGCATACCCGACACCATCTCGCGGCGCTGTCGTATCAGGCCGTAGACCAGCATCATGGCGCCGTCGAGCACGAACAGCGTCGCCGCGTAGGCATGCGCATTGCCGGAGGATCGCCCGCCAACGCCATCGACCAGCGTATAGCCTGCGATCGTCGCCGCCGTGGCAAGGGCAAAGCTGACCGCGCGCCCGTCGAACCCGGCAAGCGCTCTGCTGCCCCGCACCGACAGCAGCAGCACGCCTGACATCAGCACGCAGACACCGGCCCAACCGGTGCTACCGAGATGCTCGCCGAGCAACACTGCGCTGCCGATCGCCGTCATGAGCGGCGCGCTGCCGCGCGCAATCGGATACACCTGCCCGAGGTCGCC
>JBLNBZ010000130.1:0-15499 GCA_050260355.1 Bacteroidota bacterium | reverse complement strand
GGCTCAGCGGAAGAAGGCTTCCGCGCGCATGCCCGGCATCAGCGGGACCGATCCCTCGAGGTCGATCATGACCTCCATCACCTCGACATCGGTGGCCCGGCGCGCACCGCGCGAGCCCATGCGGGGCGCCGCAAGCGACGGGGCGAGCTCGGTCACCTTGCCTTCGAACTCCTGGCCCGGATAGCCGTTGTTGCGCACGTGGGCCTTCTGCCCGAGCTTGATCTTGGAGACGTCGTGCTCGTCGACCTCGGCGCGCACACGGATCACGGACATGTCTCCAAGGGTGATCAGAGGCACGTCGGGCGAGGGGGCGACGATCTCGCCGACCTTCGCATTGACCTGCAGGATGGTGCCTGCGATCGGCGCGCGGATGCGGGTGCGATCGAGCAGGGCCTCCGCCATGGAGATCTCCGCGCGTGCGGCGAACAGGGAGGCCTCGAAGCGGTTCGGGCCCGGTACACCGCCCTTTGCCTGCGCGACGGCAAAGGCGGCCTGCTCCTGACGCAGCCGGTCGCGCGCTTCTGCGAGGCGCTTGCGAGCCTGCGCCTGGGCCTGCGAATTGGCAGTGCCCTTGCGATCGGCGGCGATGATGTCGTCGAGCTCGAAGCGCGCGTTGGTGACGGCGCGTTCGGCGGCGAAGACGGCATCCTCGGCCTTCCTCACGTCCTCGCGGCCGATGGTCGGCGGCTGGGAATCGCGCTCGCGCTTGCGGGCTGCGGCTTCTGCCTCCGCGGCGCTCAGACGTGCGCGCGCCTCGACGTCATCGAGCTTGAGCAGCACCTCGCCCTCGGCGACCCGGTCGTTGGGGCGCACGAGAACTTGCGTGACGCGGCCGAGCATGGCGGTGGCAATGCGGATCTGGCCCGATCGCGGCTCGACGCGTCCCGGCGCAGCAGCGACCCACTGCGGCTTCGCGGTGGCGGAGGTAGCAGGCTGCTCCTTGCCGAGGTTGCTGAGATAGGCCTGGCCCGGCGTGATGTAGATGGAGATCGTGGCGACGCTGGCGCCGAGCGTAAAGAGCCCGACCACGAGGCCTAGCTTCTTGACGAGGCCGCCGCGCGGCCTCCCGGCAAGCTGACCGGTCGACATCGAATTGACGCTGGCATTCATGGCAACGATCTCCGCTATCTGCGTTCATCCCGGTCGCGAACCTAGAGCCTGAGCGAGGGCAGCGCTGTTCCCGTCGGAACACCAAGGCGCGCCTCGAGATTTTTCAGCTCCGAGTACGGATTGTTTCGCCAGGAACAGCGTCCGGCGGCCCCGCGCGGCAAAACTCCCTCATGCAAATGCGATTGGCCCTCGAGCCCGCGCTCGGCGGCGACAAGACAAGCAAGGGAGAGTGCCATGTACGGCAGAATCACGAAATTCCGCAGCGAGCTGGGCGTCGGCGTCATCGAGGCCGAGTGCGGACGCAAATTCCGCTTCGTCAAATCCGAGATCCGCAGCGCGGCGAAGGAGCTGGTCGGACAGGACGTCGACTTCCTCGTCGTGGCGAGCCGGCCGACCGAGATCATCACCATGAGCGGCTCCCCCTGGACGGCATTCGGCGGCGAGAGCCGCGTCTGAGGCAGGCGAGCGGAGCAACGACAATGACCACGGCGATGACCAAGAGCCTGGAAACGAGCGATGTGCCGCTGGTGGCGCCCGAGCACCTGGCCATGGCCATGCGCGTCATGATCGAAAGCGAGAAGGGCCTGGTCCTGCTTCGCGGCGCTTCGAGCGCCGACCTCAATCAGCTTGAGGAAGCGATCTGGGATCGGATCCAGGGTGATCTGGCGTACCGCCGCGCGGTCCTGCTGCGCTTCCGCTGCCTCGTCGATGTGTTCTCGGCCCGGCGGCTGCGCACGCTGATGCTGCGTCGCGGCTACAACCTTATCGCGCCTGCCATTCATGTCGCCGCCAGCATGCGGCTGAACACCAAGTGGGGTTTCAGCCCGCAAAAGTTCTGTCTCGCATTGCACCAGGTCGTCGGCCAGCTCGAGACGCGCCCGACCGCACCAGCGGCAGTCGAAGGTGCCTGGCTCGAGGCGGCAGCCTGACCCGGTTTTGGCCCGCCGAAAGGAGCAAGACATGCCCAGGATCGACATCAGAGAGCTGAAGACGGCGCTTCTCGGTGGCGCTGTGGCCGGCCTCATCATCGGATTGTGCATCTCGGGCACGGTCAGCGCCTCGGACGCAGGTGCGAGGAATGCGGCTGCAACCAGCTCGTGCGGCAGGACGGTGTGCGAGAGCACCATGTGGCTCAGGGCGCCGGTCAGGTATCGGCCGGGGGGCCGCTGAAAGGCGCGGGGCCCTGGCTCGAGGCTCACCAAACGCGAGCGCATGAGTCCTGAGGCTCGACATTTGCACCGCGTCACCGGCATGATGGTCGCCGGCACAAAGGACGGGACTACGGGATCATGGAGCCGCGTTCGATCGTCGAATTGCTGGGGCGGACGGCCCTGTTCGGCTCGCTGAGCGAGGCCGACCGGCAGGTTATTGCGGCCCGCATGCGCCGCGTTCGGTTCGAGCCGGATCAGATGATCTTCTCGCGCGGCGATCCGGGCCGCGAGATCTACCTCGTGATCGAGGGCCGCATCCGGCTTTCGGTGCTGTCAAGCGATGGGCGCGAGCTTTCGCTCGACCATGCCGCGGCGGGCAGCATTTTCGGTGAGATTGCAACCCTGGATGGCGGGGAACGGACCGCAGGTGCGACGGCGATCACCCGCGTCCAGGCGATGGCGCTGCCGCAAAAGGCTCTGATGGAGCTGATCGAATCGAACCCGAAGGTGGCCCTGGCGGCGATTTGCTTCTTGTGCTCACGCCTGCGTGATACGGACCAAAGACTGGAAGCGATCGCGCTGCACCGAATCGAGGTGCGCCTGGCCCGCCTGATGCTGTCCGCGCTGAGGCTCAAGAACCCCGGCATCAAGGGCGAGAAGGTGCCGCTCGACCTCGGCATGTCGCAGGGCGAGCTCGCGCTGCTGATCGGCGCCAGCCGGCCGAAGGTGAACGTCGCCCTGACGATGCTCGAGGACATGGGCGCCATCACGCGCGCCGGGTCGGGTTTTGTCTGCAACACGGCAAGCCTGGAGAGCATTGCCGATATGGAGAATTGAGGCTGTAAGCCGCTGCTGGGCCGGCGTTTCTTCTGGCCCCGCGCAAATCGCGGGCTTCATGTTCCACCTGGAACAGCGCCAGCCCCGTCATCCGCCTAGTGTCGAGCATCAACTCGAACAATGAGGCGGGTGACATGAGTGTCAAGGATCACAGCTACCGGGTTTCGGGCGGACGGGTTGGCGTGCTTCTGCTGCATGGCCTGTGCGGCACGCCGACCGAGATGCGCTTCGTGGCGAACGGCCTCGCGCGCTCCGGCTACACCGTGCATTGCCCCCAGCTCGCCGGCCACTGCGGCACCGAGGACGATATCAAGGCGACGCGCTGGCAGGACTGGTACGCGAGCGCCGAGCAGGCCCTGATCGAATTGCGCAAGGACTGCGACGTCGTCATCGTCGGCGGCCTGTCGACGGGAGCGGTGTTGAGCCTGATGCTGGCCGCCAACCATTCCGACAAGGTGCAGGGAACGGCCCTGTTCGCCCCCACGCTTTGGCTGAACGGCTGGCTCATTCCCTGGCACGCGAGGCTGTTCCGCATCGTCTGCAGCCGGCGGATCGCCAACCTGATCGGCTTCCCCGACCTGCATCCGCACGGCATCAAGGATCAGCGCATCCGCGACTTCATCCGCAATGCGCTGTTCAGCGGGGACAGCTCGCAGGCCGGCTTGCCGAGCACGCCGGGCGGCGCGGTCCTGGAGCATCGCAGGCTGGTTCAGGCCGCCAAGCGGGTGCTCAAGAACGTGCACCAGCCCTCTCTGATCGTGCACCCGCGCGAGGACGACTACGCCGATCTCGACAACGCCTGGTACCTGCAGAGGAACCTGAAGGGCCTGGTCGACATGGTGGTGCTGGACGACAGCTACCACATCGTGACCGTCGACCGTCAGCGCCACGTCGTGGTCGAGCGGGCGGCAAGCTTCGTCGACAACGTGGTCAAGCGCCTGCAGGCGGTTGCCGCCAAGGCCGCGACACGGCCGGCCCCGACTGCGCTGCCCGCCAGCGGAATGCTCGCCGCCCAGGCCGCCTGAAGCGGCTGTTGCCATCTGCCGGGGCTCTGCCCCGGCGGACGGGCGGATCAGGGCGCCAAGCCGGGACCCGCCAATCGCTCCCGACAACCGCCCCCCAAGAAGAATTTCTCCCCCTGTTCCGCCTGAAACAGCGACGCCCTCGGCGCCCGACCATGATCGGAACATGGATACAGACCTGAGCCACGAAAGGAGCCTCGTTATGAACAAGCTGATCCTCGCCGCTGCGGCGACCGCGCTGTGCGCAACGTCGACGAGCTTTGCCGCTCCCGCGGAAGCCGGCATGCGCATGGGTGGCGGCTTCGGCTTCCGTCACTTCCACTTCAGGCCGTACTTCTCGAGCCCGCCCACCACGTACTCGGCGCCGGACGAGGATGAGATCCGGGCGCGGCGCAGAAGCGCGCATAAGTCGGAGAAGAGCACGCCGAAGAAGGAAGCGAAGATTCCGCTCGTCAAGTTCGCTGACGGCACCGGTCGCCAGTACGATCCGGCCAGCAAGGTCTGGTTCGACGGCAAGGGCCAGTGCTTCTCCGGCAAGCACGCCTTCACCTACAAGAACGGCGCCTGGTTCTATGGTGCGTCGCGCTGGACCCAGTCCGACGGCAATTGGGTGAGCAGCGCCGACGCTCAGCCCGAGCTTGTAAGCTGCGACAGCGTGCCGAGCTTCGCTGCCAAGGCGAATGCCAATGCCACGAAGGCGGTGGCGCAGGGCGAGAAGCAGGACAGCGCTCCCAAGTCGACGTCCGATCAGCCGGTCAAGGCTCCGAACGGTTCGGCGCCGAAGATCAAGACCGCCGAAGGCGACACCGCTGCCATCGCCAGCACGCCGGCCGCGGCTCCCGCAACGGAGTGCAAGAAGTATTTCCCGAGCGTCGGCCAGATGCTCACGGTGCCGTGCGGCGAATAAGCCGCCGGCGCTGAGCGGAGAGAAGCGAACTGGAGGGACAAGTCATGCAATCGAACGCAGCAGCAATGAGCGCGGCCATGTCGGCACGCCCTGCAAAGAAGCGCAGGGCGCTGCCGATGGTCCCCAAGCTCGCTTACCGCAATCTGTTCCACGACCGGCTCAGCCTGGCCGTGACCCTCACGGGCATCGTCTTCTCGGTGGTGCTGGTGGCGGTGCAGTTCGGCCTCTATCTCGGCTCGGAGAACCGCATCGCGGCCATGCTGGACAATGCCAAGGCGGATCTGTGGATCGTTCCGCTCGGCACCAAGAGCTTCGATGACCCCTCGTTCCTATCGGGACGCGAACGGCACGCCATTTTATCCACGCCCGGCGTGGCTGACGTAGAAGAGCTCGTCGTCGGCTTTGCCAACTGGCGCAAGCCGAAGGGCGGATCGACCGCTGCCCTGCTGGTGGGCTCGGACACGACGCGCGGCTCTCTGCCGTGGGACATCACCCAGGGCAGCCGCGAAGCGCTGTCGGCGCCGAACGGCGTGGCCGTCGATCGCACGTACTTCGGTGAGCTCGGCATCGAGCGCATCGGCGACCGGGCCGAGGTCAACAATCTCGAGGTTGCAGTCACGGCAGTCACCGATGGCATCCGCTCATTCACCACGCTGCCTTACGTCTTCACGACGCTCGCCACGGCGCGCACCTTGCTGGATGCGACTGCGGAGCAGTCCTCTTATGCGCTGGTGCAGCTCGCGCCCGGCACGGATGTGGAGAAGGTGCGCAAGGCTCTGTCGGCGCGCCTGCAGGACACGGAGGTGCTGACGCACGAGGAGTTCCGCAAGCGCAGCCTCGACTACTGGCTGTTCGAGACGGGTGCAGGCTCGGCGCTGATCGCCGGTGCGATCCTCGGCATCATCGTCGGCATCGTCATCGTCGCGCAGACGCTCTACGCCAGCACCAAGGATCACCTCAACGAGTTCGCCACCTTGCGGGCGCTGGGTGCCTCCGCGGGCTACATCCATCGCGTCATCCTGATGCAGGCCGTGCTCAGCGCCGCGCTCGGCTACGTGCTCGGCATGTGCCTCAGCATGCTCGTGATCCGCGCATCGCGCGAGACGACGCTGCTGATCGTGATGACGCCGAACCTCGCACTGATGCTGCTCGTGCTGACGGTCGGCATGTGCGTGCTCGCCGCCATCTGCGCCATCTTCAAGGTCACCCGCATCGACCCGGCCGTCGTGTTCAGCCGGTAAAGGGAGGAGACACGTATCATGCAAGCCACGACGCCAATCCTGGAAGCCCGCGGCATCGTCAAGTCGCACGGCTCCGGCGCAACGCAAGTGAATGCCCTGAAGGGTGTCAACTTCGACCTGATGCCGGGCGAGCTGACGCTGCTGATGGGCCCCTCCGGCAGCGGGAAGACCACGCTTCTGTCGATCCTGGGGTGCATCCTGACGCCGACCTCGGGGACCTTGCAGATCGCCGGCTACTCGACGACCGGCCTCGATGCCGAAGGCCTGGCGGATCTGCGCCGCCAGCACGTCGGCTTCGTGTTCCAGGCCTACAATCTGGTGCCGACGCTGACGGCGCTGGAGAACGTCATGCTGGCGCTGGACCTGCGCGGCGTGTCGATGTCGGACGCGCCGGACCTCGCGGCGGAGGCGCTGGCCGCGGTGAGGCTTTCGCATCGCGCCAACGCCAATCCCAGCAAGCTCAGCGGCGGCGAGAAGCAGCGTGTCGCGATCGCGCGTGCGCTGGCGGGCTCGCCGTCCGTCATCCTCGCCGACGAGCCGACGGCGGCACTCGATGCCGAGAACGGCAAGGCGGTGATGGAGCTGCTGTCGAAGGTCGCCAAGGAGACGAATCGCGGCGTTCTCGCGGTGACGCACGATCATCGCACGCTCGAGTACGCCGATCGCGTGATCAAGATCGAGGACGGCCGCATCGTCGGCCGCGCCCGCCGGCGCGAGGCGGTCGCGGGAATGATGGCGACTGTGCCTTGGGAAACAGCGTCGGGCGCGCTGATGCCGGAGAGTGCAGCGGTGGCCTGATCAATGGCCGCCACGCTCACCCAACCCAATGCCACTCTGAGAGGAAGCAACCATGATCAAGCTCATCATTCGCATGCTGCAGGCGGCAACCGTCGGCACGGTCACGACGCTCGCGGCCGGCACGGCCTTCGCCGGCGGCTCGGCCACCGGTCTGTGGTATGACCAGAGCGGACGGGGCGCCATCGAGATCACCAACTGCGGCGCCAACCTTTGCGGCCGTCTCGTCTGGTTGAAGGACGATAAGAATGCAAAGGCGTGCGGGACGCAGATCATCGGCAACGTCAAGCCCGTCGCGGACGGCAAGTGGGACGGCGGCTGGATCTACGATCCCGAGGACGATGCCAAGTACAGCGTCGAGATCACCGCCATGGGCGACAAGCTCAAGGTCATGGGCTATCAGGGCTCCAAGTTTCTGAGCGAGACGATGATCTGGAAGCGCGCCCCATCCGAGCTGAAGCGCTGCTCGGCCTGATCGAGGACGCAGTCTGCATTTGCGAGCGCCGCCTGGACTACGGGCGGCGCTTGCCGTTTCGGGAGTGCGCTCAGCCGGACGACAACAGCTTGCGCGCGAAGTTCAACAGGCTGATGACGGCATACTCGCGCAGGCGATTGCGGTCGCCGGGCAGGACAACGCGTTCCACCTGCGCCTCGCCCCCCATCGCCACGCCGGCGAAAACGGTGCCCGGCGGATGGCCCTCGTCGGGCCGCGGCGCGATCGCCGAGAGACCAACGCTCGTGCCGAGACGCGTGCGCACGTCGATGGCCGCTGCGCCGGCTCGCTGATCCGGCGACCGGCCGTGCGTCTCCCCGGCATTCTCCCCGGGTCCGATGATCGCGCCACGGAAGGTCTCCATCGCCATATCGATGGCGCTCATGCGCGAGGAAAGGATGCCGCCCGTCAGCGACTCGGCCGCAGCAACGGTCCTGCCGCGCTTGCGCAAGAGGTCGAGCACGACGCTCTCCATCGTTTCCTCGTCGACGCCGAAGACGGCGTCGCCGAGGATGCCGCGGACCAGCTTCTCCTCGCCGTCGAGCAGCCGCTTGGCCGTCGCCTCGTCATCGCACTTGGCAACGAGGCGCACCTTGATGCCCTCGATGCCGCTGGCCTGAAAGGCAATGGTCGGATTGCGCAGCGCGTCGAGCTCCTTCATGCGGTCCGTCAGCATCTCGTCGATGCCGGACTCGCTCAAGCCCCAGGTGCGCAGGACGCGGCTGCGGATGACGGCGGCCTGTCCTGACCGGCGGCGCAGGTCCGGCAGAACCGTGCCGGTGACCATTTCCTTCATCTCGCGCGGCACGCCCGGTACCGCGTAGATCACCTTGTCGCCGACCGGGCAGACGAGGCCCGGCGCCGTGCCCGGCATTTGTGGGATCGGATAGGCGCCGACGGGGATGTCGGCCTGGCGCAGGTTGTTGGCCGACATCACGCGGCCGCGCACCTCGAACATGTGCTTGATCTTGTCGGCGATGGCCTGGTCGCGCCGCATCTCGACGCCCATCACGCGGGCGATCACGTCGCGGGTGATGTCGTCCTGGGTCGGGCCGAGCCCGCCGCAGCAGATCACCGCGTCGCTGCGCTCGAGCGCCTGGCGAATGCAGGCCTCGATGCGAGCGAAGTTGTCACCGACCTTGACCTGAAAGTGCGAGTCGATGCCCGCCAGAGCAAGCTGCTCGCCGATCCAGGCCGAGTTGCTGTCGACGATGATGCCGAGCAACAGCTCGGTCCCGATGGCGACCACCTCGCAGCGCATTGGAAGCTCCCGTTTGGATGCACGACCGTGCGGTCAATGGAATGTGCCGGGAGATTACGTCGGCTCGCGGCGCCGGGCCAGCATGGCAGGACGCCTCAGGGCGCAGCGCCGCTGTCGTCCACATCGAACTTGATGCCTTGGGCGAGCGGCAGGTCGGAGGAGAAGTTGATCGTGTTGGTCGCCCGGCGCATGTAGGCCTTCCACGCATCGCTGCCGGCCTCGCGGCCGCCGCCGGTCTCCTTCTCGCCGCCGAACGCGCCGCCGATCTCGGCGCCGCTGGGTCCGATGTTGACGTTGGCGAGCCCGCAGTCGCTGCCGGCGCTGGAGACGAACAGCTCCGCCTCCCCGAGATTGCGCGTGAAGATGCTGGATGACAGGCCCTGCGGCACGTCGTTGTGAGCAGCAATGGCCTGATCGAGATCCCGATAGCGCATGACGTAGAGGATCGGCGCGAACGTCTCCCGGCGCACGATCTCGGTCTGCTGCGGCATCTCGACCAGCGCGGGCCGCACGTAGTAGGCCTGCGGATACTCGTTGGCCAGCACGCGCTCGCCGCCGAACACTGTTCCGCCCTCGGCGGCGGCTGCGGAAAGCGCACGCTGCATGGCCTCGTAAGCGGCCGCATCGATCAGCGGTCCGACGAGGACACCGGCCTCCAGCGGCGAGCCGATCGGCAGCGAGCCGTACACTCTCTTGAGCGCGGGGACGAGCGAGGCGTAGGCGTCGTCGTGCACGAACAGGCGGCGCAACGTCGTGCAGCGCTGGCCGGCTGTGCCGACCGCGGCAAAGGCGATCGCGCGCACGGCCATCTTCAGATCGGCGCTCGGCGCCACCAGCATGCCGTTGTTGCCGCCGAGCTCCAGGATGGATCGGCCGAACCTGGCCGCCACGCGCGGCGCAACCTCGCGGCCCATGCGCGTGCTGCCGGTCGCGCTGATCAGCGGTACGCGCGCGTCCTCGACCAGCGCCTTGCCGACCTCCGACCCTCCGATCACAACGCTGCTCAGGCCGTCGGGCGCACTGCCGAAGCGCCGACAGGCGCGCTCGAACAGGCTCTGCACGGCGAGTGCCGTCAGCGGCGTTTTCTCCGACGGCTTCCAGATCAGCGCATTGCCGCACACCAGCGCCAGCGTCGCGTTCCAGGACCACACCGCGACGGGGAAGTTGAAGGCCGTGATGATGCCGCACACGCCGAGGGGATGCCAGCTCTCCAGCATCTTGTGCATCGGCCGCTCGGAGGCGATCACCTTGCCGTAGAGCTGTCGCGAGAGACCCACTGCGAAGTCGCAGATGTCGATCATCTCCTGGACCTCGCCGATCCCCTCCTGCGTGATCTTGCCGGCTTCCAGGCTGACGAGACGGCCCAGGTCCTCGCGCCCTGCACGCAGCTCCTCGCCGAGGAGACGCACCAGCTCGCCGCGCTTGGGGGGCGGCACCATGCGCCATGCCAGATATGCCTTGTTGGCGCGCTCGATGGTGGCTGCAACCTCCTGAGGGCTGCGATCCTTGACGCGTCCGATCTGGCTGCCGTCGATCGGGGAGCGAACGGCCCTGTCGCCTTCGCTGAACTGTGCGGCGGGCACGCCGAGCTTGCGCAGCAGGCGGGCGGTCTCGTTCGGAAGATCAAGCGTGCTCGTTGGATCGGACATCAGTGCTCTCGCTGTTCGTTCACAAATCGACCTCCGGCGGGCGCCGTGGGATATTTCATCGCCAATCCGCAGCCTCGCGGTCTTAGCGGCGCTGGGCTCGCTTTAGCGCGGCCCGCTTCGCGTTGCCATGCGCCAAGCCGACCCTTCGGGCGAGCCGTACCCGCGGCCCGGTCCAGGACCCAACTTTCTGGCAGATGCGACCCGTCGCTTCGGTGCGTGGGGGAGGAGGCCGATCCGAGGGTTTTGTCTCGCGGTTGAATATCGGACTTCCCACGAAAGTCGGTCCGCATGCCGCACAACGCGTTCGGTGGTTGTCCCATGGCCACTTCCTTGTAGGATAGCAGCCAAGCCATACGATTGACATCTACGCATGAGGTCGGCTGTCGATGCAGGCAGGGATGCTGCGCGGGCTGCTGGCATCGGCTCCAAACCGACAGAGCGCAAGGGAAAGAGCAGGGCATGACTGAGCACAAACCGAACAACAAGTGGATCGGGAAACGCACCATCAGGCCTGATGGCGCAGACAAGGTCACCGGCCGCGCCGCCTATGGCGCCGACTTCTCCCAGCCGGGCATGCTGATCGGGAAGGTCCTCCGCAGCCCCCACCCGCACGCCCGCATCAAGTCGATCAACTTCGACAAGGCCTTGGCGCTGCCCGGCGTGAAGGCGGTGATGAGTGGCCGTGACCTGGTGGACTTTCCCATCGAAAAGCCGGTGCCGCTCGGCATCCAGGATCTGCGCTGGCTGAGCCGCAATGTCATGGCGCGCGACAAGGCGCTGTACGCAGGCCACGCCGTGGCTGCGGTCGCCGCCACCTCTGCGAAGATCGCTTCTCAGGCCGTGAAGCTGATCGAGGTCGACTACGAGGTCCTGCCCTGGGTCATCGACGTCGACGAGGCGGTGAAGCCCGGCGCGCCCATTCTGCACGAGGACCTGCGGCCGGCGGGAGCCAAGCCCGGCTCTGCGCCGCCGTCCAACATCACCGGCAGGCTCGAGCACAAGCTCGGTGATGTGGAGGCCGGCTTCGCGCAGGCCGATGTCGTCATCGAGCGCAGCTTCAAGACCAAGCCTGTGCATCAGGGCTACATCGAGCCGCACGCCTGCGTGGTGAGCGTCGCCAAGGACGGACAGACGACGATCTGGAGCAGCAGTCAGGGCCACTTCGCGGTTCGCGACATGACGGCCCAGATGACCGGCATCAAGCTCAGCAGCGTGCGGGCCATTCCCGCCGAGATCGGCGGCGGCTTCGGCGGCAAGACGATCGTCTACCTGGAGCCGCTGGCGACGGTCCTGTCACGCAAGTCCGGGCGGCCGGTCAAGATCGTGATGTCGCGCGAGGAGGTGTTCCGCGCCACGGGGCCCACGTCGGGCTCGTCCAGCACGGTCAAGATCGGGGCCACCAAGGACGGCAAGATCACCGCCATCCAGGGCACCTTCCGGCTGCAGGCCGGCGCCTTCCCGGGCGCGCCGATCAGAGGTGCGGTCGGGTGTGGTATCGCGCCCTACGATGTCCCCAACGTGCATGTCGTCGGCTACGACGTCGTCACCAACCGGCCCAAGGTTGCGGCCTATCGCGCGCCCGGCGCGCCGATCGGGGCCTTCGCGGTGGAGTGCGTGCTGGACGAGCTCGCCGCAGCTCTGAAGATGGACCCGCTGGTGCTGCGGCAGAAGAATGCAGCCAAGGCCGGGACGAAGGCGGCCTACGGACCCACCTACGGGCAGATCGGCTACGAGGAGACCTTGAAAGCGGCTCTCGAGCATCCGCATTACAAGACTCCGCTCGGTCCGAACCAGGGCCGCGGCGTGGCCAGCGGCTTCTGGTTCAATGCCGGTGGTGAGTCGGGTGCGCACGTCACCGTCAACGAGGATGGCACCGTGGTCGTCGTGACCGGCCATCCCGACATCGGCGGGTCGCGGGCCTCGACGGCCAATATCACGGCCGAGCTGCTCGGCATCGACTACAACCAGGTGCAGGTTCTGATCGGCGACACGAGCTCCGTTCCCTTCAGTGCCCTGACCGGCGGCAGCCGCGTCACCTTCGCCTCCAGCATCGTCGTGACGCAGGCAACGGAGCAAGTGATCAAGACCCTCAGAGAACGAGCGGCCAAGATCTGGAAGATCGATCCGGAGGCTGTTGTCTGGGAGAACGGCCACGCGCGGCCTGCAGGCCCCAATGCGGGCGATTTTCCGCCGCTGTCGCTGGCCCAGATCGCGGCGCAAGCCAGTGCCACTGGAGGTCCCATCGCCAGCACCTCGGCGCTCAACACCCAGGGTGCGGGATCGGGATTTGCCACCCACATCTGCGATGTCGAGGTCGACCCCGACACGGGCAAGGTGAAGATCCTGCGCTACACGGCCGCGCAGGACGTCGGCCGCGCGATCCATCCGAGCTACGTGGAAGGCCAGATTCAGGGTGGCGTCGTGCAGGGGATCGGCTGGGCGCTCAACGAGGAGTGCATCTTCGACGCCAAGGGGCGCCTGGATAATCCGGGCTTCCTCGACTATCGCATCCCCGTCGCCTCGGACCTGCCTATGATCGAGTCTATCATCGTCGAGGTGCCGAACGACAAGCATCCGCACGGGGTGCGCGGCGTCGGCGAGGTGCCGATCGTGCCGCCGCTGGCGGCCGTCGCCAACGCCATCCACAACGCGCTGGGCCTGCGCCTCACGGACCTGCCCATGTCGCCGCCGAAGGTGTTGGCAGCCTTGAAGGCTACGCGGCGCCAAACGGCGGGAGCCGCCGCCAGCAGGTGAGACTGCGACCCGCCGGCCGGGTTATGGCGCCGGCGGGTCATCTATGATCGCGCATTGAGCACCGTCGCTGAGCCCGATTCAGCTCGGGCCTCGTCATTCGACCTCGATGCGCAGCGGGCGGAGATGGCGCGTATGGCGCTTCTCGGCGTGATCGAATGCCGCGACCCACAGCAAGGTCCCGCTCTTGATCGGAACGTCATAAGCGCTGCCTGTGTGCAGGCGTCGCCTCAGCTCCAATGTCCAGCGTCCCGACGCCCACTTCGCCATGCCGCGGATGGCGTCGCGGCGATCCTCGAGCGCGTCCGGCACGAGCACGCCTGGGATGATTGTGCCGACGGGGAGCGCTGCGTCAGCCTGCGGCGAATAGGGAACCGACTCCGAAAGCGACATCCACCACCTGGCGCCTTCCGCTTCGCTCTCTTGCGCGGAATCGCTGACGCGTCCCATGGCGCGTCTGGTCGCCGCGAGATCGGCGGGCAGGCGCCGCGGGCGGATCGACTCGACGCCGTCCAACCGAACGGTGAGAAAGTTCGGCTCGTCTTCGACTGGGCCGGGATCGCGCGAAAAGCCGCCGGTGTAAGCCGCCGTCTCACCGCGGTCCGCGCGATGTACCTCGGCGGGAGGGCCGAAATGGCAGTTCTCGATCTGGCCCCCAGGCCCGCCATGAGACGCCCTCCACTGCCAGACATCGGCAATGCCTCCGTCCTTGGTGAAGTGCAGGCCACGGCCCGACGCTCCAGCGGGCTTATTGCGAAGGGGCGCCTTGGCGAGATGAATTGCGCCGCCGATCAGAGGCAGGCCCGGTTGCGTCAGCAGAACGGAAAACTTGTCCTCGTGATAGACATCCTCATCGGCCAGCGTGCCGTGCGCCGATGCAATGAACCAACCGTCTGCGCGCTTCACGAGCGGAAAATGCTTCAGTGAGCGCGTTGGGTCGTCCCAGACAAAGGCGAAGTATGCGTATTCGCCGTCGTGCACGGCGCGCATCTCCACCAGCGACTGATGGCTGCCGCCGAAATCGCCGCCTTGCGTCGTCAGCACCGTGACCGGATGAGCTTTCGCCCAGACCGGATCGGACAATTCTCCGTCCAGCATGGGGACCTCGCCCCTGGACACCTCGGCGATCCTCAGCACCGGCCGCGTAAGGGATTCGCCGCCCCAAGCAAACCCGGCAATCACCACGGCCACCCCGGCGCAGGTTGCGAGCGGATGCGCCTTCAGCGTCGGGGCCGGCGGGATCTCCTGCAGAGATTCGGCGCTGCCGGTTTCCGGTCGAGCCGAAGCTTGTCGCTCAAGCTGCTCGGCAAGGAGGGCCGCGAGGTCTGGGGGTGGCTCGGGTATGTTCAGCCGGGAAGGCCGCATGACCCGTAGCAGTTGCGAGATGCCTCCGAACGCCGCATGCAGGCAAATGTGGGCGCCAACGCTCAGCAGGCATACCCAGGTCGCCCATCGATGCAAGGCAACCACCGCGGACCCGCCTCCGATAAAAAGCACGGTGCCGGTTATGACCTCAACCACGAGCGCGGCAATCAAAATCCACACCACGACCGTGCCGAGGGCCGACCAGCGAACCTGCCCGCCCCTTAGAATGGCGGCGAGACGAGCACCATCGAGCCTTATTCGGCTTTGCAGCCGAGCCCGGACAACATATGCGCTATAGCCGCCGAGCGCCGCCGCCATCCCGACGCCCGACACCATGTGCCAGTACCAAAGATGCTCTACGGGCAGAATTGGATCGAGAGCGATCAGCCACATGGACTCCGGATCATCGGACGCGATGCGCAAGCCCGTCGCTACCAGGACGGCAAACGTAACGACCAGAACTGCGTGCAATATGACCGTTCCGAAATCGGTCCTGGGCGCGCGCCCCTGCGGCATCAGCAAAAGGTCCTTGTGGAGCTGGCACTGAGATTTACGGCCGCGCTGTCGCCGCTGCGGGCTGGAAGGCGCGCCTCAATTCCATCTCCACAAAGAATATGGATTCCATAAGGCGCTATTCGCCATCAATAGGGGGATTGCTGAGTAACTGCCGAAGCTCAATCTTATAAGCCACCGCGAAGGGCCTCGAAAATATTGCACTCGTCATATCAAATGCAGGGATCAAGCATATCGTTTGCCTCGACCCGAAATGATCGCGCGGAGGAATGCCGCGCCTTCCGCGCTTCGAAAGCCAATGAAACAATTGTTGAGACCGGAATTCCAACTCCCGACGCATTTCCTTTGGAAGGTCCGTTCCAGGGGAGATAAGCGAAAAGGAGTCAAGCCTTGAAGAATCACGG
>JBLNBZ010000129.1:0-39050 GCA_050260355.1 Bacteroidota bacterium | reverse complement strand
TGTTCAGGACACGCAAGGACTGGCGCAAAGCTTGAGCGGGCGGGTCGCGGCCGCCAGGCACGCTGGCGGCCGCAATGCTTCTGTAGCCAGTCTGGTCACTCGCTCTCGTTGGAGAGGATGTCGCCGAACAGCTCGAACGACTCGCCTTTGACACGCGCCAGCCGCACCGATTGGATCGGATAGAAATCCGTCGCGCTGGTGCTGATCTTGATGCCTGGCAGCAGCATCGGCACCTCGAGATTGTGCAGGCTCGCAGCCTGCTTCATGACGTTCTCGCGCGTGAGATTGTCACCGCACCGCTTCAAGACCTCGATCAGCGTGTTGGTCACGGCGTAGCCGAAGTTGGCGCCATCGTCCTTGATGTCGACGCCCGGCTGGTACTTGGCCATGAATTCTTTCCACGCAATCACATCCGGCGACTTGGCCCATTGCGGATCGTTCGCGTCCTTGCGGTAGAGGGCGAGGATGATGCCCTGCGACGCGTCGAGGCCAGCGGGCTTGAAGACGGTTGCAAACGAGGACGACACGTTATTGAGGTAGTGCACCGGCTTCCACCCGATCTCGGCCGCCTTCTTGATGGCCTGGGCCGCGAACTTCGGCGTGGTGATATTGAAGAAGACGTTGGCGCCGGAGTTCTTGAGCTGAATCATCTGGCTGTCGACCGTCGGGTCGGTTACCTCGTAGGTCGCAAGCTGCACGATCAGCTTCTCGTTTTCCTTGCCGAGGCCCTTCTTGAAGCCGTTGAGATAATCTTTTCCATAGTCATCGTTCTGCATCAGGATTCCGATCTTCGGATCCTTGACGGTCTTCAAGATGTGCTTGGCGTAGATGGCGGCTTCCGTCGCATAGTCGGGCTGCCAGCCCATGGTCCACGGGAAGTTCTTCGGGTCGCCCCACTTCGAGGCGCCGGTGGCAACGAAGAGCTGCGGCACCTTCTTGGCGTTCATGTATTTATGGATCGCCGTATTCGGAGGCGTGCCGAGCGTATTGAAGAGGAAGAGCACCTTGTCCTCCTCGACCAGCTTGCGCACCATCTCCACGGTCTTGGGCGGCGAGTAGCCGTCATCGTAAGTGATGAAGTTGATCTTGCGGCCGTTGATGCCGCCCTTGTCGTTGACCATCTTGAATGTGGCCTCGATGGTCTTTCCGATCACGCCATAGGCCGAGGCGTTGCCCGAGTACGGGTTGGTGTGCCCGATCTTGATCTCGGTGTCGGAGGCACCCTCGTCGTACTTCTTCTGCGCCTGCGCCGGTGCTGCTATCGCCAGCGCGAACGCGCCTGCGATGAGCCACGTCTTTCTGAACTTAGCCATTCGCAACTTCCTCCTTTGCCTGGTTGAGATGCCGGTCTTTTCCAGGCCGGCTTAGTTTCGGCGCCTCACCTGCGCCCAAAGCGACGCAAGGCCACCTGCAATTCCGGTCGGCATGAAGTACATGAGCAGGATGAGCGCGATGCCGTAGATCGTCCATGGCTCGAGCTCGATGGGCAAATGAGGCACGGCGGCCGCGATCGCACGCGTGAGCGAATCGGCATATTTCTCGATCACCTGCACGAAGATGCCGCCGATCATGGCACCGGGCAACGAGGCGATGCCGCCGACAACGGCGCCCACCAGCAGTGCAATCGACAGCTCGAAGCGGAAGCTGTCCGGCGACACGAACTCGAAAATGATGGCATGCAGAGCTCCGGCGAGGCCGGTGCAGAGCGCACTGACGCCGAATGTGATGGCCTTGTAGCGTGCCCTGTTGATGCCCATTGCGTCGGCGGCCAAGGGCTGGTCGCGAATTGCCATCAGGGCTCGACCCGAACGGCTGTCGATCAGATTGTGCGCCATCCAGAACATGAGGACCGCGCAAGCGAGCACGACGTAGAACATCCACTGGTCGGCAGACAGCGGCAGGCCGAATGGCGCATCCGGCTTGATCAGATTGATCCCCTGCACGCCATTGGTCAGCGGCTCCAGGTGCCGATACTTGAGCATCTGTGGCACGGCGATGGCCAGCGCGAACGTGGCGAGCGCCAGGTAATGGCCCTCGAGTCGCAGCGCCGGCAAGCCGAATAGATAGCCGACGATAAAGCACACGAGCATCGCTATAGGCAGCGTCGCCCAATAGGGCCAATTCATTTGATCGATGAGGATCGCCGCCACATACGCGCCGACGGCGAAGAATGCGCCATGGCCGAGGGAGATCTGCCCGTTGAAGCCCGTCAGAAGATTGAGACCCAGCACGGCGATGGCGTAAACAATCATCAGGCTGAGCTGCAGGAAGTAGAAGTTGGAGATGAGGCCAGTCTTGCCGCCGACGACCGGCAGCAGCGCTGCGCACAAGACACCGATCAACGCCCACGCAAGGATCCGCCTGGGAGCAATCGCGCCTTCCGGCGTTGCTTGCGTCGTCGGGCTCACAACCGCCATGCCTCACACCCTTTTGATCGTGACGCGCCCGAAAATGCCGGACGGCTTCAGCGTCAACACGGCAATGACGATGACCAAAGCCACCGTGAGCTTCTCTCCGTTGCCGATAATATAGACGCCCGTCTCGCGCTCGAGCTGATTGCCAAAGAATGCGACAAGGTTCTCGAGCACCCCTACGATGAAGCCTCCGGCGACGGCGCCGCCGGGGCTCGAAATTCCGCCGACCAGCGCGCCGGCAAATCCGTAAAGCAGGATGCCGGCCATCATATTCGGCTCGAGATACACGGCCGGCGCCACCATGGCGCCTGCAACCGCGCCGATCGCCGCCGCCATGCCCCACCCCAGTGCCAGCATCCAATCGACCCGCACCCCGGCAAGGCGCGCCGAAATCGGGTTCTGTGCGGCAGCGCGCATCGCCAGGCCGAGCGGCGTGAATCGGAAGAAGGCGAACAGGCCCAGCAGCAGAGCAATCGTCACCAGGATCATGCCGATCTGATGCGGCCCGATGTAGCCGGATCCCGCAAAGGCGACGCGCGGGAACGGGGAGGGGAACTCCTTGATGGTGTGGCTCCAAATGGCACCTGCCAGAGAGTGGAAGATGGCCAGCAGGCCGATGAACACGACCACGATCGAAAGAACCGGTGCGTTGTGCAAGGGTCGAAGAATGATGCGCTCGACGGCGACCCCAATGAGGAACGAGAGCAGCGCGGCAGTCATCAGAGCAATCCAGAAGCCGAGGCCCCATTGGATGAGCTGCCAGCACACGTACGTGCTGAACATCGCCATCTCGCCCTGGGCAAAATTGATGTGGTCGGTCGACACGAAGATCATGACGAGAGCAAGCGCCACGAGCGCGTAAATGGCACCGTTAGCGAGGCCCGAAGCCACTTGCTGTATGAGCTCGTCCATCCACCAGTCTCTCAATAGCCGAGATAGGAACGTCGTATCTGCTCATCGCTCTTGACCGTCGCGGCATCGCCCGACATCACCACGCAGCCCGTCTCCAGGACGTAGGCGTGGTCAGCGAGGTCGAGCGCCAGCGCGGCGTTCTGCTCGACCAGGAGCATCGATACCTTCGCCTCCTGATTGATGCGACGCATGATGCGGAAGATCTCCTGGACCACCAGCGGCGCCAGTCCGAACGACGGCTCGTCGAGCAGCATCAGGCGCGGCCGCAGCATCAGCGCCCGGCTGATTGCCAGCATCTGCTGCTCTCCGCCTGAAAGGGTGCCCGCCTGCTGCTGCAGGCGCTCCTTGAGGCGCGGGAAGTACTCGAAAACCATATCGAGATCGCGGCGCACAGCTGCCTTGTCGCGCCGCACGTAGGCCGCTACGCGCAAGTTCTCCTCGACCGACAGTGCGGTGAAGGTGCCGCGCCCCTCTGGCACATGCGACACGCCGAGCCGAACGATACTTTCCGTCGGCCAGCCGCTGACCGGCCGCCCGTCGAGCAGCACCACGCCTTCGGTGCGGACCATGCCGCAGATGGCGCGAAGCGTTGTCGTCTTACCCGCCCCGTTGGCGCCGAGCAGCGCCGTGATGCCGCCCTGCTCGATCTCGAAGCTCACGCCATGCAGCGCCTTCGAGTAGCCGTAGTAGGCAGCGAGATCCTTGACGGCGAGAAGCGCGCTCATGACGCGATCCCGGTGCCGAGATAAGCCCGGATCACCTCGGGGTCACGCTGGACCTCTGCGGGCGTTCCTTCTGCGATCTTCTTGCCGAAATCGATCGCAACGACCTTGTCGGAGACGGCCATGACGAGGCTCATGTGATGCTCTACGAGCAGCACCGTCACCTTCTGCACATCACGCACGCGCCTGATCTGCCCGGCGAGCACCGCGACCTCGTCGTGGTTGAGGCCGGCGGCCGGCTCATCCAGGAGCAGTAGCTTCGGGGCGGTGGCAAGGGCGCGGGCCAGCTCAATTCTCTTGCGCAGCGGGAAGGGAAGGCCGCCAGTCGGCCTGTCGGCGTACTGCCGCAGATCCATGAACTCGAGCAGCTCGCAGGCGCGCTCAGTGATACGCCGCTCCTCAGCGGCCACACCCGGTAGACGCAGCGCGTTGCGCACGAAGCCGTTGGAGAAGGCGCTGTGGCACCCGACCTTCACGTTGTCGAGCACGCTCATACGGTCGAACAGCGCTACGTTCTGGAACGTGCGCCCTAGGCCGAGGCTCGGGATGGCGTGTCGCGGCTGATCCAGGATCGACCTGCCCTCGACCAGAATTTCTCCCTTGTTCGGGACGTACAGCCGGCTGAGGCAGTTGAAAAGGGTCGTCTTGCCGGCACCATTCGGACCGATCAGGCCGGCGATCTGGCCCGCGCGAACGTCGAAAGACACCCCATCAAGGGCGACGATGCCGCCGAAGCGGACCGAGACGTCGCGCACGCTGAGCAGCGCCGCGCCGGCCGCGGACGGCCGTCCATTGAGTGAGCTTACCGCCTCGGCACAGCTCAATCGCTCCCTCCCACCGCCGGTACACCAGCGTGTCTACTGCTTGCCCTCTCGGCAATTTGCCGGGATTGTGCCGCGTTCAAAGCGGGTGGTCTAGGCCATAATGGAGCTCAGCCGCATTGGCCTTTCGCCTAAGCTATGCAGGCGCTTTCCGGATCGATGTGAGCGATGGCTACCAATTTGAGGTGCAGGGATGACATCGACCTTGACGCTTGCGGTGGCCGGGCTCGGCGCCATCGGCCTCGCCGTCGCCAAACGCATCGACGCAGGCGAAGTGGACGGCATCGCTCTCGTGGCCGTTTCGGCCCGGGATAAGGACAAGGCGCGCCAGCGCACAGCCGATTTCCGCTCGCCGCCGCGGATCGTCGAGTTGACCGATCTCGCGGGCCTCGCCGATGTCGTGCTGGAGTCCGTGCCAGCGGCGCATTTCATGGAAGTTGCCGGCCCAGCCGTCGACGAGGGGCGCATCTTCATGCCGCTGTCGGTCGGCCAGCTGCTCGATCACACCCATCTCGTGGACCGTGCCCGACAGACCGGCGCCCGGATCGTCGTTCCGACCGGCGCGCTGGCCGGTCTCGACGCGGTGCGCGCCGTTGCCGAGGGCAAGGTGGCGTCCATACGCATCAAGACGCGCAAGCCGCCCAGAGGACTGGCCGGCGCGCCCTACCTCACTCAGCACGCGATTTCCCTGGATGGTCTGGAGAAGGCCATTCGTGTCTTCGAAGGCAGCGCCCGCGAGGCCATCCGCGGCTTTCCCGCCAACGTCAATGTCGCCGTGGCGCTGTCGCTTGCCGGCATCGGCGCCGATCGCACGCGGGTCGAGATCTGGGCCGATCCGGACGTGACGCGAAACACGCACACCATCATCGTCGAATCGGAAACATCGGACTTGTCGATCACCATCGAGAATACGCCCACGCTCGAGAACCCGGCGACGGGCCGGATCACGGCGCTGTCCGCCATCGCTGCCCTGCGGCGCCTGACAGCCCCGCTGGTGATCGGAACGTGATGGGCGCCGCGGTTTTGCGGCGCGTCAGCGCAGACGAGCGTTGATTGCCTCGAGCGCTTTGGAGCCGGGACACAGCTCCGACATCGGCACCTCGCTCAAGGGCCGCTGGTCGGTGGCCAGCACGTCGTGCAGGTCCCCCTGCTGCTCGTTGATGTAAAGCAGGCCGGTCGCCACTTCGCCCTGCGCCGCACTCTTTCGAATCGTCATGATGGCGGCATCCGCATCGCGCGGATCATGGCTGCCGTTGAGCTTGTGCAGGATGAGCCGCGAGCCGTCGTGCATGTCGACAGAGAGCGACGTCCCCGGCTCGTAGTCGGCCGTGATCTCGTCCTTCTCCTCGATGTAGTCGAGCTTGTCGATCGCCTGATTGTGGGCGCGCACGTAGTCGTAGCTCTTGGTCGAGGTCGGATGGTTGTTGAAGGTCACGCAGGGGCTCAGCACGTCGAGGAAAGCAAAGCCCTTGTAGCTGATCGCCGACTTGATGAGCGGAATGAGCTGGCGCTTGTCGCCCGAGAACGAGCGCGCCACGAAGCCCGCCCCGAGCTGGATGGCCATCTGGCACAGATCGATGGCATCGAACGGGTTCGCCTCGCCCTTCTTGGAAGGCGAAGTTTTGTCGTTGGTGGCCGAGAACTGCCCCTTGGTCAGCCCGTAGCAGCCGTTGTTCATGACGATGTAGGTCATGTTCAGCTTGCGGCGCACGACATGGCAGAACTGGCCGAGACCGATCGAGGCGGTGTCACCATCGCCCGACACGCCGATGTAGACCAGGTCCTTGTTGGCCATGTTGGCGCCGGTCGTGATCGACGGCATGCGCCCGTGCACGCTGTTGAAACCGTGGCTGCGTCCGAGGAAGTACGTCGGCGCCTTCGACGAGCAGCCGATGCCGCTGATCTTGGCGATGCGGTGCGCGGGCAGGTCCATCTCGAAGCAGGCCTCGATCAGGGCTGCGGTGATGGAGTCATGTCCGCAACCGGCACACAGCGTCGACATCGAGCCTTCGTAGTCCCGATGCGTAAGCCCAAGCGCATTCTGCTTGAGCGCCGGGTGGCGAGCGATAGGTTTGCTGATATAGCTCATTCGGCCTACTCCGCAGCGGCCTTCGCAGGCCGCATCCGATTCAGGATCGCGCCATGCACGAAGGCGGCCGTCAACGGCATGCCGTCGTAGTTGAGTGTCGCGATCAGCTTATCGCCGGGCACGCTCGCCTCTGTCATCAGCAGCGAGCGCATCTGCGCGTCGCGGTTCTGCTCGATGACGAAGATGCGGTCGTGCGCCGCGCAAAACGCCTTGACTTCCGATGTGAACGGAAATGCCTTCAGCCGCAGCGAGTTCAGCTTGATGCCGTCACGCTCCAGCAGATCGAGTCCCTCCAGGACGGCCGGCCGGGTGGCGCCGAAGTAGATCACCCCGGTCCGGCTCGCCTTGTCGCGCACGATGATCTCGGGCGTAGGCACCAGCTTGGCCGCGGTGTCGAACTTGCGCCGGATGCGATCGAGCACGCGCGCATGTATGCGGCCATCCTCGGTGTAGCGGGCGTTCTCGTCGTGGCTCGTGCCGCGGGTGAAGAACGCGCCCTTTGTCGGATGCGTGCCAGGCAGCGTGCGGTACGGCACCCCGTCGCCGTCGACGTCCTGGTAGCGGCCCCAGTCCTTGCCCTTCCACTCCTTGAACTTCTCGAGCTGCTCGGCGGAAAGCACCTTGCCACGGTCGTGCACCTTCGCATCGTTCCAAGCAAACGGGTCCGTGACCCACTCGTTCATGCCGATGTCGAGGTCGGACATCACCATCACCGGCGTCTGCAGCCGCTCGGCAAGGTCGAAGGCCTCCGCACCAAGCGAGAAGCATTCCGTCGGATTCGACGGGAACAAGAGCACGTGCTTGGTGTCGCCGTGCGAAGCGTAGGCGCAGGCCAGAATGTCCGGCTGTCCCGTACGTGTCGGCATGCCCGTCGACGGGCCACCACGCTGAATATTGAAGAGGACGACTGGGACCTCGGCGAAGTAAGCCAGCCCCAGGAACTCGCTCATGAGCGAGATGCCGGGTCCCGAGGTCGCGGTGAAGGAGCGCGCCCCGTTCCACCCGCCGCCAATCGCGACGCCGATGGCCGCGAGCTCATCCTCGGCCTGCACGATCCCGAACAGGCGCTTGCCGTCCTTGGTCCTCCGCAGGCGGTTGGCGTGGCGCTCGAACGCTTCGGCGAGCGAGGTGGACGGGGTGATCGGATACCAGGCGCATACGGTAGCCCCAGCGTAGATCGCACCGAGGGCGGCCGCTTCGTTGCCCGTCACCATGATCTTGCCCTTGGTGCCCTGGGCAGGCCGGACCCTGATCGGCAGCGGAGCGGTGAAATGCTCGATCGCGTGCTGCCGCCCGATCTCGATCGCCTGCATGTTGGCTGCAACCAGCTTCTCTTTGCCCTTGAGCTGATCGGCAATGACGCCCTTCAGAACCTCCATGTCCATGTCGAGCAGCCCGGACAGGGCACCGACGTAGACCATGTTCTTGAACAGTTGCCGTTGGCGCGGATCGGTCCACTTCCTCGCGCAGATCTCCGCGATCGGAATGCCGATTACAGTGATGTCGGAGCGCGGCCAGATGCGCGGCATCGTGGAGTCGTAGAGCAGCCAGCCACCCGGCACGATCTCGGCCACGTCCTCGGCGAACGTCTGCGGGTTCATCGCGACCATAAGGTCGATGCCGTCGCGCCGCGCCAGGTATCCGGCCTCCGACACGCGCACCTCGTACCAGGTCGGCAGCCCCTGAATGTTGGAGGGAAAGATGTTCTTGGCCGAGACGGGGATGCCCATGCGGAACAGCGTCTTGGCGAAGATTGTGTTCGCGCTCGCCGAGCCGGAGCCGTTGACGGTTGCGAACTTGATTACGAAGTCGTTTAGGCCGCTCATCGCTGGACTGTCCCCGATCAGCGCAAATAGCTGTTGTGATGAGCCAGACAAGCCGAGGACACCTGCGCCTCGGTGTAGAAGAACTTCTGCATGTCCCATGCACCCGTCGGGCAGCGCTCAGCGCACAACCCGCAATGCAGGCACACGTCCTCGTCCTTGGCCATGATGCGGCCGGTGGGCAGGGTGTCGGACACGTAGAGGTCCTGGGTCTTGTTCATGGCCGGTACGCGCAGCGCGGACCGCAGCAACTCCTCCTCATCGTTCTCGGTGAAGTTGATGCAGTCCACGGGACAGATGTCCATGCAGGCGTCGCACTCGATGCAGAGTGACCGCGTGAACACCGTCTCCACGTCGCAATTGAGGCAGCGCTCGACCTCCTTGGCCGCGAGCTTGTCGTCGAAGCCGAGCTCGACCTCCATCTTCAGGTTCTTGAGCGAGATCGCCTTGTCGGCGTGCGGCACGACAACGCGATTCACGGGATTGTAGTCGTTGGAGTACGACCATTCGTGGATGCCCATCTTCTGGCTGGCGAGGTTCCAGCCGGGCGACGGGCGCGCCTCCAGGCGCTTGCCTTGACAATAGGCATCAATCGAGATCGCGGCCTCGTGGCCGTGCTTCACCGCCCAGATGATGTTCTCAGGCCCCCATGCAGCGTCGCCGCCGAAAAACACGCCGGGCCTGGTCGACATGAACGTCTTGCGGTCGACCTTCGGCATGTCCCACTCACCGAACTCGATGCCGATATTGCGCTCGATCCAAGGGAACGAGTTCTCCTGGCCGATGGCCATCAGCACGTCGTCGCACGGGATAACAACTTCCTCGCCCGACGCCTCGAGCTTCAGCCGGCCTTTTGCGTCGACGCCGGTCTCTTTCATCTTCTCGAAGCGCACACCGGTGAGCTTGCCCTTCTCGACGATGAAGGACTTGGGCGCGTGATTGTCGAGGATCGGAATGCCCTCGTGCAGGGCGTCCTTGATCTCCCAGTCGGACGCCTTCATTACCCGGCGCGGACTGCGGACGGTGACCGTGACGGCCTCGGCGCCGAGCCGCAGTGCAGTGCGGCAGCAATCCATAGCGGTGTTGCCGCCGCCGATGACGATGACGCGCTTGCCGATCTTCTCGACGTGGCCGAATGCCACGGAGGTCAGCCAGTCGATGCCGATGTGGACGTTGGCGGCAGCCTCCTTGCGCCCGGGGATCGACAGATCCTTGCCCTTCGGCGCGCCGGTGCCGATGAACACCGCGTCGTACCCCTCCTCGAGAACAACCTTGAGGCTCTTGATCTCGTGTCCGAAGCGCGTGTCGACGCCGAAGTTGAGGATGCGGTCGATTTCCTCATCCAGGACAGTTACCGGCAGCCGGAACGACGGAATATTCGTGCGCATCAGCCCGCCGCCCTTCGGGTCCTTCTCGAAAAGCGTGCAGGAGTAGCCGAGAGGAAGCAGATCGCGTGCCACGGTGAGCGATGCGGGACCCGCGCCGAGCAGCGCGATGCGCTTACCGTTCTTCTCTTTCGGGATGTCCGGCATGAAGGCGTCGATGTCGCCCTTGTAGTCGGCGGCGACGCGCTTCAGCCGGCAAATGGCAACAGGCTCCGCGTTCTTCCTGGAGGGATCCCTGACGCTGCTCTCGTCGGCCATCTGGATCCGGCCGCGGCGGCACGCGGGCTCGCATGGGCGATCGCAGACACGGCCGAGAATGCCCGGGAAGACATTCGATTCCCAGTTCAGCATGTAGGCGGCCGCGTAGCGGCCCTGCGCGATCAGCCGAATGTACTCGGGAACTGGGGTATGCGTGGGACACGCCCACTGACAGTCGACCACCTTATGGAAATACTGGGGATTGCTGGTGTCGGTCGGGGCCATCCGGCCCCGGCTTCGCGCCGCGATTTCACGCGCGTCCATCTCGCCTCGTCCTTGGCATATCTCCTCCGGCGGGGGCGCATCCTATCCGACACAGGTAAGGTACCCAAGCCCAGATTCGTGTCGAACGGACGAGCGGCCTTTCGTGTGTTTGTACTACCGGCGGGCCAGCCGGCGCGCATCCTCTATAATGACATATCGTACATGCGTCCAAGGCCCCAAATTTCAATCCCCAATGGGAGGCGGGGCGGCCGTGCGCGGGGCGAATACTATTGTGCACTGCGTTACGCTGGGCCGGCGGGCATGGGGCGCGTTGGCGGGCTCGAGCAGGAGCTACCATGATCGATCACGTGTCCATCGGCGTCAGCGACCTGGGTAGGAGCGCCCGCTTCTATGAAGCGGCACTGGCGCCACTGGGTCTTACCAAACTCGTTGAGCGCGAACGCAGCATCGGCTTCGGCAAGCGCTATCCGGAGCTGTGGCTGCACCATCGACCGCACATGACTGCGGTTGCCGAGGACACCGGCTGCCACGTCTGCCTTCGGGCGCGCACCGAGGAGGCAGTGCGCGCATTCCACGCCGCCGCGCTCGCCCACGATGGCCGGGACGACGGGGCGCCGGGGCCCCGCAAGGCGGAGCTGACGCCTTACTTCGCAGCGTTCATTCGGGATCCCGACGGCAATCGTATAGAGGCTGCGACGTTTCCCGCAGGCGAGGGCGCGAAGCCATCTGCCGACCAGCCCTAGTCCTTCTTCTTGACGTCGCCTTTCTTGATGGCGGCCTCCGGGAAGATCCACATGGCGGCGACGGCGAAAGCGGCCAGTGCGATGACGAACCAGAAGAGGTGCGGCTTACCGCTTGCACGCTCCCAGTATGCGAACCCGATCGCCACCACCAGCGTCAGCAGGGAAACGATGGCTTTGACATCGTTGGGCACGGCGCGCTCGAATCAGTAGTTGCCCATGGGGACCGCGGCTGCTTCGTCCGGGCGCTTGGGCCGACCGCGCAACTGCTTCTTCAGGTGCGCGGTGTCGTAGCCATTGAACAGGTGCCCGATCAGTCCCCGGTCCAGATCGGAGGTGCCGAACAGCCAGTCGGCGATCGGGAATGTCAGGTTCATGTTCACCTCCATCATCAGTCGGGCGTTGTGATGCGCCGTGTGATGGCGACGGAGAGTGTTCACGAACGGGCAATTGCGGACGAACCAGTTCTCCTCCACGTGGCAGCAGAAGTGCATGAACTCATAGATGAGATACATGCCCGTCGTCACGGACATGAAGAGCCAGCCGACGTTGGGCGTGAAGACGTTGCCGAGAACGATCGCGGCCGGGATCGACATCAGGATGAAAACCACCAGCGCGTAAGGCGGGAACACTGTGACGCGCCAGTCCTTGTGATCGCGGAACCGCATCTCCTCGTCGGTGAAGAACTGGTGGTGGTTGAGCGTGTGGCGCTCATAGACGGCCCGGAGCCCTTTGATGTTCACCGGTCGGTGCATGACGTATTTGTGCACGAACCACTCGAAGAGGTTGGTGAACAGGAACGTGACCGGGATCGTCAGCAGCTCGAGCCAGCTCGGCGCTGAGATGTGCTGTAGGTATATGTAGAACGCCGCGGCGCCCATCGCGTAGATGATGGCGATGTGCAGGTAGCCGTCATAAAAGCCCATGATGCGCGAACGGTATTCCTGCCGGAAGGCCTTCTGCCGCTCGGTAATCATCGTCTCCACCCCATCGTTGCCGCCGTGTTTGGGACCCGCGGCTGATATATCACAAGTATACGCGGGCAGCCTGGAGCGTCAACCGGACCGGGTCTGCGCTGCGATGCGATCCATAGCCTCGGCGAGCTTGATGTCGCGCTCGGTCAGGCCTCCCGCATCGTGCGTCGACAGCGTGACATCGACCCTGTTCCAGACGTTGAGCCACTCAGGATGATGGTTGATCTGCTCGGCCACCAGCGCCACGCGCGTCATGAAACCGAAGGCCGCGTTGAAATCCTTGAACTTGAAGGACTTGGAAATCGCATCTCTGCCATCGACAGGCGTCCAGTCGGATAACGCTTTCAGCGCCTGGTCCCGCTCGACAGGAGACAGCTTGCGTGCCATGGCGACCTCTCTTCCCACGACGATGCGCGAGCCGAAGCTTGGATACGCGCGTGCCGCCGGTTACTGCTTCCGTAGAGCCATTTCCGCAGCATTCTGCAGCAAACCAGCCTGCGATGCGAGCGCTGGACGGGGGCCGCGCCCCAACTGAGGCTCAGGCGACCGTTACCGCCGCCTCAAGCACCGAGCTCGTCGCTCTCGTAGCCGAGCGCGCCGGAAAGCGGGTAGGTCTGCTCGACAACGTACGGGCCGCCGCCCGACCCGGGCCGCGAGGAGAACAGCACGAAGCGACTAACGGTGAACGGCTCGGACCTGAGCGCGCCCCGCGAGCCAAGAAACCGCGCCACCGCATCCGGCTTGGTCCCGCGCAGCCTCGCCAATGTCACATGCGGCCGAAATGCCTGTGTATCCGGCTCGAGCCCGGCGAACCGTGCCGCCCTCTCGTGCGCCCTGTGCAAGCTCTCGAGCGCGTCTCCGCCCTCGACCCCAGCCCACAGCACCCGCGGCGTGCGGCCGCCAAAGGCTCCGAGGCCCGATATTCTGATGTTGAAGGGTTGCGCTTCGACATCGTCGAGAAACCCGGCGAACTCATCGGCGATGCGGTTATCGATATCGCCGGCGAAGCGCAGCGTGACATGAAAGTTCTCCGGTTCGATCCACTTCGCGCCCGCCAGGGGGCCACGAATTAGACCAAGTCTGGCGCGCACCGATTCCGGAAGCTCGAGGCCGGTGAAGAGTCTGGGCAAGGCTTGCGTCCTCGTCTTAGCCGCGCTGGCTCTGCTGGCGCCTGCTCACGACGCGGCGAATCAGTTCCTCGACCTTGGGCCCTATGCCGTCGACAATGACTGCAACGCCCTTGGCGTTGGGATGCAGGCCATCGTCGAGGTTGAGGTTATGGCGCATCGCCACCCCCTGCAGGAAGAACGGATAGAACAGGAGCTCGTGCTCCTGCGCCAGCTCCGGATAAATCGCATTGAAGGCCGTGGCGTAGGCTTCACCGTAGTTCGCAGGTGCCAGCATGCCGGCAAGCAGCACGTCGATACCCTTGGCCTTCAGCCGCTTGATGATGGTCTCGAGGTTGCGGCGCGCGAGCGCGGGATCGAGGCCGCGCAGAGCGTCGTTGGCGCCAAGCTCCAATATCACCGCATCGGTACCGTCCGGCACGGCCCAATCCAGGCGGGCAAGGCCGGCAGCGGTCGTGTCACCCGAGACACCGGCGTTGATGACCTCGACCTTGAGCCCGGAAGCCGCGAGCCGCCGCTCCAGTTGCGCCGGAAATGCTTCTTCGCGCGCAAGCCGGTAGCCCGCGGTCAGGCTGTCGCCGAATGCCACGATGCGCACGGGCTTCTCGGCTGCATCTGCAGTGGCCGGCGCGAAGCTTGCCACACAGCCGGCAACAAGGCCTGCGAGTAGAAAGACGTTGACGGCACCGACAATCCGCACCATCTGGCCAAAAATGTTCTGCATGATGCCCTGACCGAGAAGAATTACTCCGTTGGACCAGCGTCCCCAGCAGCCACAGAGTCAATTAGAAAGCGGCTGAAGTTGGGGCAAGACCTTGCCAGGGAGCCGAGCGGCCTTGTCCCAGCCCGTGATCGACGTCGAAGACGTGCGTCTGTCCCTTCCGAGCAAAGCCGGCACGGTGGAAATCCTCAAGGGGGTGTCCCTCTCCGTAGGGCCGGGCGAATCGCTCGCCATCGCCGGCCCCAGCGGCTCAGGCAAGACGTCGCTGCTGATGGTCATCGCTGGCCTCGAGCGGGCGACCACGGGTCGCGTCGTGGTGGCAGGGCAGAATTTCTCCAGCCTCGATGAGGATTCGCTGGCGCTCGCGCGCGGCGCCGCCATTGGCATCGTGTTTCAGTCGTTCCATCTCGTTCCCACGATGACGGCCCTGGAAAATGTCGCGCTCCCGCTCGAGTTCCAGGGACGCAGCGACGCTATCGAGCGCGCGACCGAGCTTCTCGCCGAGGTGAGACTTTCGCATCGGCTGCAGCATTTTCCGGCGCAGCTCTCGGGCGGCGAGCAGCAGCGCGTGGCCCTGGCCCGCGCCCTTGTGACGCGCCCCCGCATCCTGCTCGCCGACGAGCCGACGGGGAACCTCGATGGCCCGACCGGCACACAGGTCATGGACCTGCTCTTCGGCGCGCAATCGCGTCGCGGCGCCACGCTGGTGCTGGTGACGCATGACGAGAAGCTCGCCTCCCGCTGCGCGAGAATTGTGCGCATGGCCGACGGTAGGATCATGTCGGTGTCGACGGAGCGCCTGTCCGCATGACCATCAATACCGCGACAGCACCTGCGCCCGTTTCCTCCACATCCAATCTCGCACGCATTTTCTCGCTCGCGATGCGGGAGCTTCGCGGCGGCCTGAACGGCTTCTACGTGTTCATCGCCTGCTTGGCGCTCGGGGTGGGGGTTATTGCCGGCGTCGGGGCCCTCACTGACGCATTGAAGGCCGGTTTCGAGCGGCAGGGAGAGTCCCTCCTCGGCGGCGATGTCACGCTCGCGCGGCCGCATCGCCGCGCGGAGCCCGCCGAACGCACATGGATGGAGCGGCACGGACGCCTGAGCGAGACTGCAACGCTACGTGCCATGGCGCGCCGCCCTGATGGCACCGAGCAGAGCTTGGTCGAGCTCAAGGCGATCGACGCGGCCTATCCGCTCGTAGGCCAGTTGACACTCGCGGGCGAAGCGAGCGTCGAGCGCGCGGTCCACCAGGGCGACGGCGCCGCGGTCGACCCGATCCTGCTCGAACGGCTCGGTCTGAAGATCGGCGACCGGATGCAGCTCGGCAAGACCACCGTCGAGATCCGTGCGACGGTGGCAGCCGAGCCGGACAGGCTTGCTGACCGGCTGTCTTTCGGGCCGCGTGTGTTCGTCTCAACCGGCACGCTCGAGAAGACCGCGCTCGCGGAGCCGGGAAGCCTGGTGCGCTGGCGCTATGCGATAAAGCTTGCCGCAGCGGGCACTACCGGCGATGGGGGGCTTGTCGCCTTCCGCGACGAGGTGAAGCGTGACCTGCCCGACTCGGGCTTCATGATCGCCGACCGGCGCGATCCCCACCCTTCGGTCACGCGCACGCTCGAGCGTCTGCGTCAGTTCCTCACCTTGATCGGGCTCACCACGCTGCTCGTCGGCGGCGTCGGAGTCGCCAACTCAGTCGCGGCCTTCATCGAGCGCCGCCGCCAGGTCATCGCCACGTTCAAGAGCCTCGGCGCCACGAGCAGCCAAGTCTTTGCCGTTCACCTGACTCAGGTTGCGTTGATCACGGGCATCGGCGTGGCACTCGGACTGGGGCTCGGTTTGTCGTTCCCCTATCTGCTCAGTGCGCTTGTCGGCGACGCGTTGCCGATCAAGGTCGAGGTCGCCATCAACGCCAGGACACTGATCATTTCCACCGCCTACGGCCTGCTGGTCTCCCTCCTCTTCACGCTCTGGCCGCTCGGACGAGCCGAGATGGTGCGCCCCAGCGTCTTGTTTCGGGAGCAGGTGGTGCGCGAGCCCGTGCTGCCGCGCTGGCACATCCTGGCGCTTACGGCAGGTGCCGCTGCCGGACTGTTGGCGTTGGCGCTCGGCACGTCGGAGTCACAGCGCATCGCTCTCTACTTTTGTCTGAGCCTCGCCGGCATCCTCGCTCTCTTCTTTGCATTGGGGACAGCGGTCACACTGTTGGCTCGCCGAGTACCGCGGCCCCGCCAGCCGGAGCTCGCGCTGGCCATCAGCAACCTCGGGTCGCCGGATGGGCTCACGCGCTCCGTCATTCTCTCGCTCGGCACAGGGCTGTCGCTCCTTGTCGCCGTTGCGCTGGCGGACACGTCGATCGTGTCGGAGCTATCGAGCCGTCTGCCGAAGAACTCGCCGGACTATTTCGTCCTCGACATCCCCCCCGGCGATGTCTCGGGCTTCGTCGACCTGGTGCACAAGGAGATGCCTGCGGCGCACGTCAATCAGGCGCCCATGCTGCGCGGCAGGCTGGTGCGTCTCGGGAATCGGCCTGTCGAGCAAATCAAGGCGCCGCCCGAAGCCGCCTGGGTGCTGACCGGGGATCGCGGTCTCACCTTTGCCGACGACGTTCCCGAGGGCTCATCGGTCGTGCAAGGCGAATGGTGGCCGCCTGATTATTCCGGACCTCCTCTCGTGTCCTTCGAGGCGGAGCTCGCGAAGGGCCTGGGCCTCAAGGTCGGCGATTCCGTGACCGTGAATGTGCTGGGCCGCAACTTGACGGCACGCGTGGCCAATCTGCGGGACGTCCACTGGGAGAGCTTGGCCATCAACTTCATCATGGTCTTCTCGCCGAATGCCCTGCGTGCCGCCCCGCATAATCTCCTGGCGACCATCGCTCTGCCCGGGGATGTGCCGCTGGCCAAGGAGGCTGGCCTCGCCAAGAGCATCGGCAGGGCCTACCCGGCGGTAACCACGATCAGGGTCAGGGATGCCATCAACGCGTTCAGCGCGATATTCGACCGCATCATGTTGGCTGTCCGGATCGCCAGCAGCGTGACGCTCGTAGCAGGCGCACTCGTACTCGCCGGGGCTCTGGTGACGGCGCAGCGCCAGCGGATCCAACAGTCGGTGATCCTGAAGGTTCTTGGCGCCACCCGCGGCCGGATCCTGAGGGCTCACCTGGCCGAGTACCTCATGCTGGCATTCGCCGCCGCGTTGCTCGCCGCCGTCCTCGGCAGCCTTGCGGCCTGGGTGGCGTTGACGTCGGTGATGGACCTTTCGTTCGTGTTCTCAGCCTCTGCCGTCGGGCAAGCCATTGGTATCGCTGTTCTTTTGGTTGCCGTCCTGGGTGGCATCGGCACTGCGCGGGTATTCCGGGCGCCAGCGGTTCCCTACCTGAGGTCGGAATAATCAGGGGATGAGCTGGGGCGGCGCGGCATGTAATAGACGAAAGTCTAATATAAATAGCCTTAGAGCGCCGCGCGTCTGATTTTTCGTAGTTCTACGTGCTTGAAAGGGACAAGATCCGCGGACATATTGTGTTAGCGACGCGAGCCCAATAGGGACCGCGTGGAGGCCTCAAAGGGAACTCACACAATGGCTCAACTCGACAACAGGTATGCGCAAGTCAGCTCGACGGCGCGCGACCGCGCCGTCGCCGTCGACGAAGGTCTGCGCGCGTACATGCTGAGCGTCTACAATTACATGGCGGCAGGTGTGGCGTTGACCGGCCTCGTCGCCTACTTCATCTACAGCATGGCGGTGACAACCGATCCCGCGCTCGCGGCTCAGGCCGGCGGCCGGATGGTCGGCCTGCGCAACGGACTGTTCCTCACGGAGTTCGGCCAGCTGGTGTTCGTCAGCCCCCTCAAGTGGGTACTGATGCTGGCGCCCCTCGCGCTCGTCTTCTTCCTGTCCTTCAGGGTGTACAAGATGAGCGTGGCCGCGACCCAGATCAGCTTCTGGGTATTCGCGGCGGTCATGGGTGCATCGCTGTCGACCATCTTCCTGGTCTTCACCGGTCAGTCGATCACCCGCGTGTTCTTCATCACGGCGGCCTCGTTCGCGGCGCTTAGCCTCTACGGCTACACCACGAAGCGGGATCTGTCGGGTTGGGGCACGTTTCTGATCATGGGCGTGATCGGCCTGATTCTGGCCAGCCTCGTCAACATCTGGCTGCACTCGCCCGCGCTTCAGTTTGCGATCTCCGTGATCGGCGTGCTGGCGTTTGCCGGTCTCACCGCCTACGACACCCAGCAGATCAAGGACAACTACTACGCGGTTGTCGGCGATGCCGCGATGGCGGCCAAGACCGCCATTATGGGTGCGCTGAACCTCTATCTCGACTTCATCAACATGTTCCAGTCGCTGCTGTATCTGCTCGGCGACCGCGAATAGAGATAAGCGGAATGATGAGCGGAAGGGCCCCGCCGAGCGGGGCCCTTTTCGTTTGCCCCGATGCCCTGGCCGGTGCCCGTAGCTTGACTTGCCGACCACAGGCCACCACCAGCCGGACGTTTTTGTCGAGCACGCTCAGCACGCGCTTCAGGTCGTGACCGCGCTTCAGGATCAATCCCGTAGCCGCCACCACGCTGTAGGCGCCCTGTCGGCGCGCAAGCTTCGGATTCTTCTCGATGGTGTAAAGCGGGACCTCGCTGGCGCGGCGGAAGACCGAGAACACCGCCTTGTCCCTGCCGAAGTCTATGGCGTAGTCGCGCCAGTCGCCCGCGGCGACCTTGCGCCCGTAGACCGCCAGGATCGCACGCAGCTCGTGCATGTTGAACGAGACGACTGAAGGGACCGTCGGAGCGGTGGAGAGCGCATTGGAAGCAGAATGATTCGCTCCATTTCTGGAGCGCAAGTAGATCGGCTCGGTATCGCTCAAGTGCGCCTCCTGCATAGGAATGCGCGATGATTGCGCCTTTCGAAAAGGAGCGCAAGACGAGCGCAGCATCATGCGAGCGGTTGCATCGGCGAAAGTCACGACAGCGCCATTGTGCGTTCAAGGCGCTGCCGCAAAGCTACGTATACTGATCCTCAACGACACTTTCCCCCGGTTCGGTCGCTGCCGGAGCCCAGCCCCCGATCCCCTTAGGGCTCCGCGGTGAACCGGGGTTTTCTTTTCTCCACCCCGCAAGCCCTTTGCGCGCTGGCAAGAAGGCCTTCAAAGGGCGATCCCGTCTGCGCAGATATCCCCATTCGGCCGCAATCCCGTCGTTCCCACGCCGCAAACCCAGGCGATAGTTTGGACCGTTGCCTCTCGGCCCGGTTCTGGACGCGAAGCTCTGGAATCTCAGCCCCCCAGCCCCCCGGGGCTAAGCCCTAAGAACCGGGCCAACCTTCTCTCTCAAGAGCGCAACATCCCCACCCGGGCCGGCCGCGCGCCGGCCCTCATGGTTTTGATCGCCCATCAGCTTGATTCGTGCCGCGCGGCGGCAATAATCCCGAGCCTCCAGTGTAGCGGCTCGGAAGTTCCTCCACCCGTGCGAGCTCCTGCGGTGAGGCTCGTTGGAGAGCTTCTGGACCAGGATACACTAGGTTCACGAGCTTCTAGTGCACACATCGAAGAGGAAAGTCATGGCTGCCGACGCGGCGCAGCAACCGGCTCAACACGCCTTCAAGACCGAGGTCGCCCAGCTCCTCCACCTGATGGTCCACTCGGTCTACACCGAGAAGGAAGTCTTTCTGCGGGAGCTGATCTCGAATGCGTCCGACGCTTGCGACAAGCTTCGCTATGAGGCGATCGCCAAGCCGGACCTGCTCGGGGGAGATTCCAGGTTCGCCATCCGCATCAGCGCCGACAAAAATCAGGCCCGGCTGACGATTGCCGACAACGGCATCGGCATGGATGAGCAGGAGCTGATCGATAATCTGGGAACGATCGCGCGCTCGGGGACGCGCGCATTTCTCGAGCGGCTCGCGGGCAGCTCCGAAGGCTCCTCGTTCATCGGTCAATTCGGCGTCGGCTTCTATTCCGCCTTCATGGTGGCCGACCGCATCGAGGTCGTCAGCCGCAGGGCGGGGAGCGCCAGCGCGTTCCTTTGGTCGTCGGACGGAGCGGGCGGCTTCAGCGTCGGTCCCGCCCCTGCCCCCCTCGCTGCAACCGTCACGCGCGGCACCGCGGTGATCCTCCACCTCAAATCGGACGCGAAGAGCTTTCTGGAGGAGCACGAGATCGAGCGCATCGTGCGCACCTACTCTGATCATATCCTGTTCCCGATCGAGCTGGTCGACGGCGGGGGCAAGGCCCGCCAGATCAACTCCGCGAGCGCGCTCTGGCAGCGCAGCAAGGCAGAGGTCAAGCCGGAGGAATACAAGGAGGTCTACAACCGGGTCGCGCATCAGTTCGACGAGCCGGCGCTGACGCTCCACTACAAGGCCGAGGGCCGCCAGTCCTATGCTGTCCTGCTGTTCGTGCCGACCAAGGCCCCCTATGACCTGTTCGACATCGAGCGCAAGGGCCGCGTGAAGCTTTACGTGCGTCGCGTCTTCATCACGGACGATGCCGCGTTGCTGCCGAGCTACCTGCGCTTCGTACGCGGCGTCATCGACTCCGAGGACGTGCCGCTCAACATCTCGCGCGAGATCCTGCAGAACAACCCACAGGTCGGCCAGATCCGCCGTGCTGTGACGGGTCGCCTCCTCTCGGAGCTCGAAGCGCTCGCCGAGAAGGAGGGTGCCCGCTACGAGAAGATCTGGGAGACCTTCGGCGGCGTGTTGAAGGAGGGCATCTACGAGGACTTCGAGCGCCGGGACCAGCTACTCAAGCTGGCGCGCTTCCGCTCGACGGCCGGTCCGGGCTGGCGCTCGCTGAAGGACTACGTCGCCGCGCTGCGGCCCAATCAGACTGAAATCTACTACCTGAGTGGCGACAGCCTTGATCTCATCAAGTCGAGCCCACAGCTCGAGGCGGCGAGGGCACGCAACGTGGAGGTACTGCTTCTGGCCGATCCCGTCGACCATTTCTGGACCTCGCTCGGCCTGAGCTTCGAGGGCAAGCCGCTGAAGTCGTTGACACAGGGCGAGGCCGATTTGAGCTCGATCCCGGTCGAGGGCGAGGCCAAGCCGGAGCCGAAGGCAGACGACATCGCCTCGCTTCTTGCCGCTATGAAGGACGCATTGGGAGCTGAGGTCTCGGACGTGCGGGCCTCCAAGCTGCTGGTCACCTCGGCCGCGTGCCTCGTTGCGGCGGAGGGTGGGCCCGATCGAGGGCTGGAGCGCCTGCTGCAGCGACAGAAGCGCGGCATAGGGAGCAAGCCGGTGCTCGAGATCAACCCGTCACACCCCCTCATCGAGGGCCTGGGACGCGAGCTTGCAGCGGGACGCAAGGACGAGCTTCGCGAGCTTGCGCAGCTGCTCTTCGATCAGGCCCTCCTGCTGGAAGGGGAGTTGCCGGCCGAGCCCGCGAAGTTCGCCGAGCGTCTCAATCGCTTCGTCGTCCGGGGACTGGACGGCTAGATCATAAACTTCGGAGAGCCAAGGTCATGAGCGTGAAGAAAGCCAGGACGGCCAAGACTGTGCCGACGGCGCGCAAGCGGCCTGCCGCCAACCCTCTGCTGGCGCCGTGGCGCGGCCCCTTCGGCGCGCCACCGTTTGCGGCGATCCGGCCTGAGCACTTCCGCCCCGCCTTCGATCACGCCCTGAAGGAGAGCAAGCAAGAGATCGAGCGCATAGCTAACGCCAAAGCGCGTCCGAGCTTTGCCAATACTATCGTCGCTTTCGAGAAGAGCGGCCGGGTGCTCGATCGGGTGTCCCGGGTGTTCTTCAATCTTGCCAGTGCGGACACCAATCCTGAGCTGCAAGCCATCGAGCGGGAGATGTCGCCGAAGTTGGCGGCGCATTGGAGCGCCGTCATGCTGAATACGAAGTTGTTCCGGCGCATCGATGAGCTTTACGCGCGGCGCGAGGAGCTCGGGCTCGATGCCGAGCAGACGCGCGTGCTCGAGCGCCATCACACCAGCTTCGTGCGCAGCGGCGCGCGGCTTTCCGCAAAGGCGAAGGCGCGCATGGCTGCGATCAACAAGCGGTTGGCAACGCTCGGCACGCAGTTCGGCCAGAACGTGCTGGCCGACGAGCAGGACTTCAAGTTGGTGCTCGATGGCGAGGAGGACCTGGCGGGACTCCCCGAGTTTGTGCGCGCCGCCGCCGCAAGAACCGCCGCCGACCTTGGCCACGCCGGCAAGCATCTGGTGACCTTGGCACGCTCCAGCATCGAGCCTTTCCTCCAGTTCTCGGCCCGGCGCGATCTGAGAGAGAGGGCTTTTGCCGCATGGGCGCGCCGCGGGCAGAACGGCGGCAAGACCGACAACCGTGAGATTGCGTCGGAGATCGTTGCCCTCAGAGCCGAGCGCGCCAATCTGCTCGGCTACGAAACGTTTGCCGAGTTCAAGCTCGCGGACGCGATGGCGAAGACGCCTGCAGCTGTACGAGATCTTCTGGAGGAGGTTTGGCAGGCCGCGCTTGTGACTGTCGCCAACGAGCGCCAGCGCTTGCAGCGGGTGGCCGAGAGCGAAGGGCAGAACGCTGCGATCGAGGCTTGGGACTGGCGCTACTACGCCGAGAAGGTGCGCAGAGCGGAGTTCGATTTGGACGAGAGCGAGATCAAGCCCTACCTGCAGCTCGATCGCGTCATCGCCGCCGCGTTCGAGACGGCCAAGCGGCTGTTCGGCGTGTCGTTCAAGGAGCAGCTCGACATACCCCGCTATCACCCCGATGTCCGCGCCTGGGAGGTGGTCGACCGGAAAGGGCAACACGTCGGACTTTTTCTCGGCGATTACTTTGCGCGGCCGAGCAAGCGCAGCGGCGCCTGGATGAGCTCATTCCGCAGCCAGCAGAAGCTCAACGGCGATATCCGCCCGATCGTCGTCAACGTCATGAACTTCACGCGCGGCGCCGAGGGCGAGCCCGCGCTCCTGTCGTTCGATGACGCGCGCACGCTGTTCCACGAGTTTGGGCATGCCCTGCACGGGCTGCTCTCGAACGTGACCTATCCATCGATCGCCGGGACGTCCGTATCGACCGACTTCGTGGAGCTGCCGTCGCAGCTCTATGAGCACTGGCTCCTGACGCCGGAGATTCTGAGGCGCTTTGCCGTGCACTTCCGCAACGGCAAGCCGATGCCGGAGGCTTTGCTGAAGCGGCTCGAGGCCGCGCAGAAATTCAATCAGGGCTTTGCGACCGTCGAGTACGTCTCCTCGGCGCTCGCGGATCTGGAACTGCATTCGCTCTCCTCGCCCGGGCGGATCGACGTGTCCAAATTCGAGAAGGACCTGTTGGAACGCATCGGCATGCCGCGCGAGATCATCATGCGTCACCGTCTGCCGCATTTCGCGCACGTCTTTTCCGGCGGCGGCTATGCTTCAGGCTATTACAGCTACATGTGGTCGGAGGTCATGGACGCCGATGCGTTCGCAGCCTTCGAGGAGGCAGGCAACGTCTTCGACCGTGCGACGGCACGCCGGCTCAAGGACTTCATCTACTCCGCTGGAAACAGGCGCGATCCTGCGGAAGCCTACATCGCGTTTCGCGGAAAGCTGCCAGGCACCGCCGCTATGCTCAGAAAGCGCGGCCTCGCCGCCTGAAGGCTATTGGGCGTTGGCCAGCAGCGCCGCCCCTACGATCGGCCCTGTTGCTCCGTTCTGCAGCAGCACGGCGCAACTGTCCGCCTCCGGCTTCATCACTGCGGCTTGGTTGAGCCCGATCGTCACGGGCTTGCCGCTCCAAGTGCCGACCGCTGTCAGCTCTCGCACCACATTGTAGTAGGTGAGCGTGCGGCCCCGGTTCTCACCGGCCCGCACCGGAACCTGAGCTTCCTTCTGGATCACGGCAAGCCAGATCGTCCCATCCTTCGGCTTGTCGCCCTCGGCCACCGCTCCCGTCTCGATCAGGAGCTTGCCGCCACTTGCGGAGATACGCACGGGAATGCGCTCACCCGCTAGCTTGCCGGACGTTTTAACGATGGCCTCCTCGATCTCGCCCGCGTGCGCGCCGTTGACGTGCATGAGACCGTTGATGACCATCTGCGGCGTGTAGATCTTGCCGTCACCGCGCATCTTCGCGTAGGCGCGCTGGCGAGCCGTGAACTTCGGCTTTGCCAGCGTGTCCTTCCAGCCGAGGTAGTCCCAATAGTCGACCGGAAGCGAAAGGGCGATGATGTCGGGCCGTTGCGCGAGCGCTTTCAGCAATGCGTCAGCCGTTGGGCAGGACGAGCATCCCTGACTGGTATAGAGCTCGATCACCGACTTTGGCTGCGCATCCGCCTTCGGAGCAGCAACCTGGGCCGAGACCGATGGCCCGCCCAGCAGCGACGCCGCGGCAGCTACCACGACAAGCCAAAGCGTCCGCATTGCGTTTACATGTCCGCTCTTGTTTGCCAACGCTTCATTCGCGTGAAGCGCAATATCGTCCTACCCCCCTTCAATTGCGAGTCACGAATGGGTGAGACCCTTTAAGGTCTCACATTAACGAACGGCAAACCGCCGTTAGGCGGCTGCCGCAAGGCCACGCAGCACATATTGCAAGATCCCGCCGTGGCGATAGTAGCTCAGCTCGTCCTCCGTATCGATGCGGCAGAGCGTGGGTACCTCGCGAGTCACCCCGTCAGCATAGGTGATGCGCACGACCACATGCTGTCGCGGCCGCAGGACATCCAACCCCGAGATCGAGACCGTCTCGTTGCCCTTGAGACCGATCTCGCTCCACGACAGCCCTTCCTCGAACACCAGCGGCAGGACACCCATGCCGACCAGGTTGGAGCGATGGATGCGCTCGAACGATTGCGCAATCACGGCACGAATTCCGAGCAGCCGCGTGCCCTTGGCAGCCCAGTCGCGGCTCGAGCCTGTGCCGTACTCCTTGCCGGCGAAGACGACCAACGGAACGCCCTCCGTCTTGTAGCGCATCGCCGCATCGTAGATCGACATCTCCTGTCCGGACGGATAGTGGATCGTGTTGCCGCCCTCCTTGCCCCCGAGCATCATGTTCTTGATGCGGATGTTGGCGAATGTGCCCCGCATCATGACCTCGTGGTTGCCGCGCCGCGACCCGTAGGAATTGAACTCGGCCGGCCGCACCTGGTGCTCGATCAGATAGGTTCCTGCCGGCCCGTCTTTCTTGATGGAGCCCGCCGGCGAGATGTGGTCGGTCGTGATCGAGTCGCCGAACAGGCCGAGTATGCGCGCATTGGCTACGTCCTCGATTGGCGCAGGCTCGATCGTAATCCCGTCGAAGTAAGGCGGATTCTGAACGTAGGTGGAGACCGTGTTCCAGCCGTAGGTGAGGCTCGCCCGCGCCTTGCCCATCTGCTGCCATTGGTCGTCGCCCTTGAACACGTCGCTGTAGCGCTTGGCGAAGATGTCCGGCGTGACGCAAGAGCGAATGATCTCGGCAACCTCGGTCGACGTCGGCCAGATATCGCGCAGGAAGACATCGCGGCCTGCGCTGTCCTTGCCGAGCGGCTCGGTGGTCAGATCGAGGTTCATCGTGCCGGCGAGCGCGTAGGCGACGACAAGGGGCGGCGAAGCGAGATAATTGGCCTTGACCTCGGGATGGACGCGGCCTTCGAAGTTGCGGTTGCCGGAAAGCACGGCCGCGGCGACGAGATCGCCCTTGTGAATGGCCTCCGACACAGGCGCGGGCAACGGTCCAGAGTTGCCAATGCAGACGGTGCAGCCGTAGCCCGTGAGATTGTAACCCAGCGCATCGAGATCGGCTTGCAGACCGGCCTTCGTCAGATAGTCGGTCACCACCTGAGATCCCGGCGCGAACGAGGTCTTCACCCAGGGCTTGACCTTCAACCCCTTCGCCAGCGCATTGCGCGCGACGAGACCGGCGGCGATCAACACCGAAGGGTTGGACGTGTTTGTGCACGAGGTGATGGCGGCGATCACCACGTCCCCGTGTCCGATCGCGTAGTCGGTGCCCTCGACCGGAACCTTCTTGCCGACACTCGCGCCCTTGACGATGTCCGGTAAGGTTTTGGCGAAACCGATCTTGGCGTCCTTCAGCGGCACCCGATCCTGTGGCCGCTTCGGCCCTGCAAGCGAGGGCTCAACCGTGGACATGTCGAGCTCGAGCACATCGGTGAACACCGGCTCCATGCCGGGCTCACGCCACATGCCCTGCGCCTTGGCATAGGCCTCCACCAGGGCCACGCGATCGGCCTTGCGGCCCGTGGCCTTCAGATACTTGATCGTCTCGGCATCGATGGGGAAGAAGCCGCACGTTGCGCCGTACTCGGGAGCCATGTTGCCGATTGTGGCCCGGTCCTCGAGCGAGAGCTGAGCAAGCCCGTCACCGAAGTACTCGACGAACTTCTCGACCACGCCGCGTTTCCGTAGCATCTGCGTGCAGGTGAGAACGAGGTCGGTTGCCGTCACACCTTCCTTGAGCTTGCCCGTGAGGCGGAAGCCGATCACCTCCGGAATGACCATGGCGACGGGCTGACCGAGCATGGCAGCCTCGGCCTCGATGCCGCCGACACCCCAGCCGAGCACGGCCAGGCCGTTCACCATCGTGGTGTGACTGTCGGTGCCGACGCAGGTGTCCGGAAATGCCTGCTCGACCTTGCCGACCCGCTTGGTCCATACGGTTTGCGCGAGATACTCGAGATTGACCTGGTGGCAGATGCCGGTGCCTGGAGGCACCACCTGGAAATTGTCAAACGCGCTGCCGCCCCAGCGCAGGAACTCGTAGCGCTCCTTGTTGCGCGAATATTCGAGCTCGACGTTCTTCCTGAACGCATCGGCCGTGCCGAAGTAGTCCACCATCACAGAGTGATCGATGACCAGGTCGACCGGGACCAGAGGATTGATCTTCTTCGGCTCACCGCCGATCGTCTTCATGGCATCGCGCATCGCCGCCAGGTCGACGATCGCCGGAACCCCGGTGAAATCCTGCATCAGCACGCGCGCCGGCCGGTACGCGATCTCACGCTGCGACGTCTTGGTCTTCAGCCACTCGGCCATGGCGCGGATATCGTCGGCCTTGACCGAGCGCCCGTCCTCGAACCGCAGCAGGTTCTCGAGCAGGACCTTTAGGGAGTGCGGGAGCTTGGAAATGCCGGGGAGCCCGTTCTTCTCTGCATCCGGGAGCGAGAAATACTCGTAGGTCTTGGAGCCGACCTGCAAGGTCTTGCGGCATTTGAAGGTGTCGACTGAGACGGGGGCTAGCGCCATGATCGGAAGTCTCCTCGAGCGGCGGCAGAGTGTGACAGACTTGGCAGCCCTGGGGGCCACGGCGACAGCGTCTCCGGCGCGCAGTGCTGGCCTCAAGGCACGTGCCCGCCTTATAAAGCCCGGGGCAGGGAACGGCTAGACCCAGGCGCGGTGCCCGGGCATGCGTGCCGGACAACTCACCGGAAGATGCCGGCTCATGCAACTTCGCGCCAAAAAGCTTGTCGTCCTACGGGGTGAGCGAACAGTCATCGCGGGCCTGTCGTTCTCCGTCTCTTCCGGCGAAGCCCTGGTTTTGACCGGCCCGAACGGGTCCGGCAAGACAACGCTGATTCGCACCCTCGCCGGCCTCACCAAGCCGGCTTCGGGCGAAATCGAGCTGGATATCCAAGACGGCAACGACCGTTCCCTTGCCGAGCACTGCCACTACGTCGGCCATCAGAACGCGGTCAAGGCGAGCCTGACCGTCGCGGAGAACGCAGCATTCTGGTGGCGGTTCCTGGCCGACCACCCGGCGGACCGGGCCCGAGGCCGGGCGGGGGCAGCGCTGGACGCCTTCGGCCTGCTGGAGCTGAGCCACGTCCCCGCCGGCTATCTGTCGGCCGGACAGAAGCGCCGGCTCGGGCTGGCGCGCCTGCTCGCGACGCACCGGCCCATTTGGCTGCTCGACGAGCCAACCGCCGGACTGGACGCCGCCTCGCAGGGGGTTCTCGAGTCGGTCATCAATCGGCATTTACGCAGCGGCGGCCTGGCGATCATTGCCACGCATCATCCCCTGGATGTCAGCCCTCAAGCCGAGTTGCCCTTGGATCGACCTCTGCCGGAGGCAACGTGAGGGCGTTCCTGGAGTTGCTGCGGCACGATCTGATGCTCGCCCTGCGCGAGGGAGGGGCGGTGGGGACGGCGCTCGGCTTCTACCTCGTCGTCGTTGCCATGATGCCGCTCGGGCTGGGTCCCGATCTCGCCTTGCTGTCGCGCATCGCCCCCGGTGTACTCTGGGTGGCGCTGCTCCTGGCCGCTCTACTCTCGCTCGGGCGGCTCTTTGCAGCTGACGACGAGGACGGATCGCTCGAGGTGCTGGCGACCGGGCAGTTGCCGCTTGCGCTGGTGGCGACCGCCAAGAGCCTTGCACACTGGCTATCGACCGCCGTGCCGTTGTCGCTCACGGCTCCACTGTTGGGCCTGCTCCTCAACATGGAGGCCGCCGCCTATCCGATGGTGCTTGCGACGCTGCTGTGCGGCACGCCGGCAGTGAGCTTCATCGGAGCGACCTGCTCGGCCCTGACCCTGCGCTCCAGGCGCGGCGGGCTGCTGCTGGCCTTGCTGGCGCTACCCCTCTACTGCCCGACCCTGATCTTCGGCATCCTTGCCGTCAACGGCCAGACCGCGCCGTCCGGCTCATCACCGCCACTCTTGATCTTGCTGGCAATTTCGCTGGCCTCGATGGTCGTGGCTCCCCTGGCAACGGCGGTAGTTCTGCGGTTCCGTCTGCAATAGATGCAAAGTCGACGGGCGCGCTGCGCCAAACCAGCCGGTTGCGTGACCCGTTCCCGAGGCCTAGATCAAGCCCATGACGACGCTGACTGAAAGGCTCGCCAATCCTACCCGGTTCATGCAGCTTTCCCGGACCCTGCTGCCATGGCTATGGGTCGCGGCAGCACTGCTATGGGTCGCCGGCCTCTATCTAGCGGCAACGGCTCCACCCGACTACCAGCACGGGCACACCGTCAAGATCATGTTCGTGCACGTCCCGTCGGCGTGGCTGTCAATGATGGCCTATGCGATCGTCGCAGCCTCGAGCTTCGGCTTGCTGGTATTCCGCCACCCTCTTGCCGACGTTTCGGCGAAGGCTGCAGCACCCCTCGGCGCTGCATTCACGCTGCTGGCGCTGATCACCGGCTCGCTGTGGGGCAAGCCGGGGTGGGGGGCCTACTGGGTGTGGGATGCGAGGCTCACGTCGGTGCTGATCCTGTTTTTCCTCTATCTCGGCCTGATCGCGCTGAGATCCTCGATCGAGGAGGAAGTGCTGGCGGGACGCCTTACCGCCGTTCTGGCGCTCCTCGGCGTCATCATGCTGCCGATCATCAAGTACTCGGTGACATGGTGGTCGACGCTCCACCAGCCTTCCACGGGGCTGACCTCGAGCATCGATCCCGCGCTGCGTTGGCCTCTGCTCGTCATGGCGGCTGCGTTTGTCGCGCTGTTTCTGGCCATGCATGTGAAGGCGATGCGCAATGAGATTCTGCGGCGCCGGGCACGCACACTGATGCTGGCCGAAGTGGAACGATCGGCGATGCGCACGCGTACCCAGGCAGCGGAATAGTCGAGATGGACCTTGGCCCCAATGCCGCGTTCGTGTGGGCGTCCTACGCCGCAGTCGCAATCGTATTCGGTGTGTTGATCGTCTGGCTTGTCGCCGACGGTATGCACCAGCAGCGCAAGCTCAACGAGCTCGAGGCGCGCGGCACGCGCAGGCGCTCGGCCCAGACGAGCCCGGGCGCGGAGAGCGACAAACGGGGCGATGCTTGAACCCTATGCAGGAGGCAGCACCAAAAACGCCATCGAAAGCCCGCATCCGCGGGCTCGTTGTCGTGCCCCTCCTGATCTTTGGCGCGCTCGTGCTCATGCTGAGCTTCGCCCTGCAGAAGGGCGATCCCTCTAAGCTGCCTTCGGCTCTGATCGGCAAGCCGGCGCCGGCAGGCGATCTCCCCCCTCTGGCCGGATTAGCGCGCGATGGCGGCGCGCCGCTGCCGGGCTTCAGCCGCGCCGATCTCGCGCGGGGCCATGTCTCGATTGTGAATTTCTGGGCATCGTGGTGTGTCCCATGTGTCGAGGAACAACCGCTGCTCGTGCGCCTCTCCCAGATGAACAGCAGCGTTGCGCTGTATGGAATCAACTACAAGGACCAGGCGGTCAATGCGCGCCGCTTTCTCGGGCGCTATGGCAATCCTTTCAACGCCGTCGGGGTCGACGCCGATGGCCGGGCAGCCATTGAATGGGGCGTCTATGGAATGCCCGAGACGTTCATCGTCGATGGCCGCGGCGTGATCGTCTACAAGCACGTCGGCCCGATCTCACCAGAGTCGATCGAGAAGAAAATTATCCCCGCGATCGCCGCCGCAAGCAAGGCACGCTGACCGAGCTGGCGGCACAAGCCTTCTCGCATCAGACGCGATTGTCGGCTCGCCCCAATTTGGGAAACTCCGGCGGCACGAAACGGAGGACCAGGTAGCCCAGGACCGCGCTGGTGACGGAGCCCGCCAGGACACCGAGGCGGAGCGAGGCCGCATACGCGGGATCCGGGAACGCCAGCGTGCCGATGAACAGGCTCATCGTGAAGCCGATGCCGCCCAAGATTGCAACGCCGAGCACCTGCACCCAGCCGGCTCCCTCTGGTTTCGACGCCCAGCCCCACCTGACTGCAGCCCAAGTCGCGCCGAAGATGCCGCATGACTTCCCGATGATGAGACCCAAGGCGATGCCAAGCGGTATGGGCTCGAGCAGCCTGGACAACGACACGCCGGCCAGAGACACGCCGGCGTTGGCGAAGGCGAACAGCGGCAGCACGCCGAACACGACCCAGGGCTCGAGCGCGTGCTCGAGACGGTCCAGCGGCGAGGCATGACCATTAGTCGTTCGCAGTGGCACGGCCAGCGCCACGACAACGCCCGCCAACGTCGCATGCACCCCCGATTTCAGCACGCAGACCCATATGAAGATCCCGGTCAGCACATAGGCAGCAATGTTGGTCACGTTGCTGGTGTTGAGCAGCCACAGCACCCCGATCCCAACGGCGGCAAGAGCCAGCGACAGCAGGGACAGTTGGTACGTGTAGAACAGAGCGATGATGATGATCGCGCCGAGATCATCGATGATCGCTAGCGCCAGTAGAAAGACCTTGAGCGCAGGCGGCACGCGATTGCCGAGCAGTACCAGCACGCCAATCGCAAATGCGATGTCGGTGGCGGCCGGAATCGCCCAGCCCCTCAGCGCCGCCGCATCGCCGATATTGACAAGGGCATAGATCAAGGACGGGAGCGCCATGCCGCCGATGGCAGCAACCAGCGGCAGAACCGCCTGCTCGCGGGTCGACAACTCTCCCACGAGCAGCTCGCGCTTGATCTCGAGCCCCACGAGAAAGAAGAAGATGGCCATCAAGCCTTCGTTGATCCACAGCAGCAGCGGCTTGTCGATGGCGAGCTGGCCGATGCGGATGCCGAACGGCGTATCGAGCAGTGCATTGGAGAGCCAGGCCAGCGGCGAATTGTCGAGGATCAGAGCAAGCGCCGCCGCCAGAATCAGGACGACGCCACCGGCAGCCTCGTGGTGAAAGAACGACGCGGCGCTCTGCAGCCGGTTGCGGACGTCATTACGACTCTCGCCCATACTCGCCTGCTCAAACTCCTTGGCCCAAAGTGCATTTGGGTCATTCTGCGCCACAGCGCAACCGGTTTCGACAAGGGGCGAGCCGATGGGCCGCGCCGTCACGTTCCACGCCATCATGCACTTCCTGGACCAACCGGTACGATTGGCCGATATGCTGGGCGAGATCAGCCTCGGCAAGCCTCAAGCCAGCGGCTCGCTGGGCTTCATGGCTTAGTTGTGACGGCGACGAACGCTCACAGCCTGCGCAGGGCAAGGGGTGTCGGCTGAGCCCATGCGTCCTGGGATGCGGCAAGCTGCAGCTCGTCGAAGCTGACGCTCGCCGCGATCGCGGCTTGAACGCCTGCAAGCGCCAGCGCGAACGCTTCCCCAGTGTGCCCCGAGCCCAGCCGCAGATCGTGGCCGAGCAGCAGCGCACCGAGCAGATCGCCGGTGCCATTGGGCACGTCGCTCTGGCGCTGCACTGTGCACGCAAGGGCCGCAGCCCCCTTCTGCGTCAGAACATTGTCGAGGTTACCATCCGCGGCGTGCACCGACTTCGCCAGGACGCAGTCTGCCGCCAGCAGGGCAGCTGCGGACTGCACCTGGGCGGCGTTGGCAACGCCCGCACTGGTCAACCAGCCAAGCTCGAACGCATTCGGCGTAACGATGTGAGCCAGCGGCGCAAGCTCATCGCGAATGAGCGCCGCAGCGGCGGCATCGATATAGAGCCCCTTGGGCGCATCGCCGAGCACCGGGTCGACCACGATGCGAGCGTCCCGCCGATGCGCCCGCACCCGCTCGACCGCCCTACCGGCGAAGCGCACATGCTCGACGCTCGGCAAATAGCCCGTGAGCACGGCATCGATCTCGCCGAGCCAGCCGCTACCCTCTAGGACCACGAGCATGCGCTCCAAAAGCTCAGGCGAGACGCGCTCGCCTGCCGCCTCGGCATGCCCCGGATGATTGGATAGCAGGATCGTCGGCAGGGCCGTGACCTCATGCCCGAGCCGCTGCAGGGCGGGAACGATGGCCGACAGACCGACGTGTCCGCGAGCGACCTGCGAAGATATGGCGAGAACGCGCGCCATCGGCCTCTATCAAAAGACGTTGAGCTCGAGTATCGGCTCGTTACGCAGCACTCGGCCGTAGCCGAAGCGGCCGAGGTCGATGGTGCGGTACTTGCCGTACATCAGCAGCTCGGCTATGCCGCGCCAGATGCCGGGCGAATGCTGCAGGCCATGACCGGAGAACCCGCAGGCTAGGATGAAGCTGCCCACGTCGGGATGCGGGCCCAGGATGGCGTTGTGGTCGAGCGTGCTGACGTCATAGTGGCAGCACCACGCCGTCTGGACTTTCAAGGTCTCGAACACCGGCACGCGCTCGGCAAGATGCGGCCAGATATTCCGTTCGAACACGCCGTGGTCGAACTCGAAGTCCTCCTCGTCCGGGTCCGGCTCGCCCTCCTTCGGAGAGATTGCCGTGATGAAGAAGCGGCCCTCCGGGCGAAACACCACCCCGGACGGATCAATCGTCAGCCCCGCGTCCTTCGGACCGTTGGCGCAATCGACGACGAAAGCCAGTCGTTTGCGTGGCCGCACGGGCAGCTCGGCACCCGCCATCGCCGCCACCTTGTACGAATGCCAGCCCGCCGCGCAAACCACGACGTCGGCCGCGATCTCGTCGCCGCCCTTGAGCCTGACGCTGGTCGCCCGCCGGTTGGTCGTACCGATGCCGACCACCTCATCGGCGACGTAGGTCACCCCGCGCGCCTTCGCGCCGTCGCGGAATAGCGCCATCAGGGAATGCGGATCGAGCCACCCCTCGCCGCTGCGCCCCCATCCCGCTGCGGCAAGGCCGTGCGTGGAAATCCAAGGAAACCGCTCGGCGATCTCGGACGGCTCGAGCAGCAGCGTATCCGCACCGAGGCTGCGCTGGAGCTTCACGTTCTCCTCCAGCGCGCCACGTCCCTCCTGCGTTGCCATGATCAGGTAGCCGCGCTCGCGGAAGCTTATGTCGGCCTCGGCTCCGAACTCCTGCTTGATGCCCTTGAAGAAGCCGACGCCGAACTGCGAAAGCCGGATGTTCTCCGGCGTCGAGAACTGCTGCCGGATCGACGCCAGCGAGCGGCCCGTGGCGCAATACTGGTAGCTCGGATCCTTCTCGACCACGACGACGGAGCCTTTGAAGCCGTCCCGCTTCAGAAAGTAGGCGATCGAGCTGCCGATCACGGCGCCGCCGACGATTACGATATCTGCCTTCGCAACGGCCATTATATCTCTGCCATGCAGCCAAGTTTGCGTCAGTGTGCCGGAACTGCCGCCGCATGCCAAGCAAGCGAGCTGCAGGTGGGATCAGCGATGTTGGCATGGCGAGTGTGTTTCGACTACGGTGCGGCGCTCACCACTTATGGAGTCGATGATGTCTCTGCGCCCACGCCGCAGCGCGCTCTACATGCCGGGATCCAATGCGCGTGCATTGGAGAAGGCGAAACAGCTACCGGCTGACGTCCTCATTCTCGATCTCGAGGACTCCGTCGCTCCGGAAGCCAAACCTGCGGCGCGCGTGCAGGTCACCGACGCGGTCAAGGCCGGCGGCTTCGGCAGGCGCGAGCTCGTCATCCGCGTCAACGGCCTGGATACGGCGTGGGGGCCGGATGATCTCGCCGCAGCCGCAGCCGCCGCGCCCGACGCCGTGCTGCTGCCCAAGGTGTCGGACATCGCCGCTGTCGAGCGGGCCTCGGACGCGCTTCGTCGAGCCGGCGCACCGGACAAAACCAGGCTGTGGGCCATGATGGAGACGCCGATCGGCGTCATCAATGCAGGCGAGATCGCAGCCGCCGGCGGTCATGCGGGATCGCGGCTCTCATGCCTCGTGATGGGCCTCAACGACCTCTTCAAGGAGACGCGGGCCGAGGTCACCGCCGACCGCGCCGCAGCCCTCTATTGGCTCTCGGCCTGCTTGACGGCGGCGCGCGCTCATGGGCTCGAGATCCTCGACGGAGTTTACAACAACTTCCGCGATGCCGAGGGCTACCGGCGCGAGTGCCTGCAGGGACGCATGCTCGGCTTCGACGGCAAGACGCTGATCCATCCCGACCAAATCGCGGTGGCGAACGAGGTCTTTTCGCCAAGCGAGGCGGAAGTGGCAGCAGCGCGCAAGATCGTCGCCGCCTTCGAGCTGCCAGAGAACCGCGGAAAGGGCGTCATCAATCTCGACGGGCGCATGGTCGAGCTGCTCCACGCCGAGATGGCCAAGCGTACCGTCGCCATCGCCGACGCGATTGCAGCCATGCGCTGATCCAGGCCGATCAAGCCTCGTGCGGAAGTCCGACGTAATTCTCGGCCAGCACCTGCTGGGCGGCGCGGGAGCCCGCAATCTGCTCCAGCTCGGCGAGTTGCAGGTGCTCCTGCATCGGGTCCGCGTTGGGAAAGCGATGCAGCAGCGACGTCATCCACCAGGAAAATCGCTGCACTTTCCATATGCGCCGCAAACACGTCGCCGAGTACGCTTCGAGCAAGTCGGACCGGCCGGATTTGAAATAGGCCACGAGCGCGGCCGCCAGGACGTGCACATCGGCAATGGCCAGGTTCATGCCTTTTGCGCCGGTCGGTGGCACGATGTGAGCAGCATCACCTGCCAGGAACAGGCGGCCGTATTGCATCGGCTCGACCACAAAGCTGCGCATGGGCGTGACACCGCGCTGCAGGATTGGCCCTTCGTTGAGTGTCAAGCCATCCGCTTCAAGGCGCCTGCGCAGCTCGTCCCAGATGCGTCTATCGGGCCAGAGCGCAAGGTCCTCGTCGGGTCGGCACTGCAGATAGGCTCGCGTAATCCGTGGCGAGCGCATGCTCTGCAGCGCGAACCCGTCGGCGTGGCGCGCATAGACGAGCTCCTCCGAAGCCGGAGGCGCGTCAGCAAGGATGCCAAGCCACGCAAACGGGTAAGCCCGCTCGTAAACCGCCAATGCCGATGCGGGCATGCTAGGGCGGCAAATGCCATGGAACCCATCGCAGCCCGCAATGAACTCGCAGGCAAGCTCGGTCACATGCCCGTTCTCGGCGAAACTGACATGCGGCGCCGACGTCTCGATGCCGTGCAGTTTCACGTCAGTTATGTTGAACCGCAGGTCGCCGCCGGCGGCGACGCGGGCCGCGATCAGGTCCTTAACGACCTCATGCTGCCCGTAGACCATCACCGTGCGCCCACCGGTCAGATCGGACAGGTCGATCCGGTGGCGCCTCCCGACAAAAGTCAGATTGATGCCACGGTGCACGAGACCTTCGCACTGCATGCGCTCGCCGACACCCGCCTCCACGAGCATACGCGCCGCGTCGTGCTCGATAACGCCCGCGCGGACCCGCGCCTCTACATAGGTCCGGCTGTGCCGCTCGATGACGACCGAGCCGATGCCATGCCGATGCAGAAGGTGCGACAGCAGCAGCCCGGCCGGCCCCGCCCCCACGATCCCCACCTGGGTGCGCATTGTGGCCTCCTCAGGCTGGCTTCCCTCCCAACTTCTGAGCGGGCACAATAGCGGCCGAAGGACCACTGGAGGAAGCCCGATGCCGAAAGGCTACTGGATTGCGCACGTCACTGTGAAGAATCCCGAGCGTTACAAGGACTACTTCGCGGCAAACGCCAAGGTGTTCAAGAAGTGGAATGCCAAGTTCATCGTTCGCGGGGGCCGATATGAGGTTCGCAAAGGTCCGGAGCACCAGCGCCATGTCGTGCTGGAATTCGAGAGCTTCGAAGTAGCCAAGGCCTGCTACGACAGTCCCGAATATCAGGCTGCGGCTGCCATCCGCGATGAAGCCGCGGATGTCTACGTTCTCATCGTCGAGGGTTACGACGGCTCACCGCCGAAGGCCTAGGAACGACTTTCAAATGTCTATGCTGACGCCGCGGGCCGCACTCGCGGCGGCCAGCGTGTTGCGCAGCAGGCAGGCGATGGTCATGGGGCCCACGCCGCCCGGAACCGGCGTGACCGCGGATGCGACTTGCACAGCCTCCTCGAATGCGACATCGCCGGCGAGCCGGCTCCGGCCATCGGGGGCCGCAACGCGATTGATGCCGACGTCGATGACGATGGCACCCGGCTTGATCCAGTCGCGCCGTACCAGCCCGGGCCTGCCGACTGCGGAGACCAGGATGTCCGCCCGCCTAGCGACAGCGGGCAGGTCGTGCGTGCGCGAATGGCCGATCGTCACCGTGCAGCTCTCTGCAAGCAGGAGCTGAGCGACCGGTTTGCCGACGATGTTGGAACGGCCGATGACCACCGCATCGAGGCCGGACAGCTCGCTGCGCACGCTCCTGATCAGCAGCATGATGCCGAGCGGCGTGCACGGTATCAGCGCAGCCGCGCCGACGGCAAGTCGGCCGACGTTGAAAGGATGGAACCCGTCGATGTCCTTGGCCGGGTCGATGGCCTCGATCACCTTGGACGAGTCGATATGCTGGGGGAGCGGCAGCTGAACCAGAATGCCATGCACGGCGGCGTCCTGGTTGAGCCTGGCGATGAGGGCCAGCAGCTCGGCCTCGCTCGCAGTCTCGGGAAGGTAATGCTCGAACGAGCGCATGCCGACAGCAACGGTCTGCTTGACCTTGTTGCGGACGTAGACCCGGCTCGCAGGATCCTCGCCGACCAGGACCACTGCCAAGCCGGGCATCAAGCCGTGCTCCCGCTCGAGCTGGCCGACACCTGCGGCAACCTTGCGCCGCAGTGCTTCCGCCATCGCCTTGCCATCTATGATTGATGCCGTGCCCAAATGTCCCTCCGGATCGGCGCCCCCACACACAAAGCTTATCTAGGCGCCGGACAGCTCCGCAATCCGCTTCCTGATGATCGCCTCGATGCCGTCCGATTCCGCGACGCTCACGGTCTTGTTTCGCGAGGCGGTTCCGGCCGAGACCGAGATAGACGTCTTCGGCACGCCGAGCCACTCGGCAATGACTCGCTCGACGGCTCGATTGGCCTTGCCCTGGTCGGGAACCGCCCGCACCCGAATCTTCAATGCTGCGCCGTCCGCTGTCGCCTCGATCCCCTCGACCGCATCCTTTGATGAGCGCGGAATGACACGCGCGCGCAGCTCGATGCCGTGTTTCCCCTTCCGCCAAAGATCAGCGGAAGCCCGCATCACACGAAAAGCTTGGCGATATTGGGAAGGATGACCGCCTGCACGAACAGGCACCCCAGCAACAGAATGACCGGCGAAATATCGATCCCACCGAGGTCCGGCATGAAGCGCCGGATGGGCCGCAGCAGCGGCTCGGTCACCGCCCGCAACGCGTTCCACAGCGACCGCACGAACGGATTGTAGGCATTGATGACATTGAATGCCAGCAACCAGCTCAGGATCACGCCCGCGATGACGACGTAGGTGTAGAGAGTAATCAGGTAGCTGATGAAGCCAAGAAATTCGAGCATGGTTGCACTCTCGTCGCCCGCGACCGGTGAGAGGTTTAGACGCTGAGCCTCAGGCGAACAAGGGGTTGGCCCCTGCCTTCCACGGCGGTCGGCGCTCGAAACGCAGGTACTTTGCTTGACAAGCCTGCGACCCGCCAACTAAATGGGCCGGCCTTTCGGGGCCGTAGCTCAGATGGGAGAGCGCTGCAATCGCACTGCAGAGGTCAGGGGTTCGATTCCCCTCGGCTCCACCACCCGGCTTGCGCACCTGTTGAAACATTGAAGTTTTTCGGCAGGATTCCCAACCCTTTCGATATGGTTTGGGAATCCGGCTTCGGTTTCGGGGGCGACAACCGCCTCATCGCCGCCACGGCCAGCTTCCGCTGCTCGGCCGCCTTCGTGTAGCGGGACACTTTTTGCAGCGTGGCGTGCCCGGTGATGGATGCGATTTCGTTTGCGGTACAGCCCGCCTCGGCCAAACGGCGCGCGGCCGCCTTGCGCAACCCATGCGTCACGCAACGCTTCGGAAGCCCAGCCTTGTCGATCTTCACCGCCATGAAACCGCTGCCGAACCCGTTCGACGTGAATGGCCGACCGAATGCCGTCTGAAGGATCGTCCCGCTTTTCTGATCTGCCGCGTCGAGGATTTCCTGCAACGCCGGGTGAACGGGAATCCACAGCTTCACGCCACTCGTGCGCTTGGTCTTGAGCGGAGTTACACAGATCGTGCCGTTCTTCACGTCCTCCCATGACATGGCCACCACGTCGGATCGGCGCTGTCCGGTGTAGAGCAAGAGCGCAAACGCCAGCCGCTCGGTCGTGCCGATCGGCCACCTCTTCTCGAACTGGGCGATCTCTTCCTCGGTCCAGGTGTGGAACTCGCCCTTGGCGTACTTCTTGATGCGCTGCGTGGGGTCATC
>JBLNBZ010000128.1:0-73863 GCA_050260355.1 Bacteroidota bacterium | reverse complement strand
ATCCTGCTGCGCATGGCTGCCGCCGAGCCGGTACATGCCGTCGATGGCCGGCCGCATCCGCGCGCACGCCTCGTCATGCCTGCCCTGCGCACGCGCGACGATCGCCTCCGAGATCGGCAAGGCGTAGTCGCGCACCAGAGGTCCCAGCGTGGGGTTGTCACCTGATGCGAACGTGCGCATGCCCTCGAGCATGCGGCCTGCCGCCTCGAAGCGGCGCGCCGCGGCCAGCGCCATCATCCAGTGCGGCAGCGTGAAGGGCGACAGGCAGTCGCCGATGCGCGCCTCCGCCCTGTCGGCGATCTCGTTCCAGCGGTTGCCGACATCGACGCCCTGCCGCTCGAGCCGGAACAGCATGGAGGCGGCGTTCTGGACGTCGATATAGAGGTCGGGCTGCGATGCAGTGAGCGGCGAGCCGAGATTGCGGAAGCGCCGGTCGTAGAGATTCAGCACCTCGTCGAACTCGCGTCGCTCCAGGTGATAGAGGCCGCGGTGCCACCACAGATGATGCATCAGGTTGTTGCCGCCGTCCCAGTGCGGCTCGAGCTCGGCGAGCCAGGCGATGCCCTCGTCACGGCGGCCCTGCATCTCCAGGACGTGCGCCACGGCGTGCGCGGCCCACAGGTCGCCCTTGTCGATGGCGATCGCCTCCCGGCCGGCGGGCTCCGCCAGCGCATAGTTGCCCATCTCCTCGTGCGCAAAGCAGCGGCACGCAAGCAGCGAGCCCCATCCAGCCAGCTCCGGGGCCCATGCGGGCATGACGACCTCCACTTCTCGCGCCATCGCCTCGGGACGTCCGAGCCAGAACGCGTTGAAGTGATGAAGGCGGAACGCCAGGACGTCGCGGGGGTGCGCGTCGAGGATCTGCTCCCAGGTCTCGAGCGTGCGATCGAGATCACCGGCGATCCAATGCGACAAGGCCGCGACGTGCGCCTGCTCGCGCGCGGTTGCGGCTGGGGCGAGCTTGCTCGCCGCCGCAAGAGCCTCGCGCGCGGCGGCAACGTTCGCCTGCTTGAACGACAGCATGGCGAAGTAGCCCTTGAGCGCGTGCGCCATGGGAAAGTCGCCATCGGCCTCCAGCGTCGCCTTGAGGCGCACCGGGAGATCGGCCCGATACTTGAGATAGCCGAGGACGGTCGCGTTGAATGCGTCAGCGGCTTGGGAGCTGGAGCAGGTCAGCGGCAGGCCATGAAGGTCGGCTTGGGACATCGCTACCCTCGTCAGTCATCGCCCCGTACGGCAAAGTCTAGGGCGCTGGTCGCAGACCATGCAACATCCGAATCCGGAAGGTGGTGCAGCGCCGCCCTTGCCGCCGACACCACAATGGCAGTACCAACGCTCTCCTCGCATCCCAGGAGAAGCCGATGGACTCCGCTGCGCTGAAGGCCCTGCAGGCCCCGCTCAAGGACCAGTATCGCAACGACCCTGGCTCCGCCGTCGTCACCCTGAAGGCCGAAGGCCAGCTCGGGGAAGGCGCCACCTGCTCCGTGCGCACGGCCAAGGCGCTGGTCGAGGCAGGGCTGCATCCGGCCACCGGCGGCAGCGGCATGCATGCCTGCTCGGGCGACATGCTGCTCGAGGCGCTCGTTGCCTGTGCCGGCGTAACCCTCAATGCGGTGGCAACGGCGCTCGATCTGAAGCTCAGCGGCGCCAGCATCGAGGCCGAGGGTGATTTGGACTTCCGCGGCACGCTCGGCGTGGCCAAGGACGCGCCAGTCGGCTTCCGCGACATCCGCCTGAAGTTCGAGGTCGAGGGCGATCTCACCGAGGAGCAGCGGGCCACGCTGCTCAAGCTGACGGAGCGCTATTGCGTCGTCTATCAGACGCTGCGCCAGCCGCCTCCGATTGCCGTCACCTTACAGCAAGTCTAGCGCGCTTTCCGATCACTGCGGTGCACTTCTCGGGCGCGAAGCTTTGCAAGCCCCGGGATGCCCCTGAGGGTGGGAGCGGCTTGCGTTCGCGAATGCCAGTTTTGCGGAGCTCCGAGCTCGCGGCCCGCCGAGGAGAGCTCGCTACAGCGGCCCCTTGAAGACGAAGAATGCTCCGGCCGCGATCAGGGCGAATCCAACCAGATGGTTGAGCGTGAACGACGTCTTGAGATACAGCACCGAGAAGCCCGCAAAGACGACGAGCGTAATGACCTCCTGCATCGTCTTGAGCTGCGCCGGACTGTAGACCGCGGAGCCGTAGCGGTTGGCGGGAACTGCCAGACAGTATTCGATGAAGGCAATGCTCCAGCTCACGATCACCACGAGCCAGAGCGGCCGATCCGTGTATTTGAGATGGCCGTACCACGCAAAGGTCATGAACACGTTGGAGGCCAGGAGAAGAACGATCGGCAGGATCGACGTGGGAAATGACGGCATGCAGCCGGTATCCTTGCTGTTGCGCCGCGCCAAGCGATCGGCGGGATGTCCGTTTATCGCGCTGTGATCGGTGAGCCGCTTCAGCGGATCGCGATGCGCCTCGGCGCAGGCCGCAGATGGTGAGCGCTGCAAAATTCTAAAGCCCACGCGCCCTGCGGCCGATCGCGCTCCGTGACGCCTCGTTTCACGCCTCGCCGTAGTGGATGCGCCGGTAGGCGCGCGAGGGGATCAGGTCGTCGGTGTGAATGTCCCACAGACCGGCCGTGTTGGCGGCGCGGTGCTCGCGGAAGAGCTGCTCCATGCGGCCCATCTGATTGACGGTCGCGCCGCGCAAGCCGAAGCCGGTTGCCACCGCCGCCAGGTCGCCGCGTCCGTGGATCGCGCCGCTGGGATCGACACCGTTGGCCCTGAACTTGTGAAACTCGGCGCCATAGCCGCCGTCGTTCATGATGGCGATCAGCATCTGCAGGCCATGCCGGCGGATCGTCTCCAGCTCCTGGACATGCATCATCAGGCTGCCGTCGCCCTCGATCAGCAGCACCTTGCCGTCGCCGCGCGCGGCAGCCACGCCGGCGGCCGCCGGCAGGCCGGATCCGATGGCGCCGAAATCGTTGATGACGTGGTATTTCTCAGCAGGCCGCCCGCGCATGTGTGTCATGGCGATGCTAAAGTAGTGGCCGCCGCCCACGACGATGTCCCAGTCCTTCGGGATCACCGCATCGAGCTCCAGGATCATCCGGCGCGGATCGACCATGTTGGCCTGGACCGGAAATTCCTTGCGATCGGGAGGGAAGTCGGCGGCGACCAGCTTTGCCATGTCCGGCGTGCGGAAGCCGGTGCGCTTGATGTTGCGCTGATCGAGCCGGTTGACGATCGCTTCCGCAGCGGCTCGCGCATCGGCGCGCACATGCAGATCGGCCGTGCGCAGACCCTGCCACAGACCGCGCGGATTGACGTCGATCTGGACCACGCGCGCGCCCGGGTAGAGGTAGCCGCCCTCGGTCGTGTAGTGGCCGAGGCCGACGCCGGCGCCGATGACGAGATCGGCCTCTGCAAAGCGCTCGCGCGCAAAGTCGCTGGCGAAGGCGCCGGCGATCTCGAGCGCGTAGGGATTGCCGTCGAACAGGCCCTTGCCGAGAAGGGAGTTGGCAAACAGTGCGCCGGCCCGGTCGCCCAGCGCCTCGAGGGCCTGCCGCGCGCCGGACCAAACTGCGCCGCGTCCGCCGAGAATGATGGGCTTCTCGGACTCCGCGATCATGTCGCACACGCGATCGACAATGACCGGATCGGGGATCGGACGCTGCGCCGCCGGCACCAGCTCGGCGGACGGCGTGTAATCGGTCAGATGCGGCCAAGCCTGCTTCTGCAGGTCCATCGGCACGCTCAGCACGACGGGGCGGCGCTCCACCTGCGCCACCTGGAAGGCCTCGCGCACATTGTCGAGCAGGCGGTCGATGTGGCGAACGGGGATGTAGTGCGATCCGGTCGCCAGCGCCAGCGGCGCCATGTCGATCTCCTGCAGGTACCAGGCCGCTGCGATCGGCGAGTCACCGGCAAAGACCACCATCGGAATGTTGGCGCGCGCGGCCATGGTGAGGCCGGTCATGATCTGGGTGAAGCCGGGCCCGCAGGTGGTCGAGGCGACCCCGACCTTGCCGGTCGCGCGCGTATAGCCCTCCGCCATGGAGCAGGCGCAGTGCTCGTGCCGCACATGGATGACGCGCATGCCGGGCAGCTGCATCATCGCCGTCGACCAGTACATGTTGGCATCGCCCATCAGCGTGAAAAGCGTATCGACACCCTCGGCCTGGAAGGCGCGGGCGAGCATGTCGGAAACGAGAACTTTGCTCATCGCTATTTGATCCTCTTGCGAAACAGATCTTGCAGCCACGTCAGGAACGCCCGCCAAAGAATGCGCGCCGCGCTGATCTCGCTGGCAACGGCGGGCCTGGGACTGGAATCGGACTGGGCCGCCGGAGCGGTCTGCGGCGAGGGCTCGCCGGCCGGCGCCGATTGCGCCTGCGCGGCCGTTGCGCTTCGCTCGGCGACGATCCTGGCCATGTTGGCCGAGAATTCGGCGAGCAGCGCGCGTGCAACGTGAACGCCGCCGGCATTGGCGAAGGTCTCGAGCGGACCGGTGACGGAGAAGTTGCCCTCGATGTCGAGAACGGTGGTGTCGGCGCCGCTCGCGGTGACGACGCCTGAGGCCAGCGCGCGCGATGCACCACGCTGATCGATCCCTCGCCCCTCGATCGTGCAGCGGTGCGCAGTGTGGTCATAGGTCAGCGTCGCCTCGCCGCGGAACGTCGCAACCGTGGGCCCGAACTTCACGCGTACGCTGCCACGCCACACGCCGTCGCCCTGATCCGGCGACAGCGTTGCGCCAGGAATGCAGGAGGCGACCAGAGCCGGGTCGCTGAGCAGCGGCCACACAATTTCCAGAGGCGACGGGATCGTCGTCTGCTCGCTGATGGAAGGCATTCGGCTGGGATCGACTGAGAAAACTTGCTCTCAGACTAGTTCTCTATCTCTCGCAGTCAAACAAGTTCTCGAGCGCGTGCCGATCAAGCGCGGGGCGCGTTTCCGTCGACATTGCGCGTGAGCTGCGCGGGCAGCGATGCCACGCAATGCACGGAACGCGCATCACGCGCCACCGACACTTCCCCTTCTGCTGCCCGGGGCGCCCCGCTCGGCCACCGCCTTCCTGGCGCGCCTCTTCGCGGAGAAACCTCGACTCCAACCACGCCGTGCGTCGCGCGGTGCAACGGCCGAGCATGCTGTGCGTTCACCACGAAAATAGAGTTGCCAGGGCAAGAACGCTGTTTTGCTCTGTTTCAGAACGTGAATTTCGAGGATGTTTACCAAATTCCGCTTGACGTGAGGACTTTATGTCGCATCATGGGACATGGCATTTCCAATGGCCGGAAACAGGCCAGACGGTGCCTAGGGGTATTGCGCGGAAGATGGGGGACGAGCGAACCTCAAGGGCGTACCATGGGTATCGAGTCTCTGAACAAGGCGGCACTGGCAGCGGGATTTGCCATGGTGGCGCCTGACGATGATTCCCCGATCGAGACGCGGCGGCCGACGCCGGCACCTCATCCCCAAGCACGGACTCAGTGGCGCCCGTTCATTGGCGAGGTGGATCACAGCGTCAGCGTGCGTCGCATGATTGCAGCGGCGGTGGGCTGGATTCGCGAGCGGTGGGCGCCGCGTGGTGGCCGCGCGCCGGCCTAGCCTCGAGCAAGAGTCGATCGCAGGTCACACGATGGGCGTGGCGGAAGCCGCGCCCTTGCTGTTTTGGAAGATCCAAGCGAGCACCTCCTCGTAGTTGAGCGCGACCCACAAGTGCCCTTCTCCCGGCAGCTCGATCACCTTGCAGCCAGGAATGGCGGCAGCAAGATTCAGGGCTGCCGGTATCGGCACGTTGTTGTCCTCCGTCCCGATCCACAGCGCCGACGGCGCCGCGATGCGCTCGATCGGCACGGCCCAGGGCTTGCCGAAAATCTGCATGTCGGTCACCGCACCGGCGATGCCCGGCCGCAGCCCCTCGCGGAACATGGCAATGAACCGGTCGCGCACACCCTCGCTCCCCATGACGCGATGATCGGCGGCCGGCGAGCGCGTCATGGAAATGCGGATGGCGGTATCGGGCGAGGTTGCGACGCCGCGGCGGAACGCATCGAACACGAGGCCCAGCAATCGCGGCGCTCGCGGCAGCAGCGTGAAGCAGAAGCGATGAAACGGCGTGAGATGCACGCCGCCGGCGACGCTGGCAATCGGACCGACCGGCGCCACCAGCGCCAGCGCGGCGACGCGATCCACCAGACGCGCCGCCAACCCCACCGCGTAGGGTCCTCCACCTGACACGCCCAGCACGGCGAAGCGGGCGAGCCCGAGCCTGTCGGCCACGGCCGCGATGTCGTCCGCGAACGCAGGCAGACTTGGGCGCGGGTGCAGGCTCGTTCCGCCGTATCCCCACCGGTCGGGCGCGATGATGCGCAGGCCGAACGCGGCCGCCCGCGATCCCGCCACCGCATACATCAGCCGCGAGGCGGGCGTCCCATGCAGCGCGAGCACCGGGAACCCGCCCGAGGCGCCGTATTCGCGCAGCAGGATCGTGCGGCGATCGGGCAATGTGATTGCGCGGTCGGCGGCGCGCTGCGCGACCTCGGCATTCACGGCATCGCCTCGAGGTCTTTCTCGAGGAAACGCGTGCCTGCCACGGGGTTGCCGTTGTAGTTGGCGATATCGCGGAACCCGAGGCGCTCGTAGAGCCCCTGCGCTTCCCGCATGCTCGGCAGCGTATCGAGACGCATGGCGCGGTAGCCGAGCCGGCGCGCCTCGCCGATCACGGCCCCGGCAAGCCGGCGGCCTAGCCCCTGCCCGCGCCCCGCCGGCGCCACGTAGAGACGCTTCATCTCGCAGATGCCCCCGGCGCGGTCGAGCGCGCGCAGGGCCACCACGCCCACCAGCTCTCCGCCTCGGCCGCGCGCCAGGATCAGCGCGCCGTCGGGAGGCGCGTAATCGCCGGGCAGCCCGGCGAGCTCGCTCTCGAAATCCTGAAAGCAGAGACTGATGCCCAGTCCCCTTTCGTAGGCACGCAGCAGATCGACCAGCGCCGGCCGATCCGCTTCGTGGAACCCGTTCGTAAGCTCGATTGCCGCCCGCGCCATACGTGCGAGTGTAGCGTATTCGCGCGGCTGCAGCAGCGGTCTACTTCTTCGGTATGCGGTAGACCTCGTGGCAGCCCTTGCAGTTTTTCGCCACCGCACCGAAGGCGGCCTTGAACGCATCCGGCCCTTGCGCAGCGGCCTTGCTCGCGGCCTCCGCATCCTTCGCCATGGCGGCGCCTTTTGCGTCGAAGTCGGCCCGCGCCTCCCAGATCTTCGGTGCTGCCGTCGTCTCGCCACCCATCTTGCTGTTATCGGGAAACAGCTTGCTCATCGCCTGCCAATTCCTAGCGATCGTCGTCATGGCCTCGGCAGCCGCCTTGGCGTCGTACGGCTTCTCTCCCTTCACCATCTCGCCCGAGGCCTTGGTTGCCGCGCCGACCTGCTTCATGAGCTCCTTGCGCTGCGCGATGGCATCCTGCCCCGTGGCGATGCCCGTGGCCGCGACGGCCAGGCCGGCAACGATCGCCATCCCCATCAGAACCCCCGATTTGGTCATGCCCTGCTCCCTAAACGAGATGATGAAGGCGGCCCTCCGCCGCCCGCCGAAACTATAGACGAGGAGCGCGATCACATTATTCCAACGCTTTCGTGATCGATGCGGAACCCGATTCAATATGGGACCCGAGATATCGATCGAGCAGCATGATGGCGAGGCTGGACGCCGCGGTCACAACCAGCGCCAGCGTGTACGCCGCAGCGATCCCGGAAGCCTCGATCGTCTCGCCCACGACCAGAAAGAAGGCGATGAAGGAGAGCATCGCAATCGAGTTGGCGCGGATCACCGCGCGCCCCGCGGCCGCGCCCGCCTGGTGCAGTGTGAACGAGACGACGACCGTGCTGATGATCGGCAGCGTCGACATGATGCCGCTGAGCCTGGGCCCGAGGTCACTGGCGAGAAACGTGACCGTAACGACCAGCACGGCCGTGACGAGCATGCGCAGCGGGATGTCCCACCATGGTGGGGATCGCATGTCGGCGATCTTGCGCACGCGCGGCATCGCCACCAGCGCGAGCAGCATGGACGACGCCGCAACTGCGGAAGCCTGGCGATGATCGACCGGCAGATTCTGCAGGCCCAGCGCCGCAACCGCGAAGGCGGCCAGCGCCGCGGCCATGCAGAGCGGCCAGGGCAGACGCCCCGCCGTCCAGTAGGACACGAGCGCATACGGCCCCATGGCCCCGACCGCCAGGATGATGCCGACCGTGGTCGTCGCCGCGAAGGCCGTCCCCTGCTCCAGGGCGAGCAGAAGCGAGATGGGGCCCGTCATGATCGGCAGCCCCATCAGCAGACCGCCGACCGCAGCACCCCAGCGGCGGATGGCCAAGGTCGCCAGCGCCACGAGCACGGGCACGGCGAATATCTTGAAGGTCCAGATCATCGAGATTGGCCAGGCCGGATCCCGGCGGCGCGCGCGGTCGTCCTAGCGCAGGTTACCGCAGAACCGCTGGATGCGCCGGCACGCCTCCTCGAGCTGATCCGTCGACGTCGCGTACGAGATGCGGAAGAACGGCGACATGGCGAACGCCGCCCCATGCACAACCGCCACCCCCTCCTCGTCCAGGAGCGCACTGACGAAGTCCTCGTCCGTCTTGATCTGTGCGCCCTTGGCCGTGGTCCGGCCGATGGCTTCGGCGCATGAGGGGTAAACATAGAACGCACCCTGCGGCTTGGGACACTTGATGCCCTTCGCCTGGTTCAGCATGGACACGACCAGGTCGCGGCGCTCCTTGAACACGCGGTTGTTGCGCTCGATGAAGTCCTGCGGCCCCGTCAGCGCCTCCACGCCCGCCCACTGCGAGATCGACGACGGGTTGGCCGTCGTCTGGCTCTGCAGCTTGCACATCGCCTTGATCAGCGGCTCGGGCCCGCCCGCGTAGCCGAGCCGCCAGCCGGTCATGCAATAGGCCTTCGAGAACCCGTTGACGGTCAGCGTGCGCTCGTACAGACCGGGCTCGACCTGAGCCGGTGTGAAGAACTTGGCGTCGTCGTAGAGCAGGTGCTCGTACATGTCGTCCGTCATCACCCACACGTGGCGATTCTTCGGCCGCATGAGCACGTCGGTCAGCGCCTTGAGCTCATCCTTCGTATAGGCGGCGCCGGTCGGATTGGACGGCTGATTGAATACGAGCCACTTGGTCTTCGGCGTAATGGCCTTGTCCAACGTCTCCGGCTTCAGCTTGTAGTCATCCTCGAGCCGGCAATCGGCGAACACGGGCGTGCCGCCGCCGAAGCGCACGATGTCGATGTAGGAAACCCAGCATGGCGCCGGGATGACGACCTCGTCGCCCGGGTTGAGCGTAGCAAGCAGCGCGTTGAACAGCACCTGCTTGCCGCCGGTCCCGACCGAGATCTGGCTGCGCTTGTACTCGAGCCCGTTCTCGCGCTTGAACTTGCCGGCCACCGCATCCTTGAGCTCCGGCATGCCGTCGACGTCCGTATACTTGGTCTTGCCCTCCTGCATCGCCCGGATCGCCGCGTCCTTGATGTTCTGCGGCGTATCGAAGTCGGGCTCCCCGGCAGCGAGGCTGATGATATCGCGGCCTTTGGCCTGCAGCTCGCGTGCCTTGGTCGCCATCGCGATGGTGAGCGACGGCTGGATCCGGTTCAGGCTGTCGGCGAAAAAGCCCATGAGAGGTCCCGGGGGTTGGGTTGACGCGAAGCGGCCGGAACCTACGCTCGTGCTCCTGCGAGTTCAAGGCCAACCTAGGTTGCGTTCCGCGCATGGGCAGGGCCCGCGCGAAAACCGCAACTCGCTCGGAACCGTCGGTTTCTGCGCAGCTACCCGTTCGCGGCCCAGGCGCGCGGCTCGCGGATGACGTCAGCGCGGGCCTCACGCGCCTGCGCGATCAGCGTCCGGCTGACGCCGACCATGCGCGCGATCTTGGACCCATCGCGCGAATCGGCCGAGCCCGGCGCCACCGTGCGTCCATCGACATAAGAGCCCGAGATGGCTCCAAGATCGGCCTCTGTCAGCAGGTGAATGAGGTCTCCAGCGGAGGTCTCGAGCGAGCGGGCTCCCGGCAGGATCGGCTCGAGCAGCGGCATCAGATACTTCCAGCCCAGCCGCATCAGCAAGAAGCGGTCGCGTGCAATCTCGGTGCCCGCCACCACACCGGGATTGAAGGAGACGACACCGACGTGCGGCGCCTCGCGGGCCAGCAGACGCGCGTGCATGACGTTCATCAGCTTGGAGGCGCAATAGCGCGCCTCGCCACGCTCCACTCCGGCCTCGATGTCGCGCTGTGAGCGTCGCGCGTCGGCCAGCTCTGCGGGGTCCTGCCAGTAGGCGCGGCGCTGTCCGACCAGGCAGAAGACATCCGGGTCGTGCACCTCGCTGGCAGTGATCACAACGCGGCCACCCGGCCGGACACGCCCGATCAGGCGGTCGGCGATGGCGAAGTGCGCGAGATGGTTGACCGCAAACGAAAGCTCGTAGCCGTCCTCGGAGACCTCATGGCCGCCGATGGCCTGCATGCCCGCGTTGAGGCCGAGCCCATCGATCGCGCTTGCACCGAGGCGCTGGAAAACGTCGTGACAGGCCCGGTCGACCGAGTCCAGGCTCGCCAGATCGACCGCAACGATCTGGAGGCGCTGCGCCCCTGCCAACGTCCGCAATTCATCGCTACGGGGCGATTCACGCGCCAGCAGAACGATGCGCCACTCGGCCCGCTCTGCCAGCAAACGCTCGACGACGCGACGGCCAATCCCACTGGTGCCACCTGTCATCACGAGCGTCTTGGCCGGCAGACCTGCGCCGGCCTCGATGCTGCTACGCACGCTTGTACTCCCACCTTCCCCTGTCGGACGCGTGACGCCTCGACCACCGGGCAAGAGATGGCCACTGGCGAGCCCGTCTCGCAAGTGCGTCAAGGACGAGGGGTAATTATGCCGCATACCCTCTATGCCGCCTCAAAGCAGCTCGCCATGAGGCCCTCGGAGGCCAGAAAACGGCTCCTTTTCCGGTCCGGACACAGGATTTTCGGCGATCGCCACATTGCCGCCGAACACCGGCCCAACTGCTGTGCACTGCTTTGCGGATCGACACGGTCGCTCCCGTGCGGGGAGCAGCAAAGCGGGGACCGGCATGCGGGCGGAGTCTGCTTATGGATATGTGCGTCGGGCCGTCGGCGCCCTTGGCGGCCTGGTCATGCTCGCTCTCGTTATCGGGACGGTCGCCGACAACGCCGCAAGGCGCGAGGACTCACCGCAACTTGCCGTTGCCGCGGCATTTGCGAACATCTCTGGAACCGCCGTGCTCATCGAGGATTTCGACAATGGGCCGTCGACGGCTCTCGCTCCCATTCATTGCGGCCTCCCGGACGGCCCGGGCGGCTGCGCGCCCCTGACGGGACTTACCTTGGCGTTGTCTATGCTGTTGGCGTTTAACGTAAGTTTTTGGAGTCACGTGCGCCGCGTCTATGCCTCCCCGCGGCGACGGTGGAGGGGGAAGCGATGATCCCGCTCCAGGGACCTTGCATTCCTCCTCCACATCCTTCAAACCGCATCTATATATCTACCGTCCACGACGGAGTGCGCGCATGAGCCATCAGACCTCGGTCCGACGAGCGATGTTCCGCTGGGGCACACTTGCTGCGGGCGCGGGCGCCGTCGCCGCCGTGTTGCTCTGGTCCGGCACGCTCTCCGACGCCGAGCTGCTGCTGTCCCGCAGCTACGGAGTGGCGCTGGCTGAAGCGGATGCCGCCCCGCGGACGCTGAGCCTCACGCCCGCGCTGGCTGACGCTCGCGAGCATGGGCCGGTCAAGGCCATCTGGACGGGCAAGCCCGGGCATGGCTCGGCATTTCGCCGCCCCCTCGCGGTGGGCGATCGCATCACCATCGCCTCCCGCGACGGCAAGCCCGACCGGCTTTCCGTGGTCGAGCTGGAGGAAATCGACGGGACCACCATAGGCGTGCCTGGCGTCCGCTTTCAGTTGGTCACGAGCCGCGTGGAGAGCGCCTCTCGCGGCGAGCTCGTGCGCTTTCTGATCGCCGTCGATCCGGCAGCCTCGGCGCCGCCTCGCACCGCGGACAAGACGCTCTAGCCGCGCCGGCCGAGCCCCAGGCTGCGAACCCGCGCACCCCTGCAAATTTGAGGTCCGCCAAAGGCTTGCCACCCACCAAAGGATAGCCCTGGCCAATGCCTTTGGGATGAGCCCCCTCCTCGAAGCCGTATGGGCTGGGCAATTCCGGCTGAGGGATGTGCCGCAGAACCGAGGAAAAAGGCACCTCACCGGCACGGGACGCGGGAAGTATGCTGTGGTGGTCTGAGGACCCGCAGCATGTACAAGCCACTAGACGGCTTACGGGGATTGATGGCGATCTGGGTGTTCGCGCATCACCTCAAATCGATGAGCGGTAGTACGACCGGTCTCATTCCCTCCGGCGCCATTGCCGTCGATGTTTTCATGCTCATATCGGGCTTCCTGATGTGCGCCCACTACAGGGAGCGTGCGCTGGAAGAACCCTGGACATCGCACACAACATGGGCCCGCTTCTATCTCCGGCGCTTCTTCCGCATCGCCCCGCTCTACTACGTCGCTTTCGCTGTGGTCGGGATATTGGGCGGAGAGCTCTCCGACTTCAGGCTGAATACGAGGGATGCTTTTCCGCCTCAGGGCGTCGACGTGGCTCCCGATGGCGTCACGGACCAGAGGCACCCCTTTGCGTCCGCCTTGCTGCACTTCTCCTTCCTGTTCGGATTTTTTCCAGCCTACGGGGCAAGCTCGCAGCACATCCCGGACTGGAGCCTCGGCTTGGAGGCGCAGTTCTACGTGCTCTTCCCGTTTCTCATGCTGTTCATGCGGAGGTTCGGCTACGGCGCGCTCGTGATCCTTTGCACCGCCGCCTTCCTGCTAAGCCACAAGTTCATCGGTGTGTATACCGAGCCGAAGCTGCTCGGCCTGTTTCCCCAGCCGACATTGCTCCCGCTGAAGATCAATTGCTTTCTCGTCGGCATGTTGCTGGCGGAGGCGCATTACAAGCGCGACTCGCCCGAATTTTCTCTGCTCGCAGCAGCGGCAGTGTTTCTGAGCTTCTACAGGCAGGACGTGCTGTTCGGCATGACGGCGACAGGGTTGCTCGTGCTGCTTCTCGGGGAGGATGCCTGGGATCGTTTCGGCGTCGGGATGCCGGCCCGTGTGGCGCGCAACATCCTGGGTGGTCGTCCTGGCCATCACCTCGGCGAGATCTCGTACGGAATATACCTCTTTCACATCCCGATCGCCTTGCCCATCGCCGCAGCGCTGGCGGGCCGGCAGTGGTATCTGCATCAGCCTGCCAACGTTCGACTTGTCATCCTTTTCGGTCTGTCCTCGGCGCCCGTGTATCTGGTGGCGCGCTTCGGATATACGTACATCGAGCGTCCGTTCATTGCGTTCGTCCGCCGCTTCCTCGCTGGGCATTTGCGGCAGCCACCGGGCTGACGTCTGCGCGGGCGACAGATGCACCACGTCTCGCGCTACTGGCGGCTCACGCCGTGAATTCCCGTGCCCACGCCTCTGGAATGCGGCCCATGCGCTGGCGCACGGCTTCGGCCTGCTCGCGATAGAGATCACGCAAGACCGCCCGTACCGGATCCGGCAGCGCCGCATCCTGGCTGCGATTGAAGCGGCGGCCAACCTCCTTGAAGTACGAGGGATCGTAGCCGCAGCCGATGAAGCGGCAGACCTGCTCGAGCGCCGCCAGACGATCCTTGTGCATGTCCTCATAAAACATCAACAGCATCTGATCGGAGCGGAAAACAGCAGCCATGTCCGCGAGCGTGGCGGCGTAGTCGCCGAGCTCCCGCGCGCGCGGCTCTGCCAGCATCGCGGCGATCGCATCGACCGACTGCCGCGTCGCGTCGAGCCCGCGCGCCCGGCATTGATGCAGAACCTGGCTCCAGGCGCGCGTCACGGGATTGCGCATGATGAAGAGAACGCGCGCGTCCGGCGCCAGCGTCTTCAGGTGCCCCAACCCTTCTTTGCCGATGATCGCGTATTCGGGAGTGACCTCGCCCGCAAAACGCTTGGCGCCGCGATGCCGGAACAGGCTCGCGTACCACTCGTCGTTGACCGGGTTCTTCATGTAGTCCCGATACCAGGCCCACTGACGCCAGTACTCGCCGAACTGGGCCCACTGGGTCCACATGCGCTGATGATACTTGCGGTAGCGCGAGCGGCGCTTGCGGTTAGAGAGATGCTCCGTGATGCCGCGAATGTGGTCGAAGTAGTGGATCTCCTTGACCGGAGTCAGGAACAGATCAGGGTGCGTCTGCAGCATGCGCGCAAGCCAGGTGGTGCCGGCCTTCTGCGCGCCAATGCAAACGAAGAAGTCGTTGATGACGATGCTGCGCATGACCCCATAGTGGCTCGAGCCGGCGGCCAAACCCACGTGCTCTTAACCTGCGTTGTTTACGCCGTGCAACGCGCAAATGGGCTCACGCCGGCTTGCGTTCCTCGCCACGGGCATTTTGCCGCCGCAGGAGCCTCCGGCCGTGGATGGGAGAGGACAGGACGGCAGGCTCGGCCGGGCCGGTTCAGGTTGCATCACCATGGCGCCGGCGGATGAAGCTCGGGGCGATCTTCGGGCCGCCCGCCCGCATACAGACGGATCGCCAGCCAACATCATCGAAACGCGGCCGTATTTTGCCCGGCGGGTCAATGCCACTGCTTGACACTCCCCCCGGCCTTCCCGTATGAAACCGCCGCGTCTAGCACTCCTCGGATATGAGTGCTAACACGACCGGACCCTCATCCAGACAAGCTGTTGATCGGAGACGAAGATCACCATGAAATTCCGCCCTCTCCATGACCGCGTGGTCGTGCGCCGGACCGAGCAGGAAACCAAGAGCGCCGGCGGCATCATCATTCCCGATACCGCCGCAGAGAAGCCGCAGCAGGGCGAGGTGATCGCCGTCGGCCCGGGCGCGCGCGACGACTCCGGCAAGCTCGTCCCCATCGACCTCAAGAAGGGCGACAAGGTGCTGTTCGGCAAGTGGTCGGGCACCGAGGTCAAGATCGACGGCGAGGAGCTGTTGATCATGAAGGAGAGCGACATCATGGGGGTGCTGGAGCGCTGAGGGGCCTTGCACCCGGTGAGTGGTGAAATGGGTGAGATGGTGAGTGGCGATCCACTCCCGGCCCGTCTGTTCGCCACTCACGGGTCTCCCCGCCCCCAACCCCACCACCTCACGATCTGACCACCTCACCCCCCACCCCCTCTTCATCCACGGAGCAGACCCACAATGGCAGCCAAAGACGTCAAGTTCTCAGCCGACGCTCGCGAGCGGATGCTGCGCGGCGTCGACATCCTCGCCAACGCCGTCAAGGTGACGCTCGGGCCCAAGGGCCGCAACGTCGTCATCGAGAAGTCGTTCGGCGCTCCCCGCACCACCAAGGACGGCGTCACCGTCGCCAAGGAGATCGAGCTCGAGGATAAGTTCGAGAACATGGGCGCGCAGATGGTGCGCGAGGCCGCCCAGAAGACCAACGATCTCGCCGGCGACGGCACCACGACGGCCTGCGTGCTCACCCAGGCGATCGTGCGCGAAGGCCTGAAGGCCGTTGCGGCCGGCATGAACCCGATGGATCTGAAGCGCGGCATCGACAAGGCCGTCGCCCAGGTGATCGAGGAGATCGGCAAGAAGGCGAAGAAGGTCAAGAACTCCGACGAGATCGCCCAGGTCGGCACCATCTCAGCCAACGGCGAGAGCGAGATCGGCGAGATGATCGCCAAGGCCATGCAGAAGGTCGGCAACGAGGGCGTGATCACGGTCGAGGAGGCCAAGAGCCTTGAGACCGAGCTCAACGTCGTCGAGGGCATGCAGTTCGACCGCGGCTACCTCTCGCCCTACTTCATCACCAACGCCGACAAGATGGTGGCCGAGCTCGACGAGCCCTACATCCTGATCCACGAGAAGAAGCTGTCGGGCCTGCAGCCGATGCTGCCGCTGCTCGAGGCGGTGGTGCAGACCGGCAAGCCGCTGCTGATCGTGGCCGAGGAGGTCGAGGGCGAGGCGCTCGCGACGCTCGTCGTCAACAAGCTGCGCGGCGGGCTCAAGGTCGCCGCCGTCAAGGCGCCCGGCTTCGGCGACCGCCGCAAGGCCATGCTCGAGGACATCGCCGTGCTGACCAACGGCCAGGTGATCTCCGAGGACCTCGGCATCAAGCTCGAGAACGTCACGCTCAACATGCTGGGCAAGGCCAAGCGCGTGTCGATCGACAAGGAGAACACCACCATCGTCGACGGCGCCGGCAAGAAGAAGGACATCGAGGCCCGCGTCAACCAGATCAAGGTGCAGATCGAGGAGACGACGTCGGACTACGATCGCGAGAAGCTGCAGGAGCGGCTGGCCAAGCTCGCCGGCGGCGTGGCGGTGATCAAGGTCGGTGGCGCTACCGAGGTCGAGGTGAAGGAGCGCAAGGATCGCGTCGATGACGCGCTCAATGCGACCCGCGCCGCGGTCGAGGAAGGCGTCGTGCCGGGCGGCGGTGTGGCGCTGCTGAAGGCGGCCTCCGCCATCACGGCCAAGGGCGCCAACGAGGACCAGGACGCCGGCATCGCCATCGTCAAGCGCGCGCTGCAGGCGCCGATCCGCCAGATCGCCGAGAACGCCGGTGTCGAGGGCTCAATCGTCGTCGGCAAGGTGAGCGAGGCCCGTGGCGCCTCCTTCGGCTACGACGCGCAGAAGGACGAGTACGGCGACCTGCTCGAGAAGGGCATCATCGACCCGGCCAAGGTCGTGCGCACCGCGCTGCAGGACGCTGCCTCCATCGCCGGCCTTCTGATCACGACCGAGGCCGGTGTGGCCGAGGCGCCTAAGAAGAAGGATGCGCACGCCGGCCACTCGCATGGCGGCATGGGCGGAATGGGCGGCATGGACATGTAGGGTCCAAGCACCGGACGCGAAACCGCTACGTTTCGGACCAAAGGCCGCCTGGGGCAACCGGGGCGGCCTTTTGCTTGGCCAGTACGCGGGGCCGGTGTCTTCCCAGTGACGTCAGCGCCGGGTCAGGACGGCATAAGCCGCATAGCCGCGGTACAGAGGGGCGAAAAACATCTCGAGACCATGCCGCGCCCCAGTCTGCGCCAACGCGGCCTCCAGATTCTCACGCGGCGTCACGGCAAACTCGGCAAGCCAGGCATAAAGACCCGCACGGGCCGCACGCGGCAAGCCTTCGCATCGCCCGAAGTCGACGATGTGCAGCGAGCCTCCAGGCGCCAGCATCGGCGCGGCGCGGTCGAGGACGCCGCGCCAGTCCGGGATCATCGACAGCGCGTACGAGATGAACACGCGATCGAGCTGCTCGCGGTTGAAAATGGCGCCGGGGCTGAACGAGGTCGCATCGCCTTGGGCGAGCCGGACCCGCGCCGCGAGCCCGGCAGCCGACACGCGGCGCGCGGCCGTCTCCAGCATCGCCGCGGAGACGTCGATGCCGTAGAAGCTCGCATCGCGGTAGCGCTCCGCCGCGCGGATCAGATTGCGCGCCGTGCCGCAGCCGATCTCCAGCACACTGCCGCGATCGGGCGGCACCAGCCCGTCGATCAGCGTGTCGCGCCCGAGCAGATAGTGCCGCCGCGTCACGTCGTAGATGTAGCGCTGGTAGCGATAGATGCGGTCCATGCTGTCGGCAGCGGAGCCCGCAGTCGTCATGCCCCGCCCCTCAGCACGTAGAGGTGGAAGCCGCCGTAGATCGCGGAGCGGTCCATCGCGCCGAGCTCGCGCGAGCGCTGCTCCTCATAGCGCCAGCGCGCCAGCAGCGCGTCCGGAATGCGTCCCGGCAGGAGGATCTCGGCCGCGGCCGTGCGGAAGATCACGCGTGCGCCTGGGCGAGCCGTGCGCGTGATCTCGCGCCACAGCTCGGCAAGGGCGGCGTCCGACATCCAGTCCTGCGCATCGAGCAGAACGTAGCGGTCGAGGCTCCCCGCCGGCTGGCCGCGCAAGAACTCGGTGAACGAGGCCTCGCGCACCTCCACGCGATCGACCCGCGCGCGGATCGCCTCGAAATGAGTGGCCTGCAGATACAGCGGCAGCGGGCCCAAATCGCGCTCGGCATAGCCGCGGTTGAAGGCCTGCCAGGCGAAATAATTGTCCTGGATCGGGAAGCCGCAGGCCAGCCGCTCCAGCCGGCTCCTGACCACCTCCGACATCGTGGCGTGATCGGCCTTCAGCGTATCGTACTGCGCCGGCGGGATGCCGAGACCATAGAGTGACGCGCGATGATCGAGGATCGCGCGCACGAGGCCGCGCTCGAAGAGCGGAGCCAGCTCGCGCGCGAAGATCCGGCGCTGCTCCGCCAGCGTGCCGGCGCGCAGCATGCCGCGGGGGTTACGGCCGTGCAGGCGAGCGATGAGATGCGCAAAGCCGATGAAGCGCCCGAGCAATCCGTAGCGGTAGAAACCGCGCTTGAACCGCGCAATGCGCCGCCGGCCCAGCCAATCCCGGGCACTCCAATAGCGCAGCGTGGCCTCGTGCAGGTGTGCGCGCAGGTGCTTGTCGAACGCCGCCACATTGCGCCGGTCGTTTGCCTGGCCGAAAAAGCGCAGAAAAGCCGCGTGATTGGGCAGCCTGCGCGCGGCACACAGCTTGAGGTGGTTGAGCGCAATATGCGCAGCATTGATATCGACGGCGAAGATGCGTTGCGGATCGGCCGTGAGGTAGCTCAGCACGTTGCAACCGCCCGAGGCGATGGTGACGAGCCGCGTCTCCCGCCCGATCTCCAGCGCCGCCATGTCGACCACCGGATCTTCCCAGATCTGCGGATAGACGAGCTTGGAGAATGCGAGCGTGAACAACCGCTCCTGCAATCCTTCCGCGCTGAGCGCGCGGTTGCGATGCACCGCATCCTTGATGCGCGCAGCGCTCGGTCTCGGCAGGACTGTGGCTCGCAATATCATGCTGCTGCCTCCATGGTGACGGAACGCGTTTCCTTCTCCCGCCGGCGCACGACATCGTGCCAGCGGATCACCGTGAGCTGGCCGGCGCGCGTTTCCGCGATCGCGGTGCAGCTCTCGACCCAGTCCCCGCAGTTCAAGTAGTGCACGTCGCCGAGGCGCCGGTCGGCGGCGTAATGGATGTGGCCGCAGATGACCCCGTCGACGGCATGGCGGCGCGCGACATCCGCCACCGCCTGCTCGTACTCGCCGATGAAGTTGACGGCGCCCTTGACCCGCGCCTTGAGGAAGGCGGAGAGCGACCAGTAGCCGAAGCCAAGGTGACGGCGAACCCAGTTCAGCGGCCGGTTGGTCCACAGCGCCAGCTCGTAGCCGCGGTCGCCGAGGAACGCGAGCCTGCGGGCGTAGCGCACCACGACGTCGAACTCGTCGCCGTGCATGACCATGTAGCGCCGGCCCGCGGCGGTGGTGTGGATCGCCTCGCGACAGATGTCGATGCCGCCGAAGCGGGCGCCGCAGTAGTCGCGCAGACCCTCGTCATGGTTGCCCGGAATGAGGATGATGTGCGCGCCCTTGCGCGCCTTGCGCAGCAGCTTCTGCAGCACGTCGTTGTGCGCCTGCGGCCAGTAGGGCCCGCGGCGCACCTTCCAGAAGTCGACGATGTCGCCTACCAGGTAGATGGTGTCGGCTTGCACATGCTTGAGGAAATCGAGAAGGGCGTCGGCTTGCGCGGCTCGTGTTCCAAGGTGCAGATCGGACAGAAAGATGGCCCGATAGCGCGTCTGATCCGGGTCCAGTAACACGGGATTGAACTCTGCGGCTCGTTGGTCCTCTTGCATGCCGAACCAAAGCCGGATTCCTGTTACACGGGTATGACAACCCCTCCAGGTTTCCCGACGTCGTGAGGACCCGCGCGATGCCCACCAGGCGGCGCCTGTTGAAAATGCTGGCCGCGGTCGCGGCGCCGACCGCCGGCGGCGCAGCCTTTCTCGTCCCGCAGCGCGCCAACAGCTATTACGCAGGGCCCGTTTCCGACCACTTCGACGGTGTGCGGTTCTTCAATCCGCGGGGACGCACGCCCAAGGGCCTGGTCCAAGTGGCGCGGCTCTATGCGATGGAGACGTGGGCCAAGTGGCCGGCCGCCTTCCCGAGCCCCTATGCGGACAAGCCGCCCGCCTCGGTGACCGGCACCCGTGCACGCCTTGCCTACGTCGGCCACGCGAGCTGGCTCATCCAGGCCGCGGGCCGCAACATCCTGATCGACCCGCACTGGTCCGACCGTGCCAGTCCCGTCTCTTTCGCCGGCCCCACGCGCATCAATCCGCCCGGCATCGCCCTCGACGACCTGCCGAGGATCGACCTCGTCATCGTCACGCACAACCACTACGACCACATGGACACCCCGACGCTGGCCCGCCTCTGGTTGCGCGACCGTCCGCGGATCGTCACCCCGCTCGGCAACGACACGATCCTCAGGGCCGACATCCCCGATCTCGAGGCTCGCGCCGTCGATTGGGGCGACCGCATCGACCTCGGCGACCTCGCCATCTTCACCGAGCCGACGCAGCATTGGTCCGCACGCGGCGCGCGCGACCGCATGCACGCGCTGTGGGCAAGCTTCGTCATCGCCACGCCGGCGGGCAAGATCTACGCCGTGGGCGACTCCGGCCTCGGCGATGGCGCAACGTTCCGCGGCATCGGCGCGCGGCATCCGGGCCTTCGCCTGGCGCTGCTGCCGATCGGAGCCTACGAGCCGCGCTGGTTCATGTCGTCGCAGCACATGAACCCGGACGACAGCGTGCAGGCCTTCGAGCTGTGCGGCGCCAAACAGGCGCTCGGCCACCACTGGGGCACGTTCCAGTTGACGACCGAGGCGCACGACGCCCCGCCCGCAGCCCTCGCTGTGGCACGCGAGGCCCGTGGCATCCCGACCGAGCGCTTCCCGGCCATGCGCCCCGGCCAGGTCGTGGAGATATAGCGGACCGCGCGCCGCCGACCGGCATGCCCTCGACAGCGACAGGACAAAACCCCATGGCCCACCATATCGGTATCGTCGCCTGCTCCGCCGAAGGCGCGGCGCTGTGCTATCGGACCATTTGCGTGGAAGGGGCGGCGTTGCTCGGGCCGCATGCGCACCCGGAAGTCTCCATGCACACGCACTCGCTGGCCGACTACATGGCCTGCGTCTACCGCAACGACTGGCGTGGCGTCGGCGACCTAATGCTCGCATCGGCCGAGAAGCTCGCCAGGATCGGCGCCAAGTTCCTGATCTGCCCGGACAACACGATCCACCAGGCGCTGCCTCACGTCGAGCCGCGCTCTCCGCTGCCCTGGCTGCACATCGCCGACAGTGTCGCCGACAAGGCCGTGGAGCGCGGCTTCCGCCGGCTCGCACTGACAGGAACGCGATGGCTGATCGAGAGCGATGTCTATCCCGCCAAGCTCGCGGCACGCGGTCTCGCGTACGTGCGTCCCACCGCTGCCGAGCGTGATGAGATCAATCGCATCATCATGGATGAGCTGGTTTGCGGCATCTTCAAGCCGGAGGCGATCGGTTACTTCCAGCAGGTCATTGCGCGCATGAAGAGCGAGGGTTGCGACGCCGTCGTGCTCGGCTGCACCGAGATTCCGCTGATCATGAATGACGCGAACTCGGCCCTGCCCACGCTCGACTCCACGCGCCTTCTCGCTCGAGCCGCGCTGCGACGCGCCGTGCGAGCACCCTGAGAGGTTCCGCCGCCTTTTCTGCCGGCGAGGGCGCGCTATGCTGCGCTGCCAACCCCCAAGGAGCAGCAATGAAAATCAAAGGCGCCGTCCTCTACGAGCAGGGACTTCCCCGGCCCTACGCAAAAAGTCAGCCGCTCAAGATCGAGACGCTCGACCTCGAAGGTCCGCGCGCCGGCGAGGTGCTGGTGAAGGTGGGCGCCGCGGGCCTGTGTCACTCCGACCTTTCCACGATCGAGGGCCTGCGCCCGCGCGTGCTGCCGGCCGTGATGGGGCACGAGGGTGCGGGCATCGTAACCGAGGTCGGCCCGGGTATCACCGATCTCGCACCCGGGGATCATGTGGTCTTCATCTTCGGCCCGAGCTGCGGCTCCTGCCGGCAATGCATCAGCGGACGTCCGAACCTGTGCATCACGTTCAACGCCGCCAAGCAGAAGGGCGATCTCGCCACCGGCGGGCGCCGCCTCAAGCTCGGCCGCAAGGAGATCGCGCACTACTCGGGCCTGTCCTGCTTCGCCGAGTATGCGGTGGTGCCGCGCAACTCGGTGCAGAGGATCGATTCCGCCGTGCCCATGCATGACGCCGCGCTGTTCGGCTGCGCCGTCGTCACGGGCGTGGGCGCCGCGGTCAACACGGCCGATGTCAAGCCCGGCGAGGTCGTCGCCGTGGTCGGCCTCGGCGGCGTCGGCCTGAGCTGCCTGCTCGGCGCCATCGTCGCCGGTGCGGCGCGCGTCATCGCCGTCGACGTTTCCGACGAGAAACTCGCGCTCGCTCGCCAGCTCGGCGCCACCGAGACCTACAACGCCCGCGAGGCGGGCTGCGCCGAGGCCATCCGCAAGACCACCGACGGCGGCGTCGACACCGCCTTCGAGATGGCCGGCACCATCAAGGCGATGGAGCTCGCCTACGCCATCACCGTGCGCGGCGGACAGACGGTCAGCGCCGGCCTGTCGCCCGCCTCGAGCCAGTTCTCGCTGCAGCATTACGCGATGGTGACGGACGGGCGCAGGATCAAGGGCAGCTACATGGGCGATTGCGTCATCGCCCGTGACGTGCCGCGCTACATCCAGCTCTACCGCGACCGCAAGCTGCCGGTGGACCGCCTGCGCAGCGCCACCATCAAGCTCGAGGACATCAACGAGGGCTTCGACCGGCTGGCGGACGGCCAGGCCGTCCGGCAGATGATCGTGTTCTGAACGCCCCGGCGTTCACAGGCGCGGCACCAGCCGGACGATCTTCCAGTCGCCGCCCGTGAAGGCCAGGCCGACGATGACCTCTGGCTCGGTCGCCTCGGCCTTGCGGTTGACGCCAATGTCGAACGACAGCGGCCCCGCAATCGCGAAGCTCTTGATGTTGGCAACGGTGTAGCGTGGCCCGCGGTAGCCGCCCTCACCGGCTGGTGCGGCCGGCGCAGCCTCCCCGCCCGAGCCGCTTGTCGGCTGCTCGGCCGCTTCAGCCTTTTTCTTGCGCAGGCCGCCGAGGCTGCCCAGCGACGCCTTCTCCGCCACGGCACGCCGCAGCGCGTCTCGCAGCGCCTCGCGGTTGCGCGCGATGTGCATCACGTTCTCGGGCGTGACCACGACATCCAATCCGGCATCGACGATCTTCGGCAGCAGATCGCCCTTGAGCTGGCCCAGCAGCGCACCAAGGCCACCCGCGTTGCCCTGCACGCGGTCGACGATCCTTTGCGCCTCCTCGGTCAGCACCGGCCGCAGCGACGTGCGCACGCTCGGAAAATCGATCTTGCGCGCCAATGTGTCCCCATCGTCGGTCCTGATCGACTCGCGCACCTGGTAGAGCGACCAAGCCGGCCAGGCGGCGTAAAAGCCGACGAGCGCCAGCACGAGCAAGAGCGGGATCAGGAGACGCTTCATGCGGCGTCACTTCCTGGCGCAGGCTGCGAGCTGCTGATCGCGCTTGCGCGCTTCGGCCTTCCACTCATCCGGGGCCACCCCCGCGCACCAGCTCATGTGGGCCTTGAAGTCCCTGCTCCAGGACGTCCCTTTGAATCCGCAGTTCAAGCGCTCGTTGTCCTGCTGCTGCTTGAGCGCAGTCTTGGCGTACCAGTCGCAGCTCGACTGCGCGCCGGCGATGGAGGGCGCCAGCGCCGCGAGCACCAGCCCGCCCGCCGACGCGAGCGCGATGCGTCTGCGATGTCGGTTCATGACTCTATCCCGGATCATCGACGCTCCTGAGATTCGGCCGGCAAATTGCCTTCGCCGTTGGGCCATTCGAGGGCGGTCCACGCCGCTATCTACCACACCCTGCCCTGTACGTGAGGTGAACGTCACGGCGCTCTCTAGCGCCCGGCGGCGCGTTGCAGCGGCCGCCCGTCCATGCCGCTCGCCGGCAGCCGCAGATGCGTGAGGATGGTCGGCGCGTGGTCCACCGCGGACGTCGCCTCGTGCCGCTCGGCGCCCGCCTCGAAGCCTTCACCCGCAATCATCATGAACGGCGACTGCTCGTAGCGCCCGAGACCTCCGTGCTGCCCGCAGCCCAGGTGGCCCGACTTGCCCGCGGCCGGCTGTGCCTCGTAGCTCTGGCCGGGAATGCCGAAGTCGTTGGGTGTCTCGGTCGAGGCCATGTCCACCGCAAAGGCCAGGCCGTGGCGTGCGACCTGCCCGATGTCGGCCAGCCCCTCCGCGCCGATGACACGTCCGGCCCAGGGCTGAGCCTCGAGGAAGCTCCGCAGGGGCGCGATCTTCGCCTTGGCGCTCTCGTGCACGTAGACGAGACAGGAGGTCCCGTTCGACGAGGTGACAATGTCTCCCGACTCCTTGTCCGCCTTCAGCCCCGCGCCGACGAGCTCCGCGTCGACGTCGATCACCCCGCACACGGTCTGATGCCCATGGTCGGAGCAGACCGTGAACAGCACGTCGTCACCCTCCTTGCGCAACCGCGCCACCGCATCCATCACCAGCCGCGCCGTGGCGTCGGTCTGCCGCATCGCCTCCACGTGCTCGGGCGATCCGAGCGGATAGGCGTGCGACGTTGCGTCGGGCTCGCCGAGCCAAAGCAGACCGAGCGCCGGCCGGCGCTCGAACAGCACCTCGCCGATGAAGCGCTCGGCAAGGGCGCGATCGCCCGCAAGGTCGAGCCCGACCTCGACGGCCTCGGGCTTCTCGAGCCTGCGCCGGCCCGGGGCAAACGAGCCCGCATTGTGATAGACCCAGCCGTGGCCATCGGGATCGTGCGCGTAGGCAGCGCCCGGCGAGACCTTCGAGAAGACGATGGCGCCGCCATGCTCCTTCAGGCGCTCCGCCAAGGTCGGGACGGCCAGCGATCGTCCGGTCACGCGGCGCTTGTGCTGCAGGAACTCGGGATGGCCTGCGTCGTGCGCCACCAGCCGGCCGTCCTCCATCAGGGCCATGCTGTTGCCTTGCAGCTCGTTGCGGCCGGGATAGCAGCCGGTGGCGAACGCGGCCGACACGACCCGCGTCGCCGACGGAAAGACCGACCGGTGTGTGGCGAACCGCTCAGCCTCGCGCGCGTGGCGGACGAGGTTCGGCGTCAACGCCTCGCTGATCATGTCGCGGCGCAACCCATCGAGGACCAGAACGACGACGCGGCGCATGCGGCTATTTCTCCCGATTGATCGACGGCGACGGCGGCGAGCCTAGCAGAGTTCGCCCGCCGGCTCTGCCCGAAGTGGCAACCATCAGCGCGGGCCCGATCTGCACAAGCAGCGCCGCGACAAGGATCAGGCCGGCGCCGATCCAACCGAGGCCGGCGAGCCGCTCACCCAGCAGCAGGTAGGCTGCGAGCGCCGCAAACAGCGTCTCGGTGCTGACGATGACGGCCGCCTCCGACGGCGACGTGTGCTGGAGCGACACGGTCAGGATCGCGAACGTCACCGCGCTCGACAGCAGCCCGACATAGGCGATGTCCGGAAGCGCGCGGCCGAGCGCCTGGCGGTCGATATCCTCGAGACACACGGCGCCGATCGCGCCCAGCAGGGCCACCACGACGAACTGGGCAGCGGTGAAGCCGATCGGACGACCGAAGCGGGAGGCGTGGCCGCATGTCACCACGTGTGCGGCCCACATCACGGACGAGAGCGCAACCAGGATATCGCCGCGCGAGAGCGCCTCGAGCGTGCCCCCACCCAGCAGCCACGTGCCGACCCCCGAAAGCACGATAGCGGGCCAGACGATGGCGGAGGGCCTTTTGCCGGCCCACACCCATGCGATGAACGGGGTGATGACGACATAAAGCGCCGTCAGAAACCCGGTGTTGGTGACGGTCGCCGTCTTCAATCCTTCCTGCTGCAGCCACGCGCCGGCGAAGAACGCGACGCCGGCCGCGATCACGAGGCGAGCCGGGCCTTCGGTCATCGTGGCGGCGTTGCGCGCCTCGCGCCATACCAGCGGCAGCAGCGCCAGCGCCGCCACCACGCTGCGCGCTGCAATGAACAGCAGCGGGCCGATGTGCCCCATCGCCGACTTCTGGAAGATGAAGCCGCCGCCCCAGATCAAAGCGGCCAGGAGCAAGGCCAGGTCGGCGTGCAGGCGGCGCATTGCGGCGATGGCCCTTGATGAAGCGGCTGCGTGGGCGGTTGGCGTCGCGCAGCGCAGATGGATCTAGCCTTCCAGATGCTGCGCTTGTGCTGCCGCCGCCAGCTTCGTGGCGATGAGATCGCGCGAGGCCATTGCCGAGGGCGTCCAAGGCGCCAGCGTGGAGGCGACGAGATGGGCCTGCGATTTGAGGATCAGCCCGTCATCCAGAACCTTCAGGCCGTTCGCCCTCAAGGTGGTGCCGGTGGTGGTGATATCGACGATGAGCTCGGCGGCGCCGGCCGCAGGCGTGCCCTCGGTCGCGCCCAGGCTCTCGACGATGCGATAGCCCGTAACGCCCTTCCTGGCGAAGTAGCGGCGCGTCAGGTTCATGTACTTGGTCGCCACGCGCAGGCGGCGTGCATGCTCGCGCTGGAACACCATGGCCGCGACCTCGAGATCGGCCATGCGCCGCACATCGATCCAGCACGCCGGCACGGCAACGACAACGTCGGCGTGGCCGAAGCCGAGCGGCACCAGCAGCGACACGCGCTCGGCCACGTTGGCGATCTGCTCGCGGATCAAATCCTCGCCCGAGATGCCGAGGTGCACGCGGCCGGCCTGCAGGAGCTGCGTCGTCTCGGATACGGAGACGAACGCCACATCGACGCCGTCGAGGCCTTCGATCTCACCGCGGTAGCCGCGCTCGCTGCCGACCTTGCGCAGGCGCAGTCCGGCCTTGGCGAACAGGTCCGCGGTCTGGTCCATCAGCCGCCCCTTGGACGGAACCGCGAGGATGAGCCGGTCGCTCATGAGCAGCCTCCCTCGACGGCCAGCCTGACGCGCTCGGTGTAGATGGCAGCGCCCACTGCGGCCACGTCGGACTTGGCGCCGACGGACTTCAGCATGCGGTCGTAGCGGCCGCCGCCGGCCAGCGGGCTCTTCGGGCCGAGCTGCGGCGAAAGAACCTCGAACACGAAGCCCGTGTAGTACTCGAAGTTGCGGCCGAACTCGGCGGAGAAGTCGGCCTCCTCGATGGCGATCCCGCCCGCCCCGATGCGTGCGAGCCGCCCCTGGAATGTCTCGAGCGCAGCCGTGATATCGGCGCCGTGGGCGCGCGTCAGCTCCAAGATCCTGGGCGCGATCGCCCCGACCGGCCCCGCGATCGCCAGATAGTCCTCGACCAGATCCACCGTCCGTGGCGGGAGCGGGGCGGAGCGCGCGTCGGCCGCTGCCGAAAGCAGGATCTCCGTGATCTCCGCGATCGTGCGCGCGCCAATCATCTCGAGCCCCTGCGCCTCCAGATGCTGGCCCACGCGCTCCTCGGCCCGCGCAGGATCGCCCGGGTCCAAGTCTGCAAGCAGATCTTCGGGCAATCCCTCGACGGCGGCGGCCGGCACCGACGCGAGGCGCCTCAGCTCCGCGCGGAATGCGTCGGGTCGCCAGAACAGGTGGTTGAGGCGCGTGCGCCAGCGCTCCGGCATCTCGATGGCGCCGAGCAGAGCATTGAACAGGCCGAGGTCGCCGATACGGAGCTGGATGTGGTCGACGCCGGCGGCACGGATCGCTTTCAGTGTGAGCAGCAGCACCTCGACATCGGCCGCGATCGGATCGGCCGCGGCAAACGACTCGATGCCGGCCTGCGCGAGCTCGCGCGGATGCGCCGCCGAGCCGCCGCCCGGCTGATAGCGGAACACGAGGCCGTTGTAGCACAAGCGCGCCGGCACACCGCCCGCCGGGTGCCGCTCGAGGTAGATGCGGCACGCCGGAACGGTCAGCTCCGGCCGCAGGCACAGCTCCGCGCCCTCCTGGTCGGCGAACACGTACGTGCGTGCGCGCAGCGCCTCGCCGACAACGTCGAGGAACACATCGGCGGGCTGGATGATGGACGGCGCGACGCGCTCGTATCCCGCATCCGTGAACGCGGCCATGATGCGCGCGGACTGCGCCTCCAGCGCCTCGAGCCTCTCTGCCGTTGTCGCGATCATGGTCGGTTCTTCAGCACATCCAGATGTGAGCGTCGCGCGCTCTCCCATTTGCCTGAGGACGCACGGCGCACAACTCCCTCCTCCCCTCGGCGGACCAAGGTCGGGAGGTGGGTCAAGAAGCTGGAGCGGCTGACATTGTCAAGTTGCAGCACCTACACCCGCCCCGTTTCGGCGGCGAGCGGAAAACGCGGACCACCTGGAATCAACCGCGACCGCTTTTGCCTCCAGCCTAATCGCCTCCCGGCGCGCGGGGAGAAGTCTGGCGCTCGACCCTCGCGCCGTGCGGCCGGGATGGCGGATGAGCAGGAGCTCAGTCCCGATGCCGCGCCAGCACCTCGCGCACCGCCTCCACGAGCCGTGCCTCCGGCACCGAGATCTGCGCCGGCCGGCCCTCGCGCCATTCTTTGGAATCCTTGATGGTCGCCGCCGCCTTGGCGCCCTCGATCAGGTCCTTGATCTGCACCTCGCCCTTGGCGATCTCATCGCCGCCCTGGATGACGACGCACGGACTGCCGCGGCGGTCGGCATACTTCATCTGCGCCTTCACGCCCGACGTGCCGAGATACATCTCGGCGCGGACGCCGGCCTGGCGGAGCGCCTGCGCCATCCTCTGGTAGCGCGGCAGCTCGGCGCGATCCATCACCAGCACCACCACGGGGCCCGAGCCTTCCCTGGCGCCAGTGCGGCCGAGGGCCGACAACGCCGCCTGCAGCCGCGACACGCCCATGGAGAAGCCCGTCGCCGGCACCTTCTGGCCGAGGAAGCGCTCGACCAGTCCGTCATAGCGCCCGCCGCCGCCGACCGAGCCGAAGCGCACGGTCTGGCCGTCCTCGTTCTTCACCTGGAACGTCAGCTCGGCCTCGAACACGGGACCGGTGTAGTACTCGAGCCCGCGCACGACGGACGGGTCGATAACAATGCGGCCGTCGCCATATCCCGACGCCGAGACCAGTCGCCAGATCGTCTCCAGCTCCTCGCGCCCCTGCTGTCCAATGGCGCTGTCCTTCAATCTCGCATCGAGCTGGGCAAGCTTCTCGCCGACGTCCTCGGCCGCCTCGAAAATCCCCATTATCGTCATGATTGACGCAGGATCGAGGCCTGCGCCTTTCGTGAAGTCCCCACTCTCGTCCTTGCGCCCCGGCCCCAGGAGAGCGCGCACGCCGCCATCGCCCAACCGGTCGTACTTGTCGAGCGCGCGCATCACCGTCAGCCAGCGCGCATCGTGCTGCTCGCCGGAGAGTCCGATGACCTCGCGCAGTCCCTCCAGCACCTTGCGGTTGTTCACCTTGATCACATACTGGCCACGCGCGATCCCGAGCGCCTCCATGGTGTCGGCGGCCAGCATGCAGATCTCCGCGTCCGCCGCGACGCTGTCGGTCCCAACCGTATCGGCATCGAACTGCGTGAACTGGCGATAGCGCCCGGGCCCTGGCTTCTCGTTGCGCCATACGGGACCGGTCGCATAGCGCCGGTACGGCTTCGGCAGCCGCTCGAAGTTCTGCGCCACGTAGCGCGCCAGCGGCGCGGTGAGGTCATAGCGCAGCGACAGCCAGCGCTCGTCCTCGTCCTGGAACGAGAATACACCCTCGTTGGGCCGGTCCTGATCTGGCAGGAACTTGCCGAGCGCCTCGGTGTATTCCAGCGCCGGAGTGTCCAGCGGCTCGAACCCATAGGACTCGTACACACGCCGGATCGTGTCCAGCATGCGGGCGGTGGCCTGCAGGTCCTCCGCGGCGACATCGACGAAGCCCTTCGGCAGCTCGGCCGCCGGGCGCTGGTCCTTTCTGGTCTTCTGCATGGATGAAACGATCCTTGGCGAGCCGCGAGCACACGGGGCTGCATCGTTGCCGGGCTTATATCTGATGCGCCGAGGGCGGCAAAGCCGAAGTCCCCGGTTTGTGCAGGCTCAGATTGAGCACATACATCCTTGCGGGCTTGCCCGCGAGGTGCGGGCGCGCACGCTTGCGCATGCATTTTCCCGAAGGCCACACTCCACGCGGGCTGCACGGACCCTTCTCGGCTTGCCGCCCGTGCACGGGCGCTACCCCGGCTCTGCGCTGTCGCGCCGGGGCCAGGGACGCAAGACGTGAGGGGTGCCGGCTGTTGGCGCGCAAAGGTCGCGGAGCCGTCACCCCGCGACGGCTCGGGGCATGAAGCCAGGAATCATTCAAGTGCGAGGGCGATGCGGCCGGGCTAGGCCGCCACCGTCTCTGCCGGCGCCGGATGCTTCACATTGAAGCCGACACTGATCCGGTTCCAGCCGTTGATCGCCACGATCGCGAGCGTCAGGTTGACCATCTCTTCGTCTGAGAACTGCGCGCGCACATAATCGAAAACCTCCTGCGGCGCTCCTTCCTGCGGCAGCAGCGTCAGCGTCTCGGTCCACGCCAGCGCCGCCCGCTCGCGCTCGCTGTAAAGCGATGACTCGTGCCAGGCATTGAGCAGATAGATGCGCTCCTCGCTGACGCCGGCCTTGCGCGCGTCCTTGGTGTGCATGTGCAGGCAGTAGGCGCACTTGTTGATCTGCGAGGCACGGATCTTGATCAGCTCGATCAGGCTCTTCTCGAGCCCGCTCTTCTCGACGGCCGCCTGCAGCTGAACCATGGCCTGAACCGCGGCGGGCGAGGCTTTACGATAGTCGATACGCTGTTGCATGGCTTGTCTCCGGCTGGCGTGTTGGGGGTCTTATCCAGCATCTGGGCTGCAGCCCCCCGCCCTTCCAGCCGGGGCGTGTCACTTACCCGTGAATTCGCCTCGCTCGGTAGCACTGAGAACGCCATCACCCGCCGCAATGACCGGCGCCCTCGCGGTGCCGGGCACCCGAGGCTTTGGCCCAAAAAGGAACGGGCGTCCAAAGCCCGGTCGACCTTTGGCCTCTAATGTGGGCTTGGGACGCCCAGCTCGTCGCATCCGGGTCCCGCATCGGCGCTCCGCTGGTCTGGCGGCCAACCAGGCGGGACGATCGGACTACGCCCCCGGGGCTCAAGGCTGAGGCGGCAGCCGCTGCAGCAGTACCCCTCACGACCCGAGGCGGCACGAGCTTGCCACAACGGCACGGCGCGAGGATAAGTCTGCGGATTGAGCGCACGCGACACACGCCGCGCCGTCGGGCTTCTCCTGCCGCACCCGCTCGCCGCACCTACACCAGCCGGCTCTGCTCCACCGCCGCCGCAATGAACGATGCAAACAGCGGATGCGGCTCGAAGGGCCGCGACTTGAGCTCGGGGTGGAATTGCACGCCGATGAACCAGGGATGGTTCGGAAACTCAATCGTTTCCGGCAGCAGTCCGTCCGGCGACAGGCCCGCAAAGCACATGCCCGCCTTCTCCAGCGCCGCGCGGTACTTGGTGTTGACCTCGTAGCGGTGGCGGTGGCGCTCGAAGATGCGCGTGTCCCCGTAGATCTGAGCGATGCGGCTGCCCTTGGCCAGCACCGCCTCGTACGCACCGAGGCGCATGGTGCCGCCCAGATTACCGCCGGCGCGCCGCTGCTCCAGCTCGTTGCCGCGCATCCACTCGGTCATCAGGCCCACCGCCGGCTCCTCGGTCGGTCCGAACTCGGTGGAGCCCGCCTGCCTGATGCCGGCAAGCTCGCGCGCGGCCTCGATCACCGCCATCTGCATGCCGAAGCAGATGCCGAAGTAAGGCACCCCCCGCGTTCGGGCGAAGCGGGCCGCGAGGATCTTGCCCTCCGAGCCGCGCTCGCCGAAGCCGCCCGGCACCAGGATGCCGTGCACGTGCTCCAGGTACGGCGTGGGGTCCTCGCGCTCGAAAATCTCCGACTCGATCCACTCGAGCTTCACCTTGACCCGGTTGGCGATGCCGCCGTGGAACAGCGCCTCGCTCAGCGACTTGTAGGCGTCCTTGAGTCCCGTGTACTTGCCGACGATGGCGATCGTCACCTCGCCCTCCGGGCTGGCGATGGCGCGCGAGATCGTCTCCCAGCGCTCGAGCTTGGGCGCGGGGGCACCCTCGATGCCGAACGCCGCCAGCACCTGCGCGTCGAGCCCCTCGCGATGATAGGCGAGCGGCACGTCGTAGATGGACGCCACGTCCAGCGCCTGGATCACCGCCTCCTCGCGCACGTTGCAGAACAGCGCGATCTTCCTGCGCTCCGACAGCGGCACCTCGCGGTCGCAGCGGCACAGCAGAACGTCGGGCTGGATGCCGATCGAGCGCAGCTCCTTGACCGAATGCTGCGTCGGCTTGGTCTTCAGCTCGCCCGCCGAGGGAATGAACGGGATCAGCGTCAGATGGATGTAGATCGAGTGCCGCGGCGGCAGCTCGTTGCCGAGCTGGCGGATGGCCTCGAAGAACGGCAGGCCCTCGATGTCGCCGACCGTGCCGCCGATCTCGACCAGCACGAAGTCGACATCGTCGTTGCCCGACAGCACGAAGCCCTTGATGGCATCCGTGACGTGCGGAATCACCTGCACGGTGCCGCCCAGGTAGTCGCCGCGCCGCTCCTTGGCGAGGATCTCCTGATAGATGCGACCGGTCGTGATGTTGTCGGTCTTCTTCGCCGGCACGCCGGTGAAGCGCTCGTAGTGGCCAAGGTCGAGATCCGTCTCCGCTCCGTCGTCGGTCACGAACACCTCACCGTGCTGGTAAGGGCTCATGGTTCCTGGGTCGACGTTGAGATACGGGTCGAGCTTCCTCAACCGAACCTTGTAGCCGCGGGCTTGGAGAAGCGCTCCCAGGGCCGCTGAAGCCAGCCCCTTTCCGAGCGAGGAAACCACGCCGCCGGTAATGAAGATGTACCGCGCCATGGGCTTGCAGAATACACAAACGGCGGCCTGATTCGAAGCAACTTTCGCGCCCGGTCCACCGGGACTTGGGCGCGCCGGCTCGATTGCCGTCGCAACCCGGACGATCGGGCTACTGCGACTTCGGCACCTGCGGGAGCCGCTCGCTTCCCTTTTCCAGGGTATCGAGCACCCCTCCGCGGCCCGGCTCCTTCGGGGCCTCCTGGGTGCTGCCGCCCGGCGCGGCCGGGCCGCTGGAGGCCGGCGTGCCGGCCTTGCCGACCGCATCGAGCGGCGATAGCGCGCGTCCGCTGTGCATGGCGATCAACGTCAGCCCGATGCTGGTGAGGAAAAACAGACCGGCCAGGATCCCCGTCGTGCGGGTCAGAAGGTTGGAGGCCCCGCGGCCGGTCATGAAGCCGCCACCGCCGCCGCCGATGCCGAGAGCCCCGCCCTCGGAGCGCTGCAGCAGCACCACGCCGACCAGCGCGGCGGCGATCATCAGGTGGACAACGAGCAGAACGGTGGCCATGGGCCTCTAGACCTTTCGCGGATCGGGGCAGGCCGGCGATCGTCGGGCCTCCCGCGTCATCTCTGCGGCGCTTCTACACCACGCGCGCGGCCGGCGCCAATCCTGCGCGCTGCGTCCGTTGCTCTCACTGCTTCGGCCGGGCAGCCGGAACCTGGCCGGCAAACGGATCGGCGCCCGGGTCTTGCGGAGTTGCCGGCCGGTAGGCGTCATCGACCTTGGCCTTCGGCTTGGGCCGCGGCTTTGCGGCCGTCGGCTGGGACTGTGCCTGCGCCTTGCCGTCGGAGGGCGCCTTGGCGGCCTTCGGCCTGGGCCTCGGAGCTGGGCTCGTTTCCGCGCCGGCCTGCGGCCTGGAGGCGGCTTTGGCGGGCGCCTTGGCTTTCGGCTTAACATTCGCCTCGCCGGCGCCGTCCTTCTTCTTGGGCGGGATCGGCTGGCCGTTCTCGTCGAGCTCCTGCTCGCCGCCCTCCTCCGCCACCGGCAGCGACGCGCGCAGTTTTGCCAGGCCGCAGCGGAAGCTCAACTGCTCCTCCAGCACGATATAGCGATCGACCCGCCGCATCTGATCGGCGTTGAGGTTGACCTTGCCCCAATCGGCGCCGCGCCCGAGCTGATCGCGCACACCGGCTGCGGTCAGATCCGCCTGCTCCGCCTTGAGCTTGTCGCACTCCTCCTTGGGAAGAGGCTCCGCCGCGCTTCTTTCCAACCCCATTGACAGCGACACGGCAAGCAGAGCGGCAGCAGCGATTGACCAGCGCGGCATTGTCGAGCCTTCTTGTTCGAGCGGCGCGGATACTCGAGGCGCGAGACGGCCGCAATGTGGCCTATCTCGTTGACGCTTTCGCGCCGATCACGTCGCGTAGGCGGCGATAATTCCCAGGAAGTCGGCGGCCTTGAGGCTCGCCCCGCCCACCAGTGCGCCGTTGACGTTGGCGACCGCCATCAGCTCACGCGCGTTGGACGGCTTCACCGAGCCGCCATAGAGAATTCGCATGCGCCGGCCCTCCTCGCCGAAGCGCTCGGCGAGCGCAGCCCGCAGTGCCGCGTGCACCTCGCCCACGTCCGCCGCGGTCGGCGTCAGCCCGGTGCCGATGGCCCACACCGGCTCGTAGGCCACGATCGTGTCGGCGGCCTTCGCGGCGTCGGGCAGCGAGCCCGCGAGCTGACTGGTGACGACGGCCAGCGTCTTGCCCGACTTGCGCTCGTCCGCCGTCTCGCCCACGCACACGATGGCGGCAAGGCCCGCCCGATGCGCGGCCTCGGCCTTGGCCCGCACCATCGCGTTGGTCTCCCCATGATCCGCCCGCCGCTCGGAATGACCGACGATCACGGCCTTTGCCCCGGCATCCTTCAGCATCTCGGCCGAGATGTCCCCGGTGTGCGCGCCGGAGGCTTTGGCATGGCAATCCTGGGCCCCGACCAGCAGGGCCGAGCCTGCCGCCGCCGTGGCCAGCGCCGCGATCAGGGTCGCCGGCGGGCAGATCATGACATCGGCCTCCGCACCCACTCGGCCGATCCCGGCCTTGATCGCCGCGGCCTCGGCCAGGGAGGCCTTGGTTCCGTTCATCTTCCAGTTTCCCGCCACCAGCGGGCGGATTTGGGCGTTGGCTCCAGCCATGATGCTCCCGGCCTGTCGAATGCTTCCCGATGCCGCGTTTGCTTGCGGGCGCTTTCCGAGATTCCTATGATGCGCCCAGCCCGCGCGCAATCGCGGGACGGCTCGCCGACACTATAGCGGCAATTTGCGCGGCCGGCGCCCAACTCCGAACCGAGCGGGAAATCCAGCCAGATGATGGAAGCACTGAGACGTGGCGCCGGAAGCTGGCTCGCCAAGATCCTGCTGTCCATGCTCGTGATCAGCTTCGCCATCTGGGGCGTGGCCGACGTGTTCACGGGCTACGGGCAGCGATCGCTCGCCAAGGTGGGCGGCACCGAGATTTCCGCCGACGAGTTCCAGAACGCGTACCAGAACGAGATCAACGCCCTGTCGAGCCGAATCGGCCGCAGGCTGACCCCGGAGCAGGCCCGTGCCTTCGGCATCGACAGCCGCGTGCTGTCGCGGCTGGTGGGATCCGCGGCCATCGACGCGCATGCCCGCCAGCTCGGCCTCGCCTATCCTGACTCCGAGGTCGTCGACGCCATCCGCTCCGACCCCAACTTCAAGGGCATCACGGGCAGCTTCGACCGCAATCAGTTCAACGAGCTATTGCGCCAGAATGGAATCTCGGAGGCGCGCTACTTCGCCGAGCGCAAGGCCGCCGGCCTGCGCGAGCAGCTCACCGAGACGCTGCTCGACGGCATCGTTGCACCGACTGCCGCCGTCGACATCATTCATCGCTACCGCGAGGAGACGCGCACGATCGCCTACATGACGCTCGATCCGGCGAAATCGGCCAAGGTCGCCGATCCCGACGAGGCCAAGCTCCGCGAGTATTACGAGCAGAACAAGCGCTCGTTCATGGCACCCGAATACCGCAAGATCAACGTGCTCGTGTTGTCGACCGACGAGGTCAAGAAGCTGATTCCGATCAAGGACGAGGAGGTGCGGGAGTACTACGAGCAGAACAAGGCCAAGTTCAACGATCCCGAGAAGCGCCACGTGCTGCAGCTCTCGTTCCCCGACATGGCGGCGGCCGAGAAGGCCTACGCCGAGCTGTCGGCCACCAAGAACTTCGAGGAGAAGGCAAAGCAGCTTGGCTTCAAGGAGAGCGACTACGACCTGGGTGTCGTTGCGCGCAGCGCCATGATCGACAGCAAGATCGCGGACGCGGCCTTCTCCCTCCAAAAGGACCAGCTTTCCAAGCCCATTGCCGGCCAGTTCACCACCGCGATTGTGCGCGTCACTGCCATAGAGCCCGGCCGGCAGCGCACCCTGGACGACGTGAAGGGACAGATCGCCGACGAGCTCGCCCGCGAGCGCGCCGGACGCGAGATCCAGACGCTGCACGACAAGATCGACGACGAACGCGGCAGCGGCAAGCCGCTCAAGGAGATCGCCGACAGCCTGAAGCTCCGCTTCATTGCCGTGGAAGCCACGGACCGCACCGGCAAGGCGCCCGACGGCAAGCCCGCCTTCGAGGCGCCCGAGGCGGAGAAGATCGCAGCAGCCGCCTTCGAGGCCGAGGTCGGCTTCGACCGCGACCCCGTCGAGCTCGACGACGGCGGCTATGCCTGGATCGACGTCGCCAGCGTCACGCCCGAGCGGCAGAAGTCCTTCGAGGAGGTGCAGGAGGACGTCAAGCGGCATTGGCTCGAGGCCGAGAGGAAAAAGGCGCTCATGTCGGCCGCGCAGGCGATCGTGGAGCGCATCAACAAGGGCGACAAGCTCGCCGATATTGCCAAAGAGCAGGGGTTGAAGCTCGAGACCTCGCAGCCCTTCAAGCGGAACGCTCCGACCTCGGCGCTCACGCAGACCGCCGTGCGCCAGGTGTTTGCCTTGCCGAAGGGAAAGGCGACCTCGGTCGAGACGCCGGACGGCAAGTCGCGCAGCGTCGTCGTCGTCACCGACATCACCGAGCCCCAGCCGCCCACCCAGGAGCAGGCCGACCAGCTCAAGACGGAGCTCGGGCGCCAGGTCCAGAGCGACGTCCTCTCCGAGTACGTGACCGCGTTGCAGGACCGCGTCGGCGTCTCGATCAACGACGCGGTATACAAACGAACGCTGGGGCTCGACAGCCAGCAGTGAATGGGCCGGCACAATGGACGCATTGACATGACGCCGCTCGACGGCCGGCTCGCTGGTCCCATGATCGAGGCGGAGCCCTCGCTCGAAGCTTTCGCCAAGGGCTACGGTGCGGGCTCCGCGCAGCTCGTCTGGACGCGCCTCGTCGCCGACCTCGAGACTCCAGTCTCGGCCATGCTGAAGCTGTCGCGCGACCGGCCGATGAGCTTCCTGCTCGAGTCGGTGGAAGGGGGCGCCGTGCGCGGGCGATACTCCATCATCGGGCTGCAGCCCGACGTCATCTGGCGCGCCTTCGGCGATCGCGCCGAGATCAACCGCACCTCGGCGGCAGCCCGCGATGCTTTCGAGCCGGACGCGCGGCCGGCGCTGGAGTCGCTCAGATCGCTGCTCGCGGAGTCGAAGATCGAGGTTCCGCCCGGCCTGCCGCCGATGGCGGCGGGGATCTTCGGTTATATGGGCTACGACACGGTGCGGCTGATCGAGCACCTGCCCAACCAGCGGCCCGACGTGCTCGGCATTCCCGACTCGATCCTCTTGCGTCCCACCGTGATGGTCATCTTCGATGCGGTCCGCGACGAGATGACCGTGGTGACCCCGGTGTATCCTGCTGCCGGCCGGTCTGCGCAGGACGCCTACGCCATGGCCGTCGCGCGCCTCGCCAACGTGGTGCGTGCGCTCGACGAGCCGCTGCCGCATTCCACGCGCATGTCCGGGCACGATATCGAAAGCCCCGAGCCCACCTCCAATACTACGCCCGACGAGTACCGGGCGATGGTGCTGCGGGCCAAGGACTACATCGCCGCCGGCGACATCTTCCAGGTGGTGCTGGCCCAGCGCTTCTCTGCCCCGTTCACGCTGCCGCCATTCGCGCTCTATCGCGCTCTGCGGCGTACCAACCCGTCGCCCTTCCTGTTTCATCTCGATTTCGGCGAGTTCGCGCTGGTCGGCTCGAGCCCCGAGATCCTGGTGCGCGCGCGCGACGGCCAGGTCACAATCCGGCCGCTTGCCGGCACGCGCCGCCGCGGCGCGACACCGGAGGAGGACAAGGCGCTGGAGCGTGACCTGCTCGCCGATCCCAAAGAGCGCGCGGAGCATCTGATGCTGCTCGATCTCGGGCGCAACGACGTTGGCCGCGTCGCCCGCATCGGCAGCGTGCGTGTGCCGCAAAGCTTCGAGATCGAGCGCTACAGCCAGGTCATGCACATCTCCTCGACCGTGCACGGCGAGCTCGACCCGCGCCACGACATCATTGCCGCGCTGATGGCGGGTTTTCCGGCCGGCACGCTGTCGGGAGCGCCGAAAGTGCGCGCCATGGAGATCATCGACGAGCTGGAGAAGGACAAGCGCGGGCCCTACGCAGGCTGTGTCGGCTATTTCTCCGCCGACGGCAACATGGACACGTGCATCGTTCTGCGCACGGCGCTGGTGAAGGATGGCGTCATGCACGTCCAGGCCGGCGCCGGCATCGTCGCCGACAGCCAGCCGGAGGCCGAGCAGATGGAGTGTGTCTATAAGGCCCGCGCGCTGTTCAAGGCCGCCGAGGAGGCGGTCCGCTTCGCCGAGAAGGCGAAGCGCGGCAACGCCTGACTGATGTCTACCGCATCAGCTCCAGAGACTGCGGCGCAGCGACCGCAGATGCGGCTCGACGTAGGATGAAACCTGCCCCGCAAGGCGCTCGCTGGTCGACTGGCTGCGCGACATCTTCCACAGCGCGCCGGCCATGAACCCAATGCCGATAGCACCAGCGAGCGTCGCGAGCGGCTGCTCGCGTGCGGCCTTGCACACAGCTGCGTACGCTGTGCTTTCCTGGATCCGTTCCGCCATCTCGCCGGTCTTCTCCGACACGGCCTGCGCCGCGTCCGACGCTTTCTGCCGGGCCGCCGTGGTCAGATCTTCCGCCGTGCTCTTTGCCGTGCCGGCGTAGTCCGAATGCGTCTGTGCCATTTAGAAGGTCTCCCGATTGGCCGTTCGGGGACATAACGGCGGGTTGGGACGATAGTTCCTTGACCCGCCCGCGGGACCGATGACCGTGAACAGCCGCCGCACCAGACGCGGTAACGCAACCCGCGGGCAAACATGATAGAACTTGATGCCGTGTTGACGGTTGTCGACAGTAAAGGCGTCGACATCTGATGCAGTGCGGTAACAGCGCTGACGCGAGCTTCCCGGACCTCTCAACTCCCGCTTGCCCCCAACCCATTCATATGCAGTGTATACATCATACTTCAGGTTGTTGTGTGCGGGCCGAGAACGGCGTCATCTCCGAAAATTTTTTCGGAGCTGCTTTGGGCGCCGCTCGCCTCCTTCCATCCTCCAGCTTGCCAATGTCCAAGGCGCGAGAGCGACCGGCTCCGCTTGAATGCGCCCCGCTTGGCGCGATGCGGCGATCGGGACCGCAAGCTGCTGCGGACCGTTGGTCTCGCTTGACGGCAATACGGCCTCGCTTGACGGCAATGATGTCAGCGGCAACCCTGCCCGCGCAAAGTCTCGAGCGGATCCTTTCCGGCAACGATGCTTACGCTTTCTTTCTTTCGCCATGCCAAGTCGAGCCGAAACGAGCCTGAGCTCGAGGACTTCGACCGCCCGCTGTCGCCGCGAGGACGCAAGGCCGCGCCGCGTATGGCAGCTTTCATGCGCGACAACGACATTTATCCCGATCTCGTCCTGTGCTCGCCTTCGCGCCGCACGCGCGAGACCTGGGCGCTGATATCCGGCGCGCTGCGCAATCCTCCGACCCGCTATTTTCAAGAGCTCTACCTCGCAACACCGGAGACCATGCTGGACTGCATTCGCGGCACTGGGCGGGACATCGGCCACCTCATGCTCGTGGGGCACAATCCCGGCACGCAGCAGCTCGCGGTCAATCTCATCGGCTCGGCCGACCGGCAGGCGCTCAAGGCACTCGCCGCCAAGTTCCCGACTGCGGGCCTTGCCGTTATCACGTTCGAGACGGGCGCCTGGCGCAGCATTCGGCCGGCCACCGGCCATCTGTCGCTGTTCATGACGCCGAAGCGGCTGCCTTGACGCTACCCCGCCGGCTCCCCTAAACCAGAGCTCATGCTCCTCCTGATCGATAACTACGACAGCTTCACCTACAATCTCGTTCACTTCCTGGGCGAGCTCGGCGCCGCCGCGCACGTCGTGCGCAACGACAAGACCACGGTCGCCGAGGCCCTGCAGCTCGCTCCGAAAGCAATCGTGCTGTCGCCGGGTCCGTGCACGCCGAACGAGGCCGGGATCTGCCTCGAGCTGATCGAGAAGGCGGGGCCTACGATCCCTGTTCTCGGCGTGTGCCTCGGCCATCAGGCGATCGGTCAGGCCTACGGCGGCAAGGTCGTGCGCGCGCCGCAGCTCATGCACGGCAAGCTGTCCCGTGTGCACAACACGGGTGCCGGCATCTTCAAGGGGCTGCCCGCAAGCTTCGAGGCGACGCGCTATCACTCGCTGATCGTGGACCGGGACGGGCTGCCCGATTGCCTGGAGATCACGGCCGAGACCGGCGGTCTCATCATGGGCCTGCAGCACAAGTCGCATCCCGTGCACGGCGTGCAGTTCCACCCCGAGAGCATCGCGTCGGAGCATGGTCACGCGCTGCTGGCCAACTTCCTCGAGCTGGCGGGCTTCTCGCCGCGCCGGCGCAATCAGCCTGCCTCGCGCGTGGCTGCCTGAGACCGTTCCGGCCAAGGTCTGGCGCCGGCCCGGGGCTGCTCCCGGGGCGCCGTCCAAACACGCTCGTTGGCGCCCTCTTCCGCCCGCTACACACGAGCCTTGATCGCCGCCTCGCGGGCAAGCACGATAAGGTCGTCGCTCGCCGCACCCGGCCCCAACGCCCCTCACGCCGTCAGGACCAGATCCCCGCATGAGCCTCGCCGTCGATCCGATCACCGTGTCCGTGATCCAGCACCGCCTGCGCGCCATCGTCGAGGAGATGGGCGAGGCCATGCTGCGCACGTCCTACTCGCAGATCCTCAACTCCAGCCGCGACTTCTCCACCGCGCTGTGCGACCCCGACGGCCGCCTCATCGCCCAGGCCGAGCACGTGCCGATCCACGTCGGCGCCCTGCCCTTCGCAGCCAAGGCCGTGCACGACTTCTTCAAGGGCAGCATCCGCCCGGGCGACGTCTACCTGCTCAACGATCCCTACTGGGGCGGCAACCACCTTCCTGATCTTACCGCCTTCGTGCCGGTGTTCGACGGGAACCGTCTCGCCTTCTGGTCCATCAACCGCTCGCACCAGAGCGACATCGGCGGCGCCACACACGGCGCCTACAACGCCAGCGCCACCGAGATCTTCCAGGAAGGACTGCGCGTGCCGCCGCTGAAGCTCTACGAGCAAGGCAAGCGGCGCGAGGACGTGTACGAGATGATCGTGCTCAACGTGCGCCACCCGCGCGACTTCCGCGGCGACCTTGCCGCCATGATCGGCTCGGCCCGCATCGGCGAGCGCCGTCTCAACCAGCTGATCGCCGAGTTCGGCTCCCCCACCACGCACGCCGCGGTCGAGGCCGTGCTCGACGGCGCCGAGCGCCAGGTGCGCGCCATCATCGCCCAATGGAAGGACGGCGTGTACGAGGGCGAGGCGTTCCTTGACGACGACGGGCACAAGTTCAAGGACATCCGCATCCATGCGCGCATCACCAAGCGCGGCAGCGATCTGGAGATCGATCTTTCCGACAGTCATCCGCAGGTTGTCGGCTTCATCAACTCGTCCTTCGCCAACACGCACTCGGCGGTGGTCGTCGCGCTCGCCTATCTGATCGATCCCGATACGCCCAAGAACGACGGTGCGTTCCGCCCGCTCAAGGTGAAGCTGAAGGAAGGCACGGTTGTGTGGCCCAAGCCGGGCGCGCCGGTCACGCTGTGCACCAACCATTGCGGGCAGGAGATCATCGAGGCCATCGTGCGTGCGCTGGCGCCCGCCTGCCCCGACCGCGCCATGGCCGGCTGGGGCCGCCGGTTCCGCATCGCCATCCAGGGTGTCGACCCGCGCACGGCGAAGCCGTTCATCTGGCACCTGTTCCAGGCCCGCCCCGGCGGCGGCGGCTCCTCGGCCGGCGACGGCTGGCCGGCGGCGGGCGAATGGCAGGCCGCGGGCGGCATCAAGTTCGGCAGCATCGAGGTGCACGAGGTGCGCTTTCCCCTGTTCTTCCGCCGCCATGAGTTCCGCCCCGACAGCGGCGGCGACGGCCGCCATCGCGGCGGGCCCGGCGCCGAGCTCGAGATGGTGATCGAGACCGCAGAGCCCGCCGTCGGCAACACTGCCGGCGACGGCATCAAGTATGGCGCCTGCGGCCTGCTCGGCGGGGCCGATGGCAAGCCGCACAGCTATTGGCTGCAATCGCAAGGCCGTCCCGACCGGCCGCTGAAGACCAAGGAGACGGGCATCGTGCTGCATCCGGGAGACGTCCTCAACGCGCACTCCGGCGGTGGCGGCGGCTGGGGTCCGCCGGCCGAGCGCACGGCCGATGAGCGCGCGCGCGATGTCGCGCTCGGCTTCGTCTCGCCCCCACGCTGAGGCAATCGCGTCATGTATCGCATCGGCATCGACGTCGGCGGCACGTTTACGGACCTTGTTGCGGTCGACGAGCGCGGCCGGGTCACCCTCGCCAAGTCCGCCTCCACGCCCGCCGACCAGTCGCTCGGCGTCATGGACGGCCTCGACCGCCTGGCCGAGGCGCTCTCGCTCGATCGCGCCACCATGCTGGCGCGCACGCACATCATCGTGCACGGCACCACGGTCGCCACCAACGCGCTGCTCGAGCACAAAGGCGCGAAGGTGGGGCTTCTCACGACCGAAGGCCATCGCGACATCGTCGAGATGCGCGAGGGGCTCAAGGACGACCGCTATAACCTGCGCCAGCCGCCGCCGGTGCAGCTCGTTCCGCGCGACCGCCGCCTCGGCGTGCGCGAGCGCATGCGCCCCGACGGCCGCACCGAGATCCCCCTCGACCGCGCCTCGCTCGAGGCCGCCATCGCGGCCCTCGCCCGCGCACAGGTGGAGTCGGTAGCCGTCTGCTACCTGCACAGCTGGCGCGACGATGCGCACGAGCGCGCCACTGTCGAGGCCGTGCGCGCCGCGCTGCCGGGCGCCTATATCTGCCGCTCCTCCGAGGTGCTGCCGCAGATCAAGGAGTACGACCGCGTCTGCACCACCATCGTCAATGCCTACGTCGGCCCCGCGCTGGAGCGCTACCTGACACGGCTGGCGACGCGCCTCGAGGAGGCCGGCTTCTCCGGGCCCGTCCTCATCATCCAGTCGCACGGCGGCGTTGCCACCATCGCCGATGCGGTGCGCCTGGCAGCGGGCGCCGTGCTGTCGGGCCCCGCCGGCGGCGTCGCGGGCAGCCGCTATGCAGCCCGCCTCATGGACCACGGTGACCTCATCCCGTTCGACATGGGCGGGACCTCGACCGACATCTCGCTCGTGGTCGGCGGCGAGGCCGCCATCGCCTCCGACCGCCGCCTCGCCGGCCAGCGCGTGGCGCTGCAGAGCCTCGATATCGCCAGCATCGGCGCCGGCGGGGGCTCGATCGCGCGCGTCGACGCCGGTGGCGTCCTGCACGTCGGCCCCGAGAGCGCCGGCGCCATGCCGGGACCCGCCTGCTACGGCCGCGGCGGCACGCATGCCACGGTCACGGACTCCAACCTCGTCTTGGGCTTCCTCGATCCCGACAACTTCCTCGGCGGCCGCTCGCATCTCGACCGCGGCGCCGCGGAAGCCGCCGTGGACCGCATCGCCGCCGAGCTTCGGATCGGCCGCATGGCCGCCGCCGAGGGCATCCACCGCGTCATCAACACACGCATGGCCGAAGGCATCCGCCTCGTCTCGGTGCGACGCGGCGTCGATCCTCGGCGCTTCGCCATCCTGTCCTTCGGTGGCGCCGCCGGCCTGCATGTAACCGATGTTGCGCGTCAGCTCGATCTGCGGCGCGTGATCGTGCCGCGCCTTGCCGCCGTGCTCTCGGCCTGGGGCATGCTCGCCTGCGATCTGCGCTACGAGATTGCGCGCACGCACATCAATGATGCGAGCCGGCTCGATGCCGAGCATTTGCGTGCCGCCTATCGCGAGATGGAAGCCGAGGGCCGCCAGCGGCTGGCTGCAGCCTCGCACACCGGTCCCGTCCACGTGCACCGCTCGGCCGACATGCGCTACGGCGAGCAGATCTTCGAGGTGAACGTGCCGTTCGACGACATCGATCTCGACAGCCCCGATCTCATCCGCCGCATGTCGGACGCATTCCATGCGCGCCACGAAGCGCTCTACACCTACAGCCTGCCCGATCAGGAAGCGGTGCTCGTCAACGCCCGCATCGCCGTCGTCGGCGAGCTGCCGGCGCTGCCGCACGAGCCACGCTTGCCCGAGCGTCCGCCGGCCGGCGCGCGCGGCCACCGCCGCATTCACCTCGGGCAATGGATCGAGGCGCCGGTGTACGACTTCGATGCGCTCGCCGCGGAGCAGGTCATCGATGGGCCTGCCATCGTGGAGTCGGCCACCACGACGGTGCTGCTGCGGCCCGGCGATCGAGCACGCACCACCGCGTTCGGCTGGCTCGACATCGCCGTCACCTGACGCGCCTGTGCCAGAGAAGCCGGCGCCTGCGCCGGCTGAGCCCCGCCCGCTACACCACGCCTGCCTCGCGCAGCCGCTTCACGTCCTCCGGGCCCATGCCGCACAGCTTTGCCAGCAGCGTCTCGGTGTGCTCGCCGAGCCGAGGCGGCCGGCTCACCTCCGCCGGCGAGTCCGACAGCTTCACAGGACACCCGACCGTCTTGTAGGTGCGCCCGCTCGCCGGATCCTCCAGATCGATGATCATGTCGCGCGCGACCAGATGCGGATCGCGCAGCACCTCGCTCGTATCCTGGCAGGCGCCGCACGGCACCCCGGCCTCGCCCATCAGGCGCATGACCTCGTGCTTGCCGCGCTGGCGCGTCCATTCTCCGACAATGGCATCGAGCGCGACACGGTTCTCCCAGCGCGCAGCCGGGGTCTTGAAACGCGGGTCATCGGCGAGCTCCGGCCTCCCCATCACGCCGAGCAGCGCCGGCCACATCTGTGGCTGGGCATAAATGTAGACGTAGTCGTTCGGGCCGCCCGGCGCGCACGGATATGTCGTGCCCGGCACGTTGCGCCCGAGCTGATTGCCGGTGCGCGGTAACACCTCGCCGTAGCGCTGGTGGTCGCGCAGGCTGATGCGGATCAGGTTGAGCACAGCCTCCTGCATCGACACCTCGACATGCTGGCCGCGTCCCGTCGCATGCCGCTGCTGCAGCGCCGCCAGAATGCCGATCGCCATATGCATGCCGGTGCCGGAGTCGCCGATCGCGGGCCAGTTGTAGGTCGGCGGGTTCTCGGGAAATCCCGTGATGCACATGGCGCCGCCCATAGCCTGCGCGATCGGCTCGAAGGCCTTGTAGGTGCTGTAGGGCCCGTACGTGCCGAAGCCCTTGATCGTGGCATAGATCAGACGCGGATTGATCTTGGAAAGGGCGCCCCAGCCGAGCCCGAGCCGGTCGAGTGCGCCGGGCCCGAAGTTCTCCAAGAGCACATCCGACTTCGCGATCACCTCCTTGAACAGCTCCTTGCCGGCGTCCGTCTTCAAGTTCAGCGTCAAGCTCTGCTTGTTGGCGTTGAGCACGAAGAAGAACAGTCCATCGTTGTTCTGCCGGCGCGCCACGTCGCCGCCCTTCGGGTCCTCGAGCTTGACCACCTCGGCGCCGAGAAAGCCCAGGATCTGCGCACAGGCGGGCCCCGCCTGGTTGTGCGTCATGTCGATGATGCGGATGCCGGACAGGGCCTTTTCCATTTCCTTCCCCCTGCAGTTTCTGGTGCTTCAGAACGTCGAATTGAGCTTCAGGTGCTCGAGCCGGTTCACGGACTTGAGCTCGATGCGCTGTCTTCCGCCGCCGCGCTCGATATCGAGCGGGATCGTCACCCCGGCATCGCCCTGCGACCAGAGCTTGCGGTAGAAGTCGCCGAGGCTGCGCGGGCGTTCGCCGCCTACGCCCACAATGGTGTCGCCCGCCCGAATGCCGCCCTTCTCCGCTGGCCCTCGCGAGGTCACGCGCCGCACGACCAGGCGGCCGCCGATGTCGTCGGTGGTCAATCCGAGCCACGGCTTCGGCCGGCGCGTGACGCGTCCGCCTGCGATCATCTCCGCCAGGATCGGCGGCAGCTCGTCGATCGGCACGAACATGTTGCCGGGCACGCCCTCGCCTTTTCCCGTGGCATCATTGACGATCAGCGAGCCGACGCCGACCAGCTTGCCCTCGCGGTTGATCAGCGCTGCCCCGCTCCAGCGCGGATGCGGCGGCGAGGTGAAGATCGCCTCCTCCAGCAGATACTCCCAGTAGCCGGCGAACTCGCGCTTGGAGACGACGAGCGTCGCGCCCAACATGTCGAGCCCGCCGAACCCGGCCACGAGCAGCCGGTCTCCCTCCTTCACGCTCGCCGACCTGCCGAGCTGCATCGGCGGCACCTTGAGCGGTGAGCTGGCCCGCAGCAGGCCGAAGCCGGTGTCGTAGTCGTAGCCGACGACGTCGGCGCCCACCGTGCGGCCCTCGCTCGTGACGATCTCGGCGGCATGTGCCTCCACCATCAAATAGCCGATGGTCAGAACGAGGCCGTTGCTGTCGATGACGATACCCGTGCCCTCGCGCTCGCGCCCGAGGTTCTCCACGGTGCGGCCGTCGGGATTGATGAAGGTCTTGATCTGCACGACCGCGGAGACGAGATCGTCGGCGGTCTTCGTCTCCGACTGCGCCAGCGCCGGGAGCGTCGACGCCGCAAGCACCAGCAGTGCACCGAGCCCGGTGGCGAAACGCTCGTTCCGCATGCAGGCCTCCTTGCAAGGGTCGAAACCGGTCGGCTGCGCAACTGCCGGATCGTTGCATCTGCGGCAGCCGGCGTCAAAGTCGTTGCTGCCAACTTCCGACGGCGGCGCGCTGAAACAGGTGCTACAGTCCGCGCCGGGACGCTTCGGCTTCGTGGCGACCCCAAAATCGTTCCGACCCATCCGGAGGATCAAGATGCCGATCAAGTCGCGCTACGTCTTCATTGTCAGCATGGACGTGGCACCCGAGAAGGAGGCCCTGTTCAACGAGGTCTACGACACCGAGCATGTGCCCTACCTCTCGAAGGTTCCGGGCGTGCTGGGCGCGACCCGATTCAAGACCGAGCCGGCCGCGTTCGTGCTTGCCGGGGAAAAGCGCGCACTGACCGGCGAGGGACATCCCACCTACGTGGCGATGTACGAGCTGGAAAGCCCGGACGTCCTGCTGAGCAAGGCGTGGGCGGAAGCCGGCGAGAAGGGCCGCTGGGCAACCGAGGTGCGTCCCTACACGAAGAACCGCTCCCATATCGTGCGCAAGGTCATCGGCTAGTCGCGCGGCCCGCGCGGGGCGGATGCGCGTGGTGAGGTAGAGGTCGGGTCGGGCGGGGAAGATCCCGGATAGCCGCGCTCGGAGCGCGGCTTCCGGGATCGCAAGAGGAAGGGGTGCATCGCAAGTCTCGAGTCTTGCTTGCAGCGCGGCTTCCGGGAGCGCAAAAGGAGGGATGCATCGCAAGTCTCAAGACTTGCTTGCGGCGCGGCTTTCCGGACCGCAAGAGGAGGGTGGTGGTGCTTGCGCCGCCGATACTCCCGCAACCCTCAAATCTTTGGTCCCCGGCCATCGCGCCTTGGCGCGAATGACCCGGGGTCTTTCCGCGTGCGATTGAGCAAGCGTTGCGGCTGGGGCCGAATGCCTCTCCCGTTCCGTCATCCCGCACCAGCGAGGCCCATACGGGCCGAGCGCCGATGCGGGATCCAGCGCAAAGACTCGGTCGAAGACGCGGCAGACCTGAGCCTGGATCCCGGCTCGCGTTCGCGCAGCGCGCTCACTTGGCCAGGATGACGGCTGAGGGTGGGCGCGGCTTGCGGTTCACACTGCCGACGCAACGCAAGGTGATGCGCATCTGGATCCCGGCCGATTCCTGCTCGTGCGTTTCACGCACGAGCAGCGCCGGGATGACGGAATTGGAGGGGAGGGGTCGGGCTCAGCGCCCGCAGATGATGTCGGCGAAGATGCGCGGATCGACGTTGCCGCCCGACAGCACCACCGCGATCGTGCGCCCGCGCACCGGCAGGCGACCTGAGAGCACGGCTGCCAGAGCCACCGCGCCGCCGGGCTCCAGCACCAGCTTCAGCTCCTCGAACGCGAAGCGCACGGCGGCGCAGGCCTCCTGATCGCTCACCGCCAGGCCGCCCTCGAGCAGGCGCTTGGCCACCTCGAACGGAATCTCGCCGGGCGTCGGCATGAGCAGCGCATCACACAGCGAGCCCGAGAGGCGCTCGTTGCGCTCGCGCTTTCCGCTCGCGAGCGAGCGCGCCAGGTCGTCGAATCCCTCCGGCTCGACGCTGTAGACCTCGGTCGCCGGATTGCGCTCCTTCACCGCCACGGCGATGCCGCCCACCAGCCCGCCTCCGGAGGCACACACCAGGACGGCATCGGGCACGGCGCCAATGGCGTCCGCCTGCTGCATGATCTCGAGGCCCGTGGTTCCCTGTCCGGCCATGACATCCGGGTCGTCATACGGATGGACGTAGGCGGCCTTGCGCTCCTCGCAGATGCGCCGCGCGATGGCGTCGCGGTCCTCCCGCTCGCGGTCGTAGCCGATCACCTCGCCGCCGAAGGCGCGCGTGCGCGCGATCTTGAGCTCGGGCGCATCCGAAGGCATGACGATGGCCGAGCGCATGTTGAGCAGGCTCGCCGCCGCGGCGACACCCTGCGCGTGATTGCCAGACGAGCACGCCACGACGCCGCCGGGAAACCGCGCCCGGTCCACCTGCGCGATCTTGTTGTAGGCGCCGCGGAACTTGAACGCACCCACGCGCTGCAAATTCTCGCACTTGAGCAGCACGCGCCCCTGGGTGCGCGCGTTGAGCGCGGGATGCTCGATGAGCGGCGTAGCGACGAGATGCGGCTCGAGGCGGGCGTGCGCGGCGACAATGTCGGCGAACGTGGGAAGGCGAGGCTGCATCGGTGGGCTCCGGCTTCGGGGCGCTTGGGTGGCACAACAACACCCCAGGGCCGGCCGCCGTCAAGTGCAAGGGATGCCGGCGCGAGCCAGCGCTCGAGCGCCTCGCGCCGTCAAGGACCCGGGCCGCGGGGACGCCCGCGCCTACTTCAGCGGCGTCGGCTCGTCGCCCAGCTTGATCCGCAAACCCACGGACAGAATGTCGATCTGCGAGTTCGCGTCCGCGACGAGGCGCACGCCCGATTCCGTGCGATCGATCGTGGCGTCGTCGACAAAGATGTGGCTGTAGGCGACGTCGAGCGTGATGTTCCTGCTCCAGCGGTAGCTGGCGCCGATGCTGGCCCAGATGCGGTCGGCATCCGGCAGGCGCACGGTGCGCTCGTCCGGATCCTGGATCGGGGATTGCTCCCAGGCGACGCCGGTGCGCAGCGTCAGCGCCGGGTTCATCGCGTATTCGAGGCCAGCGGAGACGAACCATCCGTCATGCCAGCCGAGCGCGAGCGAGCGGGCGGTCGAACCGGGGGTGAAGCAACCGAGGGCCGGTTGCACCGACGTGCAAACGATGTCGAGGCTCTTGAGGCGGCTCCAGTTCGACCACTCGACCGACGCCAGGCCCGTCAACTGCGGCGTCAGCGCCTGACGCAGGCTCAGCGTGACAGTCTCCGGGGTCTGGATGCCCGCCTCGATGCTTGCGCCGAGCGGCGTGCCGACGACCTTCAACGTTCCATCGAGGTTGTGGTCGATCGACGAACGGAAGCCCAGGCCCACGCTCGTTGCGAGCGTCGGCTGCCACAGGACGCCCGCGGTGAATCCGAGCGCGGTGTCTTCGGCGGACGCGACCGCATTGGGCGAGAGGGGCGATCCACCGGTCGCATTCTTCAGCGTCGCCTCGAAGCGCTCGATCTGCAAACCGGCCGCCACGATCAGCGAGGGAGCAATGCGATACGCCAGCACCGGCTGGAAATTGTAGGTCTCGATCTTGGACGTGCGCGCCTGCGTCTGGCCGGCCCAGAATCGATTCTCAGGCTCGGTGGTCAGGCCGAATGGCGCGTTGATGCTGAGGCCGAACACCAGGTCGCGGCTCAGCTGGTAGCTCACGTAGCTCGAGGGGACGACTGCGTCCTTGGCGATATTGCCGCCGTTGGCCGGCGCTCCCCCGAACAGCAGCGTGGAGCCGGGCAGCGCGGTGACCTCGGTCTCGGGAATGATCAGGGAGTAGGCCGACTCGGTGTTGATGCCGTCGAACTGACCGACGGCCGCGGGATTCCAGAACATCGAGCTCAGCGCGCCGCCGGCCGCGTTCCCGGCGAACGACGAGCCCTGGAACACGGCCGATTGCTCGGGCACCGCAAAGCCGCCTGCCTCGACACCTGTGCTCGAGGCTGCAAGCGCGGTGACCGTCGCGATCGCTGCCGAAGCCTTACGCCACACATCCGGCTGACTGCTCATAGGCCCCCCTCAACGCAACTCTCAACTCAAGGGACCCTCGACGCCCCCGAACTTCGCCGACGCCAGGCAAGTCGGCACGTCGGCGCAGAAATGCACATTAGGCAACCAGTGTGTCACACAGCAATCTTGCAGTCTGCGAGTCAGCCACTCACAGCTGCGGATCGAATGCGCGTTGTGCCCGGCACGCAACATAACCAGTGAGATGATCATCATTGGCGTGCGGCAAATGCGATCGGCCGGCAAAAGAAACCGGCCCGGCTGCGCGCGCCGGACCGGTTCCCTGCAGAGCTTGCGGACACCGCCCCAGGGCAGTGCGTCCACGCTCTCCCCCAGCGAAACCCGAGGTACGTTGCCGCTGTGCAGCCTCTCCCCCAGACTCAGCGGCCACCCGGTTTCGCGGCCTTGACAGGCTCCCCCGGAGCCACGCTGGCATTCTCCGCAAATGCACGCCGTACGCAATGGGTCGGCCGCAACATTCAGCCGCCCGTGTTGCATTTGCCACATTGGCAAACCGCGCAAGGCGAGCGAGCCCGCGGCACATTTCTCGTCCAACCGATCTGCACGAGATATCAAGCCGTTCCAATGCGCGGCTGATGCGTCAGTTGCAACGTGCGGCCGCACAAGACTTTCCCCCGATCGAGCTCGCCACGGTGCATGCGCGAGCGAGCCGGACGGCGTGGGCAGAGCCGTGTTGGCAGCTCAAGCCGGCGGCGGATTGCGGCGCAGTGCGTAGAGATGGTCGACGGGTCCGTTTCCTCCGCCGATCTGGAGCCCGCTGCCGGCGGCAAGGGCGGCCGAGACGTAGTGCTTGGCTCGCCGCACCGCCTCCTCGAGGCCGGCTCCACCGGCGAGGAGCGCGGTAATCGCAGCCGACAGCGTGCAGCCGGTGCCATGCGTGTTGCTGGTCGCGATGCGCGGCCCCGCCAAGCGAATGATGCGTCCGCCGTCGCACAGGATGTCGATGGCCTCCGACCCCTCGCCGTGTCCGCCCTTCACCAGCACCGCGCGGCTGCCGAAACGTGCGAGCGCCTTGGCTTGGGCGATCATGTCATCCTCGGTCCTCGCGGCTTGCGCGCCGAGCAGCGCCGCCGCCTCCGGAATGTTCGGCGTCACCAGCATCGCCAGCGGCAACAGCTCGGTCGTGAGCGCCGCGACCGCGTCCGCAGCAAGCAGCGTGTGGCCACTCGTCGCCACCATCACCGGATCGACCACGAGCGGCAGTCGCGCCGTCCTCGAGAGCCGCTCCGCGACGGCCGAGACGATCTGGGCGTTGGCCAGCATTCCCGTCTTGATGGCGCCGACCTCGAGATCCGCCAGCACGGAATCGATCTGCGCTGCGACGAACTGCGGCCGCACCGGCTCGACGCCCTGCACGCCATGCGTGTTCTGCGCCGTCAGCGCCGTCAGCACCGACGCGCCATAGACGCCGAAAGCCGAGAATGTCTTGAGATCGGCTTGAATGCCGGCGCCGCCGGAGCTGTCGGAGCCGGCGATGGTGAGCGCGATGGGAACTCGGGCGACGGCAGGCGGCATGGCGGTGGTCGTGCGAGGGAGCGTGATTGGCTCCAGATATAACCTATTGGCCCGCGCCGTGCTTCATGATCTCTGTCGGCAGGGTCTTCGAGGTCGTCATCTCCTCGACCTGCGACAGGATCGGCACGTTCTCGATCAGCCATTGACCGATGAAGTTCATCGAGCCCGTCAGGAACATCACCCCGGTCACCACGAGCAGAGCGCCCATGACCTTCTCGACCCGGCTGAGATGCACGCGGAAGCGCTGCATGAACGTCATGAATGGGCGCACGGCAACCGCGGCGAGGACGAATGGAATGCCGAGGCCGAGCGAATAGACGAGCAGCAGGCTGACGCCCGTACGAAGGCTCGCCTCGTTGGCCGCCAGCGCCAGGACGGTTGCCAGGATCGGGCCGATGCAAGGGGTCCAGCCGAACGCAAAGGCAAGCCCGATCACGTAGGCGCCGAGAAACGTCGCCCCCTCGACCCTCGCGTGGTAGCGGGCCTCGCGATAGAGGATCGGGATGCGCAGGAGACCGAGAAAATGCAGTCCGAAAAGGATGATGACGATGCCGGCCGCAATCGAGAGCTGCGTCTTGTAGATCCGGATGAGCTGCCCGAACATCGACGCGCCGGCGCCCAGTCCGACAAACACGGTTGTGAAGCCGAGCACGAAGCAGACCGAAGCCAAAACAACGCGGAGCGAGGTTCTGTGGGTGATGCCGCGCTCCTCCGTTATCTGCTCGATGGTCGTGCCGCCGAGGTATCCGAGATAGGGCAGAACCAGGGGCAGCACGCAGGGAGACAGAAAGCTCACGAGTCCGGCAAGCGCCACGCCGAAGTAGATGTGGGCGTCGGGCAATTTCGCTCTTAACCTCCTGTTCGGCCTAGGAGGCCGAAGACGACTGGCACTGAGTTAAAGCGGCCCACCACTACACGTGCAATACACGGATGCGTCAGCTGGCCCCGCGCACGACCTTGATGGGCGCACTTCGCACTGCATCAATGATCCGACGTCGCTGCAGATGCTGTGCGACGAGGTCCCAGATCGGGGGGCCTTGCGTGCCCTCGTTGACGGACCCCCAGCCGGCGACGACGTACGCGCGCGCGGCCTCGATCGGCTCACCGGTCTTGAGCAGGGTCATGTTGGAGATGCGGCTTCCCGCATGCGCGTCGACATTGATCGTGAAGCCGAGCCCGCCGGCCCGCACCATATCGCCACCCTGCTGCAGATACGGATCCGGATTGAACAGGTTGTCGGCGACAGCCTCCAGGATGACCTTCAGCCGCTCTCCGGTGATCTGCATGCGATAGGCGGCCGGGTAGGTGATGGCCGTGGCATTGTAGACGTCATCCCAGGTGATGGACTGGCCTGGCACGAGTGTGGCGCCCCAGCGGAAGCCTGGCGACAGACTGATCTCCGCGTCGCGCTGCTCCATCAGCGCATCGCAGATGAGGTCGTCGAGCGTGCCGGCGAAATTGCCGCGCCGGTAAAGCAGGATCTCGGTCCGCGCCAGCTCCGTCGCGAGCATCGCCTCGTGCGGCGCACGGATCGCAGCGATCAGAGCCGCCATGTCCGGGTCGCGCGCGATCGCCTCCGACAGCACCGGGATCAAGGCGTAGCTGTAATCGGCAATACGCCGGTCCCGCACCTCAACATCGAGCCGCGACAAGAACTTGCCGTGCGAGCCCGAGGCAATGAGGAGCGTGCGGCCGACCGGCACGGGAGCCGGCAACGCGTCATGGGTGTGCGCGGTAAAGATCACGTCGATGCCTTCGACGCGGGCCGCAAGCTTGCGATCGACGTCGAAGCCGTTGTGCGAGTTCAGCACGACGAGATCGGCACCGGCGGCCCGCACGGCCGCAACGTGCCGGCGCACATCGTCCTCGCGAATACCGAACGACCACTTGGGCACCATCCAGCGCGGATTGGAGATGGCCGTGTAGGGGAACGCCTGGCCGATCACGCCGATGCGCAACCCGCCCTTCTCGTAGATGCGCCAGGCCTTGAAGACCGGCTCATCGAACTCGTTGTCCGCGACGTTGCCGGCCAGGAACTGCACGCGTGCGGTTCCCGCCCGCTCCTGGTCGCCGAACAGCTCGCTCACGCGTTGCGCGCCCAGCGTGAACTCCCAGTGTCCGGTGGTGACATCGACCCCGAGCGCCTCGACCACGCGAACCATGTCGCCGCCCTTGGTGTCGAGCGCCGTGAAGGAGCCCTGCAGCGTGTCGCCGCCATCGATCACGAGCGTGCGCTCGCTTCCGCGCTCGCCGCGAATGGCCTTGATCAACGTCGCCAGCCGATCGACACCGCCGACGCGGCCGTAGTGGCGAGCCAGCGGCTCGAAGTCAGCCGACGACAGCATGTAGGCGCGCCAGGAGCCGGGATCGATGCCGTATCGCGCCAGGAGCTCGCGGTCCGTCAGATGCGGCGGCAGGCCGTTGACATCGCCGACGCCGAGATTGATCGAGGGCTCGCGGTAGTAGATCGGCTCGAGCTGGGCGTGCAGATCGGCAAAGTGCAGGAGCGTCGCCTGCCCCTTCGATCGGAAGCGCAGGAGATCCTCCTGGCGGACTGTGCGCGCCAGATCCTGCGCGCCGGCGCGCCCGGGCAGGCCGATGGCAGCAGTCGCCAGGGCAATCTGCAGGACATCGCGGCGCGAGAGCATAAGTTCACCGAGCTGATTGCTGATCGAGCGTGCGCTTGGCGCCTGTTCTGCCCTACTTGTTCACGGGACTGTCTGGCGACATGAGAAGGGCGACGAGGTCCTTGATCTGGTCGATCGTGAGGACCTTGTTGCTGCCGAAGCGCGGCATGTTCGAGCACGGCAGGATGGCCTGCGAGTTGTAGATTCTGTCGTAGGTCGCCCTGATCTCGCTCTCGGCAAACTTGCGGCTCTTGCCATAGCCCAGCAGGCTCGGTGCGACCGTGCCGTAGCTCAGCTCCTTCGGATCGAGCTGATGGCAGGCGTAGCAGTTGCCGCCGTTTGCGCGCGTCACCGGATAGTCGGTGAAGCGCAAGCCATAGCCGTTTTGCGCGATCGCCTCGCCCTTCTTCCAGTCCCCCATCAGCTTGCCGTCCGCGGGATACTCGATACGCGCCCTCTCGCGCTGCTGGATCGCGGTCGCTATCGCCGCGGGAGGATTGTTATGGTGCGCGCTGCAGGCCTGCAACGTCTCGTCCGGCACCAGCCGCGCCTGCCACTCGGCGGGCAGATTGGGCCAGCTTGCCTTGATTGCGGCGTCCATGCGTGCCGGCGACACCGCCGTAGACTGCTGTGCAAGCGCGACGCCGGCCGGCGCAACGGCAACGAGCGCAAGGAAGGCAAGCATGCGTCTCATGGCTCCGCCTCCCTAGCGCTTCAGCCCGGGTGCCTGGATCTCGCCGCCCTCGGCCGTCTTGATGAGGTAGCTGATCAGCGCCACCGGCACTTCCGAGCCGAGCTCGACCTGCGGCAGCCGCATCTGCCAGAAACAGTCGTAGATGCGGTGCTGCATCGTCATGACGTTCGTCGTCGAAACACGATACGCAGGCCATTGGCCCACCACCTGCCGCGCCTCGTCGGGGCGCGAGAGGTAAGGCAGTGGCTGCAATCTGATCCTCTTGCCGGAGTCGCCGTGGCATGTGGCGCAGGCAAAATCCATCGGGCCCGTGCGGCGGAAGAAGAGCGCCTCGCCGAGAGCGACCGCCTCCTTCTCCTTCGGGCCGTCGAGCTTGGCCCGGAACTTCATGCCGCTCGACTTGCTGGCGACCCAGGTCGCGATGGCGCCCAGCTCCTTCACGGGCTGCCCGCCCGCGGGATGCGGCCGCTTGACCAGATCGGCGTGCGCGAACCCCTGCAGCTTCTCCATGCACCACATGAGGCGCGCCTCGACGTCCATGACCCGGCCTGCGTCGGCGAAGTAGCGCGGCAGCTCGGCGAATGCCCCGTCCACGACGCCAGGCCCCTTGCCGAGGTCACACTGCTCGAGGGTCACGTTCTTGGGCCCGCGGGGCGTCTTCCACAGCTCTGCGCCCCGGTCCACGTCGAGCATCGCCGGGTTGGACCAGGGGTCGTCCTTCAGCATGCTGCGGTATTTCTCGAGCTCACGCTCCGTGGTGTCGGCGGCGTGACCGAAGCCAGCTCCGGCCAGCACCGTCAAGCCCAGTGCCAGCGCCGCGGCCGGCCGCAGTTTCTTGCCATCCACAGGACGCCTCCGCCGCATGCCTCTCTGCCGCCAATGCGGCGAGCAGCATCCAATATTTCCCCGCAAATCAAGGATATGTTGTGTCCGCTCCGGCCACAAGGCAATCCCGCTCATTTACTTCGATCCGGCCGCGCGAACCAGTCGCCCAAGCGCCGGCACGGCCTCGGCAAAATCGTCGATCACAGCGTCCGCGCCCAGCTCGCGCGCAGGTTTCGCCGAGTAGCCGAAGCTGACGAGCAGCACCGGGCAACCCGCGCCCCTGGCGGTGCCGACATCGGCGGCGCTGTCTCCGAGCATCACGCTCCGCCCGGGTTGCGCACCCAGCCGCGCCAGCGTTGCCGTCAGCATGGCCGGATCGGGCTTCTTGGCCAGGCCATCCGAGCCGGTCACGACGACTGGGAAGAACCGGTCCAGCTCCAGCAGGGCAAGCATCCGGTGCGTCACCGCTCCGGCCTTGTTGGTGCACAGCCCGAGATTCACGCGGTGCGAGGCCAGCTCCGCCAGCAGCGCGACGGCGCCGGGAAAGATGCGCGTACGCTCGCACGGCGCCGCCACATAATGGCGCTCGAAGTCGGCGGTGAGCGCGTCGATCCGGTCAGAGGCCGCCGCCTCGCCGCGTGCCGCCAGCGCACGCTCGATCAGCCGTCGCGACCCGCCGCCCACCATCGTCTTGACGGTCGCAGCGTCGAACGGCAGCAGCCCCGCGGCAGCAAGCGTATGGCCGAGCGCGGTCGCAATGTCCTCGACGCTGTCGACCAGCGTCCCGTCGAGATCGAACACGACGGCATCGGGAAGGCTCGGGGCGGACGTCGCCACCGCTACTGGCTCGCCCTTGCGAGCGCGGCAATCCCCGGCAGCTCGCGGCCTTCGAGCCATTCCAGGAACGCGCCGCCCGCGGTCGAGACATAGGTGAACTGCTCAGTCACTCCGGCGGCATTGAGCGCTGCCACCGTATCACCGCCGCCGGCAACCGAGACGAGCTTGCCCGCCTTGGTCAGCTTTGCAGCCTCGCGCGCAACCGCAAACGTCCCCTCGCCGAACGGCACCACCTCGAACGCGCCGAGCGGCCCGTTCCACAGCAGCGTGTGGCAGCGGCCCAGCACGCCGGAATAATGCCGAACCGTCTCCGGACCGACGTCGAGGATCATCTGATCGGCCGGCGTCTCGAGCGCCCGGCACACGCGCGAGGGCGAGCCGGCCTCGAACTTGGCCGCCACCACCACGTCGTGCGGCAGGATCACCTCGCAGCTGCGCTCCTTGGCGGCGTGCATGATCTCGAGCGCCGTCTTGGCGAGATCGGGCTCGGCCAGCGACTTGCCGATCTCCACACCCTGGGCCAGAAAGAACGTGTTGGCCATGCCGCCGCCGATGATCAGCTTGTCCACCTTGGCGACGAGGTTCTTCAGCACCGGGATCTTGGTCGAGACCTTGGCGCCGCCCACCACCGCCGCCGTCGGGCGCTTGGGGTCCTCGAGGGCAATGGTCAGCGCGCGCACCTCCTCGAGCAGCAGCGGCCCTGCGTAGGAGGGAAGAAGGTGCGTCACCGCCTCGGTCGAGGCGTGCGCGCGGTGCGCCGAGGAGAATGCGTCGTCGACGTAGATATCGCCGAGCTTGGCGAGCTCGGCTGCGAAGCCTGCGTCGTTCTTCTCCTCGCCCTTGTGGAAGCGCAGGTTCTCCAGCACCGCGATTCCGCCATCGGCGAGCGACGTGATCGTGCTCGCCGCAGGCGCGCCGATGCAATCGGGCCCGAACGCAATCGGTCTGCCGATCAGGCCTGCGAGCCGGTCCGCGACCGGCTTCAGCGAAAACTCCGGCGCGGGCCCGCCCTTGGGCCGTCCGAAGTGCGACATGACGATCACCTTCGCGCCACGCTCGGCCAGATCGCGCAGCCCCGGCACCAGCCGTTCGAGCCGCGTCGCGTCGGTGACCTTGCCATCCTTCACCGGCACATTGAGGTCGGCGCGTACCAGCACGCGCTTGCCCTTCACGTCCGCGTCCGCAATGCTCTTCAGCTTCTCGAGTTTCATGGCCTGCTTCTCGGCTACCTCTTGGCGAGCTTCTTGGCTGCTGTCACGACAACTTCGGGCGTGAGGCCGAAATGCTCGAACACCTTGGGCCCCGGCGCGGAAGCGCCAAAGTCCGACAGACCGACGAAGGCATCGCCCGGGCGCAGCCACTGATCCCAGCTCTGGCGCACGCCGGCCTCGATGCCGACGCGGGGCACCGTGCCGAGCACTTGCTCCCGGTAGGCGTCGGACTGCGCGCGGAACAGCTCGAAGCTCGGGAGCGACACGATCGCCGCCGCAACGCCGTCCTTGGCGAGCGTATCCGCAGCCGCCACGGCGAGGCCCACCTCCGAGCCGGTAGCAAGGAGCGTCACGTCGCGCTTGCCCGATGCCTCGCGCAAGACGTAGCCGCCCTTGGCGCACAGGTTCTCATCGACGTGCGTCGTACGCAGGTTCGGCACCGCCTGGCGCGTCAGCGCCAGGATCGAGGGATGATCCGCCGCCTTGAGCGCCAGCTCCCAGCACTCGGCCGTCTCCACGCCGTCCGCCGGCCGGAAGAGATGCAAGCGCGGGATTGCCCGCAGCGCTGATAGGTGCTCGATCGGCTGGTGCGTCGGCCCGTCCTCGCCGAGCCCGATGCTGTCATGCGTCATCACGTAGATGACGCGCTGCTGCATCAGCGCGGACAGGCGGATCGATGGCCGGCAATAGTCGGTGAAGACGAGGAACGTCGCCCCATACGGAATGATGCCGCCATGCAGGGCGAGCCCGTTCATGGCCGCAGCCATGCCGTGCTCGCGCACGCCGTAGTGGATATAGTTGCCGCCGAACTCCCCGGGCTTGATCGCGGTGTGGTGCTTCGTGCGCGTGCCGTTGGACGGGGTCAGGTCTGCCGAGCCACCGATCAGGCCGGGAACCGCAGGCACGAGATGCTCGAGCGTCAGCTGCGACCACACGCGCGTCGCGCGCTTGGTTGCGTCCGCGGCAAAGGCGCGCTTTGCGGCAGAGATGGCGCCTGCCATGGCTTTCGCCACGTCGGCGTTGAGCGGATCCTGCAGCAGCGCGCGCGTGCTGCCGTCGAGCTTGGCGAAGCGCTGCCTCCAGGCCTCGTGCTCGGCCCTGCCGCGCGCGCCGACCGACCGCCAGGCCTCGAGCACGGGGCCCGGGACCTCGAACGGCGGGCTGCTCCAGCCGAGCTTCTCGCGTGCGCCCTTGATCTCCTCGGCGCCGAGCGGCTCGCCGTGCGTGGACGCCGTGCCCTGCTTCTTGGGCGCGCCGTAGCCGATGATGGTCTTGCAGGCGATCAGCCATGGCCGGTCCGACTGCTTCCTGGCCGTATCGATCGCCTTCGCCACGGCTTCGACGTCGTGCCCGTCCACGTTCACGGCGTGCCATCCGCAGGCCTTGAAGCGCGCCACCTGGTCGTCGTTGACCGCAAGCGCGGTCGGTCCGTCGATGGAGATGGAGTTGTTGTCGTACAGCACGATCAGCTTGCCGAGACCGAGGTGGCCGGCCAACGAGATTGCCTCGTGGCTGATGCCCTCCATCAGGTCGCCGTCACCACAGATGCAATACGTGTAGTGATCGACGATGCCGGTGCCGTGCCGCGCGTTGAGCAGCCGCTCCGCCAGCGCCATGCCGACCGCGTTGCCGATGCCTTGGCCGAGCGGTCCGGTGGTCGTCTCGATCCCCGCGGCGTGACCGTGCTCGGGATGGCCGGCGGTCCTGGAGCCGAGCTGGCGGAAATTCTTCAGCTCCTCGATCGTCATGCCGGGATAGCCGGTGAGATACAGGAGGGAATAGAGCAGCATCGATCCATGGCCGGCCGACAGCACGAAGCGGTCGCGGTCGAGCCAGTCCGGGGCGGACGCGTCGAACTTCAGGAAGCGGGTGAACAGCACCGTCGCCACGTCGGCCATGCCCATGGGCATCCCGGGGTGTCCCGACTTCGCCTTCTCGACCGCATCCATGGCGAGCGCCCGGATGGCATTGGCCATGTCCTTGTGCGAAGCCCCCGGTGCGCCGGCCGGTCCCGTTCTGTCCGCTGCGTTAGCCATGCCTGGTTCCCTTGCCGCCGCTTGGTCCGCGCGCACCATTAACGGCCACGGCGCGGGCCGTCTACCGCCACCTCGCCGCTGGGGGCCTGGGTTCTCTATCCTTCCCCGTCCGAGGCGAGTGCGGTGGCAAGGCAGGCGCGCAGCCCGGCCAGCGACGCCCGCGTCGCCCGGACCGGATCGGACGGCACATGCGTCTCGACCGTCAACGTCAGCGCGCGGCCCTTCGTTGCCTTCAGGCACGTGCGCAGCAACGCCGCATAGGGAACGTCGCCCTCTCCCATCGGCACGGTGCGACGCGCCTTGACGCTGTAGTCCTTGAAATGCATCAGCGATACGTAGGGCATCACCGCTATGAGGTCCGCCTCGGTCGGCGGCTTGCCCGCCCCCCAGGCGTTGCCGATATCGAGCAAGGCCCGCAGCCGCGGGTGCGCCCAGGCCCGCACCAGCTCGACCAGGCTCGACACGCTGTCGATGTTGCAGACCGGCTCGTTCTCGACGTGCACAACGGCATCGTAGCGCTCCGCCAGCCGCAGCAGCTGGCTCAGCTCCTTCTCCAGATCCCGAGGCTCGAAGCCGTCGTAGGTAAGGAAGGTGAAAACGCGCACATTGCGCGTGCCAAAAATTGCCGCAGTCTCGAACGCGTCGCGGTACAGCTCCTCGTTGGAGCGGCCTTGTGCGTCGAATCCGAACTGATCCCCCTTCGTCCTCGCAGTCTTGCCGGGCGGTGACCACTTGAGCAGCGGCGTTGCGAAACACCCGACCTTCAGACCCGCATCCCTGATCTGGCGTGCGGCGGCCTTTTGCGCGGCCTGATCGAGCGAGAGGAAGTTCACACCGCCCGCCGAGCGCACATCCACGACCGACAAGCCCTCCTCGAGCGCGAAGGCAAGACCCTCCTCGAGCCGCGGCGAGACCTCATCGGTAATGACCGAGATCGTGTGCGTCGGTTCCGGCATCTGATGTCCTCGCTCCGCATCGGGCATCTGGTTCGTCTATGATCTCCATAGATGAGCCGCACTTGCAATCGCACATGGGCCGGTGGACGCTTTCGCCCCCAGTGCCGCAACGAGGATGCGCCATGACCGAGCTGCCGCGCCAGGCCCGAGCCGTCATCATCGGCGGGGGCGTCGTCGGCTGCTCGGTCGCCTATCATCTCGCCAAGCTCGGATGGACCGACGTCGTGCTCATCGAGCGCAAGCGGCTGACCTCGGGCACCACCTGGCACGCCGCCGGCCTGATCGGCCAGCTCCGCGCCACGCTGACCTTGACGCTGCTCGCCAAGTACACGGCCGACCTCTACTCCAAACTCGAGGCCGAGACCGGCCTTGCCACCGGCTTTCGCCAGAACGGCTCGGTATCGCTGGCCCTGACCGAGGAGAGGTTCGAGGAGCTCGAGCGCCAGGCCTCGATGGCGAAGCCCTTCGGCCTCGATGTGCACGTCCTGACGCCCGAGGAGTGCAAGGCCCGCCATCCGCTCATCGATTTGAAGGGCGTCGTCGGCGGCACCTACATCGCCTCCGATGGCCAGGCCGATCCCTCCAACATCGCCCAGGCGCTGGCCAAGGGCGCGCGCATGCACGGGGTGCGCATCTTAGAGAACACGAAGGTGACCGGCATCCTGCAGGAGGCTGGCCGGGCCACCGGCGTCATCACCGACCAAGGCGCCATCAACTCCGACTACGTCGTCAATTGCGCCGGCCTGTGGGGCCGCGAGGTCGGACGCATGGCCGGCGTCAACGTCCCGCTCATGGCCTGCGAGCACTTCTACGTCGTCACCGACGCCAGCCCCGACATCCCCCGCAACCTGCCGGTTCTGCGCGTGCCCGACGAGTGCGCCTACGCCAAGGAGGATGCCGGCAAGCTGCTGATCGGCTTCTTCGAGCCCAAGTCCAAGCCCTGGGGCGTCGACGGCGTGCCCGACGACGCGGAGTTCCTCACCCTGCCGGACGACTGGGAGCACATCGCCCCGCAGCTCGAGCAGGCGACGGCGCGCCTGCCGATCCTGGCGCGCACGGGCATCCACACCTTCTTCAACGGGCCGGAAAGCTTCACACCCGACGACCGCTACCTGCTCGGCGAGGCGCCCGAGCTCAAGAACTTCTTCGTCGCCGCCGGCTTCAACTCGATCGGCATCCAGTCCGCGGGCGGCGCCGGCAAGGCGCTGGCCGAGTGGATGGAGACCGGCGAGCCGACCATGGACCTGATGGGCGTCGATATCCGTCGCATGTTCGCCTTCCAGGGCAACAAGACGTACCTCGTCAATCGCGTCACCGAGACGCTCGGGCTGCTCTATGCCGACCACTTCCCGTACCGGCACTACGAGTCCGCCCGCGGCGTGCGGCACTCGCCCCTGCACGAGCGGCTGGCCGAGCGCGGCGCCTGCTTCGGCGAGGCCGCCGGCTGGGAACGCCCGTTCTGGTTCCTGCCGGAGGCCGCGAGGGCAGCAGGTGAGCAGCCCGAGTACCGCTACAGCTGGAGGCGGCAGAACTGGTTCGACTACGCCGCGGCCGAGCACAAGGCCGTGCGCGCCGGCGTTGCCCTGTTCGACATGACGCCGTTCGGGAAGATCCGCGTCGAAGGCGCTGACGCGGAAGCCGTGCTGCAGCGGATCTGCGCCAACGACGTCGCCGTCGCGCCGGGCCGCATCGTCTACACGCAGTGGCTCAACCGCAGCGGCGGCATCGAAGCCGACGTCACGGTGACGCGCCTGTCGGAAACGGAATTTCTCGTCGTCACCTCATCGGCGACCCTGCCGCGCGACCTTGCCTGGCTCAAGCGCCACACGCCGAAGGACGCGCGTTGCGTGGCGACCGATGTCACCTCCGGCGAGGCCTGCCTCGCCGTGATGGGACCCAAGTCGCGCGAGCTGCTGCAGCCCATCGTCAACGTCGACCTTTCCAATGCCGCCTTCCCATTTGCCACGATGCAGCAGATCGAGATCGGCATGGGTCTCGCCCGCGCCCACCGCATCACCTACGTCGGCGAGCTCGGCTGGGAGATCTACGTCGCCACCGACATGGCGCGGCACGTGTTCGACACCATCGCCGCGCGCGGCGAGAGCGTCGGGCTGGTGATGGCCGGCATGCACGCGCTCGACTCCTGCCGCATCGAGAAGCCGTACCGCCACATGGGCCATGACATCGGGCATGCCGACCACGTGCTCGAAGCCGGTCTGGGCTTTGCCGTGAAGGTCGACAAGAGGGCCGGCCGCTTCGGCCATTTCCTCGGCCGCGATGCGGTGCTGCGTCGCCGGCAGGAAGGGCTGCGCTCGCGGCTCATGCAGTTCCTGCTCGAGGACGCCGAGCCGCTGCTCTATCACAACGAGCCGATCTGGCGCGACGGCAAGGTCGCGGGCTACCTGACCTCGGGCAATTTCGGCCACCATCTCGGTGCCGCGGTCGGCCTCGGCTACGTCAAGTGCGCACCGGGCGAGAGCGTCGCGGCGCTGCTCGCCTCACGCTACGAGATCGAGGTAGCCGGCCGCCGCATCCCTGCGACGGCCAGCCTCGATCCTATGTACGATCCCAAGTCCGAGCGCACGCGGATGTAACGCGCGCCTCGCCGCGTCAGGCCGGCGTGAACATCGGCACCGGCTGGCCGTTCTCGCTCGCCTTGAACACGACCTTGACCGGCTGGTCGATGCGCACCTTGTCGAAGTCGCAGTCGACGATATTGGTCATCATCGACACGCCTTCCTCGAGCGTCACATAGGCGATGACATAGGGCTCGGGCGCGCGGCGCATGACCGAGTAGGTGTAGATCTTGCCCTTGCCCGAGGCCTCTTTCCAATCGAGCTTGTCGGAGAAGCAGTGCGGGCACAGCGCTCGCGGATAGTGGTGGACGCGATCGCACGAGGTGCAGTGCCTGAGCAGCAGCTTGCCGTTGCGCGCGCCCTCCCAATAGGCCTCCGATCCGACGGTCGGCTCGGGAGATGCGATCTTGCGTTCCTTCGTTGCAGCCATAGTGCTTACTCCCGTTCCATGATGACCGTGGCGCCGCAATGGCGCGTGCCGAGCGATCCGCCCGTGCCGTGCGCCAGGGCGAGATCGCAGTTCTTCACCTGCACCTTGGGATGCGCCTCCCCGCGCAGTTGGCGCACCGCCTCGATGACCTTGGTCATGCCGCCACGGTTGGCCGGGTGATTGTTGCACAGGCCGCCGCCGTCGGTGTTGAACGGCAGCTTGCCGACGCCGGAGATGAGGTTGCCGTCGGAGACGAACTTGCCGCCCTGGCCCTTCTCGCAGAATCCCAAATCCTCGAGCTGCATGACGACGGTGATCGTGAAGCTGTCGTAGATCGAGGCATACTTGATGTCGGACGGCTTCACACCGGCCTCCTCGAACGCGGCTTTGCCGGAGCGCACACCGCCCGTGTAGGTGAGATCGATGTGGCCCGCCATCTGATGCTTGGGCGCCTCGCCCGTGCCGGTGATCTTCACGCGCGGGCGCTTCAGGCTCTTGGCGATCTCGGGCCTGGTGATGACCAGCGCGCCGCCGCCATCGCTGATGACGCAGCAGTCGAGCCGATGCAGCGGATCGGTCACCATTGGCGAGTTGACGACATCCTCGACGGTCACGACCTCGCGCAGCATGGCGTGCGGGTTGTACTGCGCGTGATGAGACGCTGCGACCTTCACCCAGGCGAGCTGCTCGCTGGTGGTGCCGAACTGGTGCATGTGGCGCATGGCGCACATGGCGTACATGTTGGCGGTGGCGGGCGCGTAGGGGAACTCGAACTGCAGATCCGGCTGATTGGGATTGCCGGCACGCGGCGCTGTGCCCGTCGCCATGCCTTCGCTGCGCGGCCGGCCCGCCAGAGTGACGAGCGCCACGTTGCACTTGCCGGCGGCGATGGCCTCGGCTGCATGGCTGACGTGGACGAGATAGGACGAGCCGCCGGTGTCGGTCGAGTCGACGTGGCGCAGCTTCAGGTTCATGTAGTCGATCATCGACAGCGCGCCGAGCCCGGGCGTGTCGCCGCCGGCGCAGAAGTAGCCGTCGACATCATCCTTCGTGAGGCCCGCGTCCTCGAGCGCACCTTTGGCGACCTCTGCGTGAAGCTGCGCCAGCGACTTGTCCGGTGCCTTGCGGGTCGGGTGCTCGTACGCCCCGACGATGTAGGCCTTGCCTTTGATGCTCATCCGCTCACTCTCTCCATCTCGGTTAGGGAACCTGTGATCACTGTGCGGCGGGGGCGAACGCCCGGACGGCGCTCCGCCTGCGCATACGTCCAAGATAGTGTGCGCAGACGCTTATCGGCACAACGAGATCGCCGCGCAAAGTCGCTCGCGAGAAGGGCGAGGGCCACGAGAGCTTCATTCTTCCCCCCTGCACGGGATGGTGCCTTGCGTGCTTCGCGTTTGATGGAAGCCGCGCTTTGAGCGGTAGTCTGGGTGGCGCCCGGTGCAAGGTCAAGCGGGGCCAGCCCATGTTGGGCCTTGCCGCGCCAAAGAAGATGTCTAACCTACTGCCCAAGACTCGATCGAGACGGCGCCAAGCCGCAAGCCGAGCTGTAAACAGGGAGGAGACACGATGCTTCGCCGCACATTTCTTGTCGGGGCCATCGCCGCCATTGCTTTGCCCGCGGCGGCCCACGCTCAAGGCAACACGATCCGGATCGGCGTGCCGATGCCGCTGTCGGGCCCCGCCGCGCTCTTCGGCGAGCCTGCCGTCAAAGGCATGCAGATGTTCGTCAAGGAGATCAACGATAAGGGTGGGGTGCTCGGCAAGAAGCTCGAGCTTCTCACGCGCGACAGCAAGGCCAGCGCCGACGAGGCCGTCAGGGTTTCCCGCGAGCTGATCCTGAAGGAGAACGTCGACTTTCTGGTCGGCACGCTGACCTCGGCGGAGGGACCAGCGGTGTCCTCCATCGCCAAGGAGAACAAGATCATCCTGATCGCGCCGATCGCCAAGACGGATCAGCTCACCGCGCCGCAGAACTTGCATCCCTACATCTTCCGCACCGCCGCCAACACGACCATGGAAGGGCGCTCGTGTGCGGAGATCATGGCCAGGTGGACCGACGTCAAGAAAGTCGCCACCATCGCCCACGACTATGCCTACGGCCAGGACGTGGCGAAGGCCTTCGTCGAGCACCTCAAGAAGCTTAGGCCCGACATCGAGATCATCGATCAGCAATGGCCCAAGCTGGGCGAGGCCGACTACACGCCCTTCATCAATGCACAGATGTCGAAGCGGCCTGACGCCGTCTTCAGCGCCATGTGGGGCGGCCACTTCGTCACGTGGGCCAAGCAGGCCAAGCCGCTGGGCTTCTTCGACGCCGTCAAGAACCGGGTCGTGAACGGTGGAGAGGCAGGGTCCGTCGAGGCCACGCGCGCGCTCGGCGCCGATTACCCGTACGGTATCTACGCCAACTCGTATGACATCGAGAACTACGACAAGCAGCCCGAGGCGCACAAAGCCTACATCACCGCCATCAAGGGCTTCACGAAGGAGGATCCGCCCTCGACCTGGCCATTGACGACCTATGTGGCCATGCAGTTCCTCGTGGAGGCGATCAAGAAGGCCAATTCGACCGACAGCGACAAGGTGTCGGCCGCCTTGATGGGACTCACCGTGGACACGCCGTTCGGCAAGCAGACGCTGCGCGCCAAGGACCACCAGGCCAACCGCGGCCAGTTCTACGGCAAGATGGTCAAGGCCGAGGGCAAGCCCTACGCGGTCATGACCGAGGTCCAGTACGTCGATCCGCTGCCGTTCATGGATTGACGTTGCGGGCATCGCGGGCAGGCGCATGCCCGCCTCGCAATGCCTCAGGCAGAATGGCGGCGCCCTCGGGGAATCGAGAATGACAGTGGGTTGCGGACCTGATCACGGGAGCTCAGCGCGTGATTGAGTTTCCGGATGCGACCTTTCTCATCAGTCAGCTTCGCAGCGGGCTGACCACGGCGATGATTTTGTTCCTGATTGCATCGGGGCTGTCGCTGATCTTCGGCGTGCTCAAGATCATCAACTTCGCGCACGGCTCCCTGTACATGATCGGGGCCTACATGGCCTGGCAGATGACGCTCGTTCTGCCGAAGACCTTCCTCGGGTTCTGGGGTGCCGTGCTCGTCGCGGCGATGACGGTGGCCCTTCTCGGCGGCATCGTCGAGCGCCTGCTGCTGCGCCACATGTATGCGCGGCCCGAGCTGTTCCAGCTCCTGTTCACCTATGCGATGGTGCTGATCTTCTCTGACGCCTGCAAGTATCTGTGGGGCACGCAGCCGCAGTCGGTGTCGCGGCCGGCCGCACTCGCCGGCAGCTTCGACATCGCCGGCGTGCGGCTGCCCCACTACGACCTGATGATCATGCTCATCGGGCCGCTCATAGCACTCGGCTTCTGGTTCCTGCTCAATCGCACGGGCGTCGGCCGCACCATCCGGGCGGCGGCGCTCGATCGCGAGATGCTGGGTGCGCTCGGCACCAACGTATCGCGGCTCTACACGGGCATGTTCATGCTCGCCTGCTTCCTCGCCGGGCTCTCCGGGGCCCTCGTCACGCCGCTCAGAAGCGTGGTGCCGGGCATGGACGTGGAGATCATCGTCGAGGTCTTCATCGTCGTCGTGATCGGCGGCCTCGGCTCGCTGTGGGGAACCCTGCTCGGCTCCGTGATCTACGGGCTCGTGCTCGCCTTCGGCATTCTGATCTTTCCGCGCTTCTCGATCTTCGCCGCCTTCGTACTGATGGCTGTCGTGCTCGTCATCAGGCCATGGGGCCTGCTCGGGAGGCCCGTCAAATGACGGACACGTCCCAGGTGCAGCGGCGGTTCCCCTGGATCCTCGCAATATTCCTGCTGGCCCTGCTCGTTCCCCTGCTCGGCTCGCGCTACTACACGTTCCTCGCGACCGACATCATCATCATGGCGCTGTTCGCGATGAGCCTGAACCTGCTCATCGGCGTGACGGGCCTCGTGTCGTTCGGCCATGCCGCCTACTTCGGCATCGGGGCCTATGCCTGCGGCATCCTGATGAAAGCAGCGGGCGTTCCGTTCCTCATTGCCTGGCTGCTGGGAGGCCTCGGGGCCGGCGCATTCGCGCTCGTCTTCGGCTTCTTCTGCGTGCGCCTGACCTCGATCTACTTCTCCATGCTCACGCTCGCCTTCGCCCAGATCGTGTGGGCCATCTGCTTCAAGTGGAACGACGTGACGGGTGGCGAGCAGGGCTACCCCAACGTGCCGCTCCCGAACCTCGATTTCATGAGCGTGCTGCCGTGGATCGGCAACCTGCGCATCGGCGACAAGTTCTATATCGTGGTGCTCGTGCTGGTCGCCCTGTCGTTCGCCGCCATCCGCCGCATCATCGACAGCCCGTTCGGCCGCATGCTGACGACGCTTCGCGACAATACCGAGCGCGCGCAGTTCATCGGCGTCAACGTGCGGCTTTACCGGCTGATCGCCTTCGCGCTGGCCGGCACGTTCGCCGGCCTTGCCGGGGGCTTGTTCGGCGTCTTCAACCGCGGCGTGTTTCCCGACTTCTGCTACTGGCCGAAGTCGGCCGAGGTGCTGATCATGACCATTCTCGGCGGCATGTATCACTTCTGGGGGCCGACCGTCGGCGCAGCCACCATCATCATTCTGAACCAGTACATCGTATCCTACACCGAATATTGGCCGTTCGTTCTCGGCGTCATCCTTCTCATCCTCCTGTTTGCGTTTCCCGGCGGGATCGTCGGTGCGCTCGGTGCCCTGCTCAAGCGAACGAGAGTCCGCGCCAATGCTTGAGGTCAGGGGCCTGCGCAAGACATTCTCGGGCTTCGTCGCCACGGACGATGTCAATCTGTCGGTGGAGAAGCAGCAGATCGCGGCGGTGATCGGACCCAACGGCGCCGGCAAGTCGACGCTGTTCAACCTGATCACGGGACACTTGGAGCCCGACGCCGGCCAGGTGCTGCTCGAGGGGCGCGACATCACCGGCATCGCCCCGCACAGGATCTGCCGCATGGGCATGGCGCGCTCGTTCCAGCGCACCAACATTTTCTCCCAGCTCACCGTTTACGAGAACGTGCAGGCGGCCTTCATCGCCCACGGCGGCGAGGGGCTCAACATGTGGGCCAACTCCGAGCGCATGTTCCGGGACAAAACGGACGACATGATCGCATCGCTGTCGCTGGGCGACGTTGCACACGCGGTCGCCGGCGAGCTCAGCCACGGCGCGCAGAAGCAGGTGGAGCTCGCCATTGCGCTGGCCGGCGAGCCCAGGCTGCTGCTGCTCGACGAGCCGACCGCGGGCATGTCGTCACAGGAGACGCACGAGGCCATCGCACTGCTCGATCGCATCGCCAAGGAGCGCGAGCTGACGCTGCTGTTCACCGAGCACGACATGGACGTGGTGTTTTCCATCGCCCAGCGCATCGCCGTGCTGCACCAGGGCCGTATCATCGCTACCGGCACACCGCAGGAGGTGCGGACCAACGCCGAGGTGCGCAGGGTGTATCTCGGAGAGAAGTCGTGACGGCGCTGCTCGAGGTCGAGGACATCCACACCGCCTACGGCAGCTCGCGCGTGCTGTTCGGCGTTTCGCTGACGATCGCCAAGGGCGAGTGCGTCTGCCTGCTCGGCCGCAACGGGGTCGGCAAGACCACGACCATGCGCTCGATCATGGGCCTGACGCCGCCATACCGCGGACACGTCCGCTGGAAGGGGGAGGATGTAACGGGCTGGGCGGCTTACGCCATGGCGCGCCGGGGGCTCGGCTTCGTGCCGGAGGATCGGCGCATCTTCGCCGAGCTCACGGTGTGGGAGAATCTCGACGTGGCGCAACGCGCCTCGGGCCGCCCGGGCGCGTGGAAGATCGAGGCCGTGTACGAGCTCTTCCCGAAGCTGCGCGAGCTCGAGCACCGCATGGGCGGCGTGCTGTCGGGGGGCGAGCAGCAGATGCTGACGATCGCGCGGACGCTCGTGGGCAATCCGGAGCTCTTGCTGCTCGACGAGCCGTCCGAGGGCTTGGCGCCAGTGATCGTCGAGACCCTGCTGGCCCAGGTCCAGCGCCTGAAACGTGACGGGTTGACGATCCTGCTCGCCGAGCAGGGCATCGACTTCTCCCTCGCCGTCGCCGACCGCGTTTACGTGCTGCAGAAGGGCCAGATCGCCTTTTCGGGCCCGGCCTCTGCGCTACGCCAGGACGAGGCGCTGCGTCACAAGCTGCTGGCCCTCTAGCGGCTCGGCAGGAGTGCCGGGCGCGCAACTGCCCCGCCTCTTCCCCATCCGGTTGTACACGACTAAAATGCCGCTTGCCCGGTGCTTTGCCCGGGAGCAGTCTCAGGCGCGAGTCGCGCCAGCGCCGCAGGGGATAGCGGCACACTCGCATGGCAAAGTGCTGCATGGGGGAGTCTCAGCCTTGGCAAGCCGCACCGTCTCCGTGCTGATCGCCGCGTCTACGCTCGCCCTATCGGCCTGTTCAGGTGGAGGCAGCGTTACCACGGGCTCGCTGTTCGGCAGCAACCCGCCGAAGCCGGTGACCGACGAGCGCACCGAGCGCGCCATGCACGTGGCGGCGACGTCCGCTCGCGCGACGCGATGCGGCTACTACTTCGATCCGGCCAAGCTGCGGCAGGCCTATCTCGCCTATGAGACCGCGCAAGGCGGGCCGCCCGACCAGCTTGCCAAGCTCGAGAAGGTCTACGACTTCACGCGCACGTCGCTCGCGAGCAAGATCGCGAGCGAGGAGGGCTTCTGCTCGGAGTCGAAGACCAAGGAGATCAAGGCGGATCTGACCCGGCAGCTGGCCGGCGACTTCTCCGCGCCGAAGAGCAAGGCTGTTGTCGAAGTCCCGAGCGGCTGGTTCGGCACGTCGGCCCGCCCGTCGGAGCCGATAGATCGTGAAGCGATCTTCGATCCCCTGGCGCGCCGCAACAGAACCGTTGACTAGGTCGTCTTCTGCGCAGCGCCGCCCTGCTTCGTCCGAGCGCGGTTAACGCACGCCCAGCTTCTTCTGCAAGCTCGAGGACGAGGTCGTGTACTGGAACTGCAGCTTCTTGCCGGGATAGACGAGCTGATGCGCGGCCTGCGCCATGAGCGCGGCCTCGTGAAAGCCTGACAGGATCAGCTTCAGCTTGCCCGGATAGGTATTGATATCACCGATGGCGAAGATCCCCTTCTCGCTGGTCTCGAACCGTGCGGTGTCCACGGGGATCAGATTTTCCTCGAGGTTGAGGCCCCAGTTCGCGACCGGCCCGAGCTTCATCGTCAGGCCGAAGAACGGCAGCAACCGGCTGCAGGAGAGCGTGCGCTCGCCCTCTTTCGTGCGCAGCACCGCGGCTTCGAGCCGACCGTCGGAGCCACGCAGAGCCGCCACCTGCCCGATCACAAGTTGCATGCGCCCTTCGGCCACGAGCGCACGCATCTTCTCGACTGAATGCGGGGCGCCTCGAAACTCATCACGGCGGTGCAACAGCGTCAGGCTCTTTGCGATCGGCTGCAGGTTCAGCGTCCAGTCGAGCGCAGAGTCGCCGCCGCCGACGATCAGTACGTCGTGGCCGCGAAAATCCTCCATGCGCCGCACCGCATAGAAAACCGATTTGCCCTCGAAATCCTCGATGCCCTCGAGCGGGGGCCGCTTCGGTGTGAACGATCCGCCGCCGGCAGCGATGACGACGACCTTCGCGAAAAATACCTTTCCGGTATCCGTCTCCAGGCGAAAGCCCCCATCGCCCGTGCGCGACAGCGCGTCGATGCGCTCACCGAAGTGAAACGTGGCGCCGAACGGCTTGATCTGCTGCAGCAGGCGGTCGGTCAGCTCTTGCCCCGTGACGATGGGGAGGCCCGGGATGTCGTAGATCGGCTTTTCCGGATAGAGCTCCGCGCACTGGCCTCCGGGCCTGTCGAGGATGTCGACGACGTGCGCCCGGACATCCACCAGTCCGAGCTCGAACACGGCAAATAGCCCCACCGGACCGGCGCCTATGATAACGACATCGGTCTCGATTGCGCCCGGTGCATCCGGCGCTTTGGGAGATAGATCTGAGGGCATCGGCTCCTTATAGCCCACCATGCCTGGAAAAGTCAGAACTGCTTGTCGGGCACGCGCACGATGAGGCCGTTCAAATCATCGGTCACCTTGATCTGACACGACAAACGGCTCGATTCGCGGACATCGAACGCGAAGTCCAGCATGTCCTCCTCCATCTCGGAGGGGGGACCGACCTGCTCCCGCCACTGATCGTCGACATACACGTGGCACGTCGCGCACGCACAGGCGCCACCGCATTCGGCCTCGATGCCAGGCACCAGGTGCTTCTTCGCCGTCTCCATGACGGTCATGCCCGGCTCGCCCTCGACCGTCTGCTGACTGCCGTCCGGCTGGATGAATGTAATGCTTACCATGCGAGCGCGGGCTCCCTGGGCGACGCTTGGCCCGCGAGGACAACGGTCTCAAGCAAAAAGAGAAGCAGGTGCGGCCAGATGCCGTTCCCCGACGCCGTGGGTAGATCCCCTACCGGCGCCCAGCGCCGATTTAGCGGTTGGTCAGGTGGATTTCAAGCGACCGTGGCGGCGCAGCGCGTCGAGTTGTAGCCGGCATCACATGCCGGCAGACAGGCTCGCAATATAGTGCCTGGCCTCGGCCAACGCAGCCGAAAGGGCGTCGACGGCGTCAGCCCGGGCTTCCGGATCATGCGTGCTCCGGACCGCCTCGGCGCGCTCGGCCAGCTTGGCGATCTGCCATGCCCCGACAGCGCGCGCGGAGCCCTTGAGTGCATGCGCCGCCTCGAACCAGGCCCGATCGGTCTCGGCCGCCATGAGGTGCAAGAGGTAGGTCGGCGACTGATGCGCAAAAAGGCTCAGAACCTCATGCTCCAGCGCGGCGTTGCCGAGCGTGAAACGCCGCAGATGGGCATGATCGATCGGCTCATCGGGAACAGAGCGCACCTCTGCGCTCACCCGAGGGGTCGCGAGCTTCATGCCTGGCGTCGCCGTGTCCATTTGAAGCCGGTTTGCGATGAAGATGCCCAAACTTTCATACCCATTGTGCCAAAGGCGCGATAAGCCTCGGTGAAGGGGGCAGGGCAAATTTGCGTAAAGTCGGCGGGCTCGCTTTAACCAATTGGCCGGGTCCGCTCGATCTTTCTTTCGCCCCAATAAAGACTTAGAGGCCACGCGGGCGGCGAGGGAGGCGTGCGTCGAAAGTCGGGGATGCGATGCCGTTCGGCTCGCTCACCGCTGGGACAAGGACGAGAAATAGTCTAAAATATTGGTGAGGGGGAGTGGTCTGCATCGATCAGGCCGCTCAGTCGGACTGGCCGGGGATGGCGCAAGAGACCACCAACAAGCAGGAGAGCGCGAGCAAGCTCGTGCCACTCGAGCGGGACGTTCGCGTCGACGCTCAGAGCGAGATCACGCCGGACGGGAGGCTGTCGGGCGGCCCGCCGCCGTTGCCGGGCCAGCCGTCGAGCGCAAGCGCCAGGGCGGAGGCCAGTAGGCCCAATCCACCGCCCAGACTTGAAGCCGTGCCAGAGCGGAGCGCCGGCCAGCCGGCCGGGACCAAAGCCTCCTCGGAGACCCGCCGCAGCGCAAAGCGCCGGCCGGCGGGACCACGCCCTCAGGTGGCGGCCAACGACGACGTGCCCTC
>JBLNBZ010000127.1:0-20094 GCA_050260355.1 Bacteroidota bacterium | reverse complement strand
CTCCCTCAAGCGGTCGGCGGAGCGCAGCCGGCGTCGCAAGAGCAGCCCCTATCACTCGGCGATGTCCATGCTAACCTTCTACATCAACCGCGCCGGCAAGAACCTGCCCAAGCGACGCGTGCATGTCCTCGAGCGCGCCAAGACCGAGCTGCGTCGGGCGTTCGGGCGGGCGTGATGTGGGCCCCAAGCGGCGCCGGACGTTTGCCGGCCCGCTACGCCCGCGAGCGCCGCCTGACGTTCGCGACGTCGCCGGCAATCCGATCGGGCTACTGCTGCTCGGCCGGCTCGCGCGTCTCGAACATATAGCCGGCGCCTCGCACAGTGCGGATCAGATCCGACTCGTTGCCACGGATCAGCGCCTTGCGCAGACGCCCCACGTGCACGTCCACCGTTCGCTCGTCCACGTCGCCGTCTCGGCCCCACACACCGTCGAGGAGCTGCGAGCGGGAGAGAACCCGCCCGGCGCTCTCCATCAGCACCAGCAGCAGCTTGTATTCCGTAGGTCCGAGCTTCACCTGCCGTCCGTGGCGAGTCACGCGGTGGGCGGCCCGGTCCAGCGTGATATCGGCGATATTGATGACCTCGGCCACGCGCTCGGGCACCGCGCGGCGCAGGATGGCCTTCACCCGCGCCATCAGCTCGGCCACTGAGAAGGGCTTCACCACGTAATCGTCGGCGCCGGTGGAAAGGCCGCGCACGCGATCGGCCTCTTCCCCGCGCGCCGTCAGCATGATCACCGGGATGCCGCGCGTCTCTGGGCGCGCGCGAATCTGCCTGCAGATCTCGATGCCGGAGATACCGGGCAGCATCCAATCGAGGATCACCAGGTCCGGACGCTCCTCGCCGAGCAGCAGCTTGGCCTCCTCGCCGGTGGTCGCGACCCTGACCTGGTAGCCTTCCGCCTCAAGATTGTAGCGCAGCAGCACGACGAGCGCGCTCTCGTCCTCGATGATCAAGATTCGTGCGGCCATTCGAATGCTCTCACTCTGTGGAGCCGGTCCCGATCAACGTCGTGCTGGTCTTGTCGCCTTTCGGCCGATCGTCGGTCAGCGGCTGCCCCGTCACGAGGTAATGCACCGTCTCGGCAACGTTGGTCGCATGATCCCCGATGCGCTCGATGTTCTTGGCGCCGAACAGCAGGTGGGTGCACAGGCCGATGTTGCGCGGGTCCTCCATCATGTACGTGAGCAGCTCACGGAAGACCGAGTTGTAGAGCGCGTCGATCTGCTCGTCGTTGCGCCACACCTCGAGCGCCTTCTTCGCATCGCGCGCCGCGAACGCGTCCAGCACGTCCTTCAGCTGGCGCAGCGCCAGCTCGGTCATGTGCCTGAGCCCGGTCATCAGCGTCTTGGGATGCGTCTCGCCCGACACCGCCAGCGCGCGCTTGGCAATGTTCTTGGCAAAGTCGCCGACTCGCTCGAGATCGGCAGCCACCTTGAGCGCGGCCATGATCTGCCTCAGATCGAGCGCCAGCGGCTGGCGGCGCGCGATCATGCTGATCGCCTGCTCCTCGAGCTCGCGCTGCAGCTGGTCGATGGCTGCATCGCTGGCGATCGCGGTCTCGGCGAGCTTCGGATTGCGGCGCTCGAGCGCCTCGAAGGCCTGGCCGAGAAGCTGCTCGGCAAGCCCGCCCATCTGCACAACCTTCTTGTCGAGCAGCGACAGCTCGCTCTCGTAGGACTTGACGATGTGCTCGTGCATTGCGTCCTCCTTCCGGCGCCTTCGCGCCGAAGAGCCGGCTCAAATTGTAGCCGGCGCTCGACAGGAGCGGCTTCTAACGTGCTCCTGCGAACCTATTGTGACAGCATATGTATCTGAATCTAGGAATAAAATCTCGGAGTGTGCGTAGGTGACAACGCAAGATGGCAAACGTCTCCGCAAGCCAAAGTTCAAGGAAGAGGTTAGGCAGGCTTACTACCGCTCCTTTTGGTCTGAGACTTGCGGAGTGCGGGCGGTTTGTCGAGCTTGGGGAAAAGAGGCCGCAAAGCGGCTAGCTCGCCGGAAAGCCACTTCAGGTTCACGATAAACAGTTCGAGGTGTCGGGGCGACAAGGCCATCGGCTTGCCCTTCAATCGTGACGCCCCTGAAAAGGTAAGGACCGCAGGAGCATTCTTCTCGGCTAGGTGCACATAAAGACCGTGCACAAGGTCGTTCCGTTTCTCAGAAGCGACCTTGATCTGATCGGTGATCTGGGTAACGCGCTTGCAATCTTCGTCCGTCAGGTAGTCCCTGGCTATTCTGTTCAGAAGCGTAATCTTGACCGAGGTTCCCATAGGTCGGACAAGCCCCCTCTCCTGCACTTCGTTGAGGGATAGGATTTCGGCTATCACCATCGTCATCTCGTGCTCTAGCTTCGAACAAGTGATGACAACGCGCCCTAAACTGAGGGCTAGTTGATCCATCTCCTTACGAGAGGGTTTCTGAGCGCTCATGGCAAAAGCTCCAAAGAAAGACGACGCCCCAGAAGGCGATCCCTATCGCGGCGATGAAATCCTGCGCCGCATGCTCAAGACGAAAGCCCAAGCCACACAAGGAAATGGTTCGGCACCTACAGAAAGCGAGCAAAAACGCCAAGGTGAGCGCAGAGAATAGATGCGCTGATATTGAGCGGCACCATTGAGAATGCGGTTGGCGCGCTCGAAATCCGCGACGCCGCGAGCCGAACGCGTATTCCAGCGGAACGCGAGCTCGTCGCGCTTGAGACGTTGGTAATCTACGTCGATGGCGCAGCCCATGTCGCTGATGCATTCGCCCAAGCTCTCCCCTGGCGTCATCCCGGCGCCGCGTGAGCGGAAACGCTCACGCGGGAATCGGCCGGGATCCAGATGCGCATCTGCTTGCGCAGCATCAGCGGTGTGCATGGAGGGCGCCTCAAGTCTTCGGATTCAAACGGCAACGCAGAGCTTTCGGAGCCGCATCTGGGTTCCGGCCGCAGTCTACCCCGGACCACGATCCGGGGCCGGAATGACGCCGAGTGGGATTGACTTCCCAAGCCTATAACTCTGCTTGTCAACCTAACAGCCGCTCAGTCTCCGCTTCGATTGCCAGGACGATATGTTCAACTTCGTTCGCCAGGGGGTGGAGCGTTGCGTCGATTGTAGGCGGACCACCCCGCACTGTTTCCGAGATCGAGAATAGACCGGCGTTCAGTGCGTTCTCGTGATGCGGGGTTCAATGACAAGGGAGAGTCAGAGCGCCGGTGGCTGTACCGCGGAGCAGGCGGCAGGCGCTCTGCCTTCATGATTGATCCTTGCGCCACTCGAGGACGCGGCGAGCTCTCCGCTTCGTCGCGCCGCGCCAGCCTTGTCCGCCCGCCGGCAGTCGCATCCGCGGGACGCAATCCCGCGCGCGTGCGCCTCACGCCGGCAGCGCGTCGAGCCACACGCTGAAGGTTGAGCCCACACCCACCTGCGAGCGGATCCTGAGCTGACCGTTGTGCCGGTTCAGCACGTGCTTGACGATGGCGAGGCCGAGACCCGTGCCCCCCTTGTCGCGACTCTCGGCCACATCCACCCGATAGAACCGCTCCGTGAGGCGCGGCAGGTGCTCCTCGGCGATGCCGGGTCCGTCATCCTGTACGTCGACCACCACCCGCGCGCCGGAAGCGCCGGCGTCCGGCTCGCGCGCGACCGTCACGTCGACGTGGCCGCCGCGGCGCCCGTATTTGATCGCGTTCTGCACGAGGTTCTGGAACACTTGCACGAGCTCGTCGCGGTCGCCGCGAACGCGACAGGGAGTCGGCGCCGGCCTGAAGCTCAGCGCAATTCCCGCCTCGTCGGCGATCGGCTGCAGGAGATCGGTGACCTCGCGGGCGATCTCGTTGATCTCCACGTCCCCGCGCGGCGGCACGTGCGCGCGCATCTCGAGGCGGCTCAGAGACAGGAGATCGTCGAGAAGCCGCGACATGCGCCCGGCCTGGCTCGCCATGATCTCGAGAAACTGCTGGCGCGCGGAAGGATCATCGCGTGCCTGGCCTTGCAGCGTCTCGATGAAGCCCCTGAGCGACGTCAGCGGCGTACGCAGCTCGTGGCTGGCGTAGGCGATGAAGTCGCTTCGCATCTGCGCCAGCCGCTCCTCCTCCGTGATGTCCTTGAAGACCAGGAAAATGGCGGGCGCGCCCGCGCCTGGCCCCCCGCTCTGCAACGGCGAGACGGTGACCGCCAGCCGGCGCTCCACAGGGATGCGCTCGAACGACTGCACGATGCGCACCGAGCGCGTGGCCATCACCTGCTCGACGGCCGCCAGCAGCTCGGGATTGCGCGTCACCTGCTCGATCTGCTGGCCTACGGCCAGATTGGGAAACAGCTCGCGCCCAGCGCGGCTTGCGTGCAGCACCCGTCCGGCATCGCTCAGCACCAGCGCCGGATCGGGAAGCGCGTCGACAACCGAGCGCCAGGAGATGTCGGCGCCCACCTCGGCGCGCCGGGCAGCGGACGGCGCCTGCGATGGAACGATCCCCTCCGTCGCCGCAATCGTCCAGACCGCAAAAGCTCCAGCCAGCGCCAACAGAACAAGAGCGACGGTCGCCGACACGACTCCGCTCAAGACAGCCGCCACCGCGCACGTCAGACCGGCAAGGCCGACAAGAATGAAGAGGATACGGTGGCCGAGTATGTCGCGAAGGTGCCGCATGGGCGAAAGCGATCACCACCCTTGTAGAGCCGCGCCGACCAAGGGACGAAGCAAACGAATTGGCTACCGGGCAGCGCTCAGCCCGCGTCGAGCATGAAGCCGCCAGGAGCCCGGTCGTGCGTGGAGCTATAGAGCGAAATAGATGCCGATGCCAATCATGACGGAGAGCGACAGGCCGGCGATGAAGCCGACCGCCCCGCTGTGATGAGGTCGCAGCTGCGGTATCTCGCCGTTGGCAAGCGCCGTGAGCTCGGCCCGCGCGCGCTCGATGATGATCGGCGGGCGATCCGAGTTGGAATAGGAAGCCAGGTCTGACGCCGTACTGCCCCTCGGTTCCATCTGCGGCCCTCCCTGCGCCTCCAGCGATGCCGTCGCATCCTTGAGTGCGGCGATCAACTGCTCGGCCGAGATCGGCGCCGGCGCATCATGCTCCTCGATCTCGGCTGCCTCGTCCCGCAACGGCTCGGCAGAATGGGTTCCCGCATCGAAGAGGTGCTCGGCGTCGGCCATGAAATCATCGACGGCGGCGTCGAGCCTCGCCCGATCCGACATGGCGTCATCGAGCGGCGCAGGCTCGCTGTCATCATAGGACAGCGAGATGGCCGAAAGGCGATCGAGAAGCGTGCGCTGCTCCTGGATGAGATCGGCGAGCCGCACCTCGCGCTCGTCACCGGCTCCCGTCACGAAGGTCTCGGTTGGCTCCGCCTTGTCCGAGCTTGCGGTGGTCTCGCTGTCGTGCGGCTCGATCGTCCGATCCAAGACCTCGAGAAAGCCGATCTGCTGCGGCTGTGGCGCCGGTAGGGCCGGCACAGCCGACGGCACATGCGCCAAAGCGGTCAGGCGCCCACCGAAGGCGCTCAAAGGCAGTGCTTCGGTCACGGAATACGTGCGCTCATGCGCCTTCAAGGAGGTCCCGGGCTCCGGCTGCCTGTCCTCGAGCCCTGCGATGCGCTCGGCCAGACGTGAACGAAAGTGGCGATCGGCATCGAACGGCGCATGATCGCCGTCGCCATCGTCATCGGTGTCGTCGGCATCCTCGTCGCCGAGGCGAATAGCAAGCTCCCTGAGCCGCCGCGCGGCGATGTCCTGCGCCTCGTCGAGGTTGAGAGATCCGGCGCGCCGTTCAGCCAGTGGCCGACCAAAGTCTTCCCATGGATCGGCTGGGCTGATCCCTTCGACGCTACCCTCGTACACCGGCATCCTAAACCCCACGCTGACGCAACATACACTCGGAAGCCTACCCCCAGGTCGAACTTCCTGCTCTTCCGCCAACCCCGCGCCGATCCTCGGATCGCCGCCTGGTCCGCTCCACCGCCTCCTCAGCTCTTGCCGAGACTGGCAATCCGCTCCAGGAGGCGCGGTTTGCGCTCGACCGTGGTCGGGGCGGATGCATTCTCGACGCCTGCTGTCGCCTCTGCTTCCTCTTTCTCGGTCGCTTCCGGTTTTGGCGGCTGTGCAACCGCCTCCGCCGGTTTCGGCTTCGCCGTTTCCAGATCCACGATGGCTCTGTCGGACGGCTTCGTGTTCGACTTATCGCCCTCCACTATGGCGCCATTTGGTCGGGGCCCGTTTTCGGCCCCGTGAGCGATTTCGCCCACCACTCCATTTTCGGCCGGTGCAGGGGCCGTGCGCGCTTGCGCCACGCGGTCGGCCAGGGTCAGACGTGGTGCGCTGATCTGCCGTCGCGGCTGCCCCGAGACCGGCATGGTACCGGCACCCAGGCGCTTCAACTCGCTGGTGAAGTGAGCCGCCTGCCGCGCGAGTCGCTCGTTGGCGGCCGCCAGCTCGCTGCGGACGCGCAAAATAACCTCTCTCTGCTGCTCGTTCTGGGCCTCGAGCCCGCCCAACCTCGCCTTCAGGGCGATCTTGCTGTCGCGGATTGAAAGCTTCCGCTCCTCGCTTTCGCCCTCAAATACGGCCAACGCAGCCTTGAGGCGCGCGATCTCCCCGGCCTGATCCTGCGTCTTGGCCCTCAGCGCGCGCACCTCGTTCTCGAACTCGGCGCGGAGTGCCTCGATATCGCCGATGCTGGCGCCTGCTCTCGTCCCGGCCTTGACGTCATCTGCGCCCGCTGCCACGGCACCGTTCGGCGATGGCAGCGCCTCCGCCGTGCTGTCGAGCGCGCGCAAGGTGGCCGCAGGCGTCGGCGTGTAAGAGGCGAAGCGCCCCATCTGGCTCTGCATGCGGCTGATGAGCTGTGACTGGTCGCGCGTCTTGGCGCGCAGGGCCTCCAGCTCCGAGCGCAAAGCGACCTCGCTGTCGAAACGCGGATCGCTGCGGCCATCGTGTGACCGCGCAGCCCGCGTGGCCAGTGTGGAGGTCAGCCGCTCGATCTCGGCCAGCTGCTGGGCATTGATGGCGGCGGCCTCCGCCAGCGCCCGGCTCTGCTTATCGGCCGTCCGCGCCAGCTCCGAGATTTCCCGATCGCGATTGAAAACCAGCTGCCGCGCCTCGCTCAGCCGATGCTCGACGCGCGGCAGGCGATCCGTAACCGTCTGCTCCAGAACCCGGCGGGCGTTCTGCGCCTCCTCCAGCGCCGCCTTGTTGCGCTCGATCTCAGCCTGCAGCTCGTTGATCGTCGCGTCGCGCCGGTTGAGCTCGATGAGCTGGCGCGCAGACGACAGCTTGGCTTGATTGATCTGGCTTTCGAGCTGGTGCACGCGGATCGCATACTCCGCCCGGATACGATCCTTGTCCGCCCGAATCTCGGCCTCGCTCAACGGCATCGACTGCCGCATCCGCTGGCGCGTGAGCCGCACTGCCCGCGCCCAGAATGCCGGCGCCACCAGCAGCGCAAGCAGAGTTGCGGCCAGGAAACCAAGCGCGACCAGCATGGCTGACTGGATCGTGATCACGAGGTCATCCTAGATCGGGAGCCTGGAATTGCCTATCTGGTCTTAGCGCGCAGCGGCGTGCCCCGTCCACCGTCGAGGCACCTGGACGCGATCCAGGCACCCGCACCGTCGCCGCACTCTATAGAGGTCAGAACGGATTCCAGGTCGGTCTAGGCGTGTACTTCAGGTAGCCGACGTTGGCGCCGAGGCGAAGCCCGAGGCCTGAGCGAATCGGCGCAAGGACGACATGCCCGTACGTCTGGAACGTGATTCCGACGCCGCCGACGAAGTAGGCAGAGCCTGCCACGCCCCCGAAGCGATGATAGATGTCGGAGGGGTCCCGCAGGTTGTAGACCAGCACCATGACCTTGGAGCCTTCCGCACCCGCGTCGTAGCCGAGGGAGGGACCCTGCCAGAACACTTTGTGGCGACCAACATCGCGCGTGTAGAGCCAACCCTCGCCGTAACGCAGGCCGGCTATGAAGGCGCCGCCCAGATCCTCGCCCAGAATGTACCCGTTGGGGCGCCCCTGCTGCTTGAACGCGTACTCGATCACGCTGGCAAGGCCCTGGCTGACCGAGCCGAAGAACCCGTGACCCGCATCGCGGATCTCGCGCATGGAATAGGTGCCGTCGTCATAGTCGGCACGGCGTTCCGGCGAGCCGGGATAGTAGGGAGCGTCGCGCCCGCCTTGATCGTAGCGGTCGGGCGGCGAATAGGGCTGGCCATAGGGGACCGATCCGCCGTAGGGCGCCGGACTTCCGTAAGGTGCCTGACTGCCGTAGGGGGCCTGGTTCGCATAGCGCTCGTCGCCCGGCGGTGCCCGCCAAGCGTCGGCGCGCGGTGGCCGATAGGAATCGTCGCGCCCTTGCGTTTGGCTGCCGTTGTCCTGCGGCTCCGAGCCGCGATCTGCGTAGGGATCCCCGGAGGGACCCCTGTCATACCGGTAGTATCCCGGGTTTGTGCTCGATTGAGCCAGGCGTAGCGGTTGCGAAGCATCCTGCGCATAAGCAGTCGACGCGATCGGGGCCAGTGACAGGCTTGCACCGGCGCCCAGCGCCAGGCAGGCCAAGAGAACCCGTGAAAGCATTGAATGAATCCGTCGCCACCAAGATAGCTCTATCTGGATCCGCCGGGCGCAGGGCGGAACCGTAAACAGAGTCTTGACAAAAAAGGTTACCAAACTGTGGCCAAGGCGGGGACGGCTCGGCGCCCGCGCTTAATTCTTGGGCGGAATGGGCGTCCGCGCGGCCCAGGCAACGAAATGGGGGTTGCGGAAGCCGCTCTTGCCGTACTCGAGCGGAGCGCCGTCGAGCGTCGTCACGCTTCCCCCGGCGGCAACGAGGAGCGCATGCCCCGCGGCGGTATCCCACTCCATCGTCGTCCCAAGGCGCGGATAGATGTCCGCCTCCCCGCGGGCCAGCAGCCCGAACTTCAGCGATGATCCGGCGTTGCGGCATTCGGCGACGGAATAGCGCTTGAGGAAGGCGTCGGTCTGCGGCGTCAGATGCGATCGGCTGGCGACCGCCGTCAGCGCGTCAGGGTTGGCAGGTCGCACACGAATGTCCTTGAAGCCGCACCCCTTCAGCGTCGCGGCGCCTCGCTGCGGAGTGACGGTTGCAAAGGCAGCCCGCTCGGGCCCAAGGGTCACATAGAGCTCGCTCAGAGCCGGGGCATACACAATCCCGAACACCGGGCGCCGGTTCTCGATCAAAGCCACGTTGACCGTGAACTCGCCGCGTCCATGGATGAACTCGCGCGTCCCATCCAGGGGATCGACCAGGAAGAATGTGTCCGAAAGCGCCGGGATGCGGCCCTGACTCACTGCTTCCTCGGCAACGACCGGCACGCCGGGCGCCGCCTTCGCCAGCCCCTCCAGCAGAATGGCCTCCGCCTCGCGATCGGCCGCAGTGACCGGCGAGTTGTCGGCCTTGGTCTCGACCGCGCCGCCCGCCTTGTAGTGATCCATCTCAGTCGCGCCGGCGACCAGCACCGAGGAAAGGAGCGCCTCCGCGAGTGATTCGTGGTCCGAAAGCCTCAATGCCGCTCCTTTCGCCAACCTTGCCCTCAGCAGCCGGCGCCTGCTTGCGGCCCTGGGATGGCGCAGCAGAAATGCGACAGTCCGATGGGAATTTCAATCCGCGATCCGCCAATCGGCCTGGGCCGCTTGGCACAACGCACGCCACGCGTGTATCAGTTGACGGGAAGCCTGTGCAAGTGGCCACCCTGTCGGCTCGCGTGAGCAGCGATGCTCGAGCAGCCTGCTTTGCACGTCTCCACGTCCGACAGCCAAGGCAAGATTGGGCCCATGAGCCAACGCGCGCAGCCGAGCGACCTCGAACTGGCCGCTTTGATCTCCAGCAAGATCTGCCACGACATCATCAATCCTGTCGGCGCCATCTACAATGGCTTGGAGATCCTCGACGAGGAGGATGACGAGGAGGCCAAGTCCTACGCGCTCGATGTCATTCGCAACGTCACGGAGCAGGCGTCCGCGCGCCTGCAGTTTGCCCGTTTCGCGTTCGGCGCCGCTGGCTCTGCCGGCTCCATGATCGACCTCACGACTGCCGAGCAGATCAGCCGAGGCTTTCTCGGTCAGGGCAAGCACAAGCTGGTTTGGCGTGGCGCCGCCGGCCATATGCCCAAGGACAAGGTCAAGCTGCTGCTCAATCTGGTGGCCTCCGCCGTCAGCGCGCTGCCGCGCGGGGGCGAGATCGAGGTTGGCATTCGCGGCTCCTTGGACAACCCGAGCTTTCTCGTGCGCTGCCACGGCCCGGGGGCGCGGCCACCGCTGCACCTCATCGAATTCCTGGGAGGCTCCCAGGTCCCGCTCGATACCATGACGATTCAGGCCTACTACACGTGCCGGCTGGCCCAGACCTCATCCATGCGTCTCGAGGTGCTCAAGGACGGGGGCGACATCGTGCTCTCCGCCCGGCCCTGATCGCCCCCATTTCCTCACGAGGGCCGCCGCCGATGACCGACAGGCGAACGACATGAAGCGCTGCCTGATCGTCGATGACTCCGACGTCATCCGCAAAGTCGCGCGCGTGATCCTCGAGCGGATGGATTTCGATGTCATCGAGGCCAACGACGGCCCCAATGGCATCGAGCTCTGCCAGGCGCGTGGACCCCACGTTGTCCTGGTCGACTGGGAGATGCCGGGCATGAACGGGCTCGCGTTCCTACAAGCCCTGCGCGCGGCCTCGCACGACCAGATGCCGCTTATCGTGTACTGTACGACCGAGAACGACCCCGTCGACATTGGCCGCGCCCGACAGGCCGGCGCCGACGCCGTGCTGATGAAGCCCTTCGACCGCGCATCTATCATGGCGGCAATGGCCGAGATCGGCCTCTCGTGACTCCACCGTCGGGGCTCGGCTATTAAGTCGGCTACTGAGTACGCGTTGCCAGGACTCCACCGTCATGACACTGCGCATCGTTCGTCTGGGAACGCCCCGCCTGCCGAAAGAAGGCCTGCGCATCGGCGCCGTGCGGCGTCCGCCCCGCGGCGTTCGCAAGGAGCGCTATGCGGCCGACGATTGGTACGACATCTGGTATCCGGATCTGTCGCCCACGCCCGAGCTGATAGCGCAGGTCAAGGCGGCGCCGACGGAGCGCGGATGGGATGCTTTCGTGCGTGCGTTCCGCGCCGAAATGAATGAGCCGACACCGCGGCGGACCCTCGACCTCCTCGCAGCCCTCTCGCGCGACGCAAATTTCTCGATCGGCTGCTACTGCGAGAACGAGTCCCGATGCCATCGCTCGGTGCTTCGCCAGCTTCTTGCCGAGCGGGGCGCCGACATCGCCTGAGCGACCCTGCCATGACCGATCCGTCCCTGCGGTGCAGCGCGCGCGTGGCGACAATCACCCCGGCGGCTCGCCACCTTGACAGTCGCGAGCGGGGGGTGCCCATGCAAGCGCCATGAACTATCGCCACGCATATCATGCGGGCAACTTTGCCGACGTGCTGAAGCATGCCGTTCTGGCGCTCGTCATCGAGCATCTCAAGCGCAAGGATGCCCCGTTTCGCGTTATCGATACCCATGCCGGCCCGGGCCTCTACGATCTCGCCAGTGAAGAGGCGCAAAAGACCGGCGAGTGGCGTGACGGCATCGGTCGTCTGCTGCACCCCAGCAAGCCGCTGCCGGACGCGGCGGCCGAAGTGCTGGCTCCCTATTTGCAGGCCGTCGCCGCGGTGAATCACGGCAAGACCTTGCAGCGCTATCCCGGCTCGCCCTGCATCGCTCTGGCGCTCATGCGGCCCCACGATCGTCTGGTCGCCAACGAGCTGCATCCCGAGGACGCCGCTCAGCTCGCCGCGCACATCGGGCGCGATCGCCGCGCCAAGTCGCTCGCGCTCGACGGATGGACCGCGCTCAAGTCTCTGCTGCCGCCGAAGGAGCGTCGCGGCGTTGTCCTCGTCGATCCGCCGTTCGAAGCAACGGACGAGTTCGACAAGCTCGCGCTCGGACTGCGCGAGGCCCTGCGCCGCTTTGCGACCGGCACGTATCTGCTTTGGTATCCAATCAAGGATCAGCGTCGCGTCGCGTCGTTTCGCCGAAGCGTAGCTGCCGTGAGCTCCGATCGGGCTCTGTCGATCGAGCTGTTTGTCGGAGCTGCGCGTCGCGATGAGCGACTGAGTGGTTGCGGCCTCATCGTCATAAATCCGCCGCACACACTTCCCGGCAAATTGAATTACCTCGCATCATTCCTGCCGCAGCATTTGGAGCAATGGTCCGGCAGCTCGATGTGCATTGAATCGCTGAGTGAGCGCGCGTCTCGGTGACTGCGAAAAAGCTGCGGATTGTCGACAATTCTGCTGCGCTATTTGGCCTTGCAGTCGCCGCACGCTTCACGGATAATTCGAGCGGCTCGGGGCGGCCCATCGGACCCGGCGGAGAGTGATGAGCAGAATGTGCGCCAGCCTGAGAGACGTGCCGCGCACCTCAACTTCCCCGACAACAGATGCGACTGCCTTCTCGCCGGCGACGGCTTCGCGACCGGCGCCAGATAAACGCTCTTCGGGGACTAAAGGAGACCTCGCATGCGGCAGAAAGGAACGGTGAAGTTCTTCAACCAGACGAAAGGTTTTGGATTCATCACCCCGGATCAGGGCGGCAAGGATGTCTTCGTTCATGTCACCGCCGTTGAGCGATCCGGCATCGGCCCACTCGACGAGGGTATGAGGGTGTCCTTCGAGACGGAGCCAGACAAGCGCGGTAAGGGCCCAAAGGCTGTCAATCTGCAGGTCGCCGACTAACGCCCCAGTAAAGTGTGGATAGCGTGCTCCGCACGCCACGGCTCTGCAAAGATTCGTGGCGTGGGCTGCCGCGACCGTTCATTTCGGGTTGTGCATGAACAGCAAGCTCGGCAACTTGGTCCGGGCGCTGTCCTAACTTTGCCAACCGCTCGCGTGGCCAGATGGGGGCACGCGGCTGCCGGTGTTGTGCACAGCGCTTGGCTGGCGTCGTCGGACGCGTCGCAACAGGGGAAGGATACTCACATGAGAACCATCGTCTTCGGTGCGCTTGGGGCAATTGCGCTGTCGGCTTTCGCAACGGCTGCAGACGCAAAGTGCGTGCGAGCTGGTGGCCAGGCCACAGCCATTACGCACGAGCTGGCGCGAGACCTCGCCAAGATGGCGCTGAACACCAACATCAGCACTTGGGGCGGCAAGGCCGTCGGCAAGACGCAGTACGACTGCAAGTACGAGTTCGTCTTCTCGACCTGCTCGGCAAAGCAGCGCGCCTGCAAGTAGCCGAGGAGCAGAGGAGCAGGACAATCACGGCCGCGCCGCGTCAGCAGCGCGGCCGATCTTATTGTCAGGCGACAGGACTGCCGGGGAAGCAGCGGCGCAACACGCCAACCAGGACCGCCAATGCCGCGCCGCCAATGCCGCCGCTCGCAATCTCGCTGATGATGATGCCGGCATCGACGCCTGTTGCTGCAACGATGCGGCTCGTGCCGAAGGCGGTATTCAGGATTTGCCCACCCACGCCGCCGCCAACGATGCCGGACAGCGTATTTCCCCAAATCCCCAAACTGATAGGCTTGAGCCTGTCTCCGACGATGTTGCCGCCCGCCGCGCCACTGATGAGCTGAACAAGAAGGCTGCCGATATCCATGGCGATGTCCGAATTGCCTGACCCTGCGAAACTATAGGCGGGATTTCCGGGCACGCAGAAAGGGTCTCGGGTTGCATCCACAGTGGCGCCATCTCCACAGTGGCGCATATGTGACAGATGGCGCGAATGGCTGCCTGAAACCCTTCCGTTGAGGAAATCGTTCACCACTTGAGCTAGAGTTACCCGTCGCTCACTCGAAAAATCGTCGGGGTGTTCAATGAAGCGAGTGTTGTTGCTTGGCGCGCTGATCGGCTCGGCCATCGCGCTCGTCGCCAACGCGCCTGGCGTGGCGGCCGGCGAGAGCAATTCGAGAGCCGGCGACGGCGCCCGTGTAAGCAGCGATGCGAGATCGGGATCCCACCGGACGACGGCCTACCGGCGCAAGGCGCAGCGGCCAGTGAAGGTGTACATCAATAAGCGCGGCGGTTATTCCTACAGCGCGAGCGACATCTACAATACGTATTCGGGCGATAGCCGTGATCCGATGCTGATGCTCAACCGGCAAACGCCGGCGGGGCCATTCGATAGCGGCTTCTTCTTCGATTCGCCGGTCGCTCCGCGCGGTGGCTACTCGCCGTACCTGAACTAGGCTGCACGAGCCGCAGCAGCTTTCCTGCAACAGCCCACAGATTCGATCGACTTGGCCGCGTTTTGCCCTGGCGGGCCGCGGCCGGCCCTCTGTAGGCTGCGCCGAGGTCACTCGGTGAAGAGGTGGGTCATGCGGCGATTCCATCAGGGTTGGCATGTGCTTGCGGGCTTAACCGCGCTTGTTGCGCTTGCAGGTGCAGCCGAAGCGAAGTGCACGCGCCTCGCATTTTCAGTCAACGACTACGGCAAGGACGGCCCGGCCAAGGATGCCCAGGAGCTCTTGGACAAGCACATCGCGACGTGGGCCAAGGAACGCGGCATCGCCAAGTATACGACCGGCAAGAAGGATGTGACGTGCGAGCTGTTCCTGGATTTCGGCTTGTTCGACGAGCACACCTGCAAGGCGGAAGCCACCGTCTGTTGGCCTGAGGGCGGCCCGGCCAAGCCGGCCGATGCAAAGGCGCCCGGTGCGTCACCAGCCTCGAAGGCCGACAAGAGCACGCCGATGCAAAAGAAGTCTGCGCCAGCCAAGACTGGCGCCGTCATGAAGTCGGCCGCCAACGACTAGGCTTTGGCGGCGATCAGTGCCGCGAGTGCTCCGCCATGCGATCCAGCCGCAGGCGGTGACGATCGTCCGTCAGCAGGCGCACGCCACCGAAAGCTGCCAGCACGGCCGCCAGCGCCGTCGAACCGGTGAGGCCGAGCAGAATCACCATCTGATACTTCGCGGCCTCCAGCGGATCGACGCCTGAGAGGATCTGCCCCGTCATCATTCCGGGCAGAGTGACGATTCCGGCCACAGCCATGGCATTGACGGTCGGCATCAGTGCCACCGAGAGGGCCCGCTTCATGCTCGTCTCGAATGCCTCATAGCGCGTCGCGCCGAGCGCCAGCCGTGCCTCGATGGCCTGGCGCTCTGCCCAGGCCTCCTCGGTCAGCCGACCGAGCACCAGGGCGACGCTTGTGAGCGCGTTTCCAAGCACCATCCCGAGAATGGGCAGCAGCAGGCGGGGCGTGTACCAAGGCTCGATCCCGATCACGATGCTGATGACATAGAAGCTGGTCAGAAGTCCGACCAGAAACAGCGTCCCGCTGCCAAGCGCCATCGCCCGCCAGCCTGCAAGCCGTCCCGACTGGCGCGCTGAAACCTCGTACCCCGCCACCGCCACCATGACGAGCACGGCGGCTGCGGTCCACAACGGCGACGTCTGCGCGAACAGCAGCTTGAGGGCAAATCCGACCAGGCCGAGCTGGACCAGCATCCGTACGACGGCGACCGCCAGCGAGCGCTCGAGGCCGAGGCGAAAGGCGAACGAGACAAAACCGTTGCCGAGCACCAGCAGCGCCGCGAGCCCGACGTCATACCAATTCAGCGGGACATAGCTCATGCGACAGCTCCGCGGCTCGTCTCCGGCGGCCGCAAGTCGCCAAGCAAGAGGCGCGCGTGAGCGAGACGATCGACCTGTGCCGCATCGTGGCTCACCAGCAGCACCGAACGTCCGCTCAAGAGCTGGAAGCGAAGGAATTCTTCCACCAGCGCGGCCGATTGCGGATCGAGCGCGGCGGTGGGCTCGTCGAGCAGCAAGACCTGCGGCTCGCTTGCGAACGCGCGCGCCAGTGCGAGGCGCTGCCGCTCGCCGGTCGATACCCTCGCAAGCGAACGGTCGATTATGGAGCTATCCAGCCCGAGCGCGGCAAGTACGCGTTCGCTGCGGTCCGATTCCGGCATCTGGGGCCGCGCTGTTTCCGCCCACCAGCCCGGCTCAGCCGACACATACCGGACGCGGGCACGCCAGGTCGGCGCGCTCATCTCGGAACGCTCGGCGCCATCGAGGAAGACATGGCCTGATGCCGGGTCGAGATCGGCGATGGCACGAAGCAGCAGCGTCTTGCCGGAGCCGGAAGGCCCCTGAATGGCAAGGCACTCCCCTTCGGGGATTGAGAACGAAAGCGGCGGCAAGCCGCGCACTTTCAATCGATCGACGCGTAGCACGAGGTCCCGCATCCTCCGCATTCGCGCTTGGTTCTACCACTGGTAGCAGGCCCGCGGCGATGCGGCCAAGCGCGAATCGGCCAAACCCGCGGCATGCGGACCAGCGAAGGCTGTCCACCTTCTCCTTCCTTTCCAGCTTGGCCTTGGGCATAAGGACCCCGCAAGATCCAGGGAGAGAAAGAATGCTGCTCGCCGAGAACCTGAAACGACTGGGCACGGAAACCGCGTTCGAGGTGCTGGCGCGCGCCGCGGCTTTGCAGGCGCAGGGGCGGGACATCATCAACCTCGGCATCGGCCAGCCAGACTTCAAGACCCCGCCGCACATCGTCGAGGCCGCGATCAAGGCGCTGCGCGAGGGCCACCACGGCTACACGCCGGCAAACGGCATCCTGCCGCTACGCGAGGCCGTAGCGAAGGATCTGCTGAAGCGTCACGGAGCCGAGGTGCATCCGGACAACATCGTGATCATGCCCGGCGGGAAGCCCACGATGTTCTTCTCGATCCTGATGTTCGGCTCACCCGCTACTGAGATTCTGTATCCCGATCCGGGCTTTCCCATCTATCGGTCGATGATCTTGTATACGGGCGCCAAGGCTGTCCCCATCGTGTTGCGCGAGCAGAACGAATTTGCATTCAGCGCCGACGAGGTGCTGGCACAGATCACGCCGCGCACCAGCCTCATCATTCTCAATAGCCCCGGCAACCCAACCGGCGGTGCAGTGCCGCAGTCTGAAATCGAAAAGCTCGTGGCCGGACTGGAGAGGCATCCCCACGTCGCCGTGCTGTGGGACGAGATCTACAGCCGGATGCTGTATGACGGGCGCGAGCACGTGAGCCTGCTGCGCTATCCGTCATTGCGCGACAGGCTGATCGTGCTTGATGGCTGGTCGAAGACCTATGCCATGACCGGCTGGCGGCTTGGCTTCTCAGTTTGGCCGCAGAGCCTTGTCGAAACAGCGACGAGGCTTTGCGTCAACAGCCACTCCTGCGTCAACGCCCCGACCCAGTACGCCGGCATCGCCGCCCTCGAGGGGCCGCAAGACGATGTCGCCAGCATGGTGCGCGCGTTCGACGAGCGGCGCCGGGCCATCGTGCCGCTGCTCAACCAGCTGCCAGGCTTTCGATGCGTCAATCCCGGCGGGGCGTTCTACACCTTCCCGAATGTCACGGGAACGGGGATGTCGGCAAAGCAGCTCCAGAACGAGATGCTCGAGAAGGCCGGTGTGGCGACTGTTGCGGGCACCAGCTTCGGCATACACGGCGAAGGCTACATTCGCTTCTCGTATGCCAACTCGATCGAGAATATCCGGCGGGCGATCGAGCGCATCGGCGCCTTGCTGGTCGACAAATGACATCGGCCGCCGTTGCACGAGAAAGCCCGCAACGCGAATGCGTACCGGGCATGGCGAGCACGCGCTCGAGCTTCGCTCGTCCGCGGACGTGGCCCGAGCAGGACTTCGGGCAAAGCCAAAAGTTGCGCCATGAGGTCGAGCGGTCGCGCGCTGACGGGCCTGCGACGGCGCGCTTTCGATGGGCGAAAATGTGGCAGCCGCGGACGCTCGCCTGTTTTTTCTTCGCCACAAATCGGTCCTATGCGATGCGCTGTTAGACGGATCGGCGGAGCTCGAGCGTTTCTCTGCTGTTCACGAGCACGACACGGAACAGACATTCATCGAGCCCGCGAAAGTTACGCCCGAACCACCTACGCCCTCAGAGGAGCCACTTCATGATTCGCATTCTTGCCGCCTGCGCAGCCCTCGGCCTGGCTGCAGCCCCTGCGCTTGCCGCCAGCCCAAAGGTCGAGGCGGCTGTCAAAACGTTCAATGAGATTGCCGCCGACTCCGGGAAGCTCAAAACATACTGCGATATGACGAAGGCCATGGACGCGCTTGGCGACAAAGAGGACGCCGCGGCTGAAGCGAAGATCGACGGCTACATGAAGCAACTTGGACCGAGCTTTGAGACAGCGTGGAACGCCGGCGAGGGCCTGGACGACACCACCGCAGACGGCAAGGCATTCGGTGATGCCCTCGACAAGCTTTCGGCAAAGTGCCCGAACTAGACGGAATCGCGCGCATCGCAGCGCCGTGCCGATTATCGCGCGGCGCTGCGGGCTGCCTTAGCGACGCGCGTCCCAGATCGACGTGACCGCAGCCTCCTGTTCACCGAGCAGGCGTCGATTGGATGACGAGAGCGAAATTACGAGCACATGTGACGCTGGCAAAGGCTCCCGGGCCTCCAGGATCCGAATGAACCGGTCGCCGAGCTCAGTTGGCCAATTAACTGTACGGCCGGCCCACCGCTGATTTGATGGGTTGAGCTCCGATCCGGCATTGCCTCCGGAGCGCAGAGAAGCCACAATGTCTGTGGGCGGAGCCAGGCGGCCATTATCGGAGCCCGCTCCTTAGCGCTACTGGCGACGCGGGCCGACGATCCGAGTACGCGCCAAGGCTTCTCCGCCAGCCAGTATCGGCGAGCGACGGAACAAGGACGGGGTTGCATGGGCCAAATTGCTATTTGGTGCGTGGCCGGCATTATCGCCTTGATCGCCACGCTATCTGCGCTCAGGTACGACGTGCCGGCGTGGCTGAAGTCCCTGTGGAGCCCGGCGCAGCCCGAGGTCGAGCTCACGGTATCCCCGAAACAGCAAGATGTGCGCTCCACTCAGTCGGACGAAAATCAGGCCGCGCGCACGATTCAGTCCGCGAAAAGCAACGAGCCCGAGACAAGCGGTCCCAAGTTCGACGTTGTGCGCATCGATCCTCAGGGCGCATCGGTTTTTGCCGGACGCGCGCCCGCGAACTCCAACGTTACGGTGCTCGCCAATCAAACCGCAGTAGCATCTGCGAAGGCCGATGAGAACGGCCAGTGGGCAGCGGTGATCGAGCGCAAGTTCGACGCCGGCGACTATCAGTTGCAGCTCTCATCCAAGGCCGGACAGCCTGCCGACGGTCAGAGCGTACAGGTGACCATTGCGGGCAGTGCCGCAGGCAGCGTCAAGGCCCAGCCACCGATTGGATCGAAGTCGGTGCCGCCGAGGCCGATCACATTCGTTTACGACGAGGCGAGCTTCACGCCTGATGGTCAGCGCGCAGCGCAAGCTCTGAGCGACTATCTGCGCTCCAAGCAGCTCAAGACGGTAAAGCTGACGGGGCATGCCGACGAGCGTGGCTCGCAGGCCTATAACATGGAGCTGTCGCGGCAACGGCTGCAGGCGGTCGAGCGGTATTTGCGGGACCGCGGTTATACCGGAGAGCTTGTGCTCGTGCCCAAAGGCAAGTCCGAGCCATTTCCTTTCGCCGATCGCTCCGCGCTTCCCAAGGACGACATTTTCCAGCTCGATCGCCGCGTGCAGCTTCATCTCACCGAATAGCGCTGGTTTTGCAACCTCCGGCAGTCCAGGCGATGCGCCACGCATGCGCCTGTGCAAGCTCATTCTGTTCCCTGGGGAACAGACGAGGGCAGGCCTTGCGCGGATACTGATGGCCTAGCGGTCCCTTTCGCACCTCAACCTTTTGCATCAGGGGAGCAGCTATGATGGCTGTCGGCGAGGGCGTTGGCTTTCTGGCATCCACACTCGTTCTGCTGACATTCCTGATGAAGGACATGCGCCGTTTGCGCGCGATGGCGCTGTGCAGCAACGTTGCTTTCATCATCTACGGCGGCATCCATGAACTGATGCCCGTCGTCGCATTGCACCTTCTGCTGCTGCCTCTGAACTTTGTGCGTCTGATGGAGGTCCGCGGTTCCGCCGGCCGGGTTTCCTCTTAGCGCCAACATTTCGGCGCAATGTTATATCGTACTTGGAAACTTGCCTCGGCGTTCGCGTCGCGGTAAGCCGGCTGGCTCGGGCTTGGGGCCCGAGGGTCCTGAACGGCGCCCGCATTCGAGAGTCGGCGCAACCTGAACGGGGTGGAGC
>JBLNBZ010000126.1:0-27851 GCA_050260355.1 Bacteroidota bacterium | reverse complement strand
GGGATTTCACCCCTGACTTGAAAGTCCGCCTACGTGCGCTTTACGCCCAGTGATTCCGAACAACGCTAGCCCCCTTCGTATTACCGCGGCTGCTGGCACGAAGTTAGCCGGGGCTTATTCTGCGGGTACCGTCATTATCGTCCCCGCCAAAAGAGCTTTACAACCCGAAGGCCTTCGTCACTCACGCGGCATGGCTGGATCAGGCTTTCGCCCATTGTCCAATATTCCCTACTGCTGCCTCCCGTAGGAGTCTGGGCCGTGTCTCAGTCCCAGTGTGGCTGATCATCCTCTCAGACCAGCTACGGATCGTCGCCTTGGTGAGCCATTACCCCACCAACTAGCTAATCCGACGCGGGCCCATCCAATGGCGATAAATCTTTCCCCTCACGGGAATATACGGTATTACCCCGAGTTTCCCCGGGCTATTCCGTACCATTGGGAAGGTTCCCACGCGTTACTCACCCGTCTGCCACTCCGTATTGCTACGGCGTTCGACTTGCATGTATTAGGCCTGCCGCCAGCGTTCGTTCTGAGCCAGGATCAAACTCTCAGATTGAAAGTTTGGATTCTGGTCGGCTTGGAGGGAATCACTCCAAGGATCTCTGCGTAACGGGCACCTTCACACATGAATGCCCCGAACCCGGGTCGCCCCAGCTTCGACGCATCATTGGTGATGGCTTGAAACGCAGATATCGCCAGAGTCTCGTTTGGTCCACCATGCGCTCGCGCGCTGGGCCGGACCCGCCAGGACTCCGCCGCCTGCGTTTCCCTTCCTTCCGATTCAATTGTCAAAGAGCGCCGCATCTAGTCGACACCAAACCCCCGATCGAGCTGATGACCAGCTCATCGGCGCCAATACGAAACCCGTTCAGGATCATTCCTGAGAGCTTCGCGCCGGTTCGAGAGATTGCTGTCTTTCGACGTCGGCGAAGCGCGTGCTTCGCGCCCCGCACAGTCAACCAATTAATATCATCTCAAACGCCGTGTCAACACCTATCTCGAAAATCCATCGAGGCTTGGACGCCGCTGCCTAAGCCTTAGTTCTGCCTTACAGAATAATTCTCATGATCGGCCGGATTGCCGCGTCGACTGCGTTGACAGCATCGAGCGCGTGCTGACGATCGGACGGGCCGTCAGCTTCGGGCAAAGCAACCAGCGGCGCGCACCACTCTGGGGGAAAGTACGACGCTTCGATTTGCCTCGCTGTCGAGCCGTATATGGTGGCGCAGCCTCGGTTTTGAAGGGGACGCGGACTGATGGATCTGCGGCGGCATGCTCCGGTCGGACGGATCCGACGCGTCGTTCCCCACGAGCGACCGCGGGGGCTGCCCCACGTCTATGCGCGACGGAAGCGGGGACCTGCCCCTGATCTGTATACAGCCGACCGGGCAGAGCTGCGGAGTGGCGGCCGGTTTCGCTGGTTTTTCAGCACCTGTTTGGCCGCGGCTGTGGGCGGCGTGGCGATCCTGGTCGTCATCTTCGGCTCGGCGGACCCGAACGAGGGGCGCGGGGGCGTGCTACCCACTCTTCGCCGCATGGGTGAGCAGACGCGGCAGGCGCAGGAGCCGGCTGCGGCGCGTCCGCACGACGGCTTGCGGTGGGCGGTTCCCAAGTCCGATCGGCTTCAGGCAGTTGCCGGCGCCACGTCGACAAAATACATCGTCCAGGAGTCGGTGCGGCAGCGCCGAGGCAATCGCGACTACATTCACAACAAGCCGTACGCGCGCATCGTCGCCCGACTGGGGGCTGTGTCGGTCAGGGATGCCGTACAGATACCACCGTTCAATCCGTTCAAGCTCTACGCCACCAGCGCTCCATCCGGAGAGGGGGACGACGAGGGGGAAGGCGGCAGCAAGAACGATGGCGCGGTCACGCTTCGGGTCGTCGAGCTGCTCGGCGGCGTCCTGTCGAGCGAGGACGGTCAGGAGATGGACAATCAGGAGGTTGCCGACCTGGTTCAGCGCGTTCAGGAGGCGCAGCGGGAAGAAGCGGCGATCAAGCCGGGGTTCCTGCCCGAAGGGCTCGACAGCGTCGCCCTCGCAAATGGGCTGGATGCCCGGACCCGCCGGCCTGAGCCGGCCTTGCCCAATACGACCGTGCTCGAGAAATCGACGATCGAGCCCGAGGAGGCCGGCGACGATATCGAAAGGCGCGAGGTGCGCAGGATCAAGGCCGCGCGGGGCGATACGCTGGTCAAAGTACTGCAGGCGGCAGGCGCTGAGTCCTGGCTTGCGCGCAGCATGGTCGAGGCCACGCGCGGCGTCCTTCCGGATAGTGCGCTGGCGCCCGGTCAAGAGGTCGAATTCACGCTTGTGCCATCGCTGACGCGCGTCGGAAAACTGGAGCCGATCCGGGTCAGCGTATTCGAGGGGCGCGAGCACAAGGTCACTGTCAGCCGCAACGCGGCGGGTGAGTTCGTCGCCTTGAGCACGCCCTTCAACGAGCCGGCTGCGCGGTCGTCGGGACGGGACGGGGACCGGTCCGCCTCATCAAGTCTATACGCCAGCCTCTATCAAGCCGCGCTGAGGCAGGGGCTGCCTCCGGAGACCATCGAGCAGATCCTGCGCATCCATGCCTACGAGACGGATTTTCGTCGCCGGGCACGCAACAGCGATACGATCGAGCTCTTCTTCGATCTGAAGGATGAAGAGAAGGGAGCCGACAGTCAGCCTGGAGAGCTTTTGTTCACGGCGATGACGGCGTCCGGAGAGACGCAGCGCTACTATCGCTATCGCACGCCTGACGGCGTGATCGACTACTACGACGAATTCGGCAACAACTCGCGCAAGTTTCTGATGCGCCGGCCGGTTCGTGCCGACGATGTGCGGCTGGCGTCGGGATTTGGCGTGCGCTTCCATCCGTTGTTGAACGCGCGGCGCATGCATACGGGTGTCGATTGGGCGACGGCCGCAGGAACCCCGGTGCTCGCATCCGGGACGGGCGTCATCGAAGAGGTGGGGCCAAAGGGCCAGTACGGCAATTACATCCGCATTCGGCACGCCAACGGCTATCAAACGGCCTATGGCCACATGAGCAGGTTCGCGGCTGGCATCGCCGTCGGAACAAGGGTCCGTCAGGGTCAAGTGATCGGTTATGTCGGCAGCACAGGCTTTTCGACCGGACCGCACGTGCACTACGAGGTGCTCGTCAATAACCGCTTTGTCGACCCGCTATCGATACAAGTTCCGCAGGAACGCAAGCTGACCGGGCGGCAGCTCGTCGACTTCCAGAAGGAAAGAGGCCGGATCGACGATCTGATGCGGCGTCCCCCAGTGCGCGTTGCCCAAGTGGACGAGCGCTAGCTGGGGGCCTGACGTCCCTTCATGAATGGGATGCATCGCTTCCAAGTCGAATCAAGCCAATGCTATGGTGGTGCGCGGTGACCGCAGTCAGATGCTGACGGCGTGCACTTTACGGGCGCCGCGCGGCGCGGCGCCGGCAATCGAGCGCGACATCCGGTGGTGCACCTGTCCTATTCTGCGGACTTCAGGCGAGCGCTGCGCGAGAAGCAGAGACGCGCAGTGGCGCGGTTGTGTTACGCATGCATCAGCGCCGCGGGGCGCGCTCCAACGGCGGCCGCTCCCGAGTGAAGCAGGGCACCGTTTCAGCAGGCTCGCTGACCTTGACGCAGAGCATGGACGAGGAGAAGCCACGGTTGGAGCTCTCCGTGGGCCGGCGCTTGCTGGTGCTCCTGGTCGTCGTCGTGAGCTCGGCCACGTACATCGCTGCGACGTTTACCGCCACCGCGATCCTTCCCCAGATGCAGGGGGCCGTGGCCGCGACCCAGGATGAAATCTCCTGGACGGTCACCTTCAACATCCTCGCCACCGCGATCGTGACCCCGATGAGCGGCTGGCTGGTGGCGAGGTTTGGCACTCGCGCGGTCCTCTTCTGGAGCCTGATCGGATTTTCGGTCGCGACCTTCCTGTGCGGGGCAGCGCAGTCGCTCGAGACGCTGGTGTTGTGGCGGATGTTGCAAGGGGCTGCCGGGGCCCCTCTGATCCCATTGGGACAGACAGTTTTGTTCGATGTCTTTCCCCGCCGGCAGCACGCGACCGTCATCTCGCTGTTCGGCATGTCGAACACCTTCGGGCCCGTCATAGGACCGACGCTCGGCGGATATCTGGCCGAGTACTACAGCTGGCGCTGGGCCTACTATATGCTCGTGCCGGTCGCCCTTGCCGCGTGTGTCGGCGCGCTGCTGGCTCTTCCGCGCGATACACCTGAGCGCTCTGTCTCCCTCGATTGGGTTGGATTCCTGTCGCTGTCGGTTGCCATTGCGGCCGTGCAGCTCGTCCTTGCCCGGGGACAACGATTGGATTGGTTCGAGTCGGGTGAGATCATCATCGAGACGATCGTGGCGATCATCGCGCTCTATGTCTTCATCGCGCACACCGTCACCGCAAAGACGCCTTTCCTTTCACCGCGCCTTGTCCTCGACAGGAACTACGCGATAGGCCTTGTGCTGATCAGCATCTTTGGCATGCTCAACTTCACGCCCATGGTGCTGCTGCCGCCGCTGCTGCAGGGCCCCATGGCCTTGCCGGATTCACTCGTCGGGATTGTCGTGAGCTGGCGCGGGATCGGCGTGCTCGCCGGGTTTTTTGCGGCCATGTTCACAAGCCGGGTCGATCCGCGCGTCGGCATGGTGTTGGGCTTCGGCATGCAGATCTTCTCGGGCCTTTGGCTCATGAGCATGGATCTCAATGCCCATATGTTTGCCTTGTCAGCGAACGCCTTCTTGCAGGGGCTGGCGGTGGGGCTTATCTGGACTCCGATCGTCACCTCGTCATTCCTGACGCTCGATGCCGAGCTCAGGCCGGAGGGCGTTGCGGTGCTGCATCTCATGCGAAACATCATGTCGAGCTTCTTCATCTCGGTTTCCGTAGCCGAGGTGGTGCGTGCGACGTCAGCCAACTACGGCCGCATGACCGAGTTCGTCACGCCCTACAACAAAGTCTTGACGGCTCCCTCCTCTTCGGGTGCGTGGTCGTTCGATACGCTGCCGGGGCTTGCAAGCTTTGCCAAGGAGATCACCCGGCAGGCTGCTATGATCGGGTATCTGAACGCATTCTATCTTTATACCGCGGCGTCGGTGGCCGCGATTCCGCTTGTGCTGCTGGTCAGCACCAAGCAGTCGAAGCCGGCGTGAACACGCCCGATCGGTGTGCACGGTCGCTGCAGACGGAGCTTGCGAATGGGCCTGACGCCCGAAGAAATCGAGCGCTACAAGCGTCACCTGGTGCTGCGAGACGTCGGCGCGCAAGGCCAGCTGAAGCTCAAGTCGTCGCGTGTGCTCGTGGTCGGCGCCGGCGGGCTCGGCAGTCCAGTCCTGATGTACCTTGCGGCCGCGGGCGTGGGGACGCTCGGGATCATCGACGATGACCGGGTGACCCTTTCCAACCTGCAGCGCCAGATCGTTCACGACACGAGCCGGGTCGGCGTCGCCAAGGTGGAGAGCGCGAGGGAAGCGATCGCTCATCTCAACCCGCACGTTCGTGTCGAGACCTACGAAGCGAAGATCGACGCCGGCAACGCCCTCGATATCATCGGCCGCTATGATCTGGTCGCGGACGGGTCCGACAACTTCGCCACTCGATATCTGGTTTCGGATGCCTGCTATCTCGCGCGCAAGCCGCTCGTGTTCGCCGCGCTCGGTCCGTTCGATGGCTATCTGACGACCTTCAAGCCGCACGAGACCGGACACGACGGAAAGCCGTGGCCCACCTACCGCTGCCTGTTTCCGGAAGCCCCGCCCGCCGGCACGGTCGCCAATTGCGCCGAGGTCGGTGTTCTCGGTGCCGTTGTCGGCGTGGTTGGCTCGCTGCAGGCAACGGAGGTCCTGAAAGAGCTGCTCGGCATCGGCGACAGCCTCGCGGGCCATCTCCTCATCTATGACGGGCTCGGGCAGCGCTTCGAGCGGGTCAGGTTTGCCTGGGACCCGGACAATCCGTTGTCCGGACGGGCACCGACAATCAAGGATCTTTCAATCCACGCGGCCGCAGCGGCCGGCGCAGTCTGCCAAGCCGAGTCTTAGGCCGGTGCCCTGTGGCAGTCCGCGGCATCCTGTTCGATAAGGACGGCACGCTCATCGACTATTGGAAGACGTGGCTGCCGATCAATCGCGAGACGGCGCTCTTCGCTGCACGCGGCGATCACCTGCTGGCAGACGAATTGCTGCGCTGCGGAGGACATGACCCTGCGACGGATACCGTCGCCCCCGGCTCGGTTCTAGCGGTTGGGAGCCACGACGAGATTGCAGCGGTTTTTGCAGCGAGGCTAGGCGGTGCCGCTCCAGCAAGCTTGGCGCGTGAGATCGAGCGCATCTTTCGCCAGGGAGGTGCGCGGCATTCGGTCCTGATCGATGGAGTCGTGGCAGCGCTCGAAAGCCTGAAGCGCGATGGCTTCCGGCTGGGCTTGGCGACGAATGACTCAGTGGGCGGGCTGCAAAGCTCGCTCGGCCGGCACGATGTGCTCCGCCATTTCGAGTTTTGCGCGGGCTGCGACTCAGGGTTCGGGGTCAAGCCCGGTCCTGGAATGGTGTTGGCCTTCTGCAAGGCAGCTGGGCTCGAGCCTTCCAGCATCGCCGTGGTTGGCGATGCCGTACACGATCTCGAGATGGCACGAAGAGCGGGCGCGGGCATGAAGGTCGGTGTCTTGACCGGCACGAGCCCCAGGGAGGAGCTAGCGCCGCACGCCGACTTCATCATCGAAAGCGTGACGGAGCTGCCCGCCCACTTGGGCCGCAGAGCTGGGTTCGGCTCTTAGCCGGCGCGCCGGCGTATCCGCCACACGAAGGCCTTGTCGCCCCGGTCGAGCCGGCTCAGGACCTCGAGCGTAAGAAACCGATCGTGCACGGCTAGCGTGCCTTCGAAAAGACCATTCCAGGCCTCGAACACCGAAGCGGGTAGCGGCGATAGGCCGCGCATCAGGCGCCAGCCTTCACGTCGCACGAGCACGGCGTCGCCCTCGGCCGATGCCGTCGCGGTGTCACCCTCGGCGATGGCCAGGCGCGCCATGAACCGGCCGAAGGCATCAGCTCCATCCGCGCCCGCGCCGACAAGCTCGGCCAGCTCCGCATAGAGCTGCGCCCCGATGAGCTGACCGGTCACGCGGCCCAGGTGTGATGCTTCCGCAGGCCCGAACAGCTGCGCGAGCCGGGGCAGGCCCGAGCGGACGTACTCCATCGCGTAGTTGCGCTCCGCCTTGGCGATACGCTCGGGCGGCCATGCGCCCTCGGGGAGACGCGGCGCCGTGGTCGGGTCGAAGGGCGGAGCGAGCTCGCCAGGCCGAAATGCCAGCCGCTCGTCGGGCGCGAGCTCCCGGTCGTGCTCCAGGAAGTAGCCCGCCAGCCCGTGCTGGCCGTCGGTGGTCTGCGCCGTGCACACGAAGCCGAGGCGCGGATTGCCGAGCGAGACCCCGTTCTGCGCGTACCAGCCGCGCAGGATGGCGCGCGAGACCTCGCTGGGAATGCCGCAGATGGATGCGCCGGGGTAGATCCAGCGTGGCGGCACGAAGTTGACCCACGCCTTCTTGTCGCTCTCGCGCATGAACTCCACCCTCACCCCACCGATGCGGTTCGACAGGTAGTGGTAGGCAGCGCAGGCGACAGCGTCGGGCATGCCGGTGAGGCCGAGCTTGTCGAAGCTCGACAGAAACTTTTCGTGATGCTGATGGCGGAAAACGCGAAAAACCCACTCGGCGGCATCATGTGCGCCGCGCCGGGTGACGATGGTCAAGATCAGGCCCGTGAAGTAGGCGTGATACAACTTGGCAGCGGCGCGCAGGAGGCGGGCGTCAGCTTCCGCGCCATCTCTGCTGGGCGCCGCCATTCCGGTTGCAGCCTAGAACATCGCCGGATGGACGCGATCGGGCGGCGCGTGCCCGTCGAGGAAGGTCTTGATGTTGATGATGACCTTCTCGCCCATATCGATGCGGCCCTCGAGCGTTGCCGAGCCCATATGCGGGAGAGCAACGACGCGATCGCTCGCCAGGAGCTTCGGATTAACCGCGGGCTCATGCTCGAACACGTCGAGCCCGGCGCCGGCGATCGCGCCGGTCTCGATCATGCGCGCCAGCTCGTTCTCGTCGATCACCTCACCGCGGGCCGTATTGACGATGTAGGCCGTCGGCTTCAGCAGCTTGAGACGCCGCGCCGACAGTAGGTGATACGTCGCAGGCGTGTGCGGGCAGTTGACAGAAACGATGTCCATGCGCGCGAGCATCTGGTCGAGGCTGTCCCAGTATGTCGCCTCGACCTCCTGCTCGATCTCGGCCGGCAGACGGCGGCGGTTATGGTAGTGGATCTGGAGACCGAATGCCCGCGCACGACGTGCGACGGCTTGCCCGATCCTGCCCATGCCGATGATGCCGAGCCTCTTGCCGTAGATGCGGTGGCCCAGCATCCAGGTCGGGGACCATCCGTCCCACCGGCGTCTGGGGTCTTTCAGGAGCGCCGTGCCCTCGGCCAGCCGGCGCGGGACCGCCAGGATCAGCGCCATCGTCATGTCGGCTGTATCCTCGGTCAGGACGCCGGGCGTATTGGTGACCACGATGCCACGGTTGCGCGCGGTATCGAGGTCGATGTTGTCGACACCCGTCCCGAAATTTGCAATGAGCTTCAGTTGGGGGCCGGCCTGCGCCAGCACGGAGCGGTCGATGCGATCGGTCACGGTCGGCACCAGAACGACAGCGGCCTGCGCGGCGCTGACGAGGTCGGCTTGCGACATCGGCACATCGTCGACGTTGAGGCGCGCGTCGAACAGCTCCCGCATGCGCGTCTCCACGACGTCAGGTAGCTTGCGCGTGACGATGACCAGTGGTCGCTTGGCGCTCTGAGGCATGAAACAGAAATCCGCCGGGCTGTGCGCTGAAGTGAAGCGAGGGCGAACGCTGCCGAAACCGGCGAGATGGCCCACTGCGCCTGTCTAACAGATGACGGTGGATTGAAAAAGCGGCAATGGCCGCAGGTTGGGCCCGTCCCACTCTCCCAGCAGGGACCCTCTTGTTTCGATCCATCGTGTCGACGAAATTTCCAGGGAAACCTTTCGCCACTTCACGATTCGGGGCAATCCTGAGCGATGCGCTACCGCACAAGATGGAGCCGGCCAGCAGCCTTTCTCCTGGCCACCGCCTTCGTGTGGCCCTCAACGTCCCTGGTCGCCCAGGCTCCGTCGGCGGCCCCTCTTCAGGGCAGCGGCCTGCCGGTTCCCCGTTTTGTCAGCTTGAAAGCTGACCGGGTCCACATCCGCCAAGGTCCGGGCACCGACTACAAGGTGGTCTGGGTGTTTCACCGGGCCGGTCTGCCCGTCGAGGTTCTGAGCGAATTCGAAGGATGGCGCCAAGTGCGCGATTCGGAGGGCGCGACAGGCTGGGTGCTGCAGGCCTTGGTCTCAGGACGCCGCACCGCGCTGGTCCTGCCCTGGGAGCTGAAGACTGCCAAAGGCACGCCGACGCAGGTTCCGTTGCGCAGCAGCGATCGCGAGAGCTCGAGCGCGGTCGCCATCATCGAGGCGGGTGTCATCGCCAACATTCGCAGCTGCGATGGTCTCTGGTGCTACGTCTCGGTCGGGGAGTATCGCGGCTACATCGAGCAGAAAAAGCTTTGGGGCGTCTACGCCGGAGAGGTCATCAAATAGCTGGCCGGCGCCTAGCCCTTCACGAGCCTGACCACGACGTCAATGTGGCTGATCTTGGTGCCCTCCGGCGGCTCGGGCAGGCCATCGACCCGTATCGCATCGCCGGGAATGTCCATGAGCTGCCCTTCGCGCTCCAGATAAAAATGGTTGTGGTTCGAGGTATTGGTATCGAAATAGGTCTTGGCGCCCTCGATCGCGAGCTCGCGCAACAGTCCGGCCCGCTTAAACTGATGCAGCGTATTGTATACCGTGGCGAGAGACACGCGCTCGCCCGCTCGCACCGCTTCGGCGTGCAGAATTTCGGCTGTAACATGCCTGTCGCGCTGGCCGAATAGAAGAAATCCGAGCGCCATGCGCTGCCGGGTGGGCCTCAGCCCCGCCTTGCGAAGCAGATCTGCTACGCCTGCGTGCGTCCGTGCCATCTTACGAGTTCGCTTCCAAGCTTCTTGCGATCCTCCACGGGCGCGGGGCCGCGCCAGTGCGTCTCAGGCCGAGACCTGACAAATGCATTCTAGTTTGTCGCCGGGCCGGCTGCAATGCGCCGCAGTTGCAGGGGGCCGCCGGGCCAAAATATCGACCGCTTTTGATGGGTGAACGATTATGATAGGAACGCGCGGACTGAACGCCCGCAAGGGAACCTACGAGGGGTCGGGACCGAAGAGCATGGCGGAGCGCCGTTCGACCTACGAGTACGAAGACCTTTTGGCTTGCGCCCGGGGTGAGCTGTTTGGCCCGGGCAACGCGCAGCTTCCTCTGCCGCCGATGCTCATGTTCGACCGCATCTCGAGCATCAGCGAGACCGGCGGTCCCAACGGGAAGGGACAGCTCAAGGCGGAACTCAAGGTTGCCGGAAACCCCAGTTGCAATTGGTTTTTCGCGTGTCATTTCAAAGGCGATCCTGTCATGCCGGGATGCCTTGGTCTGGATGCGCTTTGGCAGCTCACCGGGTTTTTTCTGGGATGGCTCGGCGCCCCGGGAAGGGGCCGTGCGCTGGGGGTCGGCGAGGTCAAGTTCACGGGGATGGTCCTGCCGACGGTCAAACACGTCGAGTACATTGTCGATCTGAAGCGGGTCATCTTGCGCCGCTTGAAGCTCGGCATTGCCGACGGCACCATGAAGGCGGACGGACAGATCATTTACCAGGCAACCGACTTGAAGGTCGGCCTGTTCGAGCCTGGTCAGGACGCCGGCGCCGCCATGGCATGAAATTCCCGACGTGAGGGCGGTCGGAAGCGGGGAAGGGTCACTTGGATGAGACGAGTTGTCGTCACCGGCATGGGGATCGTGTCCTCGATCGGGAACAGCACGCAAGAAGTGCTGGCATCCCTGAGAGAGGGGCGTTCCGGCACGGTGAGAGCCGAGAAGTACGCCGAGCTCGGGTTTCGCTGTCAGGTCCACGGCGAACCCAAGATCGACTGGGAGTCCATGGTTCCGCGCAAGGCAAAGCGATTCATGGAAGCCGGGGTCGGCTGGAACTATGTCGCCATGGAGCAGGCGATCCGGGACTCGGGCCTGGAGCCGAAGGACATCGTGAACGAGCGCACCGGCATCATCATGGGCTCCGGAGGGCCTTCGACCCGGGCCATCGTAAGGGCCGCCGATGTGACGCGGGAGAAGGACCCCAGGAAGGTTGGGCCGTTCGAGGTGCCGAAAGGCATGTGCTCCGGCCCCTCCGCCGCACTTGCCACCGCATTCCAGATCAAAGGCACCAACTACTCGATCTCGTCGGCCTGCTCGACATCGGCGCATTGCATCGGCAATGCGGCCGAGCTCATTCAGTGGGGCAAGCAGGATGTCATGTTCGCCGGCGGCTGCGAGGAGCTCGACTGGACGCTCTCGGTGCTGTTCGATGCCATGGGCGCCATGTCGACCAAGTACAACGCAACGCCCTCGAAGGCGAGCCGCGCCTATGACAAGAACCGCGATGGATTTGTGATCGCCGGCGGAGCAGGCGTCGTGACCTTGGAAGAGCTCGAGCATGCCAAGGCCCGCGGCGCAAAGATCTATGGCGAGATCGTGGGATACGGCGCCAACTCGGACGGCTACGACATGGTGGCGCCCTCAGGCGAAGGCGCCGTGCGATGCATGAAGATGGCGTTGCTCGGTGTCGACGGCAAAGGTGTCGGCAAGGTCGACTACATCAATCCTCATGCCACCTCGACACCAGCCGGTGATGGCCCTGAGATCGAGGCTATTCGCAAGGTTTTCGGCTCCGGCGACAAGTGCCCGCCCATAGCCGCCACCAAGTCTCTGACGGGGCATTCGCTCGGCGCGATCGGCGTGCAGGAGGCGATTTTCTCGCTGCTGATGATGAACAACGGCTTCATCTGCGAGAGCGCCAACATTGAAGAGCTGGACCCGGAATTCGCCGACATGCCGATCTCCCGGTGCATGCGGGATGTCGAGCTTAACTGTGTGCTTTCGAACAGCTTCGGGTTTGGCGGCACCAATGCGACCTTGGTGTTCCGCCGGCATGATGCTTAACAGGCAGGCCCGACGGTGGCCGCGAGGGCCATCGCAGTCTGAAGCCAGCGTAATGTGCCAGCGGCACGAAGTCTGATAGATTGGACGTACCCAATGACCGCGACAGACATCCTTCAGCCAGGCGCCCTGATGACAGGCAAGCGAGGCTTGGTCATGGGTGTGGCTAATGAGCGCTCGATTGCCTGGGGCATCGCTCGGGCCTTGGCCCAGCACGGCGCCAAGTTGGCCTTCACCTATCAGGGCGACGCCTTCGGCCGCCGCGCGATCCCTCTGGCGGAATCGGTCGGCTCCGATGTGATCGTGTCGTGCGATGTGTCGGACCTTGCCAGCGTCGACAACGTCTTCGCGAAAATCTCCAAGAGCTGGGGCGAGCTCGACTTCGTCGTGCATGCTTTGGCCTTTTCGGACCGGCGCGAGCTGCAGGGGCGCTACTCGGACACCTCGCGCGAGAACTTTTCCAACACGATGGTGATCTCGTGCTTCTCGTTCACCGAGATTGCCAAGCGTGCGGCGGCCCTGATGCCGAAGGGCGGCTCCATGCTGACGCTGACCTACGGAGGCTCGCAGCGCGTCGTTCCGTCCTACAACGTGATGGGTGTGGCCAAGGCCGCGCTGGAGGCCTCGGTGCGCTATCTCGCCGCCGATTTCGGGCCGCAAGGCATTCGCGTAAATGCACTTTCGGCCGGACCGATGCGGACGCTGGCCGGCTCCGGCATTTCGGATGCGCGAACGATCTTCAACTATCAGGGCGACCATGCCCCGCTGCGCCGCACACCGACGCTCGACGAGGTGGGAGGGGCGGCCCTCTACCTGCTATCCGATCTTTCCGGCGCCGTGACTGGCGAAGTGCACTATGTCGACTGCGGTTACAACATCGTCGCCATGCCGACGCTCGAAGCGCTGAAGAACCAGGAACAGGGCCGATCGCCGCCGCAGGCCGCGGAGTAGCGCGCGCCAGCGGTCGCGTGGCGTGGGGGCAGCGACTGCTCATCGATGATTGGGGTCTTCGATTCGGGGCACGGTGGCTTGACGGTCCTACGGGCGCTCGCGGAGCGCTTCCCGGGCTCGTCGTTCCTCTACCTGGGCGATCACGCCAACGCGCCCTACGGCAACCGGCCGTCACAGGAAATTGTCACGCTGACGCGTAGAGCCGTGCACGCCCTTTTCGGCGCCGGCTGTCGCCTCGTGCTGCTGGGCTGCAATACGGCGACATGCGTCGCGGCCCGCACACTGCAGCGGGAGTGGCTGCCGTCGAGCCACTGGAGCGGTCGCAACGTCCTCGGCATCGTGGCGCCGACCGTGGAAGCCGCCACGCAAACGCCGTGGGCCGCCAAGACCCCGCAGTATCCGCAGAAGTACAATACCGATCTTGTCGCCGTGTTCGGCACCACGCGCACGGTCACATCGAACGTCTTTCCCGAAGAGATCAAGAAGCGCTGTCCCCGCGTCACGGTCGTCCAGCAGATTTGTGCCGAGCTTGCCGGCGCCATCGAGAAGAAGTCGCCGGAGCCGGTGCTCGATCGGCTGGTGAAGACGGGCGTTGATGGGCTGCTCGCGCAGACCGGTCAGCGGGCGCCGGACCGAGCCATCCTCGGCTGCACGCACTTCCCGCTCGTCGAGCACCTGTTTCGACGGCATCTCCCGCCGGCAACGCGCATTCTCTCGCAGCCGATCGTAGTGGCCGACAGCCTCGAGGATTACTTGGCGCGGCATCCCGAGTACCTGACGGACGGGCAGCGTTCGCGGCCAGGTACCGTGCTGTTGACAACGGGCGATGCCGCTGCGGTGGCCGAAACGGCGCGCGTGTTCTGGCCCGATGTGCCACCGTTCCGCGCGGTGAGAGACGCCAGCGGAGCAGCCGGGGATATCAACGCGGCGCTCGAGTGACCTTGCGGTCCAGCGGCCTACGCGCCGGTGACGCGTCCGTTGGACTCGAGTGCCAGGGCTTGCGTGAGGAAGCGGTGGGTCGGCGTCGGCACGCCACGCCGCTGGCCGATCCGCACCACGCCTCCCGAGAGCCAGTTGAGCTCGAGCGGCTTGCCGGACGTGCGATCGTGCGACATCGACGTCGTCATCCCCTCTGGCAGGGCGTCGATGGTTTGCAGGACGGCGTCCACGTCGCTATCGCCGAGCGCGACGCCCGTCGCCTTCCCGACCGCCACCACCTCCCGAATGGCGGCCTCGATGAGCGAGCGCGTATCCGGGTTTCGGCGCAGCGGTCCCGCCGTTCGCTGCGTCAGAGTGGTTACGCCGGACATCGGCGCCAGCATGGCGAACTTCACCCACAGCGCGCGCTGAATGTCTGCCGGGATCTCGGCGTCGATGCCCGCGGCCGTGCAGGCTGCATGAAACGCACGACACCGATCACTCGACGTGTTGTCCGCTTCGGCGAACTCCAGGCGGGCGAATGGTGTCTTGTGGGCGATCACGCCCGGCGCGTCGATATGGGAGGAGATGCGCGCAACGCCCGGCACCGCATGGCCCGGCCCGAGCGCAGCGGCAATGATGTCGGGCGCCTCGACCCCATTCTGAAAGGTGAAGACCGGCACGCCTGGGCGCATGATCGGTGCGAGTGACGCGGCAGCGCGCTCGGTGTCTCCCATTTTCACGGCGAAGATGATCGCATCAGCCGGACCGGCTTCCTGCGGCGAGGCCACGGCCTGCGTGGGCTGCAGATGCAGATTGCCGAGAGGGCTTTCGATTCTGAGCCCATGCGACTGCATGGCGGCGAGATGCGCACCGCGCGCCACGAAGGTCACGGCCTGCCCCGCGGCAGCCAGGCGTGCGCCGAAGTAGCCGCCGATTCCGCCCGAGCCCATCACCACGATCTTCATTGCCAAGACCTCTCAGCGCATCGTTGGTCTGTGCCTGACGTTAGGGGCCTGCGTGAAAGGCGGTCAAGCAAGCCCTTTGCCGCCTGGCTTCAGCCCTTCCTCATCGCGATACTCGACAAGAGACAGATGCGAAGGCGTCAAGTGCTGTCAGGTTGCCGCGAATATGCCGTCGATAGTTGACTTGTGGTTCGGGTGGCAGGAAAAGAATGCACACGCTGGATAATCGAAGGTCCGGCGGCATGGGAGGCGCGTCGGCAAAGTGGCAGTTTATCGGTCGTTTCTCTTTGCACCCGGCAATCATCCGCGCCGGGTCGAGAAGGCTCTGACGCTCGACGCCGACGGCATCATCCTAGATCTGGAAGATGCCTGTCCGATTTCCGAAAAGAAGGCCACCCGACCCGTCGTCGTGGCCGCCTGCCAAAATCCCCGCCGTGGGCTCGGCTATGTGCGCGTCAACGCGATGTCTACGGAATTCGGGTATGGCGACGTGGTCGCGGTGGTGCAGCGGGGCGTCGATGGCATCGTCGTGCCTAAGGTCGAGACGGCCGATGAGATCAAGACGATAGACTGGCTCGTGCTGCAGCTCGAGCGCGAGCGCGGGCTTGCGCCTGGCACGGTGGATATCATCCCGATTATCGAGACCGCCAAAGGCCTAGCCAACGTCGCCGCCATTGCGTCCGCTGGAACGCGCGTCAAGCGCGTCTCCTTTGGAGCCGGCGACCTGACCCTCGATATGAATATCACATGGACGAGGGACGAGAGCGAGCTCTTGCCTTATCGCAGCGTTGTGGTTTTGGCCTCTCGTGCTGCAGGCATCGAGCCGCCGCTCGACACGGTGTGGGTCGACGTCAAGGATATCGAAGGCTTCCGCAAGTCGGTGCAAGCGATCAAGGGGCTCGGATTTCAGGGCAAGATGTGCATCCATCCCGATCAGGTGCCGATCGTAAATGAGATGCTGGCGCCCTCCCCGGCGGAAGTGGAATGGGCGCGCCGCGCCGTGCAGGCATTCCGGGAAGCGGAACGCGCTGGTTCCGCCTCGATCCAGCTCGAGGGCAAATTCATCGACTATCCGATAGTCTATCGAGCTGAGCGCGTGCTCGCGATGCATGAGCGCATCATGCAGCGCGCAAAGCAGCGGTGAGGACACCCGGTGTCCCCGAGGCCCGGTTCACGCGGTTGCAGCCATAGTGCGCAGGAGCTCAATGATGTCTGAACGGTCCACGCCCCCCTCCAACTCGGCCGTCGAGCCGTTGCGGGGCATACGTGTCATCGACGTATCGAGCTTTCTGGCTGGACCATTCTGTGCGACGCAGCTTGCCGAGTTCGGCGCGGACGTCATCAAGATCGAGCTGCCCAACGTCGGCGATGCCTTGCGCAAGTTCGGCACGGCTACCGAGTGCGGCGATTCGCTGCCCTGGCTCTCCGAGAGCCGCAACAAGAGGTGCGTGACGCTGGACCTGCGCAAACCAGAGGGAGCAGAATTGCTGAAACGCCTGGTCTCCCAGGTTGACGTGCTGGTCGAGAACTTTCAGCCTGGTACATTGGAAAAATGGGGCCTTGGCTGGGAAGAGCTCAAGAAGCACAACGGCAAGCTCATCATGGTGCGCATCTCTGGCTTTGGCCAGACGGGGCCTTACAGTCCCAGGCCCGGGTTTGGCCGCATCGGTAATGCGTTCAGTGGTCTGTCGTATCTCGCCGGCTATCCGGACCGGCCACCGGTAACGCCGGGATCGGCGACCATTCCCGACTACATGGCCGGGATCTATGGGGCGATGGGGGCGCTGCTGGCGCTTCGCGCGCGCGACTTCACCGGGCGGGGCCAGGTCATCGATATCGGGCTCTACGAGCCGGTTTTTCGCATTCTCGATGAGTTGGCCGTCGCCTATCACTACAAAGGCTTCGTGCGCGAGCGCATGGGCCCCGGTACCGTCAACGTCGTTCCTCACAGCCATTACCCCACGCGCGACAACCGCTGGATTGCGATCGCTTGCACGAACGACAAGATCTTTGCCCGGCTGGCTGAGGCGATGGGCCGACGGGATCTCAGCGCGGAGGACAGCTGGGGGAAGCTTGCGAACCGTGAGCGGGACCGCGCCAAGGTCGACGAGCTGGTCGGCGAGTGGACCAGGAAGTTCGACCGCGCCGAGCTGATCAGGATCTGCGACGAATTCCAGGTGCCTTGCGGACCGGTCTACTCGATCAACGAGATTTTCGAGGATCCTCACTACCAGGCGCGCGAGAACATCAAGATCGTGCAGGACCCGCGTGCCGGCGAGATCGCGGTGCCGAACGTGTGTCCGCGGCTCTCCGATACTCCGGGATCGGTCAAATGGCTCGGGCCCCCGCTCGGTGCCCATACGGATGAGATTTACAAGGGCATGCTCGGCTTGTCGGATGCCGAGCTCGGCAGCCTCAGGGACAAGGGCGTGATCTAGATTCGAGCGAATCTAGCTCGTCTGCGCTGTGTGTGTGGAGTGGACCGTCGACGCGGAGCCGCAATCGAACCGTTCCATGACGCAAAGGAAGCTCAAGGACGCATCCAATGCCGCGCCAGTAGCTGCAGAGACCTGGGTGCTGCCGCCGCAGCGCTCGCTCCCCGAGGTTGTCGCGGAGAGGCTGGTCGAGGCCATTCGCTCCGGTGCTCTGAGGCCAGGCGAGCGGCTGGTTGAGACTACCCTTGCCGGCAAGTTGCGGGTGAGCCGGGGGCCGCTGCGCGAAGCACTGAAGGCGCTCGAGGCGAACCATCTGGTGGAGAGCCGGCGTGGTCGAGGCACGTATGTGCGGGAGGTGACCCCGGACGAGGTGGCGCAGATGGTTGGTGTTCGCGCCCTGCTGGAGGGACTGGCCGCGCGCCTTGTCGCCAGAACTGCCACGCAGGCCATGATTCAGAATCTGCAGCGGTTGCACCGGCGCATCGAAGCGGCCGCGCGCGCTGGAGAAACGGCCGAGTGGCGCGACCTCGATTGGTCGTTTCATGAGTTGATCTGCATCTATTCGGGCAACGCCTTTCTGCTCGCATCCTGGCGGTCGATATCCAATCTCGTGCGCGTGTATTTGCATCAGCACCCAGGCTACGTGACGGACATCGACAGCATCCTCGGCAACCACGTCGCTTTCCTGAAGGCGATCGCAGCAAAGGACCCCGACCGCGCCGAGGCCGTGTTTCGCACCACCATTCTCATCACGGGCTTTGCCCGGCTGGGCCGGGAGGTGCCGGACAACTTGAGGGTCTATCTCGATCACAGCCTCGATGTTCGCGGGGGATTGCCGCGAGATGCGGGCAAACCTCGCAGGGCCGAGGCCAAAGAACGGCGCACCAGGCGCGAGCCATGACGACAGGTTGCTGAGCGGCGGCTGTACCAGACAGCCGCGACCCCCCTTGCACTGGCAGGCGCGACGTAGGAACGTAGCGCAAATGGCCTGCCCGACGGGCCCAACAAAGGGAGCAGGGATATGCGTCGATTTCTCGCGGCGATGGCTGTTTTCGTATCGCTGTGCGCCATGCCGCATCCGTCCGAGGCCGGCAAGAAGGACAACACCCTCGTTTGGGCAACCGACCGCGAGAACTCGATCACCGATTCCAACTATCTGAACACGCGCGAGCTGGTGATCATCGGCTCGCTCATCTACGACCGCCTGATCCACCTCGACGACAAGTACGAGCCGCAGCCGCTGCTGGCGACAGCGTGGACATGGGTTAACGACACGACCCTCGATCTCGACATTCGCAAGGGTGTGAAGTTTCACAACGGCAAGGAGCTGGACGCCGACGACGTCGTCTACACGCTGGACTTCGTCAATGACAAGGCAAACGGCGCTCTGAGCTACTCCTATGTCTCGTACATCAAGTCGGTGGAGAAGCTGGACAGCCACAAGGTACGGCTCCACTTCAAGAAGCCGTTTCCGACGGCGCTGATCTTCCTCGCCGGCGTGCCCAACATCATGGCGAAGGGGCACTACGACAACGCGCCCGTCAAACCGGACGGCAAGAAGGACTTCGGCGCCGTCCCCGCCAACGGCACGGGGCCATACAAGGTGGCGGAGATCAAGCCGGGCGAGTCCATCCTGATGGAGAAGAATGCGAGCTACTGGGAGGGTGGCCCCAAGGGCAAGCCGCAGATCGGCAAGCTCAAGTTCCGCACGGTAAAGGACAGCAACACGCGATTGGCCGAGGTCATGACCGGCGCCATCGATTGGGTGTGGGACGTTCCCAAGGACCAGGCCGAGCGCATGAACGGCGCACCGAATCTGGTGGTCGAGAACGCCAAGACCATGCGTTTCGCCTACATCATCCTCGACGCCAAGGGCACGTCAGGCCAGAAAGCGTTTACGGACAAGCGCGTGCGTCAGGCCGTCGCCCACGCAATCAACCGGGAGTCGATCGTCAAGAATCTCGTCGGCGCACCGTCGGAGGTCATTAACGCCGTCTGCCACCCGGACCAGTTTGCGTGCGCGGACGATGTGCCAAAATACGACTACAATCCGGACAAGGCGCGCAAGCTGCTCGCGGAAGCAGGCTATCCCAACGGGTTCGAGTTCGAGCTCCACGCCTATCGCGAGCGCGAGCTCACAGAGGCCGTCATTGGCGACTTGGTGAAGGTCGGGCTGAAGCCGAAGCTGGCATTTCTGCAGTATGCGGCGTTGCTGCAAGCCGTGCATACCAACAAGGTGGCGGCGGCGCACATGACGTGGGGCTCGAGCTCGATTCCGGATGTCTCGGCATCGGCAGGGCACTTCTTCACCGGCACGAAGGACGACCTCAGCCAAGACCCCGAGGTCATGCGGCTCATCGCCGAGGCGGATGGCACGGTGGACCGTGAGAAGCGGCAAATCCTATGGAAGCAGGCGCTCACGCGGATCGCCGAGGAGGCCTACTGGGTGCCCCTGTTCACCTACGCGAAGTTCTACATCTACTCGAAAGACCTGAACTTCAAGCCGACATCGGACGAGATCCCGCAATTCTACAAGGCGAGCTGGAAGTAGCCGTCGTTTCTCCACCATAGGACTGGTTGCAAATCGGCTTGGAAGAGGCAATCGTGGCATACCGCGGGTGCGGGCAAAAAACGAAGGAGGAAGCCGGCGCATGATCTCTCGCCGCGTAAGATTGGTATTGGCCGCAGTTCTGGGTCTCGGCGTGTCCGTCGCGCCAGCCCTCGCCGGCAAAAAGGACGACACGCTGGTCTGGTCTACGGACCGGGAGAACCCGATCGCCGATCCATACTTCATCAACACGCGCGAGCTCGTCGTCATCGGGCATCACGTGTGGGACACGCTCGTCGTGTCCGATCCGGACTCCGGTGAGATCAAGCCCCTGCTGGCGACGTCATGGAAATGGATCGACCCGACGACCCTGGAGCTCGAGCTGCGGAAGGACGTCAAATTCCACTCGGGCAAGCCGCTCAATGCGGACGATGTCGTCTACACGCTGAACTTCGTAGCCGACAAGGCCAACGCGATCATGAACTACGCGCTGTTGGCATGGATCAAGAAGGCCGAGAAGGTCGACGACTACAAGGTGCGCATCTTGCTGGACAAGCCCTTCCCACCGGCGCTCGCGAACCTGGCCGGGCTCGGCTTCATCATGCCCAAAGGGCACTACGATGCGGCTCCGACCAAGGCCGACGGCAAGAAGGATTTTGGCGCGGTGAAGCCCGACGGGACCGGGCCGTACAAGATCACCGAGTTGAAGCCCGGCGACTATATCCTGATGGAGCGGAACCCCGCCTACTTCAAGGGCGGCTACAAGGGCGAGCCGAAGATCTCGAAGATCAAGTTCCGCACTATCAAGGACCCGAACACGCGCGTTGCCGAGCTGATGACAGGCGCGATCGATTGGATCTGGGACGTGCCGAAGGATCAGGCCGAGCGCATCCAGGCCAACCCGGCGATCGTGGTGAAGAATGCCAAGACGTTGAGGATCTCCTACATCGCCATGGATGCCACGGGGGCGACGAGCCAGAAATTCTTCACCGACAAGCGCGTGCGCCAAGCAATGAATCACGCCGTCAATCGGGAGGCCATTACGAAGAATCTGGTCGGCCCGGCCTCGGTCGTCATCCATGCCGCCTGCCATCCGGATCAGTTTGCCTGCACCAGCGACGTCAGGAAGTACGACTACAATCCCGAGAAGGCGAGGCAGCTCCTCGCCGAGGCGGGCTATCCGAACGGGTTCGAGTTCGATCTCTACGCCTACCGCGAGCGCGAGTACACGGAGGCGGTGATTGGCGATCTCGCCAAGGTCGGGCTGAGGGCGAAGCTCAACTATCTCCAATTCACGGCCTTCCAACAGGCGGTGCGTAGCGGCAAGGCCCCCGCCGATAACGGCACCTGGGGCTCCAACTCCATTCCCGACACGACCGCCAGCACGGCGCAGTTCTTCGTCGGCGGGCCCGACGACCAGGCGCGCGACCCCGAGGTCATCAAAGGCATCGAGGAGGCCGACGGCCAGCTCGATCCCGCAAAGCGCAAGGAGCTCTGGGCCAAGGTGCACAAGCGCATCGCGGAAGAGGCCTACTGGGTGCCGCTGTTCACGTACGCCAAGTATTACGCGTTCTCGAAGGACCTCGATTTCGAGCCGACCTCCGACGAGATACCGCGGTTCTTCGCGGCGAAGTGGAAATAGCGCGGCGTTGAATGACGGGAGGGTAAGCGCCGCGCCGTGAACCGCAAAAAGCGGACCGGCGCGGCCCCCGATGCCGTCAAGGGGAGGTCCCCATGATCGCCTATTCAGCGAAGCGGCTCGGGGTGGCCGTTCTGGTCGCCCTGACGGTTTCGCTGATTACCTTCTCGATGATCTACATCTCGGGCGACCCGGCGCTGGCCATCGCCGGCGAAGGCGCGCGCCCGGAGGATGTCGAGAACATACGCAAGTTCTACGGCTTCGATCGGCCGATCATCGTCCAGTATGCCGATTGGCTGAAGAACGCCGTGCAGGGTGACCTCGGCCGCTCGTACAATCTGCGTCAGCCGGTTGCCGACGTGATCTTCGAGCGGCTTCCCGTGACCATGCTGCTCGGCGCGTGCGCCATAAGCTTCGCCCTGCTGCTGGCCATCCCGCTCGGCGTGCTGGCGGCGGTGAAGCCGAACAGCATCTTCGATCGTGCGGCGCTGACCCTGGCGGTCATCGGGCAAGCGATGCCGAGCTTCTGGTTCGCGCTAACGCTGATCCTCTGGCTCGGCGTCACCTGGCGCCTGCTGCCGATCACAGGGCAGGACAGCTGGGCCAACTACGTCATGCCGTCGATCGCGCTCGGCTATTATGTGACGCCAGCGGTGATGCGTCTGACGCGGGCGGGCATGCTCGAGGTGCTGTCGTCCGACTACATCCGCACGGCGCGGGCCAAGGGCCTGAGGCCCACGCGCGTGCTGTTCAAGCACGCGCTGAGAAACGCCATCATCCCGGTCGTGGCCCTCGCCGCGGTGCAGTTCGGGTTCATGCTCGGCGGCTCGATCGTCATCGAGACCATCTTCCAGATCAACGGACTCGGATACCTGGCCTGGGAGTCGATCCAGCGCAAGGATCTGCCCATGATGCAGGCCATCGTGCTGGTGCTGTCCATCATCTACGTGCTCATCACGTTCCTGGCAGACCTGCTGAACGCGTTCCTCGATCCGCGCATCAGGGTGGCTTGACCATGGCTGAGGCCGGACTGATCAAATCCGGAGTGCCGACCGTCGAGGAGATCCTCGCGCCGTCCCCGCTCGCCATGATGCGCAGGCGTGTGCTGGGTCACTTCGGCCTGATGGCGGGCGGCTGCGTGCTGATCGCGATCGTGCTGATGGCGCTGTTCGCCGGGTGGCTGTCGCCGCACGACCCCTACGATCAGCAGCTCGCCCGCAAGCTCATCCCGCCGATCTGGCACGAGAGCCCCAAGGTGACTTGGGACCATCCGCTCGGCACGGACCACCTGGGGCGGGACTACCTCTCTCGCCTTTTCTACGGCGCCCAGGTCTCTCTGCTCATCGGCTTCTCGGCCATGCTGATTTCGGGCGTGATCGGCACAGTGATAGGCGTGCTGGCGGGCTACTTCGGCGGCCGGACCGACATGGTCGTGAATTTCATCATCACCACGCGATTATCGATGCCGGTGGTGCTGGTGGCACTCGCCGTGGTGGCCATCATCGGCTCATCGCTGAGCGTGGTCATCTGGGTGCTCGGCCTGCTCATCTGGGACCGTTTTGCAGTGGTCATGCGCAGCGCCACGCAACAAGTCCGCTCGCTCGAGTTCGTCACTGCCGCGGAGGCCGTCGGCTGCTCGCCGGCCCGCATCCTGCTGACCGAGATCGCGCCCAACGTGATGAACCACCTGATCGTCGTGGCCACCCTGGAAATGGCACATGCGATCCTGCTCGAGGCGGCCTTGTCGTTCCTGGGGCTCGGCGTACAGCCGCCCACGCCGTCGTGGGGGCTCATGATCTCCGAGGCGAAGGGCCTCATGTATTTCGACCCTTGGCTGATCAGCATACCGGGGCTTGCCCTGTTCATGCTTGTGCTGTCGATCAACCTCGTCGGCGACGGCCTGCGCGACGTGACCGCGCCAGAGAATCGGAGCTGACGGCGCCATGGACGCCCGCCTCGTGCCCGAGACCGGTCAGGGGTCGCACATGAGCGAGCGCGTCCTGACGGTCGAAGACCTGAGAGTCACGATTCCGGTTCCTGCCGGTACGTTGCGGCCGGTGCAGGGCGTGACCTTTCATGTGGACCGGGGCGAGACGGTCTGCATCGTCGGCGAATCCGGCTGCGGGAAATCGCTCACCGCCCTCGCGATCATGGACCTGCTGCCCAAAAACGCGACGCGCACTGCGGCTCGACTGGAGCTGAAGGATCGCCGGCTCGACGGGACCTCCGAAAGCGCCATGGCCGATATCCGCGGCAATCGCATGGCGATGATCTTTCAAGAGCCGATGACGTCGCTCAATCCGGCCTACACGATCGGCAACCAGCTGACCGAGGCGCTCCTGCGTCACCGGCGCGTCAGCCGGCGAGAAGCGCGAGATCGGGCCGTCTATCTGCTCGAGCGCGTCGGCATCACCGCGGCGGAGCAGCGTTTGAGGCAGTATCCCCATCAGCTCTCAGGCGGGCTGCGCCAACGCGTGATGATCGCGATGGCCTTGATGTGCGGTCCCGAGCTGATCATCGCGGACGAGCCGACCACCGCGCTGGACGTCACCATCCAAGCCCAGATCCTGCAACTGCTGGCTGAGCTGCAGCGCGAGATGCACATGGGGCTCGTGCTGATCACGCATGATTTGGGGATCGTTGCCAGAACGGCCGTTCGCGTCATCGTCATGTACGCGGGCGAGGTGGTCGAGACCGGCCTTGCAGAGGAGATCTTTCGCGCTCCCAAGCATCCCTATACGCAGGGGCTGCTCGCCTGCATACCCGTGCCCGGCAAGACGCGCCGCGGCGAGCGCCTCGGCGTCATCCCGGGAATGGTGCCGTCGCTGGTCGGCGAGATGCAGGGGTGTCATTTCGCCAGCCGTTGCCCGTATGCGGTCGACGCCTGCCGTGCCGGCCCCGTTGCGCTCACGGGCGCGGGTGGGGGCGGCCGGCGGGTGCGCTGCATTCGTGCTGGAGAGATCGGCACCGGGCAGCAGGCCCAGTGGAGCGCGTCGTGATCGAGCAGGCGCGACCGGCCTCATCGGACGAGGCAGCGACCATTCTCGAAGCGCGAGAGGTCACCCGCACCTTCCTCGTCTCCCAAGGATTCATGCGCGGGAAAAAGCTGCTGCATGCTGTGAACGGGGTCTCGCTCTCTGTCCGCAAGGGCGAGGTTGTGGCCCTTGTCGGCGAGTCCGGCTGCGGCAAGACCACGCTCGCGCGCATGTTGCTCGGGCTGCTGCCACCGTCGTCGGGATCGATCCGGATCGACGGACAGCCCATCACCGAGCTGACGCGGCGCCACGTCGCGCGACTGGTGCAGCCGGTGTTCCAGGACCCCTACTCGTCCCTCAATCCGCGCAAATCGATCGGCTCCATCATATCGCTGCCCCTCAAGGTGCAAGCCGATTCCGACCCTCGAACCTGGCGCAAGCGCGTCGAGGAAATGATGGAGCTGGTGGGGCTGTCACGCAGGCTCTACGACAACTATCCGAACCAGCTTTCGGGCGGACAGCGCCAGCGGGTCGCCATCGCGCGCGCTTTGATCAATCGGCCGAGCATCGTGATCTGCGATGAGCCCACCTCTGCGCTCGACGTGTCGGTGCAGTCGCAAATTCTCAACCTGCTGCAGGATCTGCGGCGCGAGCTGGGCCTCACATATCTGCTGATCAGCCACAACCTGGCCGTCGTGGAGCATATGGCTGACCGTGTTGCGGTGATGTATCTCGGGCGGATCGTCGAGAGCACCGACACGGACACGCTGTTCCGTGCACCGAAGCATCCCTACACAGAGGCGCTGCTCAAGTCGGTGCTGACCCCTGAGCCGGGATTGGGCGTGCCGGATACGAACCTGGGCGCCGCGTACCCCAATCCGCTTGCCATGCCGTCCGGCTGCCGGTTCCATCCGCGTTGCCCAAAGCGTTTCGATCCTTGCGCGAGGGTGGCGCCGCGACCGATCGACGTCGACGCGGGTTTCGTCGAATGTCATCTCTATGATCGGGAGAGTGTGCGCGGTGCGGCAGCGTGATCCCGCCGGACTGGCTGCGCCGATCCATGCGAGAACGCGCGCCCCGAATTGCGGAACCTGCGGGTTTCAAGTGCGCGGGGATCGTGGAAAGATTGTTCGCGAGCTCGCGAGTGAATAGGAAAGCTGGAGGCTAAACGGTGAGCGCAACGGGACAGACCGGTCGAACGGGCGCAATCGCGCGCGCCGAGGCCTACTTCGATACGGGCGAGTTCGAGGCGGAGCTTGCGCGGCGCGTTGCCATTCGGTCCGAAAGCCAGAAACTTCCCGAAAGCCTCCCGGAGTGCCACCGCTATCTGGACGAGGAGATGAAGCCGGCCTTCGAGGCCATGGGCTTCACCTGTCGCAAGTACGATAACCCCATTGCAGGCCAGGGCCCGGTGCTGCTGGCGACGCGCATCGAGAATCCGAGCCTGCCGACCGTCCTCGGATACGGCCATGGCGACGTGGTGCGAGGCCTCGAGGACCAATGGACCAAGGGCAAGGGGCCTTGGATCACGGCGCGCGACGGCGATCGCCTCTATGGCCGTGGCACGGCTGACAACAAGGGGCAGCATACGATCAACATGGCCGCCATGCGCGCGGTCATGCAGGAGCGCAACGGCAAGCTCGGCTTCAACGCCAAGTTCATGATCGAGATGGGCGAGGAGGCCGGGTCCAAGGGACTCAAGGAGCTGGTGCAGGCCCACAAGAGGGACTTCGCCGCGGACGTATTCATCGCGTCGGACGGACCGCGCGTGAAGCAGGAGCGACCGACGCTGTCACTGGGCTGCCGCGGCGCGGTCAATTTCGATCTGGTGGTCGACTTGAGAGAGGGTGGGCACCACTCCGGCAACTGGGGCGGCCTGATTGCCAATCCCGGCTTCATTCTCGCCCATGCACTCGCGTCGATCGTCGGACCCAAGGGCGAGTTGCTGGTCGAGGAGCTGAAGGCACCGCCCATGTCCAAGGCGGTGAAGGAGGCGCTGGCCGATGTGGAGATCGACGGCGGCGACAAAGGTCCCTCGGTCGACGAGTGGTGGGGCGAGCCGGACTTGAAGCCGGCGGAGCGCGTCTATGGCGCCAATACGTTCAACATTCTGGCCTTTACCACCGGAACACCCGGAAGGCCGGTCAACGCCATTCCGCCCAAAGCCGTCGCCAACTGTCAGCTTCGCTTCATTGCCGGCACGAATGTCGACAACATCGTGCCCGCGCTCGAGCGGCACCTGAAGTCCAAGGGCCACACGCTCGTGAAGGTGATGCCGCCACCTGCGGTCAACGACGGCACATTCAGCGCCACCCGGACCGAGCCGGATCACCCGTGGGCAATGTTCGTGCGGGGGTCCATGCAACGATCGTCCAATGTCAAGCCGGCGATCGTGCCCTCCATGGGCGGATCAATCTGCAATGACATCTTCACCGATGACCTCGGATTGCCGACCATCTGGATTCCGCACTCTTATGCATCGTGCTCGCAGCACTGGCCGGACGAGCACATCCTGATGCCGCTGACGCGCAATGCGCTGCAACTGATGACCGGCCTCTATTGGGATATCGGCGAAGGCAACACGCCGCCCAAGGCATGAGCTCGAGCCAACCGGATCGAGGGAGCATGTCACGCGCTGACGCAATCGAGCGGTCGCTCGCCTACTACGATGACGATACCGGCGGCTATTTCGCCGATCTCGCCCGGTACGTCGCGGTCCCGAGCGAGAGCCAGAACCCGGCGCGGCTGCCCGATCTCGGGCGTTATCTCGAGACGGTCATAAAACCGGCCTTGGAGCCGCTGGGCTACGCTTGCAAGATCTTTCCCAACCCGATTGCCGGATGCGGTCCCGTGATGCTGGCATCGCGGGTCGAGGATCCGGCGCTGCCGACGTTCCTTTGCTACGGCCACGGCGATGTCGTCCTCGGGATGGAGGGCCGCTGGGAGAACAACCGCGATCCCTGGAAGCTGTCGTTCGAGGGCGACCGGGTCTACGGGCGCGGGACCGCCGACAACAAAGGGCAGCATCTCGTTCACATCGCTGCCCTCAGGCATGTGCTGGCGGTGCGCGGGCGGCTGGGCTTCAACCACAAGTTCCTGGTCGAGACGGGCGAGGAGAACGGCTCCAAGGGGCTCGAGGAGATCGTCGAGGCCAACAAGGCCGATTTTGCCGCCGACGCTTTTTTCGCCTCGGATGGTCCGCGCACCGAGCTCGGCAAGCCGAACATCACGCTCGGCAATCGGGGTTGCTACAATTTCGAGCTGAGCGTCGATCTGCGCGACGGCGGCCACCACTCGGGCA
>JBLNBZ010000125.1:0-39027 GCA_050260355.1 Bacteroidota bacterium | reverse complement strand
GGATCACCTATGATAGTGTGACGCGACAGTCTCGGACCAAGCGGATTGTTGCGGACGAGACGCTCGATTTCGATCTCGGCATTTCTGATCCGGCGGTCAATGCCCCAGGGGCGACGCGAGCTTGCCTCGACCACATGACAGACGGTGAGGCGCGCGCCCCATGCCAGTGCAAGCTGCACAGCGCGGTCGAAGGCACGATCGCACGCGGGCGTTAGATCAGTCGCCAGGAGGATGTTCTGAGGCTTCGTGGCTGCCGCGCCCATCGCGTGGCTCCTTGTCGTTGCTTGGTGCTATCTCAATCGGCAGGAATGCAGCCCATTGCGCTTTGATGCAGATCAACCGGCGCAAAAAAGTCTCTGCTGCCTTTGCCGGACTCCATCCGAGCACGCCAGAATGATCGCTGTTCGCGCAGAGAGTTCGGAGCTGCAATGCCGAGATCTCAGCAAGAACCCATGAGCCGGCAGGGCATCCGATGCCGCCTTAGCTCTGCCGCCCCTTGAATTTTCGTGCGCCTTCCGGCCACATCCCCTTGATGTCCTTCGGGAGTTGATCAATCACGTCGGAAATCTCGCCGAGATCGCAATGCTGCGCCAGAATTGCAAACACGTCGCGAACAGCCGGTTCCGGAGCGATGCGGTGCGGCTGGAGCTTCGCCGCGACGCCGTCGCAAAACTCCTGCTTTGAGCGCACCTTCTCGGGTACATGGCCTGGCCTGTAGCCCTCGAAGTAGATTCCTCGAACGACCAGTGAGAGCTGGGCGCCGAGGTCGGCTGCTTCTTCCGGCGTGAGCCGATCGCGAAGTTGATGCAGGACCGCCCGCAAGACGCTGTAAGCGGTTTCCTCGTCTGGGAGATCGCCGTAGTCGCGCAGCTCTTTCAACCACTCCTGCGCCTGTTGCACGCCATGAGCGACGGTTGCGGGGATGCTCATCGTACTGCTCCTTGGGCCGGATAAAGTAATTCTGCTCCTTCCCTGCGTGTCATACTTTGACGCAAGTCAACGCGGCGGGCAGCTCTGCCGCACGTGGCGGCAAGCATCTGCCGGCGGTTGGACATTCGACGATGCCGGCCGGTCGATGCCGAGCTTGAGCTCACCGACTATCTGTGCGCCTGCAAGCCGCGCCGAACAATCGCGGCCCATCCGTCCTCGGCAGTCTCGGCAAACTCGAACAACGCCAAGTCCGCAGCTGAAATCATGCCCTCCTCGGCGAGCGCCTGGAAATTTACAACCCTACGCCAATACTCTTCGCCGAATAGGACGACGGGCGCCGGGGGTGCCTTGTGCGTCTGCAGGAGCGTCAGGATCTCGAACAGCTCGTCCATAGTGCCGAAGCCGCCGGGAAAGATGGCCAGGGCATTGGCGCGCATCGCCAGATGCATCTTGCGCATTGCGAAGTAGTGGAACCGGAAACACAGCTCCGGTGTAATGTAGGGATTGGGCTTTTGCTCGAGCGGCAGCGCAATATTGAAGCCTATGCTCGGCGCGCCGATCTCGAAGGCGCCTCGGTTGGCCGCTTCCATGATGCCGGGGCCTCCGCCCGTGGCGATGACATTGTCGCGCCATCTGTTTGTCGGCGCGAGCGCGCCGCGGCGCTGCGAAGCAATGCGCGCGAACTCTCGGGCGGCCTGATAGTACTTGGACTGTCTTACCAAGTGTCCGGCGGTCTCCTTCTCTGCCGCGCTTCGAGCGCCCTGCACCGCCAGCTCCGCCTGCTCGGGAGAGGGAATGCGCGCTCCACCAAAGACGATGATCGTGGAACGTATGCCCCAATCGCGCAGCGAGAGCTCGGCCTTCGCATACTCGAGGGCAAAGCGAATTGCCCGCATCTCGTCCCGCAGCAGGAACTGTATGTCCTCGACCGGGAGCAGGTAGCTCGAGGACTTGGTTTGTGCGTCCTGGTTTTCCATGTGCGACCACGCTTGCTGCCATTGCTTTGGTGCTCGCCCGCCGACGCCGCCGAATTGACGCAAATCAACGCGGACCGGCAGCGCGGGGCTGATGCTGTCCAACCTTCTTCAGGATTTGGAGGTGTTACCATGAACGCGCAGGACGCCATGACCAACGATGTCGTGACCGTCGGACCGGAGACGACGGTCGGCGAGATCGCTGCCCTCCTCGTGCGTCATCGGATCAGCGCCGTTCCGGTGGTCACAACAGATAATCGAGTTGTGGGGATCGTCAGCCAGACCGATCTCGGCCATCGCAGCGAGACTGGCACCGAGAAGAGGCGAAAGTGGTGGCTCGACATGTTCGCGGACGCCGACAGCAGGGCCCGCGATTACATCAAGAGCCACGGGCTGCAAGCGAAGGACGTGATGACGCGATTCGTCGTCTCGGTCCGAAGCACGACCAGCCTCGCCGACGTTGCGGAGGTTCTCGATGCGCATCGCATACGCCAGGTGCCGGTGCTGGACGACGGCAACCTCGTGGGCATGATCAGCCGGATTGACCTCGTGCGCAAGTTGGCGGAGGCCGCGGTCGCGGCATCAGGCGCAAGGTCTCAGACCGGACCATTGCAGAAGGCCATCTGGGAGCAGATCAAGGCGCAGCCCTGGCTCAAGTCCGCCTTCGTCAACCTTGCCGTGAAAGACGGGGTCGTCGAGCTCTACGGCATGGTCGACTCCGATGACCAGCGCCGGGCTCTCAAGGTGCTCGTGGAGCGTGTACCCGGCGTTCGCAGCGTCGACGAAAGGGTCGGTCTTCTGCCGAAGTTTTCCCCTGCATAGAGCGCTGCGCGCCTGCCTCTGGATGAAGGCATCCGTTCTAAAGGCCCGCGTGGGCGTTGACCTGCGTCAAGGTGCTGGGTCCGCTCAGCGAGCTAGCATGAAAGCTGCTTCGGTGCATGGTCGGACGCAGTTGCGGCCGAGCTGCAGAGCCATTGCGGTACCGAGAAGGAGCACGTGTTATGCGCGAGCAATCATCAAGCGACCAACGACGCCATGCCAAAAATCCCGCCTCGCCGGCGGCTGCATGGAGCTGGTGGGGGCCCGCCATGGCCTGCGGCGCAGACTGGAGCTCGAAGTGCCGCGAGAGCTACGTCGCGTTCGGTGGTCAATGGCAGGACTTCGTGAGCCGCCGCATCGAAGAGGATTTGAGATTCCTGCAGCACCTCGCCGATGCGAGAACGCCAGACGCAGTATGGAGCGCCCATGCCAGGTTCTGGCAGAGGGCGGCGCAAGACTATGCGTATGAGTATGCGGTCATGGCGAGGTTCGCCGGGGATTTAATGAGCTCGAGCATGATGGCTACTCAGCGCACCCTCGGGGAGGCGGCGGCGAGCATGCCGGCGTTGTCGAAAGCTGCCTAGCTTTGCGCGCCGTCGTGCGGCTGAGCCGGCACTTGCACATTTTTCGCAGTAATCAGGTAATCGGAGGAACGGCGCTCATGTCCTACAAGACCATTCTCGTGCACTTGAACGATAAGCGCCGCGCCGAAGCCCTGCTGGAGCCCGCCATTCAGCTGGCTACTCGGTACAACTCCCATCTGATCGGCCTGCACGTTTATGCTGCGATGCCTGCTCCCCCGATTCCCATGCCGTATGCGTCGGAGGTGCTCGGCCGTGTTGCCGCGGACGAGCGCGCCAACAGCGACGCGCTCAGGGACATCTTCTCGCGCCTCACCACAGGAGGCTCGTTCGTGGCGGAGTCGCAGTTCCTCAAGGTGCCTCATGCCGATCTGGCCCCCATCGTAATGAGACATGGTCGAGCTGCCGATTTGATCATCGCCGGCCAAACCGATCCTGATTGGGACTTGTCGCCGTTGCTCGACTTTCCCGAGCGTCTCGCCCTCGAGGGCGGTCGTCCGGTCCTCGTGATTCCTTATGCCGGACACTATCCACAGATCGGGCGCAACGTAGTGGTCGCGTGGAAGGCGAGCCGCGAGTCCGCTCGCGCGGTGTTCGACGCGCTCCCGCTCCTGAAAGGGGCGGACAACGTGCATATTCTCGAGATCAGGGAGAAGCGGGCCGAGGAGAGTGCGCTCCGATCTGACACCTCGATCGCTGCGGCGCTGGGCCGGCACGGCATCAAGCCAACCATACACAGTTCGATCGCGTCCGATATCGGTGTGGGTGACGAAATTCTGTCCCGGCTCGCCGACCTCGATGCCGATCTTCTGGTTATGGGCGCCTACGGCCATTCGCGCATGCGCGAGCTGGTGTTTGGCGGCGTCACCCGTCATATCGCGCGGCACATGACCGTGCCGACGCTGCTCTCGCACTGAGGGACTTGGAGCGAGGACGCTCTTGGGGCCGATATTTCGCGAGAAGCAGTGGGGCAAAGCTCCGGCCGCTTCTCGCCCCCCACCTCCCGCCTGCTCCCGCAAGCGAAAGGTGTTACCTATGTCTTAGGTACGATCTGTCACCCATGTCTCCGGGCCGGACAGCAGGGAGATGGCGCGCCGGGAAGGATTCGAACCCACGACCCCCAGATCCGTAGTCTGGTGCTCTATCCAGCTGAGCTACCGGCGCCTATCACAATCAATGCCTTAGCGGCTTCCTTACCTCTTTGCCAGGGGCACCTCGATGCCCACGCGGCACAGTCACCTGTCTTCCTGGCTTCCGCCGATCTCCAGTGCGATGGAATGATGGCAGGGCCAACCGAGGGAGCCGGTGACGCAACTCCACGCGAGCCGCGCAGCCCGTTCAGCGAGGCCATTAGCGCGCTCGCCCGGCGGTCGGCCTCCCCTTTAAGGGCGTCGGGCGCGATCCGTCAAGACGCATCCTGGTGGGAGCCGGCAAGATGAGCAGGTTTCCCTGCGTCCTGAGACGCTTGCGCCGCGCTCGAAGGTCGAGCGCGGTCAGCCTCTCGTTCATTCCGGCAGATCGGGCTTCTGATCGGCCAGAACGTGCTCGAAAGATACCGTGAATGCCATCAGAAGGGGAACCGCCAGGAACGCACCGATCGGCCCCCACAGCCACGTGCAGAACGCGATCGCCAGGAATACGGCAAAGGGGTTGACTTCGAGCCGCCGGCCCATCAGTGCCGGCGTCAGGAATTGGCCCTCGATTGTGGCAAGCGCAATGAAACTCAGCGGGGCGATAACGGCCTGGCTGAGCGTGGGCAGAGCGAGCACGCCCACGATCGCCAGCGTGGCAGCGACAACACTCGGACCGATGTACGGGACGTAGTTCAGCACGCCGGCCAATACGCCCCACAACAGAGGATTCGGCAGGCCGACTAGCCACGTGAGCAGGATGGTGACGATGGCGACGCACACATTCACGACCGTGAACGTGCTGAAATAGATGGTCATGTTCTCGTGCACGTCGCTGAGCACACGCAGCGCCGTGAGACGCGCGGATCGATTGCGAAGAAGCAGAACCGCGGTGTTGTGCATCCGCTCCTGATAGACGAGGTAGAACACGAGCGCGCCGACAAACAGGATGAATTGGCTGACCGCAGGCGTCAGCACCATGAATATGGTGCTGACGACGTTAGCTTCCGGCTGCTCGACCTTGAGAGCACCTGCCTCTCCACCCGCCAGAACGCTCAGCCCATGCCGCAGCTCATCGAGCAGGGCCAGCGGCCGGTTGATGGTTGCCAGCTTTTCCCTGATCAGGACGCCGAGCTCGGTCGCCCGTCCGATCCAGTAGGTGATTGGTGTCGAAAGCAAAATCAGAAGACTGCAAACAACGGCCATGAGGGCGACTGTCACCAGGACTGCACCTAGCGCACGTGGCACCTTGTAAGTGTGCAGGAGCTTGACGACGGGATGGAGGATGGTGGCGATCACCCACGCAAGCAGCACCGGCACAAGCACGGGCTGAGCGACGTAAGCGGCCCACAACAAGGCAATGGTGAAGATGCCGATGATAGCGACGTGGCTGCCGCGCGCCCACGGGTCGGTTGTTTGCCGTCGATTCTCTTCGCCCGCCTGCTCACCCGTCGGCGATCGGTCCACCTGCTTGGGTCGCCCGTTCTGCTCGGAAGGTAGTGCTCGTGCCTGCGCCATAGAACGGGGATGCCTCTCGATCGGCACACGAAGCACTGTACGGCTTGCAGCTGTGCGCTGAATGAACCGTCGGTTCCCAAATCGGTTCCATGGCCGCACGCTGTGGCATCGTCGTGCTTACGATATCCGCATGGTCGCGAGCTTGGTGCTGAGCTGGGCGGAGCGTCACGGCAAAGGCAGGCGACTGGCAGTCTTCGCCGGCAGCGCCAAGGCCTCCGCTGTCAGGCGAAGCACCCGGCGAGCTGCATCAAGCTGCGCACGCCAGCAGCGTCGAGGTCGTCAATGCTTCGAGCAAGCTCGATGATGCGTTCGGCCGTTTTCGGCTCGAGCCGGGTGGCTAGGCAGTCGCGCACCTTAACGAGATGCTCTTCCTCGCTGATCGGCGGTGTGCCCCACCTGCCGCGCGGACCGTTGCAGCGGGTCTCGAGCACACGTCCGTCGGCAAGCTCCACACGGAGGAGGACGTACATCTCCTCGAAGCGGCCTGGAATGGCGGGGTCGAGCTTGACCTCGATCTTGCTGAGCAGCGCCTGCATGTCGGGCTTGGCGAGCCGCTCGTCGGTGAACGTGCGGATGTTTACCTTGCCGTCGAGCAGCGCGCTGGCAATCGTGTACTGGAACGAGAACTTGCCATCGAGGCCAGTCGTCGGCCGAGGCCGGTTGACATAAGCCATCACCGGCGCCGTGAAGTGTACGCGGCGGATAGCCTCGGGCGAGGGGATCTTGGGATAGAGCTCGAGGGCTGCAGTGATGCCGAAGTGCGTGCCGAATTGGCTCGGGAACATTTTGATGGCATAGCCCGGGCTGACGATGCGGAACGGCGCGGTGCCGAAGCGAAGCATCTCCTCGACCTTGAAACCATCGTCGTAGAAGGCTGGAACGTAGCCTTGCGGCGCACCGAACGTATCGGCGTTGGCGGTGAAGCCGCGCTCGGCCAGAAGCGCCGCCTCGAGCCCAAGCGCCGCTGCATGGCCGCAGTGTGTCGACTTGGTCATGGTGCCGGCGTTGGCAAGCACGCTGCCGGCCCTCGAGGCCGCGATGCCGATGGCATTGCCGAGCCCTTCCGCATCGAGGCCCAAGAGGTGACCCGCTGCCACGGCAGAGCCGAGCGGGCCGGCGGCACCCGGCGGGTGGAAGCGCGCCGTCCGCGCCTCGAACTGGCCCGAGGCCTGCCGGATCCAGCCCTGCATCTCGATGCCTTTGACGAGAGCGGTGAGAATTTCACGGCCGCCCATACCGCGAACTTCGGCCAGCGCGAGGGTGCCGCCCAGCGAGGTCGAAAGCGCGTGGTTGGCGGGGCTCCACATCGGCTCGTAGTCGAGCACGTGCATCGCTGCGCCGTTGAGCGCCGCAGCGGAGACGACATTCAGGCGAAAGCCGTTGCCGATAGCGGTCGCTTGCGGGGCGCCCCCCTGCTCCTTGTAGTGCTGAGCCAGGATCTGGATGGCTTCTTCTTCCGTCCCGGCGATAGCTATGGCGATGGCGTCGAGCACGAGCCGGCGGGCGGCGGCGATAGCCGGCTGGCCAAGATGGTCGTAATCAACGGCGACGATCTTGTCGCAAAGCTCCGATGTCACCGACATGCCTGTCCCCCTTTGGGTCTGCGCTCCCCAGCGGGTACCATCCCGGGCCGGTACCCTGCTCGATTCCATGCGGCACAATAAGTGCAGGTTGGCCGCGGCGACCATTGCGATCTCGACGAAGCGGCCAGCCGAAAATGCTGATGCTGGGCCGCCCTCCCCTGGGAGAGCCGTGGCGACACTCGTGGCCTTCGGGTTTCAAGTTGCGGGCTGGTACAGCACGCGCCCCTCGAACAGGCGACGCGCCGTGCGATAGACGGCCGCGTATTCCGCGTGCGGCTCGTTGCTCCCGGCCGAGGTTCTGAGCTTGGCGTCGACGACAATGACTCCTGAAGCATGAGCAATGCGGATCTGGCTGGCGCTGCCGATGTGATGCTGGGCCATCTCGTGGGGGATCGAGCCCGGAACGCGCGTCGCCACGGCGAGGCAGAGGGCGGCTGTCAGCGGTGTCGCGCGGTGAGCCTGTCCGTTCGACATCATACGCACGGCGATATCCATCTCGGCGGGCTCGAGCTTGCGACCCGAGAGCACCTTCATGGCAACGGGCGGGGCAACCATGCCAACGAGCGGCACGCTGATATTGCCGGCTTTCTCGAGATCGGGCGTGATTCCCATCGCCACCGACGCGGCGCGGCGGACGGCTTCAAGGGCCTGCATCAGCTTCGCGTTCTGCTCGATTTCGGACGGCGTCTCGGTCGCACTGGCGCCGATCGCATCGGCGGGCACGAACACGCAGGGGTTGGCCGCGTCGATCATGCTGGCCGGCACGCGGCCTAGCCCTTGAACCTCCAGCATCCCGACGGCCTTGCCCGTGGGCAGAAGCTTGCCGGTCTTGGCGCCGCCGGGCTCGAGGAACTCGAGCCTGATGGGCGCGCCGGTGCCGGCCACACCGTCGAGCGACATGTCGCCCGCGACCGCTGCCGTCTCGCCGTCCATGCCGAAGCGCGAGACGATGATCTTCTTGGTGTTGGTATTGTGGATGCGCACCACGGCCTCGCTGCCCAAGGGCCTCAGCACGAGGCCCTCGTCGACGGCGAATGGACCGACCGCGGAGGACATGTTCCCGCAGTTGCTGTTGTAGTCGACCCGGGCCTTGTCGATGAGGACCTGAGCGAACGTGTAGTCGACATCGGCGTCGGGGCGGCTGGGCGGTCCGATCACGCAGACCTTGGACAGCGAGGAGACACCGCCGCCCATGCCGTTGAGCTGGCGCATATTGGGATCCGGCGAGCCCATCACGGAAAGGAAGATCGGCTCCCAGTCCGCTCGCGAGGCGGGCAGGTCGCGAGCGTGGAAGATGACGGCCTTCGACGTGCCACCGCGCATGAAGACAGCCGGCAGTTTGCTTTGTGGCATGGATTACCTCGCTCGTTTCCGGGCTGCTATGGCCCGCACCCCATCGGTCAGCTTCCGCTGAGACTGCTCAACTCGCCCACGAAGACGTCCTTCCAGGACTGGGGCTTGGTTTTTATCATGCCGACCCGATTCATGAAGTTCGCGTACGTCATCACGCCCTGCGGAGTGAGGGAGAACTTCAGGTCGGGATCATTCAGGACGCGCATGAGCTCGTCGTGGGTCATTTTGACCTTCGCGACCTGCAGATAGATCTTCGCCGCGTCCTCTTTCTTGTTGGCTGCAAACTCGGTCGCCTCCTTGAGGGCTGCGACGAATGCCGACGTTAGCTTGGGGTTCGCCGCAGCGAATTGCTGCGTCGTGAACGCCATGATCGTCGTCACCGGGCCGACCACGTCTATGGAGTTGAAAACCTTGTGAATGCCCGGATGATCGAGCTCGATATAGCAGAAGGGCGCCGAAGCCATATGCGCCGTGATCTCGCTCTGGCCGGACAGCATGGCGGCGACCGCATCGGGATAGGCAAGGCCTACGGTCAGCGGGTCAAGCTTTGCGTACTCCGTGTCACCGAACTCCTTGGCCACGGCCATGTGCAGCAGAATGGCGCCGAGCGACGTCTTGATGCCGGGGACGGCGATGCGGTCCTTCTCGGTGAAGTCCCGCAGAGTTTTGATCGCGGGATTGCGCGTGGTCAGGATCATCCCACCCGACGCAGAAGCACCTAGACCGATGACCTCCAGCTTGGGGTTGCCCTTGGCTTTGGCCCACAGAGTGAGATATCCGCCCGTGCCGGTCGAGGCTATGTCGATCGTGCCGGCGAGCATGGCATCGTTGATGTGGTTGCCGCCGTCGACGAGGAAATATTCGGTCTTGATGTCGCCGAGGCCGGCAGCGGCCGCATGCTTCTGCAGCAGGCCCTGCGCTTCCATGATGTAGAACGGCAGGTAGTGCGCGCCGTATCCGCGCGAGATGCGAACCTGATTCACTTCCGCCGAGGCTGCCACCGGAAGGGCAAGCCCCATCGCGAAAGCCAACAGCAGGACGAGCCATGCCAGGCCCGACGTTGATCTTGGTCTATGCACCTTGCGTTCCTCCGCCTGCTTGATTTGTCAGTTGCGTGCGGCCGGCGCCCGACCGAGCGCCCGCACGAGCTCGCCAGCGTCTGCAACCCGCTCCAATCCTAAAACCAACTCGGCGATCCGCTCTACTGCTTTTGCGGGCACGGCGTGGATGGCGAGCTTGGTAAACTTGGCCACTACGTCAGCCTCACTCGCGAAGGAAGCCTCGCTGCCGTGCGGCGCTTCCACGGTCTCTTCCAGGCGCGTTCCGTCCTTGAGATGGGCCTCGACACGAACCATGTGGCGGAACTTGGAGCCCCGCGCCGTGATGGCATCGTCATGCCTCACCTCGACCTTCTCGGCGAGCGCCATCCGCGAGGGATCGGCGATGATGGCGTTGCTGAACTGATCGACGAAGCAATCGCCCTCGATGAGCAGCGTGGCAACGCAAAACGGGAGGTTCAGCTGCGCTGACGTCAGGCCCTCCGGCCGGTATTTCCAGCCGACGTGATCTCGTAGCCGGCGACGGCGGCGCGCAAAAGGTCTTTACCAGTGAACGAGCCGGGTGCTTTCGTCTCGACGGCCGCGAACAGAGCCGGCAGCGTGACGGCGCCGACATGCAGCACACCGTGACGGTGCACGTCGTCGAGCTCGAAGCTCTGGACGGCCGTGCCATTGACGAGTGCGGCGTGCGGTGCGGACAGGCGTTCACTGGTGCCCCACAACGTTGCCCCCCTGGACGTATCGATTGCCGCCAGTGTTGCGCGCAGGATTTGGCTCCATTCGAGCCGCGCTCCGAACAGGGCGCATCCGAGCGAGTCGAGCATCAGCAGCTTGAGACGTGTTAGCACGTCCTGCAGGATCTGCTCATAGCGCAGCCCGCTCACAAATTCGGCGATTCCTCGCGTGTAGCGGTTGTCGGTCGCGCCATGCGCCATCGATGGCTCTCCCCTGGACCCGATCACGAGCGGCGTGGAAGTGTTGCGTGCCGCAAGCAAGGCGCTACTGGCGCCTTTCGAGCAATTGAGGCATCCTGCAAACGCAGGTCTGCACGCGGATAACGGCTTGCTCATTGCTAGGGCCGCATACCGGGTATGGCCGCCGGTCGCATGGGCCATCCCTGACGTTCACCACGGTTGAAACAAATGCCCGCGGGTCGCCGACCCTCTTGAATGGTGCGCTCGCCCACGCCGCGCAGGGCGTTTCACGTTGAATTCACGCGGGCATGTTGTCACTGCCACGGCCACTCGATCAACAGACGGCGCGCGGGGGAGGTGGACCACATGACTGGAGTATTTCCGAATTATGCGCCGATCGGAGCCGAAACTCGCCTGGAGTCCAGGAGCTACAGGCACCTGCTCGCGCAGGTAAGAGACCACACGCCTTACGGTGGGCATCCCGGCGGCCCGAAGGTAACGGAAGCGATGCTCCTTAAGCTCGCCTCGCGCATGAGCCGGCCGATACCTGTCGGCAATATGCAGGTGGGCTGGCCCAATAGCGACAATCCGGCGATCCCGTCCGGGTATACCTATCTCGCCCAGCTCGTCGCTCACGATCTCGTTCAAAATGCCGCGTCGTTGCCCCCGATCGATGGGTTCGCCGGCCAGCTTCAGCGGGACTATCGTGTGCAGCGGCTGGTCCTGGACACGATCTATGGCAGTGGGCCTGGACCTGGCGCCCTGCATTTCGATCCTTCACGAAGCGGGGCGGGCCGCGACTACACTCTTCGCCTCGGACACGTCCGTCCCACCGAGGTGCATCCCGGCGCAGAGCCTCTTCCGCTGATGACTGACAAACCGGCTCGCGACATTGCGCGGAGCCGTTGCCCATTCAGAGGCGATGTCGGCGGAGCGGCACCGGGACTCGTGGCCCGTAACGGCATGCAGGACGCTCTCATCGCCGACCTGCGCAATGACGACCACTTGATCATCTCGCAGCTCACGGCCCTGTTCCACGACGCTCATAACGCCATCTTTCGGAAATTGTTGGGTCGGGATGGCGCTCCTTCGGCAGGCAGTCCACGCCCCGACCAGCTTGCCCGCACATTCCTCGAAGCGCGGAAGGTTCTGGCCTTTGTCTACCGCAGAATTGTCGTTCTCGATCTGCTGAGCAAGCTGCTCGATCCGGACGTCTACGAGACCTATAGGGATCAGAAGCGCACGAGCCTGGACCCAGCTACGCTCGACGACATCAAGGTACCGGTAGAGTTCTCTCACGCTGCCTATCGCTTCGGCCACGTCATGACGCGCTTCAGCTACGTTCTCAACGACGAGCTGCGCTCGACCCTGCAACAAGATCCTCCCCTCCAGCTCATCATGGACCGATCGTCGTCGCGCAGAGCGGACCTCGTGCCTCTTGCGAGCACCTGGCTGGTCGACTGGTCTCGCTTCTTCGATCTCGGCGACGGCAAGCCGCTGAACCTCAGCCGCCGGATCACACCCTACGTCGGCAATGGCTTCTTCAGCGATAGCCAGAGCGTCACGAACATGGGAATGGGCGTCAAAGGCGGCCTGTTCTACCTCGACCTGCTGCGTGGCTATCAGGCGCAAATTGCTTCCGTCGACTCGCTGATCGACGGCCTCAAACCCGAGGATCGCGAGCGCTCGCCGCTGCTAGCCGAGCAGAGCCTACGCCAGAACGAGATTGGCAAGTGGCTCACGCATCATCCGACAGAATTCGATTCAGATGAGCTGATCGCGCTCACCAAGGACCCTCCACTGCTGTTTTTCGTCTTGTTCGAAGCAGCATTTCAGCATGAGGGCGCGCGGCTTGGTACGCTCGGCTCGACGATGCTGGCCGAGATGTTCCTCATTTCCATGAAGCAGAATGAGGCCGCCATCGAGCAGGATCCAGCTATCGGCGAATCGCTGCGCGCTGTGTTCGGCGACAAGCACCCTACCGATATGCCGGGCCTTATCCGCTTCGTGAAAGCCGAAGGAGGCCTGAAGCCCGTCGTCACGTCCTGAGCGTGGTTCGGATCGCGACAACCGTCAGGTCCCAACCCAATGTAGCAAGCAAGGAGGTTCAGCATGCCACTAGACCGACCCATCCCGCGCGTCAAAGTGACGAACTACGGAAAGCTCGGTGAGCTCATGATCAGGTGGGCGACAGAGCCCGAGACCCGGCCCGAGAACCTCCCGGCATTCGTGAGGGCGGTTGAGGGAGCGATCGAGCTGCCCTTGCCGCCGTGGATCAAGGGCCTCCAATTCGTGCAGAGCAACAACGAGGTGCTGCTGATACGCCTCCCTCCGGCCGAATTCATCGAGGACACGCTGCAAAGCATCGGTCAGGGCACCGGACAATATCCATTTCCGGAGTTCTATGAGCGCTTCATCCTCAATCCTCCGGCCGACAAGGCCGAGGTCTTCCGGTTCCGGGTCGGCGACTACACCATCTCTCACTGCACCTAAAGCATCGCGCCTCACGCCCTTTGCGGGGAGGTTAGAACGCGTCAGCGTTCGGGGTGGGGGTTGAATACTCCCACCCGCCTCTCGCGAGGAAATGAGTTGAGCGCATGGAAGCGATCGGACTTGCCTACTCGGCCAACGCCGGCGCGGCCTTTCCTGTCGCGGCCGACTCGAGCCCGATGCGTAGTCGCTGTCGGGCTGCGCTCTCGCGTATGGGGAAGCTGCCGAGAAACCACCGGATGATTGCATGATCGGTTGGAGCCGCGGCGCCGTGCCAGGTACCGCGAGTGAGGGCAAAGAAGCGCTGAGCTTCCGCTTTGGCCTCCTTCGTGCGCCCCAAATGCCATAGGGCAGCCGAGTACCATGCCGGCAGGTAGGCGATGGTATCGCCCACATGTTGGGCCGCACGCGCACAGTCGTCATATTCCTGGCAGAGGAACCGTATCTGGGCTTGGTAGCTCCAGTGAATTGCGGAAGGGCAAGGAACGCGTTCCCGCGCCTGGTCGGCCAGCGAGCGGCCGTCAGAATATCTGCCGCAGAAAGCGAGCCCGAGCGCGGCCGATGTCGTGGTCCAAGGGTCATCGGTGTTGAGCTCGTGCGCCAGGTGAAAATACGTTTCCGCGAGGTCATGTCGGTCGCTCATCGCGTGCGCCCAGCCGAGGCACAGCTGCGCGCGCGAGTCGAGCGGGTCGAGCGTCACGGCCTTCTTGGCCAGCGCCGTCGCCTTGAGCTGTCGCTCGAGCGTGCGATAGATGCCGGCGACCACGATGTGGTGGGAGTTCTCCAGCTGTGCGAGGCCGCTGTAGGCGGGCGCGAAATTCGGCTCATTCTCGATGATGGCCCGGAAGATGGCGGCCGCACGAGCACGGCTTTCCCGCTCGTAGCTCTGCATCAGCGCTTGTGCACGCAGCCAGCGATCGTAGGCTTCGAGCGAGATATCGGGGGCGGACGCCAAGCGCACGAGGCGATCGACGGACAGGTGCACGTTGAAGCTCAGAGCGATCCGGTTGACGATCGATTGGTGCGCTTCCGCCAGCTTCTCTCGTTGCAGATCGTGCCGCTCGCTCCAGACGACCGTGCCCGACGGATACTCGTGCAACGACAGCATGAGCGCCATTTGCGTGGGGGCGGACAGCAGCTTTCCCGTGATCCGGTATTGAGCGTGCACGAGGCTCTGGGCTGCCGTCGATCCAAGCTCGGCGTCGACGACGACCCACTCGCGAAAGCGCACGAGCTTCGAGATCAAGTCGTGGCGCAGCGCGGTTGCAACGTTGGCATGCTCGCTGTCCGACTCGAAGCTGCCGACCACGAGGCCCAGCTTCAAGACCGGGGCTGGCTGAGCTGCGGGGGGCGTCCCTTCAGGCTGGCGTTCGCTGCGCGATCGGGAGCTTTCGACTTCGATCCGCGGCTGATAGCTGCCGCTCTTGATGGCGGCCACGAGCTCCTGCGTGGCCGTCGAAGGCTCCATATCGTATTCTTGGTCGAGGAGGTCCCAAAGTTGCTTGTAGCTTGACAACGCCCCCGCGATGTCCCCTGCGTCGGCGCAGCCGCGCATCAGCTGCTGGTAGGCGATCTCGTGCGTCGGATCGACCTGCGTCAGTGCCTTGGCGATGCGACGAACGGCAACTTTGCTGAGCCCGGGCCTTTCCAACTGGGCTTCAAGACCGCGAATGAGCCGCTGTCGCAAGTTTTCGCGCTGAACCTGCAGCCAGCTTCCGAACGAGGGATCGACGTCGTCGAGGCCTGCCAGGAGCGTGTCCGTAATACGCGTCTGGTTCAGCAGGCATTCCTGCGGCTCTCCGGCTTGAACGCTGTCGAGGGCCGAGCTGACGTCGGTAACAAGCTTCGCGGCATCGAGTGTCACTTGAAAGCGATCGGTCGAGAAGCCGGCGAAACCTGCTTTCTCGAGTGTTTCCCGCGTCATGTGCAAAAGCTGACGCAGCGAGGCGCGAGCCTTGGAGTCCTCAGTCTCGCTCCAGAGCATGCCGACGAGGCGGTCACGGGTCTCTCTGAGATCCGGTGCGAACACCAGATAGCCGATCAGTGCCTTTGCCTTGCGGCTGTTGAGCTCCAGCTCCTGATGCGCCGTGTGCAGAACCGCCCCGCCGAACAGGGAAACTCTCAGCGTTGCGCGGGGAGCAAGCGCGGGGCCGCGCTTCTCAGACGACGCTGAGGCTCTGCGCTCTGGCGCTACCATATCGGGTACGCCGGGTTGGAGGCCTTTTCAGCCTCCGTCTTGATGGCACCGTGATCTCCCGAATAGACCGCACAGCAACACTTCGTATTGCCGAGATGCCTGGTGAGGGGCGATTGCATGTGACTACGCAGGCGCACTAAGTCACTTCCCGTACGGAGGAAGGGCATATTAGATCAGCGGCGCACCTCCGGTCCACTGCTGCGTGCCGCCAGTGGCGGCAACCACGTGCCTCAGTCTCGTCGTTTTCAGGTTGGCGGGCAAAAGCTGAAGATCCGGAGCTATGGCAGCAACCACGGGAAGCGCGTAGTCGGACCTGGTCAAGTCGACGAGCGCCGCCTCAATGCCTTTCCTTTGCAAGGCCAGGCGGACTGCGTTCAATTCATCTGCTTCCTCGACGCCGATCTCGTCGGACAACGTTACCGCGACTGGATGAAGCAACGGACAATCCTGCGCGCGGATCTCGGAGGCGCGGCGAAGGTGCCGGCGGTCCACATCGTTCAGACCGGCTTGGCCGCGCTGTGCTTGCTTCAATGCGACAAACTCCAGCGCCAGCTCGATTTGGCACATCTCGAGGATCGCTGCCCGTGCCGCGCGCATCGCGGATGCGCGCGCCGCGAGACCACAGCAGAGGCCGCGGCCCTCCGGTCCGACCGACAGAGCCGCTGCGACGGGAATGTCGAGGTCGGTCGTGATGTCGAGAAGCCACGTCCTGCGTCCCGTGTGATCTTGTCGTAGCACGCCGAGAAGGCGTGCAGCCTCCCTCATTGCACCACTGTCCAGGGACAGCGATCTTGCGCGTTGGCCGCCGACCCACCAGAGGCTGGCAGCATCGCGCTCTACCAACTCCAGGAGCGCGCGTGCAGCGGCCGAATCGAAAGTAGCGCCCGCTGCACAGCCCGTGCTCAAAGCCGCGCCGGGGATCGACAATGGCCCAGGCCGCGCACGGCGCAGACACCAGTCTGCGGGCACGAAGGTCTGCGCGCCGTCAAGGGTCATCGCCGCTATCCAGACCAACTCATCCGACGGCGATTCCGTCCTGCGGCTCAGCAGGTCGCTTGCAAGGCGCAGGACCGACTGCATCGCCCGACCGGTCATCGCGTCCGGGCTGCCCACCGCCGAGACATCGTCAGCACGCTCGATTTGCGACAGCCGCTCGACGCTCTCGCCGGCGCAAGAAGCGAGCGCGTCGGTCAACCTCTCCCCGCTGCCGGCAAGGCTGAAGGCGAAGGATTGGGCGACGGTGTCCGAAGCGAGGGTGGCGCGAACCTCGCCTCCCGCGAAGCAGAGGCCCGGGGCACAAGTGGATTTGACGACAAAAACCCGGTCGAGGCGCTGAAGTGCCGCCAGGATGGCGGGCTCGCTCGCGCCCGCGGCAGCCAGCAGCGCCGCCCCATCTTCTGAAGCAAAATCAACTCTGTAGATCTGCATATGCGCCCTTTCGGTCGCAAAGGCGGCAGAGTGTGACAGCCCACTGCGAGCTCGCGGAGTGTCAGCCCTCGTGCAGTGGCACGATTGGGCAACCTACAGCAGTCGATGCGCGCTCGCAGCCTTCTGGCGATCGCTTGCTTCTCGGAAAGCGTGGCGGGGGCTACGCGGACGCCTCGTTCAGCGTGAGGTGCCCCGATCAGGGATCTCGATTTCGAAGCTCGCGCCCTTGGGAACATCGAGGAGGCGCATCGTCCCACCATGCGCGGCAACGAGCTCGAACGCAATCGCAAGGCCGAGCCCGGTCCCGCCTCGGCGTGTCGACCCCTGAAAGGCCTGAAACAGGTGCTCCTTGGCCCTTGGCGGGACGCCAGGCCCATCATCGCTCACGATGATCGCAACGCGGTTGGCCGTGCGCCGTGCTGTGACGCTGATGGCGCCTTTGACGGCGGCACCTTGCGCTTCGAGCGCCTGTAGCGCGTTGCGCGTAATGTTGGACAGGACGCGATAGAGCTGGTCGCGATCGGCGTCGATCCGCAGGCTGTCCTCAATGTCGATGTGCCAGGCAATCACGTCATCGCGCGGCAGCGCGAGGCCCTCTCCGACCTCGACGACGAGGGGCTTGAGAGGCATCAGCTCGCGGCGAGGCGCGGCCTCCTGGGCGCGCCCGAACTTGAGCGTATCGTTGCAGAAGGCGATCGCGCGGTCGAGCGAAGCGATCAGCTTGGGCGCAAACCGCTGCACGTTGGGGTCGGGGCTCGAAGCCAGCCGATCGGACAGAAGCTGCGCGTTGGCGAGCATGTTGCGCAGATCGTGATTGATCTTGCTCACGGCCAATCCGAGTGCGGCAAGCCGGCTCTTCTGATGCAGGAGCAAGGAAAGCTCGGTCTGCATGTGCGAGAGCTCGCGCTCCGCAGTGCCGATCTCGTCACGTCGGCCCGAGGCAATGATGATCCGGCTTGCATCCTCCGGATGCTGGCTGAAGCGGAGCATGTTCTGCGCGATGCGCAGGATCGGCCGCACCAGGATCGTGTTGAGCGCTAGATAGACCAGTGCAGCCGTAATCACGGAAATGATGATGGAGAGAACCAGAACGTTGAGGCCGAAGCGAACCATCGCCGTCTTGAGCGGCCCTTCAGGAAGCACGATCTCGATCATGTCGCCCGCGCCGTCGCCTGGGCGGCCGACGACGCGCAGCGTCCGGTCGCCGCTCCCGAACAGAACCTCGAGCGCATCCCAAATCGCGCCAAGGCGGCTGGAAAGCGCCGCGTTGGCTCCGGTCATGGAGAGGTCATAGCTGGCATCGATGGCGACCGGCATGTCGGCATCGAGGATGAGCTGTCTCTGATCGTTGCGCTTCAGGGCCACCGCCTTCACGCGGGCCGTGCGCAGCAACTCGTTACGCAGGCCCTGGGGCACGTCGCCATTGGGAGAGGCTTCCGCGGCCAGCGAGGCGAGCTGCGCGGCCGTGAGGCGATCGGCGAGCCAAGTAATGCGGAAGTTTGCGACCGAGGGCACGAAGATCAGCACCTCGGCAAGCATCACGAACAGAATTGTCAACAAGAGCAGCTTGCCGGACAAGCCGACCGGTCGCGGCCACAGCTTTTTTGCCGCGTCCACGAGCGTCTCCGGTCGCGCCGTCGTCTGGCCCGGAGCGGTAGCAGCGTCGACCTTCTGGTCCAATGCGGCTCCTCGCTGGCGGGTTTCTCACCCAAGCTTGCTCAAAAAGGCTACTGCCTTGCGCACCAACGGATTTCCCGCTGCCAGAGCATAATACCCCAGTGCGGCCCGCTTGTTGATCTCACTCAGTGTTGGATAAGGCGATACCCACTGCGTCATTGCTGTGATCTTCAATCCCTGGGATATGGCCAGCGACCACATCTGGATCACTTCACCAGCATGCTCGCCGACGATGCCGGCCCCAAGGATCCTTCCCTTCTTGTCAGTTACGACCTTCACGAACCCAGCCGTCGTTCGCTCGGCTTGTGCCCGGTCGTTCTCATGGTACGGCCAACGGTAAACGTTCACCTGCCCATGGCGCGCACGCGCGACCTCCTCGGTAAGGCCCACGTAGGCGAGCTCGGGGTCGGTAAAGGCCACCCATGGAATATGGTCCTCCCGCACCCTGGCGGGCCACCTGAACAGCGCCCGCCGAAAAACGATGCCGGCATGGTAGTTTGCGACGTGGGTAAACTGCAGGCCGCCGATCACGTCTCCGATGGCGAAGACCCTGGAATTAGACGTGACCAACCCCTTGTTTACGTGAATCCCACGGCGATCGTATCTGATGCCGGCCGCCTCGAGGTTCAAGTCCTGGACGTTGGGTTTACGACCCGCTGCGACAAGGATGTCGCTGCCATCGACAGTCTCCGTTCCCGCGGCGGTGGCGATGGTGGCCCTTACGCCGCCCCCTGGAAGCGGATCGATGCGCTCGACCTTGGCCCCTTCCCGCACCTGCAGCCCCTCGGCGCGCACGCACTTCAACACGACCTCAACCAGCTCAGGGTCATCCCTGCCGAGCGGCTTCAGGGCTTCCAATACCGTGACACGGCTGCCGAGACGGGCATGCGCCTGTGCCAGCTCCATGCCGACCGGCCCACCGCCGATGACGATCAGGTGGTCGAGCTTGCGATCGTTGTCGAAGATGGTCTCGTTGGTGAGGTAGGGAACGCGGTCGAGCCCAGGGATCGGCGGAATGTCCGGCGAGGAGCCGGTGGCGATCACGAAACGGCGGGCCCGGATGCGCTTCTCGCCGGCAACGACCGTACGCCGGTCTGCAAATGAGGCCGCCGCCTGGATCACCTGGACGCCGAGACCGGTGAACCGCTCAACCGAATCGTTGGGCGCAATGGCGGAGATGACGCCCCTGACGTGAGCCTGAACGGCCCGATGGTCGATGGTCGGCAGCGTTGGGCCCACTCCGAACCGTGCGTTGGACCGCATCATGTGGGCCCGGCGCGCGGCGGCGAGCAGCGCCTTCGAAGGGACGCAGCCATAGTTCAGACAATCGCCGCCCATCTTATGCTTCTCGATCAGCACAACCTTCATTCCGAGCTGCACTGTCGATGCGGCCACCGACAATCCACCCGAGCCTGCTCCGATCACGCACAGGTCGGCATTGATCTCCTCCAAGGGGACTGCTCCGACCGCGCGCTCGCCTGTCACCGGAGCGCCGCTGCCGCTCGGGCTAAGTCGCTGCATTACGTGCTCTCCACTTCTTCAGAACGATCGGAATAAGGGCGACCAGCCCTAATAGGCAGAAGGCCAGAATCAGCTCCTTCGTCACCAGAGATCCCGCGTGAAGACTGACGTGGCACTGGTCGGGACCTTTAGCGGCGACGCAGGCGGCATGTTCGGCTTCGGCCGCGGCGATAACGCTGTCAAGTCCGGCGCCCAACGAAGCGAACGCGAAGGAGCCTGGAATTATTCCGATCAATGTACCAAAAACGAAGGTCGTGAGCGGAACGTCGAGCACGGCTGCCGCCAGGTTGACAAGCCAGAACGGAAAGGCCGGTACCAGCCGCAAGAAAAGAAGGTAGCTGAGCGCATTGCTCTTGAATCCTTCGCGAAGCTTGACCAACCACGGACCCGCCTGCTCCACGAACGAGCCGGTGCAACTCATCCTCGCAACGAGAAAGACCACGGTGGCGCCGATCGTTGCGGCAATCACCGTGAGCAGCCCGCCGACAACGCATCCGAAAAGGAAGCCGCCGGTCAGCGTCAGAACCAGCCCTCCAGGCACCGAAAGCGCCACTGCGACCGCATAGATGACCACGTACGCAAGAGGTGCGAGTGCTGCGTGATCCGCGAGAAACGACCTGAGCTCGGCGCGATGGTCGGCGATGTTGCCAAGCGAGAGCTGGCGGTGCCAGCCGGCGGCAAACACGGCGATCGTAGCCAAAACCAGAACGATGAGCGGAAGCCAGCGCTTCAATGCGCTGCGTGGACTTGCGTCGGATTTTTGACCGGGCTGCTTGCCCATGGTTTGGCCTTGCAACGCGGCCGAGCTAATGCGACCGCCTGTTCGCGCGCCAATGGTAGCCCCAATGGTTTGGCAGCGCCGATAGATTCATGCCGGAGCCTGCTCGAGTTCCTCAACCAGCCGAGCGCGGTGCCACGGGACGCGTCACAAATAGCAGCAGAAGACGAAGCGCGGGTCGCACATCAAGCAGTATTGAACGGAATCGAGAAATGCGTGAGCGCGCGTTATCGGATCTCGTGCGCCTGAACCAATACACACTGGGGGGGGCGGGACGCCGCCCGTGGTCCGGCGTTTTTATTATGCGCCGTTTATGATTGAGGCCTCGGGCAACCATCGGTTTTTGAGTTTTTTACGCCCATATCGTGGTGGCCAGCTGCATGATGGAGAGGCTGCCATGATGGGTGATCTCGAGCAAGACGAGCCGCTGCCTGCGCCTCGTGAGCATCGCTGGGCGTGGTGGCCCTATCTGATGGCGGTCGCGCTCGCTGTCCTGGTCGGAGCAAGCATTGTGGTGTCCGGCAACCGCTGGCAGCAGATAACAGCCCTCGGGGACTGCGCCGGCATCACGAACGATGCTGGACGGCTAGCGTGCTACGATCGGTCCTTCCCCCACCCTCCGGTGGACCCCGCACGTGGTGCCAGCCCGCCCGTGCAACCCGAGGTCAGATAACCGGTCGGCAGCGCCGCGAATCGCGCCCCGAGGCCGCGATTGACTTGAACTGTTCCCACCCCTATAAGCCCGTCATCCTGACTGGGGCATCGTGACCGAGGATGCGCCGTTTGTGCGGCGCGCGCGGCCACGCCACTTATGTTTGCGGGCCTTGAGTGACCGCTCGCGCGGCGGCAATTGGAGCCTAGATCGTGAAACGAACGTACCAGCCCAGCCGACTCGTGCGCAAACGGCGGCATGGTTTCCGTAAACGCATGGCGACAGCGGGTGGCGCGCGAGTCATCTCGCGCAGGCGGGCGAAAGGGCGCAAGCGCCTGTCGGCGTAGCCCCAACGGCCAGCCCAATCGCCGAGCTGGTCGATGTGCGCCACTGCAGGCTTCAGGGATATGCACATCGTCACGCTCAAGCGAAGAGCCGAGTTTCTCAGGGTCCGTGGCGGTGCGCGGTGTGCAACGAGCGCGTTCGTCCTGGAGACGAAGGCGCGAGCGGACGATCAGAGTGGCGCGGCGGCTTCCACGGTAGGACCGCGGTTCGGGTTCACCGTGACGAAGAAACTCGGTGGCGCCGTGGTAAGGAACAAAATTCGGCGCCGGCTGAAGGCGGCGCTCAGGTCGTTGCCCGTCGAGTCGGCCCTGCCGGGCCACGACTATGTGCTCATAGCCAGGACAGCTGCGGCCTCCTGCGCTTTCAATGAATTGACGAGCGAGCTGACCTCGGCGCTCAGCCGCGTGCACAAGAGCCTCCAGCGCGGTGCCGGCAAAGCGCGGCCATCCGTGCGACCCCCGCAACCGCAGCCGAGCGGCCGGGAAGGATGCGATCAAGGGAGCGCCCCGGCGCACGAAAAGACATGATGCAGCAGGACGACAACCAGAAAAACCTCATCCTTGCCATAGTTCTGTCCGTCGCCGTGCTGTTGGGCTGGCAGTTCTTCTACGCCGGCCCCAAGATGAAGGAAGAGCAAGAGCGCCGCGGGCGTCTGCAGCAGACCCAAACTCAACAGACTCAGGCCCCAGGCCAACCCGCGCCCGGCGCGGTGTCGGGCATGCAGCCGGGATCGAGTGCGCCGCCGGTGCCTGGCGCCGTGCAGCCTGGCACTGCGACCGTCACACGTGAGAGCGCATTGAAGGCTGCACCGCGCGTGGCGATCGAAACGCCAAGCCTGCGAGGCTCGATCTCCCTCAAGGGTGGTCGCATCGATGATCTGGTGTTGGCGAAGTATCGCGAGAAGGTCGATCCCACCAGCCCCAACGTGGTCCTTTTCTCTCCGGCCGATTCGCCCGAGCCCTATTTTGCCGAACACGGCTGGGTAGCCGCGGGTGACACCAACCTGAAGCTGCCCGATCGCGACACGCTGTGGCAGGCGGAAGGCGCGTCGACCTTGACGCCGGAAAAGCCGGTGACGCTCGTCTGGGATAATGGTCAGGGCCTGACGTTCCGGCGCACCATCAGCGTCGACAAGAACTACCTTTTCTCGATACGGGACGAGGTCGAGAATAAGACGGCGGCCGCGGTCAGCCTGTTTCCATATGCGCGCCTCTATCGTCTGGGCACGCCGCATGTGCAGGGCTTTTATATCCTGCACGAAGGGCTGATCGGCGTCATCGGTGACGGCGGGCTGCAGGAGCTCTCCTATGCCGATGCGCTGAAGGATGGTGGCGGCAAGACGATCGACAAGGCGGTGGGCGGCTGGCTCGGCATCACCGACAAGTACTGGGCTGCAACGCTGGTCCCGGACCAGGGCGCCGAATATCGCGCCAACTTTTCCGGGACCAAGGCCGCCGGCGGCCAGAAGGAGTCCTTTCAGACCGACTATTTGCGTACAGCCATCGTCGTGCCGGCGAGTGGCAAGGCGGTCGCCGAGGGACGGCTCTTCGCCGGAGCCAAGGAAGTCAATATCGTCGAGGGCTACGAGCAGTCCCAGGGCATCAAGAAATTCGATCGGCTGATCGACTGGGGCTGGTTCTATTTCATCACCAAGCCGCTGTTTCATCTGATCAACTGGCTTGCAGGCTTCTTCTCTGCGATCGGCCTTTCCGCACCCTTCGGGCTGGCCATTCTGGTGACAACCGTGCTCGTCAAGGCAGCCTTCTTCCCGCTCGCCAACAAGAGCTACGAGTCGATGGCGAAGATGAAGAAGCTGCAGCCGGAGATGGAGCGCCTCAGGGAACAGTTCAAAGACGATCGGGCTCGCCAGCAGCAAGAGCTTATGGCGCTCTACCAGAAACAGAAAATAAACCCGATGGCAGGCTGTCTGCCGATCTTGCTGCAGATCCCCGTCTTCTTCGCGCTGTACAAGGTGCTGTTCGTGACCATCGACATGCGTCACGCACCTTTCTACGGCTGGATCAAGGATCTCTCGGCGCCTGATCCGACGTCATTGTTCAATTTGTTCGGCCTGCTGCCGTTCGCGCCGCCCGACTTCCTGCACGTTGGCGCCTGGCCGATCATCATGGGCATCACGATGTGGGTGCAGATGCAGCTCAACCCACAGCAGCCCGATCCGATTCAGCAGAAGATCTTCAACTGGATGCCGGTCATGTTCACGTTCATGCTGGCATCGTTCCCGTCGGGCCTTGTCATCTACTGGGCTTGGAACAATGTGCTGTCGTTGCTGCAGCAGTACACGATCATGCGCAAGAACGGCACCGAGGTGCACCTTTGGAAGAACCTTGGTCTCGAGAAGTGGATGAGCGCAAGCAAAGGCGACAGCAAGTCCCTGTCGGTCGGCGGCTTGCTTTCCAAGCGCGATGGCAAGAGCGCCGCGGGCGGCGCTTCCAACGACAACAGGCAGGGAGGGCGCGACCGCCCAGCGAAATCGGCAACCAAGGATGGGGCCTGAGGTCGTACGGCCAGGCAGCGCGAGCGGCACCGTGAGCAGCGGCGCCGACGCCCGGCAACTGGAAGCCGGCGAAGCGCTTTTCGCCCGCCACTGGCGCTTTCTGAAGAGCGTGCCGTCGCTCGAGCTCCTGCCTGAGGCCGACCGTCCCGAGATCGCGTTTGCGGGTCGCTCGAATGTCGGCAAGTCGAGCCTGATCAACGCGCTGCTCAGCCAAGGGGGATTGGCGCGCACTTCGAATACGCCCGGCCGAACGCAGGAGCTCAACTTCTTTTGCGGCGATGGGCTTTCGCTCTATCTCGTGGACATGCCCGGCTATGGCTTTGCCAAAGCTCCTAAGGAGAAGGTGGAAGCGTGGACCGCGCTGGTGCGGAACTATCTGCGCGGGCGGCCGACGCTGGCCCGCGTCCTTTTGCTGATCGACAGCCGTCACGGCCTGAAGCCACCGGATCGCCAGATCATGAAGCTGCTGGACGAGGCGGCGGTCACCTACCAGGTGGTGCTCACCAAGTCGGACAAGATCAACGTGCGGCAGCTTGTGGATGTCTTGGAGCGGACGCAGTCGGAGCTGGCCGACCATCCCGCGGCCTATCCCGGCGTGCTTGCAACGTCTGCTGAAAAGGGCAGTGGAATCCCCGAGCTTCGCGCGGCCGTTGCCGAGCTGCTTGCGGGCCGCTGACGGCGGTCAGGAGAATTCGTCCAGCAGTCGATAGAAGGCCATGCGATCGGCATCGACCTCGGTCAGGCCGTAACGAGCGAGGAAGACGGCGACCCATTGCTCGCCGAAATCGTACTCGATGCTGCGACAGGCGAGTGCCAGATCCTGGTAGCGGTCGGCGCGGCCCACGCGGTTGCAGTCGACAAAGCCTGCGAAGCGCTCCTGCTCGATCATGATGTTTGGAAGGCACGCATCGCCGTGCGTGACCACCAAGTCTTGCGTGCCGGGGCGGCTCGCAAGCATCTCCTCGAACAGCCTCTCGGCGCTGCGCCCGATGTTCTTCGCATCGAAATGCCGCTCCTCGACGAGGCCATCGGCCACGTTCTGCGCCGCCCGGCCAATCTTACGGTCCAGGGTCTCGTCGAACGGACAGCTTGCAACGTCCAGTGCGTGCAGAGCCTTGAGAGCGTCGGCCACGATGGCGACTGCGACCTTCGCTGATACCGGCGCCTGCGCCGCGTTGATGCCGGGGAGCGCCGTCATCAACAGCCATTCCTCGTTACCGTGGGCCTCGAAGTGCACGACTTGCGGTGCTGCGATCCGGGCCGATAGCCAGCGGAGCCGCTCGCATTCATCGCGCAGGCTCAGATGCGGGTTGTTGCGGCTTAGCTTCAGGACGAGCTCGGGGCTACCCTCGCAGGTGAGCCGGAACGTGTCGGCGCCGGATTCGCCGATCGCAATGCGCTGCCAGCGATAGCCTTGGACGAGTTGGCGCAACGCTGGTGGCAGCTTTCGTCGCAAATCATCAACTTCCGGTCCAGCGACCGATAAGGCGCGCCAGGGTCGCGAAGCCGTCCTCACCCAGCTTGCCGATCGCGCCGCCAACCGCCAGCGCGGCGATCCAGCCCGACCAGCGCGCCGCGGCGCGCAGGTAATTCGTGCGCACGCGAACCGTGAAGACCCGCTCCGGCAGTGTCGTCTCAGCCATGAGACCATCGGCCCCAACCACGCGCGCGGCAACGATGAGCTGAAGCGTCGCCTCGCCGGCGCGCTCCGGGGTCACCAGGAAGCGCCATACGGCGAATTCATCGGCGAGGGGGCCCATGTCCGGCTCGGTCCACTGCGTCTCCGGCGAGGCCGACTCGATCTTGAAGCCGCCCTCCGGGGCGCGCAGCCGCACGCTCATGGCCTTGGTGATGTACAGCTCGTGCCGCACAGGAGGAGCCCGGCCCTGCAATCCGGCCATGGTGCCTGTGGTCTGATGGCGGGCGATCCGCACCTCGACCGTCTCCGGGCTGCCGACGCGCATACGCCGCGGGATGTTCTCGACGAGCTGTCCAGGCTCCACGGCCGGAGACGCCGACGGCCGGAGGCTGCGAGCGGCGGCGGCTAGGGAAGGATGTTGTACGGCCGCGCCCGGCCGCGGTGCTGTCGGGCTCGCACTGCCGCCGAGCGTGGTGCCGATTGGCGATTCTGTGTCGTGCCCACTGCCGCCGGCAGCAAGCGGATTGTCAGAGGCAGGCATCGGCCCGGACTTTGCGCCGCCGGCGCCTGGCTTCATCCAGGAGGGCAGAGGAGGCGGCAGGCCTTGCTCGGAACGCGGTTCGGCGTTCTCGGGGCGCGGGCGCAGGAGGTCCGTCACGTCCGGATCGCCGGCAGCGCCTTCGGAGGGTGCCGGACTTGGTGCCCTGCCTGAGCCGACCCCGAGCGGGCGGCGCGGCGCTTCGAAAACCGGGGGCAAATCGTCTCCAGCGCCCGCTCTTTGCTCCAGTCGCGCGGACAAGGGCGTATTGCTCGCTCGCTCCTTGTCGGCCGGAGGCGGCGGCTGGTCGGATGCGGGCCTCGGGGGTGAAGGCTTGGGCTGGGACTGAGCTGCGCCACCCGGGATCGGGCCTCGGGCCGGCGGCTCGGTGTTGCCTGTCGGGGCCAGCTTGGGACGGGGGGGCTGGCCGCGGCTGGCGGCAACGCGCTCCCGTGCCGTCGCAAGGATTTCCTCCGTCGATGGCGGCGCGACGGTGTTGTGTGCCGGGGCTGCGGCGGCGGGGGCCTGCGTGCGCGTCTGCTGCTGCAAGACACGAACGGCAGCGTCGAAGGTGAGACCCTGGGCCCTCAGGAAGCTCGCCGCCATGCTCTGGCCTTCGCCAATCAGGGCAGCCAGCGTGATGGCTCCGTCGACGAACGAGCGCCGGCCCTGCCTTGCTGCGGAGGCGGCGTATTCGAGGATGCGGGTCAGCTCGGGGGCCGGGGTCGGGTTGACCGGCTCGCCCGCCGGCGCGCGATCGCCGAGTTGGCCCAGGTAATTGGCGATATCGTTCCGCAGATTGCCGAGATCGATGTTGCAGGCCGAAAAGACCGCTTGGGCGTCCTCGTCCTCAGTCAGAGCCAGCAGCAGATGCTCCAGCGTGACCGAGCGATGGCCCTGGGCGGCGGCATAGCCCGTCGTGCGCGCCAGCGTAGCCGCCAACGCCGGCGTCATCGGAATCGTGTCGAGGTGCTCCGCGAGTGCATGCGGCATTGCCGATTCTACCCTCCAGATCCGGCCCGCTCCCACGGCGCCGGCATCTGCCCCACTGCCGGCAACCACGTGGCCGGCGCGACGGGGTCTATTGTCGGTTTCCGGCGAAACTTTAGCCGATCGGCGAGGCAGATACACGTGCCGCCGAGCATGGGTGGTGGGCAACCCGGGCGACGGCCCGTCGCAGTCGCGGCACAAGGCCATTGTGAGCCGGGCGCTTCCCGCTATAAGTGCGGTCAGGTCGGCACTGCCGCATCCCGTAAACTGACACGCGCTGGGGATCTGAGATGGCGCAAAGAGGCGAAAGCGGCGCGTCCGCGTCTGCTGTAACGCGGCCGACGGCGGACGCGCAGGAGCAGGCGCGCATCCTTGCCGAGGCTCTGCCGCACCTGATTCGCTACGACGAGCAGACGGTCGTCATCAAGTTCGGCGGGCACGCCATGGGCGATGCTGCGCTCTCGGAGGCCTTCGCCAAGGACATCGTCTACCTGAAGCAGTCGGGCGTAAACCCGATCGTCGTGCACGGCGGGGGGCCGCAGATCGCGGCCATGCTCAAGAAGCTCGAGATCAAGTCGGACTTCGTGAACGGGCTACGGGTCACCGACAAGCCGACGGTGGAGGTGGTCGAGATGGTGCTGGCAGGCACCATCAACAAGGATATCGTCAGCGCGATCAACCGTCAGGGCGGCAAGGCAGTCGGCATCTGCGGCAAGGATGCCAACCTGATGATCGCCAAGAAGATCACCGAGATGCCGGACCCCGAGTCGAACATCATGAAGGCGGTCGATATCGGCTATGTCGGCGACCCGGTCGAGGTCAATCCGCACATTGTCGATGTGATCTCGAAGTCGGATCTCATTCCGGTGATTGCGCCGGTCGGCGTGTCGCGTGAGGGCCAGACGCTGAATATCAATGCCGACACGTTTGCAAGCGCGCTGGCCGCGCGCATGAAGGCCAAGCGCCTTCTTCTGCTCACCGATGTGGTCGGCGTGCTCGACAAGGACAAGAAGCTCATTCCGGAGCTCTCGGTAACGGAGGCGCGCGAGCTCATTCGCGACGGCACCATCTCCGGCGGCATGATCCCCAAGATCGAGGGCTGCATCGAGGTCGTGGAGGCTGGTGTGGAGGCCGTCGTCATCATCGATGGGCGCGTGCCACACTGCGTGCTGCTCGAGCTCTTCACCGAGCACGGCGTCGGGACGCTCGTCGGTGCGAAGAAGGCAAAGAAAAAGGCTTGATGGCGATGGCCCGCATTCAGGCTGACCTGCAGGAGTCGATGGGGCCGGCAGGCGCTGCCAATGCGCAAAGCAAGCGGGCACGGCGTGGCTTCGACGCGACGAGGATTTGGATCTTCGATCTCGACAACACGCTCTATCCGGCCGAATGCAATCTGTTCTCGCAGGTCGACCATCGCATGGGGGAGTTCATTGCCCGGTTTCTGGGCGTGCCCTATGCCTACGCGCGACACTTGCAGAAAAGCTACTATCGCCAGTTCGGGACCACGCTGTCGGGCCTGATGCTCGTCCACAAGATGGATCCGAAGCCGTTCCTCGACTACGTGCACGACATCGATCTGTCGGTCGTCAGCGAGCATCCGCAGCTTGCCGAGGCCATCGAGAAGCTGCCGGGCCGGAAGCTCATCTATACGAACGGCTCACGCCGCCATGCCGAGCGCGTGGCCGAGAAGCTCGGCGTGCTGCACCTGTTCGAGGACATCTTCGATATCGAGGCGTCCGAGTTCGTCCCCAAGCCGCAGGCGCTGCCTTATCGAAAGATGCTCGAGCGGCACGGAATCGATCCGTCTACATCAGCCATGTTCGAGGACATGCCGCACAATCTGGAAGCGCCGCATGCCTTGGGCATGACGACGGTGCTCGTGCACTCGAGCTATGTCGATCATCCCATCCAGCTCGAGATCCGCAAATGGGTCGAGCCGCCCGAGCACGTGCACCACATGACCGAGGATCTGGCGGGGTTCCTAGCCCCCCTTGCTGCCAAGCTTGCAGACGGGTCAGGCCAATAGGCGCCGCGACTCGTTCTCGCCAGGCACTTCGCGATCGTCTGGGTTGAGCCCGCGGCGGTCGGGCCGCCTCGGCTCCGCCGCCCGATTTCGGGCTGTGCTGATCAGCTTCCTTCGCGGTTGTGCAGCGGCGGGAAGAAGTAATCCTTCCAGCTTTTCGGCTCGAGCTTGATGAAGCCCGCCTTGTACATGTAGGTGGCATAGACCATGGTTCGCACGGGCGCGACCTGGAAGATCGCCTCGGGCTGAGTCAGCAGCGCCACCATTTCATCCACGGTGAGCTTTTCCTTGGTCACGCCGAGGTAGGTCGTGGCCGCGGCTCTCGGGTCCTTCCGCACCATCTCGGTTGCCTCCTCGGCGGCAGCGATGAATGCGGCGATCACCTTCGGATTGGCTTGGAAGAACTTGGTCGTCGAGAAGGCGATGGCAATGTGTGCGCCGCCCCCGAGCGCATCGCGCGACTCCAGAACCGTGTGCATGCTCGGGTTCTTGAGCAGCATCTCCTGGAAGGGGGAGGCCGAGAAGTGGCTCGTCACCTCGTGCATCGGGTTGAGGAGCGCGGCGGTCGCGTCGGGGTGGCCCATCTGGACCTGGTTGGGAAGCAGCTTCTCGTTCGCCTTGTCATCGCCGTAGGTCCTCTGCAGCGCAATGCCCAGGGTCATGGCCTGGATCGAGACTCGGACTGTCGGCAAAGCGATGCGGTCGCCCGGGCCATAATCCTTGATCGTCTTGATGTTGGGGTTGCGCGTGATGAGCTTGAACGGCAGCCCCGAGATGCCGGCAACCGCTTTGACGTCGCCGTTGGTCTTGCCCCAGAGCAGCAGCATGTTGGTCGTGCCGCTCGTCACGATGTCGACGCTGCCCGCCAACAGGCCGTCGGTCGCGGCGCCGCCGCTCGATAGCGTCAGCCACGACACCTTGAAATCGTTGCCTAAGCCCGCCGCTGCCGCATGCTTTTCGATCAGCTTGTGCTGCTCCATGAGAATGATCGGCGTGAACAGGGCGCCCGGCTGCTTCGTAATCCGCAGCTCATTTACATCTGCGTGTGCGAGCGACACAGGCAGAGTGCCGAGCGCCGCCAGAGCGGCGCACAGACTGATCTTGAAGATCATAAGCGTTTCTCCCGGGATGCTTCCTCGTGCGGCCGCTATTGGAGGTGCGGCCTTGAGCGGAAGCATGGACCGGAGAGATCGCTGGCGCAAGAAGCACCGGCGATACGAAGCGCGAGCGTGCCGCTGCCTCGATGTGCTAGCGACCGACCATGGTTACGGCGCCGCCAACCGCGGTGCGTCCACCATCGACGACATACTGGGCCCCGGTGATGCTCGACGCGAGATCCGAGCACAGGAATGCGACCGTGTTGGCAATCTCCTCGGGCGTCGCGTAGCGTCCCAGCGGAATCGCTGTGCTGTATTTCTTGCCGACGGTGCCGGGATCCGAAGGATTGATCTGCGCTTCGATGGAATGGATCATCCGAGTGTCGACCGGTCCCGGGCAGACGGCATTGATGCGGATGCCGAGGTGTCCATTCTCGCCGGCCGCCGCCTTGGTCAATCCGACAACGGCGTGCTTGGAGGCGACATAGGCCGGCATGTTGGGCGAGGCAACAAGCCCCGCGACAGACGCCGTGTTGACGATGGCTCCGGACCTCTGCGCGATCATTACGGGCAGCACGTGGCGAAGCCCCAGGAACACGCCCTTGACGTTGACCGCGATCACCTGATCGAAGACGTCCTCGTCGTACTCGGCGGTTGGCGCCACTTTGCCTTCGATCCCGGCATTGTTGAAGAAGCAGTCGATCCGCCCGTAGGTGTCGAGGGCCGCCTTGACGTAGGCCTTCACATCGGCGGCCTTGGTCACGTCGGCAGTGACCGGCAGAGCCTCGCCGCCCTGCTGCTTGATCGTCTCGGCCGTGCGCTGGGCACCGGCACCGTCGCGGTCGACGACGACCAGCTTGGCCTTTCGCCCGGCGAACAGAAGCGCGGTGGCGCGGCCGATGCCGTTCGCTGCTCCCGTGATCAGGGCTACCTTGCCGTCGAAGTCCATGGGCTTCCTCCAATTGTGGGCGTCACGCCATTGCTGGCGCATGGCGGAGATGGAGATTACAGCCGGCACGGCTCATGTCGAGTGCGATGCCGGCAATCCAGGGCCGTGCGTGCAGCGCGGGCGCTCCCGCTCGCCTGCATGCCTTGATTTGGCTAACGTCCTGGGTGAAAGGGGTGACCCAGCTTCGGGAGGGACTTCGACATGCCGCGCCTCGGCGCGACGCCTGCTGGGATACGGTCCGAATATGATGCCGTCGTCGTCGGGTCAGGCTACGGCGGTGGCGTTGCCGCTTCGCGGCTTGCGCGCATGGGCTTCAAGGTGGCCGTGCTCGAGCGTGGCCGCGAGTATCTGCCTGGCGAGTTTCCGACCAACATTTCGCAAGCGCGGCGCGAAACCCAGATCTCCACCGCTAAAAAGCGTCTCGGATCGGCGACCGCGCTGTTCGATTTGCGCGTGGGGCGCGACGTGCACACGCTGGTCGGCTGCGGGCTCGGGGGCACGTCCCTCATCAATGCCAATGTCTGTCTCAGCCCCGATGTGCCAGTGTTCGAGGACGAGGTGTGGCCGCAGCCCATTCGGTCGGATCATTGGCTCAACCTCGGCTTTCACCGCGCCCGGGCGATGCTGGCGCCACAGACGCTGCCGGAGGCGTCCAACCCGCTGAAGCTGCAGGCCTTGGATGCGGCCGCGAGGCAGTTCGGGAGGCAGGCCGAGCGGGTGCCGCTGCACATCGCCTTCACAGAGCGCGTCAACGCGGCCGGCGTCCTGCAACCCGCCTGCACGCAGTGCGGCGACTGCATGGGTGGCTGCAACGTCGGCGCCAAGACGACGGTGCACAACACGTATCTGGCCGACGCGGCACGGCATGGCGCCGAGCTTTTCACGCATGCGAACGTGCGTGCGATCGAGCGCGCGGGGGACGCATGGCGCGTTGTCTACCAGCTGCAGGACGTGGCCGACGCGAACATGCCGGTGCGCGTGGTCGCGGCGCGCATGGTCGTGCTGGCGGCCGGAACGCTCGGCTCCAATGAGATTCTTATGCGGTCGCGCGAACGCGGGCTGGCGCTCTCCGACTGTCTCGGCAAGCGCCTCTCGACCAATGCGGATGCCATCGCCTTCGGATACAACAACAAGGTGCCGATCAACGCGGTCGGGGTAGGCAACCCTCCGCGCAAGGACGTTGCGCCGCCGGGGCCGGCCGTGGCCGGACGCATCGACCTCAGGCGTCGCAAGGACGAGCACGATCGGCTCGTGGTCGTTGACGCGGCAGTGCAGAGCGCGATGGCAACGTTGCTGCCGTTCCTCTTGCCGGCTGGCGCGTTCATGGGGACGGCGACTGAGAAGGGCCTCGAGAGCTTTCTCGAGGACATGCAGCGCACGGCACAAAGCGTCGTGCAGGGCGCTTACCGCGGCGCGGTGCAAAACACTCAGGTCTTTCTCGCGGTCGGCCATGACAGGGCGGCGGGAGAGCTCGTGCTGGAGCATGATCGCATCGCGATCGTTTGGCCGGGCGCAATCGACGATCCAGTCTATTCTCATATCGACGCCACGCTGCAGAAGGCCGTCGCAGCAACCGGCGGCACTTACGTGCCCAATCCCGTCAGCAAGAGCTTTTTCGGCGGCAACCTCTTTACGGTGCATCCGCTCGGTGGTTGCGCCCTGGCAACCGATCGGACGGCCGGCGTCGTCGACCACAAGTGCCGTGTCTTCGACGGCGATCCGGCCAAGCCGGCTGACGCAGTGCACCCTGGCCTGTACGTGTGCGACGGCTCGGTCGTCCCCCGCTCGCTCGGCGTGCATCCGCTGCTGACGATCACGGCGCTTGCCGAGCGCGCCATGCTGCTGCTGGCGCGGGATCTTGACCGCGAGCTCTCCGTCGAGCCGATCACAGCAGCAATGCCGCGCGATCCTGCAATTGAAGCACCAACAAAGCAGACGGGTCTCGTGGCCCGGATGTTGAAGCGAATGACCGGCTGAGACGACCCTCATGGTCGCCGCGGCCGTACCCTAAGGAAGTTGACGCATGCGCCTGGCGCGCAACATCGATCAGATACAGCCGCGCTACGACGCGATTGTCGTTGGTTCGGGCTACGGCGCCGGCGTCGCCGCGTCGCGGCTGGCACGCATGGGTCTGACTGTGGCCGTGCTGGAGCGCGGGCGGGAGTTCGTGCCGGGCGAGTTCCCCGATACGCAGCCGGAAGCCCTCGCGGAGTTCCAGTACGTGCTCGAAGGCGTGCGGCAGGGCAAGCCGACCGGGCTTTACGATCTGCACTTCGGACGCGACATGCACGTCCTCGTGGGCTGCGGTCTGGGCGGCACGTCGCTCATCAACGCCAATGTATCTCTGCCACCGGATCCGCGAGTCTGGGAGGACAAACGCTGGCCGGTCGAGCTTCTGGCTGATGCCACGCTCGAGGAGGGGTTCGCGCGCGCCGGTCGCATGTTACGGCCCGTGCCCTACCCGAACGAGGTTCAACTCGACAAGCTCGCTCGCCTCGGGGAGGCGGCGCAGGTCCTCGGCTCCGAGCTCTCCCGCCCGCCTATCAACGTCAACTTCAAGGAGGGGCCCAACGCCGCCGGCGTGGTGCAGCCGGCATGCACGCTGTGCGGAGATTGCTGCTCGGGATGCAACGTCGGCGCGAAGACCACGGTGCAGATGACGTATCTGCCCGATGCGGTCAACCACGGTGCCGAGATCTTCGTAGAGACGTCGGTGCGGTTCGTGCGCAAGGAAGCCGACGGCTGGCGCGTGTTCTATCGGCCGACCTCGGCGCGCCACGATGGCTTTCGCGCGCCCGAGCGCTCGGTTGCGGCCGGCATCGTCGTGCTTGGCGCGGGCAGCCTGGGCTCGACCGAGATCCTCCTGCGCTCCCGCGCCGAGGGCCTGGCCCTGTCTGACCGCCTCGGTCATTGTTTCACGGGAAACGGTGATGTGCTCGCGTTCGCCTACAACGGCGACCGGTCGGTTAATGCGGTCGGCGTCGGGGTGCCGCCGAGGGCCGAGACGTCTCCGCCGGGCCCCTGCATCGTCGGCGCCATCGATCTCCGCGGCTCGACTGCGCTCGAGCAGGGAATGATCATCGAGGAAGGCGTTCTGCCGTCCGGATTGGCGGAGATCTTGCCGGCGACGTTTGACCTTGGTGGGCGGCTCTTCGGCAAGGATACGGACCACGGCATTGCAGACGAGGTGAAGGAGAGCGTACGCCGTTCCGAAAGCTGGCTGCTGGGCCCGTGGCGGGGCGCCATGCACAACACGGCGACCTTCCTGGTCATGGCGCACGACGATGGCGCCGGGCGGCTGGAGCTGGAGAATGATCGAATTCGCGTCAACTGGCCGGGCGTCGCGCGCCAGCCGGTCTACTCGCGCATCGAGGAAAAGCTGCTGCAGGCGTCCGCTGCCAACGGGGCGACGTACATCCGCAACCCGATCCAGAATACGTTCCTTGGCAAGAACCTGATTACTGTGCACCCGCTCGGCGGCTGCGGCATGGGGCGCGACCGGACCCAAGGCGTGGTCGACCACGCCTGCCGCGTTTACGACGCAAGCCCCGGAGTCGGACCGACCGCGGTGCACGAGGGCCTCTACGTTTGCGATGGGGCGGCGATCCCCAGGCCCCTGGGCGTCAATCCGCTGCTGACGATCACGGCCGTTGCGGAGCGGAGCATGATGCATCTGGCGCAGCGTCTCGGGCGTTTTCTCAGCGATGCACCCAAGGCAGATGCGCCGAGACGGACGCTGGTCGGTGTGGCGGCGTCGCCGAAACAAGGCGGCATTTCCGCTCTGGCTCGCCGATTGGATTTCCACGATGTGACCAAGGCCGGCGCGGAGCTACTGGCCACGCTCAAATCCGGCGTTCACGGGGAGCCGGCTGCTGACAAGCTCGATGCAGGCCCGCAGTCGGCGGGGGTCGAGTTCACCGAGCGCATGACCGGCTTCGTATCGGACAAGCCCGGTGCCGACTATTCGGAGGCTGCAGCGGCCGGAAAGGCGGCGAATACAGAGTTCAGCTTCACCGTCACCGTCCACATTCCGGACATAGACAAGTTTATCGCCGATCCTGCCCATGCCGGGACGATTTCGGGCACGGCCCTCTGCCCCGCACTTTCGGATCAGCCGCTCGACATCAGCAACGCAACCTTCCATCTCATGCGCAAGTCGGATGAGGCGGTCGAGACGCGATTGTTCGAATACATCATGACCCTGACAGCGCGACACGGAGCGAGCTACGCGTTCAAGGGCCAAAAGTACGTGCACGATGATCGCGGCGCCGATCTGGTGGCCGACACGACGACGCTGTTTGTCGAACTCGCCGAGACAGGGGGTGCAGGGAGCACAGCGCGCGGCATCTTGAAGATACTGCTGCCCGACTTTGCCAAACAGATCCGAACGATCAGAGGTATCGGAGGGCGATCGCCCCTCGATCGCTTCAACGCCGTTTCCAAATTCGGCGCACTGTTTGCAGGTCAGCTCTTCGATATCTATGGCGACATCTTCGCTCCGGTGCGGCGATACAACCCGAACCGCGTGCGAAAGAAGCGCGGGTTGGTGACCGGCGAGCCGGAGGTCCATTTCTTCGCGACTGCGGACGGCAAGCGCCTTCGCCTCACCCGCTACAAGGGCGGGGACAAAGGCCCCGTACTGTTCACGCACGGCCTCGGCGTCTCGAGCCTGATCTTCCGGATCGACACGATCGATACGAACCTTCTCGAATACATGTTCGCGCGGGGCTACGACTGCTGGCTTTTGGATTTTCGCGCCAGCATCGATCTGCCGTACGCGAAGGATTTATGGAGCGCTGACGACTGTGCGCGCTTCGACTACCAGCCTGCCGTCGACTTTATGCGGCATGAGACAGGCGCGGACAGCGTCCAGGTGATCGCGCATTGTTTCGGGGCGACCACCTTCACGATGGCAATGCTCGGGGGACACCTCGCCGGCGTGCGATCGGCGGTGATCTCGCAAATTTCGACCGACGTGATCGTGCCCTGGTTTCCCCAGCGGTTGCTGGCCTATCTCAGGGCGCCGACGCTGCTCGATGCGCTCGGCGTCGATGCCGTCAACGCTCGTGCAACGACCGAGGACGGGCTCGCCAACCGCATCGCTGACGCGATCATTCGCATCGCCGTGCCATTTCAGAGGGAGGAGCGGTCGCGCAATGCGACCTCCAACCGGATCACGGCCTTCTACGGCCAGCTCTACGAGAGTGACCAGCTCAATCGGCTCACGTTCGAGACGGGGCTGCCCGAGATGTTCGGCTACGCCAACATCGCCGCGTTCAAGCATCTGGCACGCATCGCCCGGCGCACCACGATCGTCGATGCGAACGGCAATGACGTCTACATGCCGAACCTCGAGCGGCTGGCACTGCCGATATGCTTCATCCATGGCGCTGAGAATGCGTGCTTCAGGCCCGAGAGCACCGCGCGCACGCTGGAAAAGCTGGCAGCTCGAAACGGGACCGGGCTCTACGAGCGCCACGTCATTCCAGGCTATGGTCATATCGATTGCATCTTCGGGAAGAACGCCGCGGTTGACGTCTACCCGAAGATGCTTGCGCACTTGGAGCAGACCGCCAGCAGCTAGTCTGGAGCGCGATCACCGCGCGGGACTGGCTGCTGACGGTCCGGCTCGACCGAGCCCGGCGCGATTACATACGCGTGATGTCGACATCCTTCGTTTCGGGCAGGAACAGCAGGCCGACAACAAAGCTCATCGCTGCGACGGCGACCGGGTACCAGAGCCCCGAATAGATGTCTCCCGTCGCCGCGACAATGGCGAACACGGTGGCTGGCAGGAAGCCGCCAAACCAGCCGTTGCCAATGTGATAGGGCAGCGAAACACCGCTGTACCGGATCCTGGTCGGGAACAGCTCGACCAGCCAGGCAGCGATCGGTCCATACACCATCGTTACGTAGATGACGAGGATCGTCAGCATCAACACAGTCATCACAGTGTTGATCTGTGCCGGATCGGCCTTCGCGGGATAGCCGTGCTTGGCGATCGCCGCGCTCAACGTCTTGGCGAAATCGGCGCTTTGGGTCGCGATGCTTTCCTCGCCGACCTTCACGACCGCGGGCGTTCCCTTGGGCGCGGGCTCATTGCGATAGTTTACAGAGGCCGCCACCAGGGCTGCTTTGGCCGTATCACACGAGGTCGTAAACTTCTCGGTGCCCGTCATCTTGAACTGGAACGAGCATTCGGCGGGGTCGGCAACGACAACCACCGGCGCCGATGCCAGCGCTTTCTCGAGAGCCGGATTGGCGTAGTGCGTGATGCCCTTGAATATGTTGAACGGCGAGTTCGGAGCATAGGTGATCACGGCCAAGGCAAAGCCGAGCAGCATGATCGGCTTGCGGCCGATCTTGTCCGACAGCCATCCGAAGACAATGAAGAACGGTGTGCCGATCGCCAGAGCGACTGCGATCATGATCTGCGCTGTGGTGGCTTCGACCTTGAGCGTTTGGGTGAGGAAGAACAGCGCATAGAACTGCCCACCGTACCACACGACAGCCTCGCCGGCTGTGGCGCCGAGCAGGGCGAAGAGAGCGATCTTCGCATTCGACCACTGGCCGAACGCCTCACTCAGCGGGCGTTTCGAGGCCCTGCCTTCCTCCTTCATCCGCTGGAAGACAGGCGACTCGCTCAGCTTCAGCCGGATCCAGATCGACACGCCGAGCAGCACGATCGAAAGCAGGAACGGTACGCGCCAGCCCCACTCTGCGAACGCAGCATCACCCATCATGGTCCGAATGGCCAGGATCAGGAGCAATGCCATGAACAGGCCGAGCGTCGCCGTCGTCTGTATCCATGACGTGTAATAGCCACGCTTGTCGGCCGGGGCGTGCTCAGCCACATAAATGGCTGCACCGCCGTATTCACCGCCGAGCGCAAGCCCCTGGACCAGCCGCAATCCTATGAGAACGATCGGAGCCAGGATGCCCCATTGCGCATAGGAGGGGAGCACGCCGATGAAGAAGGTGCCGAGGCCCATCAGGGTCATCGTCACGAGGAACGTGTACTTGCGCCCCACGATGTCGCCGATCCGCCCGAACACGAGCGCACCGAGCGGCCGAACAGCAAAGCCCGCGGCAAAGGCAAGCAACGTGAAGATGAAGCCGACGTTGGCGGGGACGTTCGAAAAGAAGTACTTCGCCAGGAAGACGCCCAGTGTGCCGTAGATGTAGAAGTCGTACCACTCGAAGACCGTACCGAGCGATGAGGCGAAGATGACGAGCTTCTCCTGGTCGGTCATGCCGCCCTGTCGATCGGATACGATTGCATGTTGGGTTGTTGCCATGGCGTGCTCCCCTCGTTGCCCCGTTTTCGG
>JBLNBZ010000124.1:0-44558 GCA_050260355.1 Bacteroidota bacterium | reverse complement strand
GGGCTGCTCGACTGGGCGGCCACTAACGCCTCTTGGGGATCGACCGCATCGGGGCGGGACAGAGGCACGCGCACGCGGGACGGGGTGGAGGAGGCGGGCACCTGGACGCCGCCGTCGAACGACCAGGTGTGGCCGCGGCTGTAGCGATTGTCGGTGAAGACCGCATCGCCGCGCATCCAGGACACCGTTGCCTTGTATTCGTGTGCCATCAGGTCGAGTCCTCGACGAACTGGTCGTAGGCGGCCTTGTCCATCAGCGCGTCGAGCTCCGCCGGGTTCGAAAGACGGACTTTGAAGAACCAGGCCTGGCCCTCGGCGTCCTCGTTCACCTGCGCCGGGTTGCTGGCGAGATCAGCGTTGGCCTCGACCACCTCGCCCGACACCGGAGCGTAGACGTCGCTGGCGGCCTTCACGCTTTCCACGACCGCCGCCGCTTCACCGGCCGCCACCTTGCGCCCGACCTCGGGCACCTCGACGAAGACGACATCGCCGAGCTGCTGCTGAGCGTGGTCGGTGATGCCGATGACGCCGATGTCTCCCTCGATGCGGACCCACTCGTGATCCTTGCTGAACTTCACACTGGCCATACGGCACTCCCCCTTGTTTGGCTCGATTCCAAGCGCGGCTCGTTCAACTCGGCTTGCGGGCGTAGCGATGCGGGACGAACGGCATGTCGCAAACCGTGCCAGGCAGCGGCTTGCCGCGAACCATGAGCTGGACAGCGGTTCCGGCCTTGGCGTGCGCGGCGGCCACGTAGCCCATGGCAACGGGCGCGTTGGCAGAGGGCCCGAAGCCGCCCGAGGTGACCGTGCCGATCGTCTCGCCTTTGGCCGAGCGGATCTCAGTGCCTTCGCGGGCTGGCGCACGTCCGTCGGGCCTGATGCCGACGCGCAGTCGCTGCGGTCCCTCCGCCAGCTCCTTCTGGATGCGTTGAGCTCCCGGGAAGCCGCCTTCGGTGCGGCGGCGCTTCTGGAGCGACCATGTGAGCGCCGCCTCGACCGGGCTCGTGGTCTCGTCGATGTCATGCCCGTAGAGGCACAAGCCGGCCTCCAGCCGCAGGCTGTCGCGGGCGCCGAGGCCGATCGGCTGCACGGCGGGGTCGGCCAGCAGCAGCCGGCAGAGTTCCACCGCCTCGGTCGCCTTGACCGAGATCTCGAACCCGTCCTCGCCGGTGTAGCCCGAGCGCGAGACATGACAATCGAAGGCGCCGACCTTCGCGACGGAGGCCTGCATGAAGCCGAGCGCAGCCCCCTCCGGCGACAGCTTCGCCATTACGTCCTGCGCACCTGGACCTTGCAGCGCCAGGAGCGCGCGATCGGGCGCCGGCTCGAGCCGCACGCCCGCCGGCAGGCGTTGCGCCATGTGGCTGTAGTCGACGTCCTTGCGGGAGGCGTTGACGACCAGAAGGAGCTTGCCCTCATCGGCCGGGGATGCGGGCCGGGTCACCATCAGGTCGTCGATGATGCCGCCGGCATTGTTCAGGAGCTGGGAATAGCGCTGCTGGCCGGGCTTGAGCCCGAGGATATCAGCGGGAACGAGCGCTTCCAGCGCGCGCGCCGCGGAGGCGTGGCGGCCGTCGCCCGCGATCAAGAGCGCCTGCCCCATATGCGAGACGTCGAACAGACCCGCCTTCTCGCGCGACCACAGGTGCTCCTTCAAGACGCCGAGGCGATACTGCACGGGCATCTCGTAGCCCGCGAACGGCACCATCTTGGCGCCGAGCTCGAGATGGAGATCGAACAGTGGTGTGCGCTTGAGAGAGCCATCGGATGAAGCCGCGCTCATGGTCTCGTGTTCCGCAAGGCCCGACTCCCGCGCTCACCGCGAGCACGAGTTCAAGCCCCCTCTGTCGCGGAACCTGAGAGATTTCGACGGCTCAGTTGCGCCGCCTTACCCCTTCGGTGGGCCAGCCCGTCGAAAGGCCGGCCGCTTTCCAGAGCGCCATCAGCTTGCGGTCCTTTTGCCTGAGAGGTTCCGGGGCGGTTGCTCCTTCGGCGCCGACGACCCGCGTCCTGCGACGCGTGCCGGCCTCTCCCGCAAGCTTCGTATGGCTGTCGCGAGGATAGATGCGCGCGGGCCGAAGTCAATGCAGGGCGTACCGCCCTCCACGGCTCCGCTATCAGCCGGTGCGATGGTGGCTCTTCTCAGCCGGCGTTAGGGATGTTCCGGTCGAAGCCGACAAACACCTCGAATTCACCGGGCCGCGCCCCCTCCGGCACCTTGAAGCTGACGGTGCGGACAGTCGAGAAATAGCCGATCGGCTTGTCGAGGCTGACCGAGACCTCGACCGTCGCCCGGTCGGTGGCGACCTTCTCGCGCTTGGCATCGGTGACGAAGACGTTGACCGGCAGCGTAACAACGCCCGACCGGCCCTTTGGCCCGAGCAGCACACGGCCGGAGAAGCCATATTTGACGGTGACCCGCCCTGGCTCGATCTGGCACTCGCGCGCTGTCTTGGTGATCTCGCCCTTGTGCATGACGGCCAAGCCGTCGCCGACGTGACCCGGCTCATAAAGTGTGACGTGGTGATCGCGCGGCCACACCTGGAACCGGGGACACCCGCCGGCGATGTCGCCGCCCGCGGCCACCGTGTCCGACTTGGCGGCCGAGAGCATCTGCTCCTCGGTGACCGACTTGACCTCGCTCTTGTTGCCGCCACCGAACATGCCGCCGCCGATGCCGGAGGTAAGCGACGACATCCCGCAGCCCGCCAGCAGGCTGAGGGCGCATACCGCACCGAACCTGAAGACCACCCCCGTGGAGTCCATCCGCGCTTGCGTCACGATGTCCCTGTCCGCGCTCGGTGCTTGGCGCACCGCTGTCCCCGCGCCCCCGGGCTTTGTGAGCCCAACTTTGTTATTCTTGTTTCCCCAAATCAACTGTATCACCCCGTACATGGCGCGTCCAAGCGCTTAGCAGGATCCTCAACTTTTCCGTCGCCCAAGTTGCCGCACATGCCAGCGCCCAAGTCGACCGCCACCGAAGCCGCACCGCGGCCGCTTACCATCTACCTCGCAGCGCCGCGTGGCTTCTGTGCCGGCGTCGACCGCGCGATCCAGATTGTCGAGCTGGCCCTGGAGAAGTACGGCCCGCCCGTCTACGTGCGCCATGAGATCGTTCACAACCGATTCGTCGTCGACAGCCTTAGAAGCAAAGGTGCCGTTTTTGTGGAGGAGCTCGACGAGATTCCAGATACCGAATCACCCGTGATCTTTTCGGCACACGGGGTGCCGAAAGCGGTGCCGGCGGCGGCCAGGGCGCGCAAGATGTTCTACCTGGATGCCACCTGCCCACTCGTGTCGAAGGTGCACGTGGAGGCGGAAAGACATCATGCGGCGGGTCTCGAGATCCTCTTGATCGGGCATGCCGGCCACCCGGAGGTGATCGGCACCATGGGCCAGCTCCCCGCCGGCGCCGTCAGGCTGATCGAGACGGCCGAGGATGCGCGCCGTCTCCTGCCCAAGGACCCGGCCCGCCTTGCCTACATCACTCAGACCACGCTCTCGGTCGACGACACCGCGGAGATCGTGCGCATCCTCAAGGAACGGTTTCCGGACATCGTAGGCCCGCACAAGGAGGACATCTGCTACGCGACGACCAACCGGCAGGCTGCGGTGAAGGCGATTGCGCCGCGCTGCGACTGCCTGATCGTGGTCGGCGCGCCCAACAGCTCCAACTCGCTGCGGCTCGTGGAGGTGGCGCAGCGTGCGGGCTGCCCGCAAGCGCTGCTGGTGCCGCGCGCTTGCGACATTCCATGGGACCAGTTGCAGGAGATACGCACGCTCGGCATCACGGCGGGCGCCTCGGCTCCCGAGGTTCTGGTCGATGAGATGATCGCCGCGTTCCGCGAACGGTTCGACGTACGCGTCGAGATGGTCGAGACCGCGCAGGAGCGCATTGCTTTCAACGTGCCGCGCGAATTGCGCGATGCCGTGCGCACTTGAGCAGCCGAGCGAAGAGCACCCGACGATGGCCGTCTACACGGAAGTCGCAGATGAGGAGCTGCAGGCGTTCGTCGCAAGCTATGGGCTCGGCGGGCTCATCTCGTACAAGGGCATCGCGGAGGGGGTCGAGAACACCAACTATCTGGTAACGACCCAGAAGGGCCCGTTCATTCTCACGCTCTACGAGAAGCGCGTGAGCCGCAGCGAGCTGCCGTTTTTCCTCGAGCTGATGGAGCACTTGGCGCGGTCCGGCATCACCTGTCCGACACCGGTGCGCGATGCGAGCGGCCGCAATTTGAAGGAGCTTGCCGGCAAGCCCGCAGCGCTCGTCACCTTTCTCGATGGCGTGTGGATTCGCCGCCCGAGACCGGAGCACTGCACTGCCGTGGGCGAGGCGCTGGCGAAGCTGCACCTTGCTGGAAAAAGCTTCCCGATGCGGCGTGCCAATGCTCTGGGGCTCAAGGACTGGCGGCCCCTGTTCGGCAGGTTCTGCGCCCGTGCCGACGAGATTGCGCCGGGACTGGAGGCGGCGATCGCCTCCGAGCTCGACACTCTGGAGCGAAACTGGCCAAAGGACCTCGAGGATGGCGTCATCCACGCCGACCTGTTCGCCGATAACGTGTTCTTCCTCGGCAACAAGCTGTCCGGGCTGATCGACTTCTACTTCGCCTGCAACGATGCGCTGGCCTACGACATCGCCGTCTGCCTCAACGCCTGGTGCTTCGAGGCCGACCATTCCTTCAACATCACCAAGGGACGTGCGCTGCTCAAGGCCTACGACGCGGTACGGCCGCTGGCGGCCGAGGAAAGGCAGGCGCTGCCGATGCTCGCGCGCGGCGCCGCGCTGCGCTTCCTGCTAACGCGCGCCTACGACTGGATCAATACGCCACCCGATGCGCTCGTACGGCGCAAGGACCCGCTCGAGTTTCTGCGCCGCCTGCGCTTTCACCAGGCGGTCGTCCATTGCGGCGAATACGGGCTCGGAGAGCGCGGATGACGGAGCCCGGCAAGCCGGCAAAGCCGCGGGTCGTCATCTATACGGACGGTGCCTGCTCCGGCAATCCCGGCCCAGGTGGCTGGGGCGTCATCCTCATTGCGGGCGAGCATCGCAAGGAGCTGTCGGGCGGCGAGGCGGTCACCACCAATAACCGCATGGAGCTGATGGCTGCCATCTCGGCGCTGGAGGCACTGAAGAAGCCGTCGCACGTGGAGTTGCATACCGATTCGATCTACTTGCGGGACGGCATCACCAAGTGGGTTCACGGCTGGCGCCGCAACGGCTGGAAGACCGCCGACAAGAAGCCGGTCAAGAATGCCGAGCTATGGCAGCGCCTGCTCGAGGCGCAGGCGCGCCACAACGTCGACTGGCGCTGGGTCAAAGGACACAGCGAGCACATCGAGAACGACCGCGCGGATGAGCTGGCACGTGAGGGCATGCGGCCGTTCAAGAAATCGGGCAAGGTCGGCGCTTGAGCCGATCGCATCTTGCGGCGAGCTGACTGGCGGGCCATGACCGAGCTGCTGGCATCCGGACCGGAAGACGCGGCGGTTTCGCTGCTGCTGGCACATGGCGCCGGCGCCGGCATGGAAAGCCCGTTCATGGCGCAGATGGCGGATCTGCTGGCCGCGCGCGGCGTGCACAGCCTGCGCTTCGAGTTCGGCTACATGGCGGCGCGCCGTGGGGGCGGCAAACGCCGGCCGCCGCCCAAGGCCGAGCTGCTCATGCCGGAGTATCGCGCCGCGGTCACGGCAGCCTTGCAGGCCATCGGTGGCCGCAGGCTCGCGATCGGCGGCAAGTCCATGGGCGGACGGGTGGCAAGCTTCGTGGCCGATGAGCTGAGGACGAATGGCGAGGTTCAGGCGCTGGTGTGCATCGGCTATCCGTTCCATCCGCCGAACCAGCCCGGCAAGCTCAGGACGGCGCACCTGGAGAAGCTCGCGTGCCCGACGCTCATCGTGCAGGGCGACCGCGATCCGTTCGGCGCAAAGGCGGAGGTTGAGACCTACGCATTGCCGGCAGCCATCCGCTTCCATTGGGCCAGCGACGGCGACCATGACCTCGGCCCACGCGGCGCCTCGGGCTTCACGCGCAAGGGCAACCTGGCCGCAGCAGCAGATGCGATCGCAGCATTCCTCAGCGCGGCCTGACGGCTCAGGCGCGCACGGCCGCCGGCATGGCGGCGTCAGGATCGGGCAAGCGGCGCGGCAGCAGCGAGACGGCGCCGAGGATGACGAATGCTGTCGCCGACAGCAGCATGAAGAGCGTGTCGAAGCCCCACCGCCCGTGCACCCAGCCGATCAGCGGCAGCGCCGCACCGAGCACGAGGAAGCTGATGACATAGCGCACACCGTAGATGGAGGCCCTGAGCTCCGACTTGGCCATGCGGCCGATCATGTAGTCGTTGATCGGGATCTGGCCGAAGGCGCCGAGCATGAAGCCGAGGGCCACGGCCAGCGCAACCCAGTCCTTGAGCCCGGGCATCAGGCCGAAGAATACGACCTGCAGAGCGGCCACACCCATGAAGACGGTGCGCGGCCCCAGCGTGTCGAGCAGCCTGCCGACGACGACCTGCGCCGCAGACGCGGTTGCGAACACCAGGAACGCGAGCCAGCCCACCAGCGTCGCCGAGCCTGCGATGCCGCCGAGCCGCTCGGCGAACACCTTGGGCAAAGCGAACGTGGTCGACTGGAAAACGAGGCTCGAAACCGCGGTCGTGAAAAAGACGATGATCGTGAGGCGAATGAGAACGTCGCGCGCGACCATGCTCTGCGAGGCGGCGCCCGGCGCCACTTTCGTGCCGGCGGCGGCCGCGGCGGATTTGGCTTTGCCGGTGCGGATCTCGTCCCAGGTGAACCAGGCGTAAGCGACGCCGAGCAGGATCGAGATCATGCCCGGCCAGACGAAGGCTGCGCGCCAGCCGGCGTGGTCGATCAGGAAGCCGGTGATCAGGGCAGCGCTACCGACCCCGAGATTGCCCCACACACCATTGATGCCGATGGCCATGCCGGTGCCCGCCTTCTTCGCGCCCTCCACGACCATGGCAAGCCCGACCGGGTGGTAAATGGCGGCGAACACGCCGAGGATGAAAAGCCAAGCCGCAATCTCGATCGGCGATCGCGCAAAAGAGGTGGCGATGGAGGCGAGCCCGATGCCGATGAAGAAGACGGCCATCATACCGTGGCGGCTCCAGCGGTCGGCGAGCCACCCGGCCGGCAGCGAGAACAGGCCGAAGGCGACGAAGCCCGGTGTCGCATAGTAAACGAGCTGCTCGTAGCTCATGCCCCATTCGCGGGTCAGAGCCAGCGCTGCGACCGTTGCGAAGACGAGCGTGAACAGATGATCCAGGAAATGACCGATATTCAGAAAGAGAAAGTGCACACGGTCGCGCGTCACGGGGCGTTTCCTTGCTTGTTATATGGGCCAATCTATCTGGTCCGGCCCTGCCGCGAAAGCTGCTCAGATCCCTACGGCGGATACGCTCGGCGCAAGCCTCCGCGCGCAAATGATAAATTGGCGAGACGGAATATGTGCGAAGCTCGGCGGCATGGGCGCGCCCAAGCGCAATTGACCGTGCCGGTCAGCCCACATACGTTCGCCCGCGAATCACGACAGCCATGTTGACCTTATGACCGCCCAGATACCAGCCGCCGAGATTGCAGCCGCTCGGGAGAGCCGCGCCTGGCCGTTCGAGGAGGCGCGCCGCCTGATTCAGCGCCTCGACAAGATCAAGGGCGGGAAACGCAAGACCGTGATCTTCGAGACGGGCTATGGACCATCGGGCCTGCCGCACATCGGCACGTTCGGCGAGGTCGCGCGCACCAGCATGGTGCGGCATGCCTTCGAGGTGCTGACCGGAGGCAAGCGCAAGACGCGCCTCATTTGCTTCTCCGACGACATGGACGGCCTGCGCAAGGTGCCGGACAACGTGCCCAACAAGGAGATGCTAGCCCAGCATCTCAACAAGCCGCTGACCAACGTCCCCGATCCGTTCTCGAACGAGTACCCGAGCTTCGCGCACCACAACAACGCGAGGCTCCGGCGCTTCCTCGACCAGTTCGGCTTCGAGTACGAGTTCTTCTCGGCGACCGAATGCTACAAGTCCGGCATGATGGATCAGACCCTGCTCAAGATGCTCAGGGTCTACGACAAGGTGATGGAGATCATCCTGCCCACCTTGGGCGAGGAGCGCAGGAAGACCTACTCGCCCTTCCTGCCGATTTGCCCGCGCACGGGCCGCGTGCTTCAGGTGCCCATGATCGAGCGGCATCCAAGACGCGGCACCGTCGTCTACATCGATCCCGAGACGGGAAAGAAAGTCGAGACGCCCGTCACCGGCGGCCGCGTCAAGTGCCAGTGGAAGGCCGATTGGGCCCTGCGGTGGACAGCGCTCGGCGTCGACTACGAGATGGCGGGCAAGGACCTGATCGACTCCGTGATCCTGTCCTCTCGCATCTGCAAGGTGCTCGGCGGAACGCCGCCCGAGGGCTTCAATTACGAGCTGTTTCTGGACGAGCACGGGCAGAAGATCTCGAAGTCGAAGGGCAACGGCCTGACGATCGAGCATTGGCTGACGTATGCGAGCCCCGAGAGCCTGTCGCTGTTAATGTATCAGAAGCCGAAAGCAGCCAAGCGGCTCTACTTCGACGTCATTCCGCGCGCGGTCGACGACTACCTGACGTTCGTCAGCAAGTACGCCGGCGAGGAGGTCAGGTCGCGCCTCGATAATCCGGCCTGGCACATCCATTCGGGGCATCCGCCGGCGGCGGAGCTGCCGATCACCTTTGCGCTGCTGCTCAACCTCGTGGCCGCCTCGAACGCGCACGACAAGGAGACACTGTGGGGCTTCATCCGCCGGCATGCGCCCGGCGCCAGCCCCGAGAAGTATCCTCTGCTCGATCAGCTCGCCGCCTACGCCGTCGCCTACTACGACGACTTCGTCAAGCCGGCCAAGAAGTTCCGCGCACCGACCGAGGCCGAGCGCAAGGCGCTGGCCGCGCTCGAGCAGGCGTTGGCAGGCGCCAGCCCGGATGCCAATGCGGAAGAGCTGCAGAACATCGTCTATGAGACAGGCAAGGCGCACGGCTTCGCGGACAACCTGCGCGCCTGGTTCCAGGCCATCTACGAGGTTTTGCTCGGACAATCGCAGGGACCGCGCTTCGGCTCGTTCATCGAGCTTTACGGCGTGGGCGAGACGCGCAAGCTGATCACGAAGGCACTGAAGGGCGAGCTGGTGCCGGGCTAAGCCGGCGCGTCCGTCAGATGCGGCATCAGCCCGCGGCGATGCGGGCAGTGCGACGGACCCACTGGCGCGTTCCGTCCTTCCCTTGAGGCGGAAGCTCGCTGTTTTTCGAGCTCTCCAGTTGCCACATCGACCGGATGAGCGTGAGCAGGCGATCCTCGCGCGCGAGAATCTGCGGTGCGCGCCATTCGGAGATGCCCTCGAGCTCCGCCGTGATGCGCGGCGCCTTGACCCCGGGCGTGCGAAAGTACACCTCCAGCTTGCGCGGCAGCTCGGCATTGCGGGCGCGATCGTTCTGCTGCCGCGTCACGAGCACCAGATTGCCGATCGAGTTGGTGCACGTCTCTCGCTCATCCGCGGAAGGAAACCAGGCGCGCCAGGCGCTGTTGCGTCCGGGCTTCTGCGGCAGGACATGCTCGACGGTGAAATCGCCCGGTGTCAGGTTCTGCGCGGCGCCGGCCAACTCGTCGTTGAGGCGCAGCAGGACAAGCTTGCAGGTCAGCTGGCTGCGTGCGTGGAGCCGGCGCAGGTTGTAGAGGATATTGCGCTGCTCCTCGCGCGAGATCTCCAGCGGACTGTGGCCCGCGTCGAGCGCCGTGCCCTTGCGGATGGCCTGCACCACGGCCTGGAAACGCGCCAGGCGCTTGTCTGCGCCGATGCCGAGCAGGCGGAGGGCATAGGCCAGACGCTCGAGCTTGCGCAGGAAGACGAGCAGCCTCTCGGGATCGCCGTTGTGAACGCGCCACCACAACAGGGCCGGCGGAATCCAGTCGGCGCTGCCGAACCATCCGAGATAACCGAGGAAGCGGGAAATCTCGGGCGAGTGCTGCGATCCCGAGTGCCGTGCCTCGCGGATCGCGTACAGAGCATTGCCGTAGGGCTCGAGGAACTGCGTGACGAACGAGCCGGCGCCGCCGGCACCGGCGATCAGCTCCCGGATGCCGGAAATGACCTGAGATTTCGGACCGGCCTCCACGGCGCGGATATGGCTGAACAGGGTTTCGAAGTCGTCGCCGAGCCGCGCTGCAAGGCTTTCCCAGATGGCCAGCGCCGACTGCTGCGTCTGCCGGTCGACCTGACCGAGCACCTGCGCCTTGAGAATGTCGTTGCGGGCCAGCGGACGGCCCCGGTCGTTGAGCACCGAGAAGATGCGATGCGCCTGATCGATGCCGTGGGCGGTGATGACCGCAACATGACACCCCTGCGCGATGAACTCGACAAGGCCGACGAGCTCGCCGGTGCTGCGTTCGGCAAGCTCCGCCGCCAGATCCTGGCGCACCGACAGGATGCGCCGCTCCGCGTCGGTCAGATCGTCGTCCTGCGCTGCCTCGCCGTCCTGCACGCAGCGCTTGAAAAAGTCGCCCTCCCGCCCTCTCAGCTCCAGGCGGTAGCATGGCTCGAACTTGCCGTCCTGCCGGCACACGATGCGCTCTTCCAGCATCGCCGGAAGCGCCATGCCGCGCTCCTTGAGGATGTCACGCAGCACCGCCAGCAGGACGGTCAATGTGGCAAGACGCTGCTGGCCGTCGATGACGCTGTGACGTGGTGGCGTCCCCCTCACGCCGCGGGGCGGCACGGTAGGAGAAGGTTCCAGCAGCAGTATGGTGCCGAGGAAGTATCCCCCGCCTTCGCTGTCGCCGTTAGCCTCCTGGAGCGCGAGCGTCAGGTCGTCGAGAAGTTGTCCCGCCTCTCGCGTCGTCCATGAGAACGGGCGCTGGAAGGACGGGATCTGAAACGTGTAGGGATCCGATAAAAGGCGCCCGAGCGCGAGAGGTTTTGCTGTGAATCCGGATGGCATGAAAGACGCGAATGCACGAAGATCACAAGGGTCTCGGTCAGCAGTAGCACGCCGCGAAGGGGTCGAACAGATGCGCAGATCGGCTTGTGATGTCAACAGCGGCCACGTGAAGCTGCCCGCACGTCTCGCCTGCATTGGCACTCGTGCGGTGAGGGTGCTCGCGTGAAAGTTCCATGCGATGCGCCGCGCACGATTTACAAGATCTGCCCGCGCGAAATCTGGGATGAAGCGCGCCGGATCGGCTCGTTCCGAGGGTCCGCCGACGATGCCCGCGACGGATACATCCATCTGTCGGCGCCGGATCAGGTCGCGGGAACTTTGGCGAGACACTTTGCCGGGCAAGCCGATCTCGTGCTGATCGGCGTCGACGCAGCGCGCCTCGGCCCGGCGCTGAAGTGGGAGCTTTCCCGCGGTGGAGCCCTGTTTCCACACCTCTATGCGCCGCTCCAGATCGAGACTGTGGTATCGGAGCGCGTCCTGACGCTCGGAGCCGACGGACGACATCGATTGCCGGAGGACCTGGGCTGATGCTGGGCAGCCTGTTCGACCTCGCGCGGCCGGCGCTGTTTGCGCTGGCGCCCGAGCAAGCGCACGAGATCACGCTGAAATCGCTGGAGCTCGGCATCCATCCGCGACCGAGCGGCGCAGACGATGCGGTGTTGGCCTGCAGCCTGGGTCCGCTGGCACTGCCGAACCCGGTCGGCATTGCTGCGGGGTTCGACAAGGATGCCCGCGTGGCGGATGCCGTTCTGGCGCTCGGCTGCGGGTTCGCGGAGGTCGGAACGATCACGCCGCTGCCGCAGGCGGGCAACCCGCGGCCGCGCGTGTTCCGCCTCCCCGCCGATCGGGCCGTGATCAACCGGCTCGGCTTCAACAACGGCGGCCACCGCGCCGCGCTGGAGCGGCTGCAGCGCCGGCCGCGGAAGGGCGTCGTGGGCGTCAACATCGGCGCCAACAAGGACGCTGCGGATTTTGCCGCCGATTATGTCGCCGGACTCGAAGCTTTCTACGATGTCGCCAGCTACTTCACCGTCAACATCTCGTCGCCCAACACGCCGGGCCTGCGTGACCTGCAGGCGCCCGATGCACTCGCACGGTTGCTCGACCGCGTGCTCACCGCACGCGAGCGCCGCGTGGGACAAGGCGCCCCATCCCGCCCGATCGTCGTCAAGCTGGCGCCGGACATCGCCGAGGCCGACCTGCCGGCCATCGTCGCGCGCCTCGTCGAGCGCCGGGTGGACGCAATCGCAGTCTCGAACACGACGGTGACACGGCCCAACCTGCGCGAGACGGAGCGCGCCAGGGAGACGGGCGGATTGTCGGGACGACCGCTCTTTCACCGCTCGACCGCGATGCTTGCGCGCGTGCACGTGCTGAGCGCGGGGCGGATTCCGCTGATCGGCATCGGCGGCATCGACTCCGGCCCCGCAGCGCTCGCCAAGATCGAGGCCGGCGCCAGCCTCCTCCAGCTCTACACCGGCTTGGTCTACGAGGGACCGGGGCTCATTCAGCGGATCAAGGCCCACCTTGCGCGGCACGCGCACGCGCAGGGCCTGCGGCGCATCGGCGAGGCGACGGGCCGGCGTGCGGCCGAGTGGGCGGAAAAGCCGCTCGAGGGTTGACGGCCGGTCCGCCTGCCCTGGTCACGAGACGGCCATCGTCGTCGCCCAGCGTCAGCGGGCGCCGCGATCGCGGTCGCTGCGCATGATGCCGAACAGCCGCGTCAACAGCCAGATCGGAATGACGATCACGGCGCCCAGCAGGAAGTAATTGATGGCGCCTTCGAAAATGCCGAAGCCCATGTCGTAGAGGCGCTGCAAAAGCAGGCGGACGTGGTAGACGATATTGCCAGGGTGGATGTTGAGCGCCGAGAGCACGATGCCGACGACGATGGAAACCACCACCAGCCGCAGGATCACGGCCAACGGATTGCCGCCGAAAAGGCGCTCCCGGTCCATACCGAAGCTTCCTCGTCCTCGATCCACGCGCACACTGCCGGTTGCCGCGCCGGCACGCGCTCCCGCTTAGCACAGATGAAGACCCGAAGCGAACGATCGAGTGTTGCGCTCAGTCACGCGGGAGCGGTCCGCCGCCGGGCGCGAGCCGCGCTCGCGACCGCCGCAGCCCTCCCGGAGCGCTTCCAGAGCTGGTTCCACAGCCGCGGCTGGGAGCCGCGCGCGCACCAGCTCGAGCTCGTCAGGCAGGCCGAGCGCGGACGCTCGACCCTGCTTATCGCCCCGACCGGCGCCGGCAAGACGCTGGCCGGCTTCCTGCCGAGCCTGGTCGATCTCGACCGTGCGGCGGATGGCAACGCTGCCCCGAGCGGCGTGCACACGCTCTACATCTCGCCGCTCAAGGCGCTGGCCGTCGACGTCGCCCGCAATCTGCTCGCGCCTATCGAGGAGATGGGCCTGCCGATCCGGGTCGAGACCCGCACCGGCGATACCCCCGTGTCGCGGCGCCAGCGCCAGCGCCTGCGACCGCCCCACATGCTGCTGACGACGCCGGAGCAGGTTGCCCTCCTGCTCAGCTACGACGACGCGGCGCGGTTCTTCGCCGACCTGAAATGCGTCGTCGTCGACGAGCTGCACGCCATGGCGCCGTCCAAGCGCGGCGATCTGCTCTGCCTCGGCCTCGCCCGCCTGCGCCGCCTCGCTCCCGATCACATCGTCCTCGGTCTGTCGGCGACGGTGGCGCGCCCCACCGAGCTCAGGGCCTGGCTCAGGCTGCAGGCCGAGCCTGACCGAGTGATCGAGCTCGCCGACCTGGTCGAGACCAAGGGTGGGGCAAAGCCGAGGATCAGGATCCTGGACACCGAGGCCGACCTGCCATGGGCCACCCACACGGCCCGGTACGCGACGCCGGAGATCTACGACGTGATCAAGGCGCACCGGCTGTCGCTACTGTTCGTCAATACGCGCATGCAGGCCGAGTTGCTGTTCCAGGAGCTGTGGCGCATCAACGACGATAATCTGCCCATCGCCCTGCATCACGGCTCGCTCGCCGTCGGCCAGCGGCGCAAGGTCGAGGCGGCCATGGCGGCTGGCAGGCTCAGGGCCGTGGTCGCCACCTCCACGCTCGATCTCGGCATCGACTGGGGCGACGTCGACCTCGTCGTCAACGTCGGCGCGCCGAAGGGCGCGAGCCGGCTCATTCAGCGCGTGGGGCGCGCCAACCATCGCCTCGATGAGCCGTCCGAAGCCATCCTGGTGCCGGCCAACCGCTTCGAGGTAATCGAATGCCGGGCCGCGCTGGAGGCTGCCGAGGCCGGCGCGCAGGATGCCGTCACGCGCCGCAGGGGTGCGCTCGACGTGCTCGCCCAGCACGTGCTCGGAACTGCGTGCGCCGGCCCGTTCCATCCCGACCAGCTCTTCGCCGAGGTGCGCTCCACGGCGCCTTACGCGCAGTTGCAGCGCACCGACTTCGATCGTGTCGTCGATTTCGTGGCCACTGGCGGCTATGCGCTGCGCAGCTATGATCGCTTCGCCAGGCTGAAGCCGGATGCCGGCGGAAAGCTGCGTCTGGCCCATCCGCGCCTGGTCCCGCGCTATCGGCTCAACGTGGGCACGATCGTCGAGGGGCCGCTGCTGAAAGTGAGGCTCGTGGGGCGCGGGAGCGTGCGGCGGCCGGGCGCCAGGCAGTCGCTGACGGGCGGACGTGTCCTGGGAGAGGTCGACGAATACTTCGCCAGCGAGATGGTGCCCGGCGACACGTTCGTGTTCGGCGGCGAGGTCGTGCGCCTGGAGGGCATCCGCGAGCTCAACGTCTATGTCTCACGCGCGTCGGCGAGCGACCCCAAGATCCCGAGCTATCCGGGCGGCAAGTTCCCGCTGTCCACGCATCTGGCCCAGCGCGTGCGCTCACTTCTCGCCGAGGAGGAGGGCTGGGCGCGGCTGCCGGCGCCCGTGTCGGAGTGGCTCGGCCTGCAGCAAGAGCGGTCGGTCGTCCCGCGTGCCGACGAGGTCCTCATCGAGACGTTCCAGCGCGCCAACCGCCACTTTCTCGTCGCCTATCCGTTCGAGGGGCGCCTGGCGCATCAGACGCTCGGCATGCTGCTGACCCGGCGTCTCGATCGGGCGAAGGCCGCCCCGACAGGCTTCGTCGCCAGCGACTATGCGCTGGCGGTCTGGGGCCTCGGCGACCTGTCGCGCATGATCGCCGACGGCACGCTCGATCTCGGGCGGCTGTTCGACGAGGACATGCTCGGCGACGATCTGGAGGCCTGGCTCGCGGAGTCGGGCCTGATGCGCCGCACGTTCCGCGCCTGCGCGACCATCGCCGGACTGGTCGAGCGGCGACACCCGGGACACGAGAAGTCAGGCCGCCAACTCACGGTCTCCACCGATCTCATCTACCAGGTGCTGCGGCGCTACGAGCCGCGCCATGTGCTGCTCGAGGCCGCCTACCAGGACGCCGCCACCGGCCTTCTCGATGTCGCGCGTCTGCAGGACTTCCTGCGCCGCATCAAAGGTCGAATCAGGCATATTGCGCTGCCTCACGTCTCGCCGCTGGCAGTCCCGATCCTGCTCGACATCGGCAAGGAGCCGGTGAACGGCACGGCACGGGAGGATATTTTGCGCGAGGCGGCCGACGCTTTGGTGCGCGAGGCGATGGGGAGTGCCTGAAGCATGCTGGTATTCAACCCTGAGCGAGCCCGGGACCAAGCCTACGCGACGCAGCCGCTGTCGATCTGCGGCAAGGCATTCCTGGCCGATATGAGTGGGGCGCTCTATTGGCCGGGCGAGCGCACCCTCATCGTCGCCGACCTGCACCTGGAGAAGGCCTCCGCGTTCGCCAGCCGCGGCACGATGCTGCCGCCCTACGACACGCAAGACACACTGCACCGGCTCGCCGAGGCCGTCGATCGCTACGACCCGCGCCACGTCATTGCGCTCGGCGACAGTCTGCACGATCTGAACGCCGCGGAGCGGATCAGCGGGCGAGACCGACAGGCTCTCGCCATTCTGCAGGAGGATCGGCAGTGGACGTGGGTCACGGGCAACCATGATCCGATCATTGCCGCTGACCTCGGCGGGCGCATCGTCGATCGCATCGAGATCGGCGGGCTCAGGCTGGTGCACGTGCCGCACGAAACGCGCGTGACGCACGAGATTGCCGGACACCTGCACCCGGCCGCAAGGCTCTCGCTTTACGGCCACACGGTCCGCCGGCCATGCTTCGTCGGCAACACCCGCCGGCTGGTGTTGCCCGCGTTCGGCACGTTCACCGGCGGACTGAACGTGCTCGACGCCTGCTTCGAGCCGCTGTTCGGCAACGACGGAATGAGCGTCTGGATGCTGGGACAGGAGGGCGTCTATCCGGTCGCGGCACGCCACCTGTGCGCGGACTGAAGCGCGGCACAACGGTTGTACCGGCGCGCTGCTCAGTGAGCGTTCTTGCGGAAGAAGGTCGAGGCGGATAGTCCGGCCGTGACCGCGATCAGCACACCGGCAAGCCCATAGAGAAGCGGATAGCGCAGCGCAAAGCCGTGCAGCGCCTCCTCCACGCCCTCGCGCTCGAGATTGAGGCGCGCGGTGTACTGGCTCAGCAGCTCGCCGTCACGAAACAGATAGACGCGCGTGTCGAACGGCCCGACCGACACGTTGCCCGGCAAGTCGATCGACGCGCGGAACAGGCTGCGGCCGATGAAGGCCACGCCGTACTCCTGCTGCTGATAAAGCCTGCTTCTCTGCTTGATGCGAATGACGGCGTCGCGAAACTCCTTGATCTGCTTGGTCGGCGGGCCGGTGAACGAGCCGCTCGCCAGCGTCATGCGGACGTGCTCGAAGCCGATATCGTAGGCCTTCAGCACGTCCTCAGAGGCGATCTCATCGAGCGGCCGCGTCGAGACGATGGCGTAGTAGCTCGGCACGCTGTCGAAGACGAGCGACTGCACGTTCATCCACATGCCGGCGACGTTGCCCTTGCGCCGCGCCACTAGGCGGGAGGGCGTGCCGACGAGGACAATGACGACATCGTAGAGGCCAGCTTCCGCGCTTGGCTGACGGCTGTTGTCCACCGCACCGAACACGACGACCTCGGTGCCCGAGAAGGTGGCGGTGACGGCGATGCGGCGCGTGGAGACGTCGGCCTGCACCGTCTCCTTCGGCTCCTTGGGTTGAGCCGCTCCCGCTGCAGCCGGCGCCGGCGCTTGCGCGCCCTCCTCCGGCTTGCTCTCAGAGTTGGGACGCTCAGGAATGGGAACGGGCGTCGAGCGTTGACGGCGCTGCGCCTCGGCGTGGAAGGCGAGGCTGCAGAGCAGCAGGCATGTGGCAAGCGCTGCCGCCCATCGCATCGCGACCCGTCGCCGCCCACCGCGCATCAAGGCGTCTCCGCCGCTTGGTCCGCCGCCGCGGGGTGGACGCCGAGCCGAGCCAAGACGTTGGCGCACGTCTCGACTGCCAGCAGCTCCAGCGTCATTTGCTTCCCTCGATGCCAGTTACGCAAAGGCTCGACGCAGAGCGACGCGAGGCCCACGTCGGCAAGCCCAGGCGATACCGGCATGAAGCTCGAGGCCAGCAGCCTCACCCGCACCCCGCGTTAAGCTCCCGCGGAGGTCTCGGGTCAATGCGGCGAAGTGCGTGACACATCGCTGATAAGGCGAAACTGGATCGAGCGGTTGCCCTGCGCGTCAAGGGACCGCAAAGGTCGCCCGAATGCAAGGGGCAAGTAGGCGGTACTGCACACCGCGGTGCGTGCCGCACAACCCCTCTTGCGTGCCGCGAGGGGGTGCGGTGAGCATCGGCCCGGCGCGGCCAGGGAGATGGGTATCGGCTCGCTTCGATTCGGCTCGATCGGAGGTCGCGTTACGCCCGAGCGCCGCGCCTGGTTCTCCCTCGCCCCGCCGGGGAGAGGGAGATGGGCATTGGCTCGCTTCGATCGGAAAGCGGCTAGCCTGAAGCCCCAGGGATGCGCGATTTCCACGCCTCGCCGGCGGCCCAGGCGTCGTTCGCAAGCTGGTCGATGGGCCGGGGCCGCCACTCGGCGATCTGCTGCTCGATGCTCTTCAGCACGGTCGAATCGAGCTTCGTCCTCAGGACGTCGCGACGGTGCAAGGCCTCCTTGTCGCCGCTCATAGCGGCAAGCGCATACCACTTGTATGCGGCAGCGAGGTTCTTCGGCACACCGAGGCCGTTCTCGTGCAGAACCCCGAGGTTGTATTGGCTATCCGCCAAGCCGCGCTCGGCCGCCTCGCGAAACCATTTGGCCGCGTTTTGATAATCGAGAGCGGCAGCATCGCGACCGGCGCACAGCACAGCCAGATTGTGCATGGCCTTCACGTTGCCCTGGTCGGCGGCGCGCAGATACCACACCTTGGCCTGAGCTGTGTCGCGCTGCACGCCCAAGCCGCGCTCGTAGAGCGTCGCCAGCCGATACTGCGCGGCCGCCAGCCCCTGTGCTGCTGCGCGCTGGTACCAGACCCCCGCCTGCTTGAAGTCCTGATCCACGCCCTTGCCCTTGGCGAAGCGCACCGCCACCTCGAACTGCGCCGAGGCATCGCCGCGAGCCGCGGCCAGCCGCAGGGAATTGGGGCCGATGGTCAGCGGCGGCATCTCGAGCAGGGTGGCTTGGCCGCCTTCGCCATCGGCGTGCGCCGCGCCGGTGGCGCCCGTCACCACGTCGGCCGGCACAGCCGCCGGGTCCGAATAAGTCTGGGCCGCCTGCTGACCAAGCCGCGAGGACAGAGTGGCCATGCGCTGCTTCTGCCGCACCCGCATCAGCTCATCGGGCGACAACGCGACGTCGCTCTGGTCCACAGCAATGCCTTGCACGGCCGGGCTCGAGGCGACCGAGCGCGCCGCGGTCTGATCCGCGGCATTCGAGGATACCGAGCGCTGATCCGCCCCTGCGGTCGCGTCGGCCACGGAGTCCGGCGAAGATGACCGCAACGGCACGCCTGCGATGTCCTGCTCCAGCGCCGTCGGCTGCTTGCCGGCCACCCGGATCATGGAATCCCCGGCGGGCAGGAGCCTCGATCCCGAAACGAGCCAGTAGCCGGCAAGCATGAACGCCAGCAGGCTGACCATCAGAAGCGCTCCGGGCGGTGGCACCCGCGCGGCAGCGAAGCTGAACATGCCGCGCACGCGCGCTGCGGCTGCCGTGCCGACAGGCGCTGCTGAACGCGCCCCCTCGGAAGCCCGCTTCGCGCCTGCGGGGCGCAACATGGCGCCGAACGCCATGCCGTCGTCGTCGGCTGTCAACGTTTCGTGCTCGTCACCGCTTTCGCGCGGCGTGGCTCCGATGCCAGGACTTGCCGCCGTCGTGGAGGCTGGCGCTGTCGTCGCGCGCGCCGACTTGGTGAGCTCGCTCGCAATCATATCCGGCATGCGGATGTCTTGGCGCAAACCCTGGGCCAGAGCAGGTGGCGACGTGAGCGCCGCCCGTCCCTCTGCAGCATCGGCTCGGCTTGCCACGATCGAGTCGATGCGTTCGTGGATGTGCTCCATGGCCTGCTGCATCGTATCGAGCGCATCGGCCATCTCGAGCTCGTTGCGCCGCCGCTCGTCGGCGAAGTCCGAGAGCAACGTGCGCAACTCGTCGAGCCGCGCTGCCGCCGGCGTATCGCCCGCCTGCGGGGGAGCCTCCGAGCGCTGCAGCGCCTTGGCGGCAGCCGCTTCGGCGATGCGGGAAAGCTCCTGCTCGGTGGGCATGATGGCGCCCACGAGCCGGGCCACTTGATCATCCGAGAGAACGCTCTTCAGCTCGGCGAGGCGGGTTTCGATCGAGACGACGCGATCGAGCCCTGCCCTCACATCGCGAAGCTGGTCGAGCAGCTCGACGACATGCCCTTCCACGAGCTTCAACCCTTCGAGGTCGGCTCGCGTCGCGATCTCGCCGAAGGCCTTTTCGAGGCGCCGCTCGAAGGCCGCGAAGCGCTGCTCGAGCGCAGCGACGGGGTCGCTCGAATGTCCCTGGTGGAACGTCCGATCCACCTTGCGGGCGATTTCGTCGAGGCGCCCCTCGACCCAAGTCCTGACCGAGCCAGCCCCCGCGCCGTCCGCCGCGGGCTGCGCCTGCCGGGGCGAAGCCACATCGGCCATCCTGGCTTGCAGGTCCTCGTCGCCGCCGAGGGGATCGGAGAGCCCCGCCGCACCCGACGCATAGAGCTCGGCGAGCGCGTCGGCGGCATCCTGGTCCCAGGCCTCCTCGAGGCTAGGGCCCGGAAGATCGGCATCCTCGCCCGCGCCGCTGTCCCTGCGGCTGCGCCGAGAGCGCGTGCGGGGCGCGGCCTGGTGGGCGGGCTGATGCACCGTCTGCGCTTTGCGAGCCGGATTGGAGGCAGCCGGCGCCTCGATCGTGGATGCTGATGCGAAGGTAGCGCCGCGCGGCGGCGTCTCGGGCTCCTCGAGCCGTGCCACGAGCAGCGACAGCCCCTCCTCGATCCGCTTCAGAGCGGCGGCATACGGCTGGGGCGAGGCCGCTGGCGCGTGCGCATCGGCGCGCGGCGCGCCCCCGTGCCAGGTGGTGCGATAATCGCCCCCCACTGCTTGCTGCGGATGATCGGAGTTCGACATAGCCGTCCTAACAGGCCCCGACGCGGAAACGGGACAAGGACCGCCTGTTCGGGAGGGTCGCAAGTGCCCGTAAAGTTTTGGTTAAGTCCGGGTTGACGCGGTACAACTGCCAGTAGCGAGCGCCCCCGGCGGCGGGCGGCGACGTTATCCTTCCAAATGGACAGGGATCGAGGCACGTCGAATGGAGCTGACCCAGGCCCAGCATCGGATCGAGATCGCAACACAAGGCCCCGGATTCACCGATCTCACCGCCCGGCTCGCCGCGTGGCTCGGCACCATTGGCGCGGCCGATGGGCTGCTTACGGTCTTCATCCGGCACACCTCGGCATCGCTCACGATCCAGGAGAATGCCGATGCGGACGTGCAGGCCGATCTCGTCGATGCGCTGAGCACACTTGCGCCGGCCTCGCGCGACTGGCGGCACTCCATCGAGGGCCCCGACGACATGCCGGCCCACGTCAAGGCGATGCTGACCGCCACATCGCTGTCGATCCCCGTCCAGGAGGGCAAGATGACGCTCGGGACCTGGCAGGCCGTCTACCTGATCGAGCACCGCTCGGCACCGCACCGGCGCGAGGTCGTCCTGCACTACCTCGGCACGCGTGCGCGCTGATCCGCGTGTCCGCTATCCGCCGACAGCATACTTGCGCGTCGCACAAACCAGCTCGTGAACGATGCCGGGCTCGGTCATTGCGTGGCCTGCATCCGCGACGACACGCAGATCGGCCTCGGGCCAGACCCGCTTCAGATCGAAGGCATTCTTGAGCGGAGTCACCACGTCATAGCGCCCATGCACGATCGTGCCAGGGATGCCGCGCAGACGGTGCGCACCGGCGAGAAGCTCGTCGTCGCGCGCAAAGAAGCCGCGATTGACGAAGTAGTGACACTCGATGCGCGCGAAGGCGATGGCATAGGCATCGGCGCTGAACAGCTTGATGCGCTCGGGGTCCTGATGCAGCGACAAAGTCGTGCCTTCCCACACGCTCCATGCGCGCGCTGCCGCGAGCTGCACCTTGGGGTCGGGGTCCGTCAGCCGCCGGTAGTAGGCGCTGATCATGTCGCCGCGCTCGTCAACCGGGATGACGTTCTCGTAGGCCTCGAAGGCATCCGGAAAGATCCAGCTGCACCCCTCCCTGTAGAACCAGTCGAGCTCGGCGCGCCGAAGCAGGAAGATGCCGCGCAGAACGAGCTCGCTCACGCGCTCGGGGTGGCGCTGCGCATAGGCGAGCGACAGCGTCGAGCCCCACGAGCCGCCCATGAGCTGCCAGCGCTCGATGCCGAGATGCTCCCGCAGGCGCTCCATGTCCGCGACGAGGTGCCAGGTCGTGTTCTCATGGAGGCTGGCGTGCGGCGTCGAGCGGCCGCAGCCGCGCTGGTCGAACAGAACGATGCGGTAGCGGGCCGGGTCATGGAAGCGCCGCATGGCCGCGTTCGAGCCGCCGCCGGGTCCGCCATGCACGATCAGCACCGGCCTGCCATTGCGGTTGCCGCACTCCTCGAAATGGAGCTCGTGTCCACCGGTGACGGGTAATCGCCCCTCCCTGAACGGTTCGATGGGCGGATAAAGCCCCTGCCGCTCCCGGATAGACATGTCGCTCCTGCTCCTGCCGCGATGCGTCTCAGATAACTCGGACAACTGCCGGCTCGAGCCATGCGCAGCGGCCTGCGCCAAGGCGCCCGATCAGCCGCGCTGTTGCTGCCGCAGAAGCGCCAGCCGCGCTTCCCGATCATAGAATGTCTCGCCGCCCGGAATACGCAACTCGCGCACCATCTCCAGCACTTGGCGCGCCGGGGCCGGCGTGATGAGGCTCACCATCGTCATCGCCCCTAGGGCTGCGGGTGCGGCCACCACGGCCGCGAGGGCTCCCGGCAGCCCGATCGAGGCCACCTCGCCAGCCATAATCGATCCGGCGGCAACCGCAAAGCCGGCACCGAGGCCAGCCAGCGCGCCCCACGCATTGGCTCGCTTCCACCAGATCGACAGCACGACGACCGGAAACGCGGTGGAGCCGGACAGTGCCAGCGACCAGAGCAGCAGATCGAGCGGATCGCCGGGCGTGAATGTGACCACCCAGCCGCCCGCCGCAGCCGCAAGCGCTATGGCCAGCCGGGCCCGCATGACTCTGGACCCGCCCGCGCCCGACTCTCCACCCGTCGCGTCCATGACGTCATCCGCCAGCATCGTCCCCAGCGTGGAGATGGCCGCGGAGGCTCCGACCAGGGCGGCCGAGATAATTCCGACGGCGGCGAGATAAACCAGGATCGCGGGGCCACCGGTAGCGACCGGCAGCGCAAGCAGCACCGCATCCCGCTTGAAGATGAAGCTGGACAGGGTGCCCGACAGCGCGCGCTCGTCGACGCCCGCCAGACCGAGACCGACAAGCGCCTTGAACCACTCAGGCTGCTGCGTGCTGCTGACGAGCTGATTCATCACCATGTCACGCAGAAACACCGCGTCGGCCGAAAGCGTCATCAGCACGACGCCGAGCACCGCGGCGGCCCAGCCGAACGACTTGCGCGCCTCGTACACGCCGGGTGTCGTCCCCGCGCGCGCCAGCAGCGCAGGAGATCCCGCAATGCCGATCATCACAACCATCGCGGCCAACACGAACGCCATCGGGCCTACGCTGCTGAACGGCGTGGCGAAGCGGTGCAGGATCGGTTCCGGATCGACGCCCGGGAGGTCGAGATGCAAGAACGGCGAGATGGGCGCCGGGATGCCCTGCGCAGCCTCGAGCCGCATCAGAGCGCGCAGCACGGGCCCGTGACTCATCTGCGGCAACGGCAGGTACGTCGTCATGACCGCGACGATGACCCCGGGGACGAACAGCGCACCGAGCGTCGTAATTGCGGCCGCGGCACTCGCCCAGGTGAGCGAGCGCATACCGCCCGGGATGAGAATGATGGCAACGACCGCCACCAGGATCCAGGTGAGGAGCCCTTCGGAGGACTGTGTCAACCAGGCGGCGGTGCTCGCGGCCATCTTCAACTCGGCCATCAGCATGAGGAGCATCGGCACGGCGAGCATGGTCGCCGCGGCGATGCGTACGGTCGAGCTCTCGAAGCGGCGGCCAAGGTATCCCGGAACGGAGTAGGCGCCGAACTTGCGCAGGAACGGCATGATGAGGACGGTCAGGCACACGAAGCCGCCCATCATGCCGATGCCGAGGCAGAGGGCATCGAAACCGGCAATGAAAAGCGCACCACCGATGGCCGCCAGGCCCGTGCCGCCCAGCGCGGTGCAGGCGATGACGAGGCCGTTGAACAAGGCCGGCACGCGTCGACCGGATGCGAAATACTCGGCCGGCTGCCGCGCAAATGCGGCAACGCCGATGGCGCAATAAAGCCCGAGCGTGCCGACACTGATCCAGGTGCGCAGAGAGGCATCTGCCATGCCGAGCTGCTCGAACAGCATCAGCATCAGGACGATGGCCGTCAGCAGGCTCGCGAAGATGCCGAAATAGTTTCCGAGCAGGGGATTGACGAGCCTCGAGCGCGGTGCCAACGACATCGGCTCACATGTCCTCGTGCGCACCATGCCAGTGATCGATCGCATCCTGCCGGTTGACGAAGGACGCAATCGTGACAAAGGCAATCAAGATGAGGCCATGACAGACGAGAAAATAGCCGAGCGGAAAGCCCAAAAACTTGCTCCCGTTGAGCCGGTCCGCATTGAGGGGCAGGGCAACCAAAGCCAACAGGAACGGCAACAGGCTCGCCAGCATCTGCCACTTGGTATGGCGCCAATAGGGCTTGCGCTCCTTCCGCTCGATCATGCTTCGTTCCCCGTGATAGCCTGGCGAGGATCCCCGCGACGGCCCAGGCGGCCCGAATTGGCCCACCGGTACCGTTAACTCATGTTCTGGCATTGTGGTCGCGCCGCGGCAATATCTGGCGCAAGCAAGCCGACGTGATCCTGTTGGCCAACCCGCGCCGGGGAGGGTGATGTTGGCGAAGCCGCGTGGAAGCGGCTACTTTCTGGGCCTAGAAACGTGGAAGCTCAAGCTGCGCCCGGAACGCGAGCGCAGCACATCGGAGGGACCTATGCCGTCGCATCGGGTCATCATTGTCGACGATCATCCGCTGTTTCGCGGTGCCCTCAGCCAGGCCATCAGCGTCGCGCTGCCCAAGGCTGATTTGCTGGAAGCGGGCTCCCTCGACGAGCTTGTGGAAAAGCTCGAAGGCGGCACCGATACCGACCTCATCATGCTGGATCTGTCCATGCCCGGCGTGCGCGGACTTTCCGGGCTCCTATATTTGCGGGCCCAGCATCCCGAGGTCCCGGTGATCGTGGTCTCGGCCAGCGACGATCTCGGCACGATCAGACGTTGCATGGACTTCGGCGCGTCCGGCTTTGTGCCCAAATCCGAGCCCGTCGAGCGCATTCGCGATGCCGTGCGCAAGGTCCTCGATGGAGAGATCTGGACTCCGCCCGGCCTCGATCTGTCAGAGGCCGGCGACGTCGAGACCAGCGATCTGGTGCTGCGGCTGTCTACGCTGACGCCACAGCAAGTGCGCGTTCTGATGATGCTGGGCGAGGGGCTGCTCAACAAGCAGATCGCCTACAAGCTCGGCGTGTCCGAAGCGACGATAAAGGCGCACGTGTCGGCAATCCTGCAGAAGCTGGGGGTCGACAGCAGAACGCAGGCCGTCATCGCCATCGGCAAGCTCGATGCCAGCAATTGGCAAAAGACTTGAGAGCTGATCGTCTCGGCAATCGGCGTCGGTCGCAGACGGGCTATTCGGCGGCCGACCGGCGCAGCATCGACTGCGTCAGAATCGACCTGAGCGCGGCCGCCTTGAGCGGCTTGCGCAGCTGAATGAAGCCCTGGCGCCGGATCTCGCGCTGCACCTCTGCGGAGTGATCCGCCGATATGATGACGGCCGGGATATCGGCACCGGTCGCGGCCCTGACCGCACACACCGCCTCCACCCCTGTTCCCTCGTCGAGGTGGTAGTCGGCGAGAATGACGTGTGGCGCCTCGACCCCCGCCCCCGTTGCCACAGCGACCGCGCGCTCGCAGCTCTCGGCCAGCAAGACTCGGCACCCCCAGCCGGCCAACAAGGCCTGCATGCCTCTCAGCACCGGCCATTCGTTGTCGATGCACAGGACGAGACATCCCCTGATGCTGCCGGCAAAGTGCACCGCATGGTCGACTCGGGCCGCATACGCCAGCGGCTCCGTCACGCGCAGCGTAACAGCGAACGTCGAGCCGCGACCGGGCTCCGACTTGAGCCGGACGGGCGTGTCCAGCACCTTGCCGATGCGCTCGACGATGGAGAGGCCCAAGCCGAGCCCGCGTACCGTGGCCGCGGTCTCCTCCAGCCGGTGAAACTCCTTGAAGATCAGCGCTTGCTTCTCGCTCGGGATGCCGGGACCGGTATCGCTCACCTGCACGATGACCTCTTTGCCGCGCCGCCTGCAGCCGACGAGCACGCTGCCCTTGGATGTGTATTTGATGGCATTTGCGATGAGGTTCTGCAGAAGGCGGCGCAGCAGGCGCCGATCCGTGCGCACCCAGAGGCTGGTGGTGACGATGCGCAGCGCGAGGCGCTTCTCGCGCGCCATGGGCTCGAACTCCACCTCGAGCTGCTTGAAGAGCTCGCTCAATGAGAAGCTCGAAATCTCAGGCTCGAGGCGTCCCGTATCCAGTCGGGAAATATCGAGCAGTGCACCGAGGATCTCTTCGACCGCCTCGAGGGAGGCATCGATATTGCGCGCATGCTTGGCGACCGCCTCGTCGCTGACCCGCTCGACGAGACTCGACGTGTAGAGCCGCGCCGCGTTGAGGGGCTGCAAAATGTCATGGCTGGCCGCCGCCAGGAATCGCGTCTTGCCGAGATTGGCCTCGTCGGCCTTGGCCTTGGCGATGGCGAGCGCCTCGTTCACCCGCATGAGCTCGGCGGTGCGCTCCGCGACCCGGCGCTCGAGCGTCTCGTTGGCACGGGCGAGCGCATTGGCGGAGGCAACCCGATCCGTCATGTCGGAGTAGGTCGTGACGATGCCGCCCTGGGGCATCGCGCTCGTGCGGATCTCGATAATCCGGCCACTCGTCCCGATGCACTCCTGAAACGTCTCCTTGGTGACCGCAAGCTTCATCAGGCGGTCGGCGACTAGCTGCTCCACCGGCCCATCGCCGAAGTCACCGCGCTCCGCACAGATCCGCAGGATGCGGTCGAGCGGCACGCCGACGTGGCCGATTTCGGGGGGAAGATCGAGAAGCTCGCGGAACTGCCGGTTCCAGCACACCAGACGCATCTCCCTGTCGAAGACGCTCAATCCGTGGCGCACCTGGTCGAGCGCCGACTGGAGCAGGTCGCGGTTGTATTGAATAGCCTCCGACGCGTCGTCGAGAAGCTTCAATGCCGACTGACTCGAGACGTTGCTCCGCCGCAAAAGGAGTGACAGGACGAGTCGCGCGGATGCTGCACCGATCGCGCTCGTCAGCAGATGCTCGGCAAAGCGCAGCACACTGACGTCGGCCTCCGCGTCGGCCCGCAACGGCGCGGCACGGCTGGCGGCATACTCCTGGAACGAGCGCTCGGCCCGCTCAGGGCCCAGATACCGGCCGACGGCGTGCTGCAGGTCGCCGACCGTCACCGATGTCCGCCAGACGCGAAACGCCGGGGCATGGACCGGACGTGGCCGATCGTCGACCACGAAGATGTGGGCCTGCAGGCGCTCGATCGGCTCCGGCGGACGCAGCAGCGACACGAACACGTAGGCAAGCCCGTTGGCGATCAGACTCCACAGCACCCCGTGGGTGAGCGGCTCGAATTGCAGGTAGAACAAGGCTTGCGGCTTGAGCAGCCCGATGTTGAGCGGACCGTCGACCAGCAGGCCGAGCGGCAGCCACCCGGCCTTGACGATCCAGGGCAGCAGCAGCGTATAGGCCCAGACTGCAAATCCCGCGAGGATGCCGGCGATGGCGCCGCTGGCCGTGGCCCCGCGCCACAAGAGTCCGCCGAAGAATGCCGGCGCGAGCTGGGCAACGCCGGCGAACGACAACAGTCCTATCGCCGCCAGCTCGTGCGCCTCCGCGATCGAGCGGTAGACAAAATAGCCGAGCATCAGGATGACGAAGATGGCGATCCGGCGCGTCATCAGCAGCAGCCAGACCATGTCGTCGCCGGCGCGGCCGGCATCCGCCCTGCGGCGCAACAGCCACGGCATGACGAAGCCGTTGCAGATCATGATGGCCAGCGCGACCGAATCGACGATCACCATGGCGGTCGCTGCCGAAAGGCCGCCGATGAACGCGAGCACGGTCATCGCGTCGGAGCCCGCCCACATCGGCAGCGCCAGCACGAACATGTCCGGGCTCACCGTGGCATGGGGCAGATAGAGCAGCCCCGCCGCCGCGATCGGCACGACGAACACGTTGATCAGCACGAGGTAGAGCGGGAACAGCCAGGAGGCGCGGCCCAGCTCGCTTTCCGAGTTGTTCTCGACCACGGTCACATGAAACTGTCGGGGCAGCAGGATGATGCAAACCAGGCTCAGGAAGGTGACCGTCAGCCACGCGCCGCCGTTCAAGCCGCTGCCGAAGATGTTGCTGAGCTGCGCACTCTCGTTGACGCGCGCGAAGAACCCGCCGATGCCGCCGAGCAAGGCGATCGTCACGAAGGCGCCGACCGCCAGGAATGTAGCAAGCTTGACGAGCGACTCGGCGGCGATCGCCAGCATCAGGCCGTGCTGATGCTCCGTGGCGTCGATGTGGCGTGTGCCGAACAGAATGGCGAAGGCGGCGAGCGCCACGGCGATGACAAAGGCCAGGTCGATGTTGGACAGAGACGTGGCCGCAAAGCCTTGCAGGAGGCCTGGACCGAGCAGCGTCTCGACCGAGATGGCGATGGCTTTGAGCTGGAGGGCGATATAGGGCAGCGTGCCGGCCACGGCCACACCGGTCGCGACCGCCGCGACAGCCGGGCTCTTGCCGTAACGTGCGGCGAGAAAATCGGCCACCGATGTGATGTTCTGACTTTTGGCGAGCCTGACGATGCGCAGGATCAGCGGCCCACCGAACAGGAACATCAGGATCGGGCCGAGATAGACGGGAAGGAAGTTATAGCCCGACGTTGCGGCGAGCCCGACGCTGCCGAAAAACGTCCACGACGAGCAGTAGACGGCAAGCGAGAGTGAATAGATCAGCGACCGGCCGTTGCCGCCCTTGTTCAACCGGATGGTCCGGTCCCCGAACCACGCCAGCGCGAACAGGGCGCTGACATAGCCGAGCGCCAATAGGGCGACCTGCCACCCTTCGGTCATGCGTCTGAGCGCTCCTAACTGGATGCGGGAGCATCGGGGACCGCCGGCGGCGTGGCGGCCTCGACTGCCGGACGTGCCACCTTCGAGCTGAGCGCGGATTCTGCCGGATCAGGCCGGTCGTGTCCAACGTCTCGCCCAGCCGCTCAATAATACAGTAACCGAAACCGATGGTCGGCCATCTTTTGTCTTTTGCGCATTGCCGCAAGCCGCCGAGGTCTTAATCTCGCCGGGTCCGTCCGCAGGCGATAAAGGAGCCAGGACCCATGGGGTTTCTTGCGAAACTTCTTGCAGAATTCAGGGAATTCGCCCTCAGGGGCAACGTCGTCGACATGGCCGTGGGCATCATCATCGGCGGGGCTTTCGGCACCATTGTGCAATCGCTCGTCAAGGACGTGATCATGCCACCGATCGGCGTATTGCTCGGCGGTGTCGACTTCTCCAACATCAAGATCCCGCTGAAGGACGCATCCCCGGGCCACGACGCCGTCGCCATCAACATCGGCGTCTTCATCAACAACCTGATCAGCTTCCTGATCGTGGCCGCAGCCGTGTTCGCTCTGGTCAAGATGATCAACGATCTGCGCAAGCGGTTCGAGCGTGAGCGCGAGCAGCCCGCCGCCGCAGCGCCGCCTCCCTCGGAGGTCTATCTAAAAGAGATCCGCGATGCGTTGGTAGCCGGGAAGAAGTAGCCGGCACCAATTCCCCAGCGGCCCTCGACAGCGACCTCCGATCGAACCGGGCCGATACCCATCTCCCTCTCCCTCGCGGGACTTTCCCGCGGCACGCGGAGAGGAACCCGTGTTTCGTGTGAATTGCGCGTTCTCCGAACTGGGGAGATGCCCCTCTCCCTCGCGAGGGAGAGGGCTTCGCGCCCTGGGCTTGCGAGGGCTATGAGGAAGTGCGGCATTCAGTCCTTGCAGTAAGGAATCGTAGAGCGGCCCGAGCCAGTCCTCGGGCGCGAAGGGTGAGGGTGCGCAAGCAGCTTGCGTTCGCATGAAACAGCTTCACCTCTCTCCCACGGAGAGGTCGGAGCGCGCCAGCGTTCCGAGTGAGGGCTTCACGCGAAAGATTGCCAGGTTGCCCCCTCACCCTGTTCGCCTGATGACTTGCTCGTACTTGCTGATTGCGCCGCACGGCTGAGCCCGAGCGCTCGCAAGTCATGGCGAACAGCCCTCGCCCCGCCGGGCGAGGGAGAACCGCGCGGCGATCAAGCGTGGCGGGATTTGCGATTCAACGGAGCCGGCACCGGCCCCGCGAGGGAGGGGGAAACTGTCGCCGCGATCCGCGAGAAGGGAGCCCGCGTCCCCGTGCGAATTGCGCAATGCGCTAGCGTAGAAGGGCTCGCGGGCCGGTCAGCTCGCGATCTCCTCGGCGATCTTGCCCGCAACCACATCAATGTGGCTGGTGGGGCGGGGCACCTCGGTCAACGCGCGAAAAATGTTATCGCCGGAGAGCCACCGCCGCTCGGCATCCGAAACGGTGAGCGCCACGCTGACGGCGCTCGACAGCTCGTAGGCCGCAGACGGCAGGCCGGCGGCCTGCAACGCTCCGAGCATCGCAACATGCACGTTTCCCACATGCGCCAGGTGCAGCGGCGAGATGGGAATCGGCGCCTCCTTGTTCCTGTCCTCGAACTCGTCGATGCAGGCCTCCAGCGACAGCGAGGTCGTCTGGCGGCAAACCATCGGCCGGTCCGCGAAGACGGAGCACATCCCATCCTCGAGCAGCGGGCAGGGCAACTTGCGGCCGATCCGCTCGGTCGGCGACAGCCCTTGCAGCGGCCGGCAACGCTCCAGCACCAGCTCGACGGATGGCACCCCCGCACGGCGCGAGCGCACCGCATCCACCAGGCGAAAAACCTCGGGCGCGGTCAGCCCGACGAAGGAATGACAGCAGTACGAGCATCCCTTGCGGCAGGCAATAGCTGCCGCGGGCGGTCTTGCTGCAAGCGACCTCTCGACCAGGCCAAGGGCAAGGCCGGCCGCCTCGCCGGCGCGGTGCCCGTTGTCGCGCTCCTTCAGCTTTGCCTTGAGCACGAGCGCGACGCCTAGGACGGTTTCGCGCCGGGGCTGGGCCGGCAGCCCCCGCGCGAACGCAGCCCGGCCGAGCTTGAGAAGATCGCGATGCGCGCTGCGACGCTGTTGCCGTGAGGTCTGCGTCATGGGCCGAGCGTAATACGAGCGGGCGCCCTAAGAACAGCTTCCTCCGCCGAGCACGCAGAACTTTGCACAATGCGGATGGCACAGCTTGACGCGGCCCGCCGCGAACATGCCGCCATCCGCTGCCGCGGCCGCGCTGAGCGTCGGTCCCATCTCGAACGCCGGATCGTAGGGCAGTAGCGTGCACGGCAGCACGGTCGCAGCCTCCGCCCCCTTGCGCTTCACGATCATGCGGCTCGACGCACACATCAAGTCGGTCGGGGACTTGTTGAGGATGGTCCAACAGCGCGTCGTGATCTCCGGCACGTCGTGGTCCCCGTCCATCTCCGGCAGCACGAACAGCTGGTCGCGATCGTAGGGGTCGATGCGCCAGCCGCGCTCGGCGATCAGCGCAGCATAGCCAGCCCGCAGCTTGTCCTCGGGCTCGTCCCAGCAGCTGCGCGCCGCGATCGCCATTGTGCAGCCGTTGGCGGACAGCCAGTCGAGGCCTGCCAGCGTCTTGGCAAAGGAGCGTGGGCCCCGCTCAGCCTCGTGCAGCTCGCGCGTGTAGTGATCGAGGCTGACGCGCAGCGTCAGGCGCGCACCGTACCTGGCTATGAGCGCCAGGAGCCCGTGTTTGATGTGCGGCCGCTGCATCGGCTGCATGGCGTTGGTCAGCACCAGTGTGTCGAACCCTCGCTCGAGCGACAGGCCGACCATCGTCAAAATCTGGGGATTGAGAAAGGGCTCACCGCCCGTGAAGCCGATCAGGCGGGTGGCGAGCCGGTCCCGCTCGATCTCGTCGAGAAAAGCGCCCACCTCATCGGCTGTGATGTAGACGAGCCGGTCGTTGCGCGGGCTCGATTCGATGTAGCAGTTCCGGCACGTGATGTTGCACAGCGTGCCGGTGTTGAACCAGACCGTCTCGAGGCGCCGCAGGGCTACGCTGGCCCTCGGCTCCCCCGTCGCCGTCCGATCAGGATCGTGAAACTTGCGAGGGGCCTCGGCCCGTTCGAACTGGCTCTCGAAATCCACGGCGGCCCTCTGGAGAAGCTCGCAGGTCGCTGCCCCCGCCCCATCGACGGGAAGTCATTGGGGTGATTTAGGGGCTCCTACGTCTGCGATGAGGCTGACTGGAGAAGCCACCAAACCACACGCGCCCTCTGGTGTCCCTCGAATCCGATGTAAATATGTCCGAAAGTTTTACGTGTTTTGGCGAGGATCGCAGCATCATGTAGAACCTTTCGGACGGCGTCTATTCGGCTCCATGCCTCGCTGAGAAATGCCAGCCACTGGCCAATGGGTGCCGACCGGTATCAGGATGCCGATCAGCTGGAGGTGCTGCCCATGCGCCCATTCCATCGCGAGACGCATCTTATCGAGCGGATCGGCTGGCTGCGCGCCGCCGTGCTCGGGGCCAATGATGGCTTGATCTCGACCGCGAGCCTGATCGTTGGCGTGGCTGCCGCATCGCCGTCGCGCACCGAGGTGCTGGTTGCTGGCCTTGCCGGGCTTGTTGCCGGGGCCATGTCGATGGCCGCCGGCGAGTACGTCTCGGTAAGCTCGCAAGCCGATACGGAGAAGGCGGATCTTTCACGAGAGCGCCGTGAGCTCGCAGAGCAGCCCGAGGCCGAGCTCAATGAGCTGACACAGATTTATGTCGGCCGTGGCGTCGAGCCGGACCTCGCGCGCAAGGTGGCGCAGCAGATGATGGCGAAGGATGCATTCGCCGCCCATGCCCGCGACGAGCTAGGCCTGGCCCCGCACGTGATCGCCCGCCCGGTGCAAGCTGCGCTGACGTCGGCAGCGACGTTCGCGGTCGGTGCGGCCTTTCCGCTGCTGACCGCCACGCTGGCGCCTGCCCGCGGACTGACGTGGACTGTGTCGATCGCCTGCCTGATCGGGTTGGCTGCCCTCGGCGCCATCGGTGCGCGAGCGGGCGGCTCGGACGTGAGCAAGGCAACGCTGCGCGTCACGTTCTGGGGGGCGGTCGCAATGGCCGCGACGGCATCGATCGGCGCGCTCATAGGCCGGGCGGTCTGAGCAGGGCGATCCGGACACCGCCCAGCGCGCTGCGGCGCCGATATCGAGCCTCGACCTTATCCGGCCAGCTGTCGCGAGTCCTCAACACAAGGACTGGCATGGTGCGATTGTTGGCGCGCCAGCGCTCGAGGACACTGGAGCTTGTCGGCCTCCATGCTCTTGCCGCGCCGGACAAGAGCGCCGCGCCCGGCGAGAACCTGGTGCGTGTGATGACCACAGGTCGCAAGGCGCAGCGTCGGTCCCATCTCGAAGGCGGGCTCGTCCGGGCAGCAGCGCGCCGGGAGGATGCAGCAGCGCGCCAGCAGGATCTTGACAGCAGGGCTCGGGGCATCGATGAATTCACCGGCGCGCATTAGGTGCCAGCCCGGTGGGATGCCGGGTGGCGAAGCAGCGCGGGCGTAGTTCAGTGGTAGAACATCAGCTTCCCAAGCTGAGTGTCGAGGGTTCGATTCCCTTCGCCCGCTCCAATTTTTCCTTGGGCCGTTGATCCCTTGGCCGCGCTCACCTGGTCACTCCCCCGGCTCCGCGGCCTGCCTGAGCACGCAGCGAAAGCCGACATGACAGGTTGACGTGTCCACCGCCTCGGCATGCCGCGCGGCCGGCCGATAGCGGCGGCAGTAGTTCGGCGCGCACAGATGCGAGCCGCCCTTGATCACCTTGCGCGGAATCCTGACGTTGGGTTGGCAGGGATCGTAGCTGCCGTCCTCGCGGCCGCCGCGAGGGTTTTGCGGAATGCAGCACGCCTTCGGCGCGTCGGCCTCGTGCCGTTGCGAGTACCAGTCGGTCGTCCATTCCCAGACGTTGCCGATCATGTCGTAGAGGCCGTAGCCGTTGGGCGGGAACGCCGTGACGGGGGAGGTGCGCTCGTATCCGTCCTGTGCGAGGTTCTGGTGCGGGAAATCGCCCTGCCAGGTATTGGCCATGTGCCGGTTGCCCGGCGTGAATTCATCGCCCCAGGCGAACTCGGCTGCGTCGAGCCCGCCGCGCGAAGCAAATTCCCACTCGGCCTCGGTCGGCAATTCCTTGCCGGCCCATTTGGCGTAGGCTTCCGCGTCGGAGTACGCGATGTGGACGACCGGATGATCGTCGAGCCCGCTGATCGAGCTCCGCGGCCCGTAAGGCGTGCGCCAGCTCGCGCCGAACTTGAACGTCCACCATTGGCTCCAGTCGCGCAGATCGACCGGATGCCTGGGCGGCGCGAACACCAGCGAGCCGGCCTTGAGCATGTGCGGCCGCGCGCCGGGGTAATCCTTCGGATCGGGCCTGAGCTCGGCGAAGGTCACGTGCCCGGTCGCGTTCACGAATTTGCGGAACTCGCGGTTCGTAACGGGGGTCCGGTCGATCCAAAATCCATCGACGGTGCCGCGATGGGCCGGGGCCTCCTCCCGATAGTGCCGGTCCGATCCCATCAGGAACGTCCCGCCGGGCACAAAGATCATGCCCGGAGGCGGCATGTCCCGGCTCGCGGCCGCTTCACTGTGTGCATCCTTCGCCGGATCGCGCCGCTGCGTCCCACGATGGTTGTCGAGTTGGGTCATTCGAGCACCAAGGCGTCATCGGGCGTCGTCAGCTGCCGCAAACAGCCGGCCTGAAACGCCAATCTGTGCACTGCGGTTCCAGACAACGCCTTCACGAACCCTTTTTCCGGACGTCGGCGGGCGGCCCTTGTAGGTCGCTTCAAGTAGTGATCCATGGACCAGTGACCCGGCCCGCTGACGGCGAGAACGAGAAAGCCGCCCGCGATCGCAAGATCCTTCTGGAAATGCAGCAGCTGATTGGCATCGGCAAACTGCCAGTGAAAGAGCACCGCAGTGAGCACGCAGAAAACCGCGAATGCCACAGCAACGGCGCGCGTCAGCAGGCCGGCAGCGATCAGGAGGCCGCCGCCGAGCTGGAGAGCAATGACCGCCGGCAGCAACTGGCCGGGCACGCCGAACTTCTGCATGTAGGCCGCGGCGCTGCTGTAAATGCCGATGATGCTCCAACCCTCGTGCACGAAGATCAGGGCCAACAGCAGCCGGCCCACAAGCAGGCCGGCTGCCGCTGGGGTCCCTCCAATGTTCTGGGCCGACATCAGTTCGCTTTCGGTGCTGCCGAGGCAAGCGCCTTCTCGAGATCCTCGCGCTCCTCGCAACCCTGCGGACACAGCTTCTCCAGCACGGCAAGCTGCTCCCGCGCCCTCGCCAGATCGCCGGTCTCCACGTAGAGCTCGCCCAGATATTCACGGGCGCCCTTGTGATTGGCATCGAAATCGAGCGCCTTCTTGTAGAAGGTGAGCGCGGTCGGATAGTCGCCCGTCTTGCGCAGGCTGAAGCCCATCAGGCTGTAGACGTCGGCATGTTGGTGCGTGTCGGCCAGCACTTTGAGCTGGGCGAGCGCGGCCTGATAGTCCTTGGTCTTGATGCTGGCGCGCACGGACGTGAGGTCGGGAGCGTCCGGCGACGTCACGGTGTCCACCGCAAGGGCAAGTGACGGTCCGAGCGTGGTGAGGGCCACCGCGCTCACAAGGGAGGCGGCAAGCACATTGACGGCGCGATTGCGATTTCGACGTGGGTGCATCTCAAGTCTCCATGGAGTAGCCGATTGGCCGGCGGCGAGCCGCGCCGCCGATGGGCGTGATCAAGCATTCACTGGGGTGAACGCGTAGCCGGCGCCGTCCTTGACGAACGTGCCCGTGCCCGGGAACGGGAAGTGCGCGCCGCAGATAGCGATCCTGTCGGCGATGACGCGATCGATGAGCTTGCGCCTCGTCTCCACCGCCAATGGACCGTCCTGATCATAAGAGCCTTGCCAGTCCGGATGCGGGGCGAGCAGCGCGGGAACATAAGCCGCGTCGTTGGAGATCATCAGCTGCTGATCACCGGAAGCCACGAGAAAGGCGGAGTGTCCTGGCGTGTGCCCAGGCGCGTTCACGAGGCGAACGCCGGGAGCTACTTCCTGTTCACGTTCAACGAGCCTGAAGTTCTTCCAGGTCGGAAACACGCTCTGGATGCGAGCGCCGAGCGGTTTGCGCGCCTCGGGCAGCTTCTCGACACGGCCCGGCTCGGTCCACCACTTGTACTCGGCCGCATGCACCACGAGCTCGCCATTTGGATAGATGGGGGCGTTCGTGCCCTTCTCCATGAGGCCGAAGATGTGGTCGGGATGAAAGTGCGAGATCAGGATGGTTCCGATCTTGGCCGGATCGATGCCGGCGGCCTTCATGTTGCCGGGGAGATCGACGGCGGTCGGCTGCCATTGGCCGACGCCTGAGCCGGCGTCCACCATGATGAGTTGGTCGCCGGCTTTCAAGACGACCACGGTCAAGGGAATCGGCATGTACTCGGTGGTCAATCCGGCCTTGGCCAGCGCCGCCTTGGTGTCATCGATGCTCGCGTTCTTGATGAAGGCCGGCTCGTGCGGCTTCTTCCAGATTCCGTCGTAGAGGGCGATGACCTCCACCGATCCGATTTTGTACTTGTGAACGCCCTTGCCGGCCGCGGGGGCCGGCTCGGCCCATGCCGCCGACTCGAGGACAAGGCGGGTATGGAGGCCGAAGGCGGCCGCGAGTCCGGCACCAACTATGACGTCACGGCGTGAGATGCTGAGCATAAGAGGCTCCTTTCCTGGACGAACCGAGTGGCGTCCGAGCGGGCACTTGCTTTCGCTCTGACTAGGCGAGTTGATCGCAGCGAGGCCGCCTTTATTCCCCCCTTCGAGCATTCATCCCGCAGCAGCCGCTCACGTTTTCGTGTCGCAGAGGGCGGCGGCCACAACGCCCCGCCGCGACTGCGCGGGTCGTCGAGCTATTCGAGAAACGTCTTGGCATTGAAGGCGGTCACAGGGGGCGCGACGAGGCCCCAAACCGACAAGGCGATCAAAGTGGAAGCGAGCGTGTTCATGGCACTCTCCAGTGGGTGTGCTCGGGCCCCGCAGATGCAAGGCCGCATGGCATGCAAGACTCACCGGTCCCGGCGCCTAGTCCCCCCGCAGCCCCTCTTCGGCGCGCCGGATGATCAAAAGAATGTCAGGGAATAAAACGCGCGCCGCCCCGATATAGGTATGAGGAGGCCTGCGAGCGCGATGAACGAATGAGCTCCCTATCCCGCTTCGAACGATTGGCGCTGTCACACCTGGACGCCGCCTTCAATCTTGCCCTCTGGCTGGTGCGCAGCGAGCCGGACGCAGAGGATATCGTGCAAGAGTCCTATATGCGCGCCTTTCGCGGCTTCCATGGCTTTGCCGGCACTGACATCAAGCCATGGTTGCTCGCGATCGTGCGCAATGCGGCCTATCGCTGGCTCAGCAATCGTCGGCGGGCGGCAAACGTCGTCTCGCTCGATGAAGCGTTCGGCGGCCCGGGCGAGGAGCCTGGTGAGTCACAAATTGCTTGCGAGGACCCGACGCCCGAGGCGCAGCTGATCGGCGAGGTCGATCGTGGTCTCGTGCGAAGCGCGCTCGCCGAGCTACCGCCGATCTTCCGCGAGGCCATGGTGCTGCGCGAGATCGAATGGCTGGCCTATCGCGAGATTTCCCAGGTCACCGGCGCGCCCATTGGCACCGTCATGTCGCGCCTGGCACGCGGCCGCAGAGAATTGCGCAAAGCCCTGAATAGACTGATGGAGAAGCACAAATCCAATGCGTTGTGATCGAGCACGGGAGCTGATCGGCGCGTATGTCGACGAGGAGCTTCATGGCGACGACCGCACCTCGGTGGCGGCCCATCTCAAGTCCTGTGCAAGCTGCAGGGAGCTGATGGGCGACATCAAGCGCACGAGCAGCGCGCTTGCCGGGCTCGGGCGCGAGTCGGCCCAGCCGGCGCTGACGTCGCGGATCCGCGGTCATCTTGCCAACGCAGCCGAGGAGCACGGGCAAAGCACGAGATGGCCCGCTCCTTGGCGCATTCCGTCCGGTGCCTGGCGCCAGGCGGCCGCGCTCGCCGCGTGCTGCGCGCTCTCGGTTCTTCTGACCTGGTCGGTCGTGACCTCGACCGAGCAGGCCAATCTGCTGCAGCAAGAGATCCTGGCGGCCCATATTCGCTCCCTGCTCCAGGACAGCCAGATCCAGGTCGCCTCATCCGATGCCCATACCGTCAAACCGTGGTTCGCGGGTCGGGTCGATTTTGCGCCCGAGGTGAAGGACCTGGCGGCGGAGGGCTTCCCTCTCGTGGGCGGGCGTTTGGACTACGTGCATCAGCGCCGTGTCGGTGCGCTCGTCTTCCGCCGCCACGCGCATGTCGTGAACGTGTTTATGTGGCGAGCGCCTGGCACGGAGGATTCGGCGCCAACGCTGGTGACCAGAAACGGATACAACCTGCTTGGCTGGACCAAAAGCGGCGTCACCTATTGGGCCGTGTCGGATCTCGATGCCGGCGAGCTGAAGCGCCTGCAAAGCCTTCTCTAGGACCTTCGGGCCTTCGGCTCGGGACCGGTCGGGATCGTTCAGCCGATCCTTTTCCCTTTGCTGCGGGTGATTGTTCTCGCATTTCGCACATTGCTCATGATTTTCTTTCCGACAACGGACGGTGACCCAACTCCGGCGCTTCGCGTCGGGGCACATAATGCCTGACCTGATGCCGCGCTTGATCAGTTATCTGCGATAATAAATATCGAAACTGCGCCCATATGCGCGAGGTCTTGCGCGCGCCGGCTATAACAGGTTCGAGCTTATTTCGGCTTGTTTCGTCAGATTTGAACAGCGGCCGCTCAACCGACACAAATCGGCCGATGTAAATTCCAATTTGCATCACCTCTTATGCGGACGTCGCCAGCACAAAGGATCGATGTGTCGCGGCGCGCAAACACCTGCCGGGGTGATCGCATGAGCAAGCGTCTGAGAATCGTCGCTAATGGTCAGGAGTTTTCAGCCTCGCCGGGCGAAATACTCCTGGATGCCGCGTTGCATCAGGGTCTCAATCTGCCGCACGAATGCCGGGCTGGGCAGTGTGGGAGCTGCCTCGTGCGCGTACTGCGCGGACACACTATCGGCGGCGAGACCAAACAGCGTCGCGTTGTGCACGCCTGCCGCGCGCGTCTTTTCACCGATAGCGAGATCAGTTTCGACATCCTTCCGCCAATCGCGCGACTGTCGGGCTACCTGGTCAGTCTGGAGCGGATGTCCTGGGACGTGGTAGGTCTGTGCATCAGACTTGATCATCCGCTGCAGTATCTCCCCGGGCAATATTGTCGGGTCAAATTCCGGGGCTTTCCCGCGCGCTGCTTCAGTCCGACCTCTCCATTTGTGGGCGTGGACAAAGGATTTGTCCTGCGGTTCCACATCAAGCTGGTCCGCGACGGGGCGGTCACATCTGAGCTCGGGGCCGGCATCAAGCCCGGCCATCGGATCACCATCGAGGGCCCGTTCGGCTCGGCATACTATCGGCCGAATGAGGGGCACCGCCTCGTGCTGGCCGCGAGCGGCACAGGCTTTGCGCCGATTTGGGCTATCGCAGCGGCTGCGATGCGCCGACAACCGCAACGCCCCATGCATTTGATCGCGGGCGTCAAGCACCTGCGTTCTCTTTATATGGTGCCTGCGCTGCACCGGCTGGCCTCGCATCCGAATGCGACCTGCGTCGTTGCGACCCAAGAGCCGCAGGAGAGATCGGAAATCATTCGTCAGGGCAGCCCGGTGCAGTTCCTGCCGAAGCTGGTGCCGACGGATATCGTCTATGCGGCCGGTGCGCCGGCGATGGTGGACGCAATCGGGGACGCGGCCGAAAGTGCCGGCGCTGCCTTCTATGCCGATCCGTTCACGGCCAGCACCGGGCGCGATACGTCGTGGTTGAACATCTTCGAACGTTTGATGCCCAGGATGGTCAGGGCTGCTTGAACCGAGTGCAGCATAAGTCGATCGGGGCCCGCGTCAGAGACGCCGCCGCAGCGATCTCCAACTTCGAGGGTAGCGATCCAGTTGCGTCCGCGCTCAACGAGAGCGCAAGGCGCCTGATGAAGCTTGCTCTGTTCAGCGGCGTAATCAACCTTCTGACGCTGTCCGGATCCATCTACATGCTGCAGGTCTATGACCGCGTCATCCCCAGCCGCAGCCTCAATACCCTTGTCGCGCTCTCTGCGCTGCTCGCCTTCGCCTACTTGTTGCAGGGCTATCTGGACGCATTGAGAGCGCGCATGCTCGCGCGCGTTGGAGCACTTTTCGAGGTGGCCCTGCAGGAGCCGCTCTACACGTCGCTCGTCGCTCTCCCGCTGCGAGGCGCACCACCCCTGCATCTGCAGCAGCCTATGCGCGACATGGAGAGCATACGGAACTTCCTCTCAGGCATGGGTCCTACCGCGCTCCTGGACATGCCCTGGATGCCGCTTTTCCTCATCGTGCTTTTTGTCTTCCATCCAATGATTGGCGCGACGGCCGTGACGGGAGCGGCTTCCATACTGGCGGTGACGCTGCACACCGAGAGGCGCTCGAAATCGGTAGCGAAGGATGCACCGCGATGGATGGCCGAGCGACACCTGTGGGCGGAGGCCACGCGACGCAACGCAGATGCCATTCGGTCGATGGGAATGAGGCAAGCCCTATTCGAGCGTTGGAAGCGGATCAACGAGAACTCCCTCGAACACGGCCTGCGCATCATGGATGTGCACGCGGCAATGGGTGCTACCGCCAAGATGATCCGCTACGGCCTGCAATCGGCAATTCTCGGCGTGGGCGCGTATCTCGTCGTCCGCGATCAAGCCTCGGGCGGCGTGATGATTGCGTCATCCATCATCATGGGGCGCGCGCTCGCTCCGATGGAGATCGCGCTCGGGTCATGGCGGCAACTCGTTGCGGCGCGGGACGCACTGCGTAGGCTGCGCCGCGACTTGCCTTCGAGCGACGCGGCGCCACACGCGCCATTGCTGCCGCCTCCACAGCAAAGCCTGACGGTTCACAACATCAGCGTCGCCGGGCCGGGAACCGGCACAGAGATCCTGACGGGCGTCTCGTTCGAGCTTCATGCGGGAACCGGACTGGCCATCGTTGGTCCGAGCGGATCGGGCAAGACATCGCTTGCGAAGGCCCTTGCCGGCGTATGGCCTCCGACCCGCGGCGCCATAAAGCTCGACGGCGCCTCCCTCGACCAATGGCATCCGGATCACCTCGGCCGCCATGTCGGCTACCTGCCGCAGGACGTTTCACTCTTCGAAGGCACCGTCGCGGAAAACATAGCCCGGTTCGAGCCCCACGCGCCGCCGCAGGCCGTCGTCAGGGCCGCAATGCTCGCAAACGCGCACGAGATGATCCTCCGACTGCCCGACGGATATCACACGCGCATCGGCGAGGATGGGGTGAGACTTTCGGGCGGTCAGCGCCAGCGCATCGGGCTTGCTCGCGCGGCTTATGGCAGTCCGTTCCTGATCATTCTGGACGAGCCGAACTCGAACCTCGACAGCGAGGGCGAAGCCGCCCTCTACAAAGCCATCGCCTCATTCAAACGGTTGAACTCGATCGTCGTAGTGGTCACGCATCGACCCGGCGCCATGCAGCACCTCGACGAGGTTTTGGTGCTGGTGAAGGGGCGAATGATCGCCGCCGGCCCGAAGACCAACGTAAGCGCCGCGCTGTCGCAAATGAGCGCCAAAGTCTCCGCGCACGCGTCAGTCGCGGGCTCGCACATTCTCAGCAGTGGGACCAATGCAGCGGCACCAAAAAAAGCTGGCTCCTGACGGCTTGAGACGGCCGCCAGCCACCTTCAGAGCACCACCGATACCGCCCCGACTGCAGGCTGGTCTCGATGTGCCGGGGATGGACCCGAAAGCGCGAGCCGCTCGGACGGACCGGAGCTCCGTGGCTGGACTGGCCTCCTTGGCTGCTCTCCTTCGCGACAGCGCCGGGATGGCGACCGCACGCGCTCCTGAATACGATGCCCCCGGTCTCGGCGTGCACCTGACCAGAGCATGTCAGGCCGAGATTCGGCGCGGCATCCTGGTCTTGAGTTTGGCGCTCGGCCTGGGTGGCCCTTGCGCAGCCCTGATCCCGATAAAGGGAGCCATCACGGTCACAGGCACTCTCGTCAGCGGCTCCAACAGCAAGAAGATCCAGCACCCGAGCGGCGGCGTGGTCGCCCAGATCCTGGTGCACGACGGGGACCACGTCGAGCGCGGAGACGTGGTGGCGCGCCTCGACGAGGTTGCCGCGCGCGCCAGTCTCGAGATCGTCGAAAAGCAGCTCGACGAAAGCGAGGCACGCGTCGCGCGGCTGCTCAGCGAGAGTCAGGGCCTCGACCGCTTGCTCCCCACTCCCGAATTGTCGGCGCGCATGCGCAATCGCGATATCTCTCAGCTCCTGGCTTCCGAGCAGGCACAGTTGCAAGCGCGGGTGGGTACGCGCAGCAGGCAATTCGAGATCCTGCAGCAGCGGGTCGCGCAGCTCGAGGAGGAAAGCTCCGGCCTCAGGGCACAGACGGAATCGAAAGACACGCAGCGCAAGTATGTGGCGAAGGAGCTGCAAGGACTGGAAGAGCTCTACCAAAAGAACCTGGTGCCTCTTACCCGCCTCAGCGCGATAGCGCGAGAGGCAGCCCAGTTGGACGGAGACCGCACCAAGCTCAGGGCAAGCCTCGCTGAAAACCAGTCGAAGATCGAGGAAGCGAAGCTGCAGATCTCGGCCGCCAAGGAAACCTACGTAGCGGAGATCACCAAGGAGCTGGGAGAAGCCCAAAGCAAGCTTTCCGAGCTGCGCGAGCGCCAGATCGCCGTCAAGACTCTCGTCGACCGCATCGAGATCCGGGCGCCGCAAAGCGGAGTTGTGTATCAATCCGCGGTGAACACCGAAGGCGGTGTTGTCGGAGCCGGAGAGGTGCTGATGATGATCGTGCCCGACGGCGATCGATTGATCTTCGAAGGGCACGTGCAGCCGAAGGACATCGACCAGATCCAAAAGGGCCAGCGCTCGTTCATTCGCTTCTCGGCGTTCGATCGCGCAACGACCCCGGAATTCAAGGGCAGCGTAACCTACGTGTCCCCCGACATAAGCCGCGACCCGCAAACCGGCTCGCAGTTCTATACCGTCAAAGTGGCGTTCTCCCAGTTGGGCGCGGGCCCTGCAAAAGTAACCCGCTTGCTGCCGGGTATGCCTGCCGAGGCGTTCCTGGAAACCGGCAGCCGCTCGTTGATCAGCTATCTTCTCAAGCCGCTCACCGACCAGTTGAAGCGCACATTTCGCGAGCGCTAGCGGCGGGCCTCGAAAGCGGCCCTGCTTGCGAGACACCGTTGCCTTGCCATGGCCACCGCGCCCGATCGCGGGCCAACTTTGCCTTCTCGCACACGCCAAATAGCAGCGGGCAGCGCTGCTCTCTCGCCGGTCGAGGCTCGAGAGGTGCTGCCCTGCTGTTACGTGCCCACTCCCTGTCAGGAAGCGCGGCGCGGGTCAGCCCCACATGTGCTCGAAGCTGTGATGCCCGTGTGGGATCTGCTGCTGATCCTGCGACTGCCCTGGATCCAAGTGATTCCATCCGTTGTCGAAATGGCTGGCCACTTGAGGCGCCTGCTTGCCGCTCGGCAGCGGAGTAAAGCCGGTCACATCGCCGTCCGTCGCAGCCGCCGACAGCGTGGGATCGTTCTGCACGGCATTGATGACTTTCTGGTGCAGGGCGTTGATGTTGTTCATGCCCTCCCCATCGGCGCCGACCGTCTGGACAGCGGTGATCTCCTTGTCGAGGGTCGAGATGATCTTTTGAACGTGCCGGCCTGACGCCCCCTGAAACTGATCGGGGTTTGCGGTCAGAAGATCCGACAAGCCGTTGCGAGTGGCGGTCAGGTCGTTGACGATGCTGGTCCGGTTGCCATCGTTGTTGACGCCGTCGTAAACACCACCAATGAGCTTGGTTGTCGCGTCATTGAAGATCGCGCCCGCCTGGGCGAAGCTATCGACGTGATCGGGTATGCCACTTCCCGTCGGGGCCGGTGTATCGCCCACGCCCAGCATATTGCCCGCCACATCACCTGCGTTGGCAGCCAGGACATTTGCCGCGGCGTTGATCTCGTTTGCGTCCCCGCTCTGCAAGCCGTGGATCAGCGCACGTGACGCCGTTCCGTTGACGCCTTCCAGCGCAAACTCGTTGTTGAACCGAGCCGAATACAGCCCGCCCTGCTCGAGCGTGAAGGCGTTGGCATTCGTTACGAACGCTGAGATGTCCTGGACGAGCTGCTGCGTTTCGGGCGCATCGGGAGCCACACCCTGAGCGGCGAGCGTGACCGCCCGCGCTCCGAGATCGTTCGCATCCACCACGAACTGCTTCATGAATGCTGTCTGCTCGGCATTGCCCTGAAACGGGGCGGGTGGGGCAAGCAGATCCGGAACCGGCGCAAAGCCGTTCTTCCCATGACTCGTTGCCAAGGCCGCAAGCTGGTCATCACCTTGCACGATGTCGATGAGGTCGCGCTGCACGTCGTTGATGTATTTTGCGGCGTACGGATCCGTTCCGATCGATTGAATGGCCTGGGTCTCGAGCCCGATCTGGTCAACGATGTTCTGGGCGTGTATCGCAGCCTCCCCCTGAAACTGCTCGGGGTGCTTCGTGATCAACTGCTCGAGGCTCGACTGAACAACCTGCAGGTCCTTCAACACTGCGTCGCTATTCTTTTCCGTCACGCCACCGACGAGTTTCGTGGTCGCATCATTAAAGACCGTGCCGATCG
>JBLNBZ010000123.1:0-3044 GCA_050260355.1 Bacteroidota bacterium | reverse complement strand
CTCGCCGAGCTCCTCCTGCTTCGGCAGCTCGGTCCAGCTCAGCTGCTCCTCGAGCGAGTAGGGCGTGCGCACGATGCGCCAGTTGTCGATCGAGCCCGTCGGGCAGGGCGCGATGCAGTCCATGCAGGCGTTGCACCTTTCCGCATCGACCACGTAGTTGACATCGTCGTGCGAGACGGCGCCGACCGGACAGGTCGCTTCGCAGGTTCCGCAGCGGATGCAGATCTCCGGATCGATCAGATGCTGCCTTTTCAGGGCGGCTATGGCGAGGGATGCGGTCATGCGCCGGGCATGATGCTACGCGCCGCGCGCCGGCGCCAGACCTCACCATTCCTCGCAGTGGTGGGTTGCCGATCCTGGGCTTGCACTCCCGGCATGATCGCCACTTACTGGAGCCCAACCGGCCCCTCTGCTGCAGCGCAGCACTCGTTGGAGAAAGATCGCCCCATGTCTGTCCAAGCCCCCGTAACCCGAACCACTTCCGTCGACATCCGCGCCCGCAAGGGTGGGGAGCCGATCGTTTCGCTCACCGCCTATCATGCCCATACCGCTGCGATTGCCGACAGGCACGTCGACTTCCTGCTCGTGGGCGACAGCCTGGGCATGGTCATGCACGGCTACGAGTCGACGGTGCCCGTGCCGCTCGAGCTGATGATCATGCATGGCCGCGCGGTCGTGCGGGGCTGCAAGCGCGCCCTCGTGGTCGTGGACATGCCGTTCGGGTCGTACGAGGAGAGCCCGCCGGTCGCCTTCCGCAATGCCGCCCGCGTGCTCAAGGAGACAGGCTGCGGAGCCATCAAGCTCGAGGGCGGCAGCCACATGGCCGAGACCATCCGCTATCTGGTCGACCGCGGCATCCCGGTGCTGGCCCACATCGGCCTCACTCCGCAGGCTATCAACACGCTGGGCGGATTCCGAGTGCAAGGCCGCACCGAGGACCAGTGGGCGCGCCTGGAGGCCGACGCGGCGGCTGTCGCCGAGGCCGGTGCCTTCGCCATCGTGCTCGAGGCGATCGCCGAGCCGCTTGCCGCCCGCATCACCAAGGCGGTGGCGGTGCCGACCATCGGCATCGGCGCCTCCGCCGCCTGCGACGGTCAGATCCTCGTCATGGAGGACATGCTCGGTCTGTCGCCGCGGGTGCCGAAGTTCGTCAAGGAGTTCGGCAAGGTGGGCGACGCCATCGACAGCGCGATTGCCCAATACGCCGCCGAGGTGCGCGGCCGGTCGTTCCCCGCCGCCGAGCACACGTATGCGATGAAGCCGGGCGGGAAGAAGTAGCTTTAGTGCCCCCCTCACCCTGTTCGCCTGATGACTTGCTCGCGCTTGCCGATAGTGTGGCGCGGCTGCGCCGAGCGCTCGCAAGTCATGGCGAACAGCCCTCTCCCCGCTGGGGCGAGGGAGTCCGTGGACGCTATTGTCCGAAGGCGCTTGAGCGCTCGTCACGCCCGGTGGATCTTCACGTACTCGAAGTCGCCGGGCTTGTTGTCGACGCCCACTTTCGGCGCTGCAATCCATGACGCGAATTTGCCCGGCTCCCAGCAGGGCTTCATCAGGCTCTCGATGAAGGCACCGTCATCCCGCGAAGGCAGCCATTTGTCCTTACCGGCCGCCCACTCGCCATCGGACAGCAGTTGACCGTCGGGCGAGGCGTGGATGTCCTTGAACTCGCCGATCTGGCGATGGAAGGCAACCGAGGGCAGCTTGAGCTCGAACTTGATGCCGGCCTTCTCGATCACCCTGTTCCAGCGCGACACGCCGCCCTGGCAGTCTTTCACGTAATCGTCCCTGAGCCGCATGTTGATGGCGGTGAGGGCCGGCTCCTGGCTGAGCTTGATGGCGCCGTCGACGAGCTTCAACACCGGATAGGTCGCGCTCGTCAGCCGATGATCGTCCTCGATGCGCGCCTCCTGGAAGCGGCCTTTCAGTCCCGAGTTGTAGAAGTTGGCCGCGTTGGTCGACACCTCGGACCCGAACAGGTCGAGCGACAGCGAGAAGTGCAGGTTCGCCTTCTTCTGGATGGTCGGCAGATCGATCACGCCGAGCGCGCGCACCTTGCCGATGTCGTACGGGTCCTCGATGCCGGCCTGCTTCATGGCCTCGCAGGTGCGCTCGATGACGCGGCCCACGCCGGTCTCGCCCACGAACATGTGGTGCGCTTCCTCGGTCAGCATGAAGCGGCAGGTGCGCGACAGCGGATCGAATCCCGATTGCGCCAGGCTCTCGAGCTGCATCTTGCCGTCGCGGTCGGTGAAGAACGTGAACATGAAGAACGAGAGCCAGTCCGGCGTTTCCTCGTTGAAAGCGCCGAGCATGCGCGGCTTGTCCTCGTCACCCGAGCGCCGCTGCAACAGCCCTTCCGCCTCCTCGCGGCCGTCCTTGCCGAAGTACTTGTGCAGCAAATAGACCATCGCCCAAAGGTGGCGGCCTTCCTCGACGTTGACCTGGAACAGGTTGCGCATGTCGTAGAGCGATGGCGCGGTCTTGCCGAGGTGGCGCTGCTGCTCGACGCTGGCCGGCTCCGTGTCGCCCTGGATCACTACGAGGCGGCGCAGCATGGCGCGATATTCGCCGGGCACCTCCTGCCAGGCCTTCTCGCCCTTGTGTGCGCCGAAGTTGACGAGCCGATCCTCCTGGCGCGGCGCCAGCAGGATGCCCCAGCGGTACTCGGGCATCTTGACGTAGTCGAACTTGGCCCAGCCCTTGGGGTCGATGCTGATGGCTGTACGCAGGTACACGTCCGAGGTCTGGAAGCCCTCGGGGCCCATCGTCATCCACCAGTCGATGTAGCCCGGGTGCCATTGCTCCAGCGCCTTCAGCACGCGCTGGTCGTCCATCAGGCCGACGTTGTTCGGGATCTTTGTCGAGTAGTCGACGTGAGCGGTCTCGGGCATAGAGTTTCCTTGCGCGTTCCCGGTCATTTGCTGGTTTAGGTCCAGAAACACTATCCCGCCGGGAAGCGCAAGCGAACCCCAGGCTGCCTCTCCCCGAACCGTTTCCTCACACGGCGGTTGTGGGACAGCTCCGCCCCACCTCTGGCGTCATCC
>JBLNBZ010000122.1:0-55783 GCA_050260355.1 Bacteroidota bacterium | reverse complement strand
ATGCCTGAAATCAGCTGCGTGAACTCGAAGAAGGCGCGGATGGACCCGTCTTCCGAGTTCGACAAACCGCAGGATATCGTTGACAGCAAGGGCCTGACACGCGGCCAGAAGCTGGAAGCATTGCGCCGCTGGCTGTTCGATGTCGAGCGCAGGCTCGCCTCCGATGCGGAAGGCATGTACCAGCCGGGCAACTCGACGTCGGACGTCGATCTCATGGAAAAGATCAAGAAGGCCCAGGAGCAGCTCGGCAGCGAGCCCCAGGGCGCTGCCTAGCCGGCTCTCCCACGAACACCGAGATTCTGGCCGAAGGAGATTGCCCCTCCCGCGGACAGAATGGCTGCCCTGGTCTCTCGCGAGACCGGGGCGGCCGGTGGGCTCGTGTCGGCCTCAGCTGCCGTTGCCGGAATTGAAGCGCCGCGACAGAAACCAGGCGGCCGCGGCGGGTATGCCGAAGACGACGACCAGCACCGGGATCTCCGTGGTGAGGGGCACGCCGGCAGCGAACACGCCGACCAGCAGGTTGGCGACGGCGATCACCAGCCAGACCCAGATGAAGAGCCAGGCGCCGTCGAGCCGCTTGCCCTGGTTGCGATTCATCAGCGATGCAGCGACGACGAAGATCGACAGTAACACCAGACCGATAACGGTCATCCTGAGCGTATGCATGGATCACTCTTGGAAGGGCGCGCCGTCGCGCTGCGGTGTCAGCGAAAGGGTCTCCCAAATGGCGACGAGCGCCAGCACCAGCGCTGCGGCGATGCCGAGCAGCAAGGGCGAGAGAACGGCCGAGACCGCGACGAGCGAGGCGAGCAGTAAGAGGCCGATCAGATGGGATAGGGCCCAGCGATTGGCCGTGACGCGCTTGAACAGGATGTTGCCGAGGAGGAACAGCGCCGGACCGCCGAGAACGGCCGACGCGGTGGCGGCGTTGGTGTGCCCTGACGGGTGCTTCAGGACCAGCTCGTCGGCGACGGCGCAGACAATGATGCCCGCAATGATGAAGAGGTGGATGTAGGTGTAGGCCGAGCGGGCGAGCCGGCCCGGATCGCTCGAGGCAGCAATGCGCTCGCTACCGGCCTCGGCACCGATGTTGAAGTAGATCCACCACATCGCGGCGCTGGAGACGAACGAAGCCAGGAAGGCCATCACGATCTCGGCCGTGAAGTCCAGCCCGCCGAACGTTGCGCCGATCACCAGGATCGACTCGCCAAGCGCGATGATGACGAACAGCGCGCAGCGCTCGGCCAAATGCTCGCCCGCTACATTCCAATCGGAGGTCGCCGAGCGCCCGAGCCAGGGCACCCAGAACCCGACCGACGGGGAGAGGTACTCGATGGCAATCGCCGTCGTCCAAAGGGCGGCGCGCGAGCCGCCTTCCGCGATCCCGCCGGCGATCCAGAATGCCGCCGACACGGCGATCCAGACCAGGATCCGCTGGAAAACGCGGGTCAGACCGGCGTCGTCGCGCCCGATCGCCCACAGCATGAACAGTGTGCGCCCGACCTGGATCGCCGCGTAGGCCAGCGCAAACGTCCAGCCCCGCCAGGTGAAGGCGTGGGGGATGGACACTGCAAGCAGCAGCCCGGCGAGCATTAGGGCAAACAGCGCGAGCCGCACGGGCGTCCGGTCGGGGTCGAGCCAATTGGTGATCCACGACGTGTAGATCCAGGCCCACCACACCCCCATCAGGAGGAGGGCGGTCCGCAGGGCGCCGGCCACCGTGAGCTGCTCGAGCAGGAGGTGGGAAAGCTGCGTGACGGCAAAGACGAAAACGAGGTCGAAAAAGAGCTCGACGTAGGTGACCCGGGCGTGATCGTCCGCGGAGCGCGATCGCAGGAGGCCTCGCGTACTGCCTCGGCTGATCACGCGAGCAGTCATTGCCTCGGTACCCCAGCTGTCGGATCTGGTTCAGAGTAAATCTGTTCGCGGCAGCGCGGAAGCGGAGCGGTCTCGCATCCTTTACGCACAGCGCCGAGCGCGTGCGCCACTTTGCCCCTCTGAGCCCCAGCGCCAGTGCCTTGTGCGCAGATTAAAACGATGCCAAAAGAACGCGCGTCAATACGCCCTGTCCATGGGGAGCGCGGGGTGATCCTATGATTTTCGCGGACGTGCCGGGGGGTCGTTGAGTCCGCCGGCACAACAGTCGGACGCTCCTGCCGGCTGAGGTGAGGGATTGCGATCAGTCCGCCCGATGCCGCGGCTGGACCGATCGGGATGCGAGGAGGGCAGAATTGGCAGCTCATTCGGACGATCCAACACGCAGAGATTTCCTGCAGATCGCTGCTGTATCGTTCGCCGGCGTGGGAGCTGCAGTGTCGCTGTGGCCCTTCATCCAGCAGATGAACCCCGACGCCTCCACGCAGGCCATGGCTTCCACCGAGGTCGACCTCGCTCCGGTCAAGGAGGGGCAGGCGATTACCGTGGTCTGGCGCGGCAAGCCGGTCTTCATCCGTAACCGGACCAAGGAGGAGATCCAGAAGGCGCTGGCGACGCCGATAGAGGATCTGCGCGACCAGAGCGCGCGCAACGATGCACTGCCCGAGCGGGCTCCCGCCACCGACACGAACCGCACCAAGAAGGGCAAGGAGAACTGGATCGTCCTGGTCGGTATCTGCACGCACCTGGGCTGCATCCCCAAAGGGCAGTCGCTGGGCGATGCGAAGGGTGACTACGACGGCTGGTTCTGCCCCTGCCACGGCTCCCACTACGATACGGCCGGCCGCATCCGCAAAGGTCCCGCACCGCGCAACCTCGAGGTGCCCGAGTACGAGTTCGTGTCCGACACCAAGATCAAGATCGGCTAAGGCTCACCAGTTATGGCTCAGCACGAATCCATGTATCGCCCGTCGAGCCGTCTCGGGCAGTGGCTGGACGAGCGGCTGCCGGCAGGGCGGCTGATGTACGACTCGTTCGTGGCGTATCCAACGCCGCGCAATCTCAACTACCTGTGGACCTTCGGCGGCATCCTGTCCTTCTGCCTCGGTGTGCAGATCCTGACCGGCGTCGTGCTGGCCATGCATTACATCCCGAGCGACAAGATGGCGTTCGACTCGATCGAGCACATCCGCCGCGACGTCAACTACGGCTGGCTGATCCGCAACATCCACGCCGTCGGCGCCTCGATGTTCTTCGTCGCCGTCTACGTCCATATCGCGCGCGGGCTCTACTACGGGTCGTACAAGGCGCCGCGCGAGGTGATCTGGATCCTCGGCGTCATCATCTACCTGCTGATGATGGCGACGGGCTTCATGGGCTACACGCTGCCGTGGGGGCAGATGAGCTTCTGGGGCGTCACGGTCATCACCAACCTGTTCTCGTCGCTCGACAGCGTCATTCCAGGCCTCGGCACGCGCATCGTGACGTGGCTGTGGGGCGGCTTTGCGGTGTCGGGCGTGACACTGAACCGCTTCTTCTCGCTGCACTACCTGCTGCCGTTCGTGATTGCGGGCGTGGTTGCGCTGCACATCTGGGCATTGCACGTGGTCGGACAGAACAACCCCACCGGCGTCGAGATCAAAACCAGCTCCGACACCGTGCCGATGTCGCCCTACGCGGTGATGAAGGATTTCGTGGGCTTGGCCTTCTTCGTGCTGGTGTTCGCCTGGTTCGTGTTCTTCGTCCCGGACTACCTCGGGCATGCCGACAACTACATCGAGGCCAATCCGCTCGCGACGCCGCCTCACATCGTGCCTGAATGGTACTACCTGCCGTTCTACGCCATCCTGCGGGCGATCCCGAACAAGCTCGGCGGCGTGGTGGCCATGTTCTCGGCGATTCTTATCCTCGCCTTCATCCCGTGGCTCGATACCTCGCGCGTGAAGTCGACCAAGTATCGCCCGATCTACCGCTGGTTCTTCTGGTTCTTCGTCTTCTCCGCCGTGGCTCTCGGCTATCTCGGCTCCAAGCCGCCGGAGGGTGCCTACGTCTACTGGGCGCGCTTCTTCACGGCCTACTATTTCCTTCACTTCCTCGTGGTGATGCCGATTGTCGGTGTGCTGGAGACGCCGCGCCCCCTGCCTCGCTCGATCAGCGAGGCGGTGCTGGGAGGCGGTGGCAGACCGGCCGGGGCCGCAGCGGCTGCCGAGAAGCGCTAGAGATGCGGGGGAGCACGAACGTCATGACAAAGTCCCTGCGCATCAAGGCTCTCGCCGCGGTTGCGCTGACCGCGATGCTAGGCGCGAGCTTCGCCTTCGCGGCCGGCGAGGAGACGCACATCGAGCGTCAGAAGTGGAGCTTCGCCGGCTTCAAGGGTCGCTTCGATCAGGCACAGCTCCAGCGCGGCTTCCAGGTCTACAAGGAGGTGTGCGCGGTCTGCCACGGCCTGAAGCGCATCTACTTCCGCAACCTCGCCGATCCAAACGGACCGGGCTTTCCGGAGGAAGGCGTGAAAGGGCTGGCGGAGACGTACCGCGTCGAGGACGGGCCTAACGATCAGGGCAAGATGTTCCAGCGGCCCGGCCGACCGTCCGATCCGATTCCCCCGCCGTTCAAGAACGAGCAGGAGGCGCGCGCCACGCACAACGGCGCTTATCCTCCCGACCTGTCGCTCATCACCAAGGCGCGCTCGGCGGGAGAGAACGATTCGGTGTTCGCCTCCATCGGCTCGATCCTGCGGGACGTTCCCGGCGCATACCAGGAAGGCGGCGCCGATTACGTCTATGCCTTGCTGACGGGCTATACCAATCCACCGGCCGGGACGACGCTCGCTCCAGGCATGACCTACAACCGGGCGTTCCCGGGTCACCAGATTGCCATGCCGCCGCCGCTGCAGCCGGGACAGGTGAAGTACGAGGACGGCACGCCGGGCACGGTGGAGCAGTACGCTAGGGACGTCACGGCGTTCCTGGCCTGGGCGGGCGACCCCAAGCTCGTGGAGCGCAAGCGGATCGGCTTCCTCGTGATGCTCTACCTGCTGGTGACGGCGGTTCTGGTCTACCTCGCCAAGCGCAGACTGTGGAGCAACCTGCATTAGATGCGTGCGCAATTCTGAGCCATAGTCGAAGGGCCTCGCTCGCGAGGCCCTTCTCGTTTGCGGCGCGCTCGGCCGCCCCTGGCGCGTGCCGGCGTGGAAAGGGAGATCGGCGATGGCACGATCGGTGCTCGGCATCCTCGGCGGCAGCGGGCTCTACGACCTGCCGGTGCTCGAGAACCCGCGCTGGGAGCAGGTGGCGAGCCCTTGGGGGCGGGCCTCCGACGCCGTGCTGTTCGCCGAGGTCGACGGACTGCCGGTGCGCTTCCTGCCCCGCCACGGACGCGGCCACACGCTGTCGCCGTCCAGCATCAACTACCGCGCCAACATCGACGTGCTGAAGCGCTCGGGCGTAACCGATCTCGTCTCGGTGTCGGCCTGCGGATCGCTCAAGGAGGAGTATGCGCCGGGCCATTTCGTGCTGGTCGACCAGTTCATCGATCGCACGTTCGCGCGCGAGAAGAGCTTCTTCGGCACGGGATGTGTTGCGCACGTGTCGCTGGCCGATCCGGTGAGCCCCCTGCTCGCCGACGCCGTCGAGAAAGCGGCGCGCGCCGAGGCTATCGCCATGACGCGCGGCGGGACCTACCTCGTGATGGAGGGACCGCAATTCTCGACGCGGGCGGAGTCCAATCTTTATCGCTCGTGGGGCTGCGACGTGATCGGCATGACCAACATGCCGGAGGCCAAGCTCGCCCGCGAGGCGGAGATCTGCTACGCCAGCGTCGCGATGGTCACCGACTTCGACTGCTGGCACGACGAGCATGCAGAGGTCGATGTCGCCGCCGTCATCAAGGTTCTGCGGGACAACGTCGACAAGGCGCAGCGGCTGATCGCGCGGCTGGCGAAAGACTTCCCGCGCGAGCATCAGCCCTGTCCGATCGGCTCGGATCGCGCGCTCGAGGTGGCCATCATCACGCCGCCTGACAAGCGCGATCCCGGGCTCATCAGGAAGCTCGACGCGGTTGCGGGACGGGTGCTTGCGCCGCGCGGCTGATCTCTGCGTCGCTCGCGCGCGCATCGGCTCGTGCCCGGTTCGCGCGGCCGCATCGGCTTCGCGCGGGCTGCACCGAGCGCTCGCAAGTCATGGCGAACAGCCCTCCGCGCGGGAGAGAGCCCAGAGCCCCGCGCGAATCGCGAAATGCGCTAACGGCCGGGTCACTTCGGGAAGTGGATCAGGATCTGCATCTTGGAAAGCTGCGGGAAGAAGATGGAAAGGCCTTGGCCGCCGAGCCACAACAGCGCCGAGAGAAGGATCAAGGCCGGAATGGCAGCGAACACCGCCTTGATGAAGAACCGCATCAGGTGGAAGAACGGGATCTCCAGCCTGCTGACGGCACCTGCCTCGGGGGCGGCGGAGCCGTAGGCCCGATGCCGGTCCAGATACACGCGGAGGTCTTCAGCCTCCTCCTGCTCGCGCATCTCGCGCTCGCGCTCATCGCGCTCCCGCGCTTCCCGTTCACGCGCCTCACGCTCCCTGCGGAACGTGCGCGGCAGATCGTCATCGGCAGTGGCAAAGTGTGGTTCGGGCATCGCCCTGATACTCCTCCATGCGAACGGGCCGGCCTATGGCCATGCCATATGCCGAACCGCACACCCGTCGCTTCCCCACGGCGCCACGCCGATCCCACAGCAACCGAGGTACACTGGCGCAGCAATTTGGCCGGATTGGGAAGCACAGACTTTCAGCGCCGGCACAGTTGGTTAGATTGTCGGTGCCGGCGGCGCGGGCGCTGCAAAGGGCGCAATGCCCGCTTCGGCTGCGCGCCATCCGGACCGGCTGAGCCGATCGCGACTAGGAGCCGTTGCACGTGCAGGATCTGAAAAAGCTCATCCGCAGCATCCCCGATTATCCCAAGCCTGGCATCGTGTTCCGAGACGTGACGACCTTGCTCGGCGATGCGCAGGGCTTCAAGGCTGCCATTGCCCGCTTGGCCGAGCCTTACCGGGTCGAGCCGGTGGATGCGGTGGCCGGCATCGAGGCGCGCGGGTTCATCCTCGGCGGCGCGGTGGCCGACCGGCTCGGGTGCGGCTTCGTCCCCATGCGCAAGAAGGGCAAGCTGCCCGGCAAGACCATCGGACAGGAGTACACGCTGGAGTACGGCGTCGACATCATCGAGATCCACGAAGACGCCATCGAGAAGGGCAAGCGCGTCCTGATCGTCGACGATCTGATCGCGACCGGCGGGACGGCGGAGGCTGCCGTCAAGCTGGTGCGGCGCTCGGGCGGCGCGATCGTGGGGGCGGCCTTCGTGATCGACCTGCCGGACCTCGGCGGCCGCAAGCGGCTGGAGGCGCTGGGCGTGAGCTGCCACGTGCTGATGGCCTTCGAGGGGCATTGAGCCGGGCGCGATCCGGCGCGCTCGGATGCCGGTGGAATTGGGTGTGCAGGCCCGAGTCGTTGCGCTGGTCGATTGCGCGGTGGTGAGCGGCGGGTTGGGTCGAGCGGGGAAGATCCCGGATAGCCGCGCTCGCAGCGCGGCTTCCGGGACCGCAGTGGGGAGGGCGGTTGCCCTAATCTAGGGACGTGCGCTCGTGGAGAGATGGATCCTCGGGCCGAGCCCGAGGATGACATTTGCGGGGCGGCTGTGGCTGTGCTTGGCGACGCCGATATTCCCGCAACCCTCAAGTCTTGCGTCCCCGGCCATCGCGCCTTGGCGCGAATGAGCCGGGGTCTTTCCGCGTGCGATCGAACGGGCGGCGAATCCTGCCCCGCGACTGAGCTTTCAGTTCGTCCCCGGCCGGAGCGCGATGGCGCACTGAGCCGTGGGCTTGTCCGAAGCGATGGAGCGCGCGGGCGAGCCCGCCGGTCCCTTCGCTGCAACCCCAAAGGAGCGGGCGCCAGCTAAAACGCTGGTCCAAACTTGTTGGAGCGCGGGAAGCCCTTCGGCACGAGGCGGCCGGCCTGTCCGCGCTGGCCGACCCAGTCGCGCAGCTCGGCATAGGGCAGCGTGAAGTTGCGGCCAGCTGAGTCGAGCCAGGTCAGACCCTCGGCTTTCGCGAACACGCGCGCATCCGACAGCCCGCCGTCCTTGAAGCGCTGCAGGATCACACCCTTGCCGCGCGTCATCTCGTTCACCTCGTCGAGCGGGAAGACCAGCATCTTGCGATTCTCGCCGATCGTGGCCAGATGATCGCCCTCGGCAGGCACGCAGACGCACGCCTCCTCGCCGTTGACGTTCATGATCTGCTTGCCCTTGCGCGTGGAGGCGACGACCTCGTCCTCCGGGACGATGAAGCCATGGCCGGAGCTGGCGCCGAGCAGCAGCTTGCGGCCAGGCTCGTGCACGAACAGCTCGACGATGCCGTGGTTCTCCTCCAGGTCGAACATCAGCCGGATGGGCTCGCCGTGGCCGCGACCGCCGGGGAGCTGGCTCGCCTCCAGCGTGAAGAACTTGCCGTTGGTGGCAAACAGCAGAAGCTTGTCGGTGGTCGATGCCTTGACCGCGCGCTTGAGGCCGTCGCCCTGCTTGAAGTCGAGCTTCGACAGGTCGTCCTGGTGGCCCTTGAGGGCGCGGATCCAGCCCTTCTCCGACAGGATGACGGTGATCGGCTCCTTCTCGATCATCGCCTGCTCGATGTCGATCTCGATCGACGGCGCGTCGGCGAATGTCGTCCGCCTGCGGCCGAGCTCGGTCTTCTTGGAGTAGAGCTCGCGTGTCTCGCGGATCTCGGAGGCGATGCGCTCCCACTGCAGGTCGTCCGACTTGAGGAGTTGCTTGAGGTCGCGCCGCTCCTTGGTGAGCTTGTCGTGCTCGGCGCGGATCTCAACCTCCTCGAGCTTGGAGAGGGCCTTCAGACGCAGGTTGAGGATGGCGTCGGCCTGAGTCTCGGTCAGCTTGAAGCGTGCCATCAGCCGCTGCTTGGGATCGTCCTCGAAGCGGACGATGCGGATCACCTCGTCGATGTTGAGGTAGGCGATGAGATAGCCGTCGAGCACCTCGAGGCGATGCTCGATCTTGCCCAGGCGGAATTGGCTGCGTCGCACGAGAACCTGGCGGCGGTGGTCGAGCCACTGGCGCAGGACATCGCGCAGGCTGAGCACGCCGGGAATCTGCCCCGACGACAGGACGTTCATGTTGAGGCCGAAGCGCACCTCGAGCTCTGTGAGGCGGAACAGGCTCTCCATCAGCACGAGCGGATCGACGGCGCGCGACTTGGGCTCCAGCACCAGCCGCACGGTTGCCGCGGATTCATCGCGCACGTCGCCCAGCAGCGAGAGCTTCTTCTCCTGGATCAGCTCGGCGATGCGTTCCACCAGCCGCGCCTTCTGCACCTGATAGGGCATCTCGGTGACGACGATCTGGTAGCCGCCGCGGCCGGTGTCCTCCTTGTGCCAGCGCGCGCGCAGGCGGAAGCCGCCGCGGCCGGTCTTGTAGGCCTCCAGGATCGAGTCGCGCGGCTCCACGAGAATGCCGCCGGTCGGGAAATCGGGGCCGGGGATGAACTCAACGAGCTTCTCGATGGTGGCGTTGGGATGCTTGATGAGATGCAGCAGGGCCGAGCACAGCTCCTCGGCATTGTGCGGCGGGATGTTGGTGGCCATGCCCACGGCGATGCCGGCCGAGCCGTTGGCCAGAAGATTGGGGAACGCGGCAGGGAGGACGACGGGCTCCTGGTTGCTGCCGTCGTAGGTCGGACGTAAATCGACGGTGTCCTCGTCGATGCCCGCGAGCAGCGCCTCGGCCGTGAGCGTCAGGCGGCTCTCGGTGTAGCGCATGGCGGCGGCGTTATCGCCGTCGATGTTGCCGAAGTTGCCTTGCCCGTCGACCAGCGGATAGCGGACGGCAAAATCCTGGGCCAGACGCACAAGGGCATCGTAGATCGCCTGGTCGCCGTGCGGATGGAAGTTGCCCATCACCTCGCCGACGATCTTGGCGCACTTCTTGAAGCCGCCCTGCGGATCGAGCTTCAGCTCGCGCATGGCGTAGAGGATGCGGCGGTGCACGGGCTTCAGGCCGTCGCGCACGTCGGGCAGAGCCCGGTGCATGATGGTCGAGAGCGCGTAAGCCAGGTAGCGCTGCTCCAGCGCCTCGCGCAGGGGAACAGGCTCGATCGGGCCGGGGCCCGGAAGAATCGGCTTCGTGGTCATGGGGATGGGTTAGCGCCTGGCGGTTGGCGGCTCAAGCTGCATGTCTCCGCGCCCCGATTGCGGGGCGGTCTTCGGTACCATATCTTGGCGGCAAGCGCTGCGCGACCAACACCCCTTCGGTGCGCCGTATCATGGTGTTGCGCTCGAGCACGGGTGCACTTTGGTCATTGCCGGCCACCGCTATTTCGCCGCAGCGCGCGAGAAAGGTACGCATCGCCTCGCTCAGTGATCTCGACCAATCCGTATGAAGTATGCCCGCGCTTCCCGACCTGCCGCAGACCGAAGCCGCCATCGTCGCGCTGACCAATGCGTTCCGGCAGGAGCAGCGCCTGGCGCCCGTGACGCCGAGCAAGGAGCTTGCCGCGGCGGCGAAATGGTTCGCGGGCTACCTCGCCAAGTCCGGCAAGTTCGCGCATGAGGCCGACGGGCGCGAGCCGCATCAGCGTGCCGCCGCTCACGGCTACAAGTACTGCATGGTGGCGGAAAATCTGGCGCTCAATCTCGACAGCCGCGGCTTCACCTCGGCGGGTCTCGCAGGCCAGGTCGTGGCAGGCTGGAAGGCCTCGCCCGCGCACCGGCGAAATCTGGCCGAGCCCATGGCCACCGAGATCGGCGTGGGCATCGCTCGGGCGCCCAATAAGGACCAGAAGTTCGTGACCGTGCAGCTCTTCGGGCGCCCCGAGTCCATGAAGATCAAATTCCGGATCGAGAACCATGCGGCGGTGGCGGTCGCCTACACGGTGGCCGGAGAGAGCCAGACCATCGAGCCGCGCACGATCGTGACGCAGGAGACATGCGCCGCCGACCAGATCAGCTTCGATCGGGCGGGAAGCTGGCTCACCGGCGTCCTCCTGGGGGCGCGCTTCGAGCTGAAGAACGGTGTGCAGTTCGCCTTATGGCCGCAGGAGAGGGGAAGCGTCCGCATCGACGTCGAGCAGGCGGCCACGAGGTGAGGCCGCCATGGCGCCCTATGCGCCCACCGCGGTATCCCACAGCAGCTTGAGATTGAGCGCAATGATCGCCGCAGCAATCAGACCGGCGAAGGCAACCAGCCAGAGGGGTGCGACGAGCTCCCCCATCTTGGCCTTGCTGGCGGTGAACTGAACCAGGGGCACGACCGCGAACGGCAGCTGAAGGCTCAAGATCACCTGGCTCAGAATGAGCAGCTTGGCCGTCTCCGATTCCCCATACAGCAGCGTCACGCCGGCGGCCGGTATGATGGCGATGGCGCGCGTGAAGAGCCGGCGCATCCACGGCTGCAGCTTGATGTCGATGAAGCCTTCCATCACGGCCTGGCCGGCGAGCGTCGCCGTCACGGTCGAGTTCAGGCCGCAGCAGAGCAGGGCGATGCCGAACAGCGAGGGCGCGATGCCGGAGCCGAGCAGAGGTGCCAGCAGGGCGTGCGTCTGGCCGAGCTCGGTCACGTCCGAGCGACCGGTCTTGTGGAACGTGGCCGCCGCCAGGATCAGGATCGACGCGTTGATGAGGAGGGCAAACATCAGCGCCACGGTCGAGTCGATGGTGGCGTAGCGCATGGCCTCGCGCTTTTCCTCGACGCTCGAGCCCCAGGCGCGGGTCTGCACGATGGCCGAATGCAGGTAGAGGTTGTGCGGCATCACCGTGGCGCCGAGGATGCCCATGGCCAAATAGAGCATGTCCGGGTTGCGCACGATCTCGGTGGTGGGCGCGAAGCCGCGGATGAGCTGGCCCCATTGCGGATCGGCGAGCGCAATCTGGATCGTGAAGCAGGCGGCGATGACGCCCAGCAGCGTGATGATGAGGGCCTCGAGATAGCGAAAGCCGAGCTTCTGCAGATACAGAATCAGGAACACGTCGAGCGCCGTCAGGATGACGCCGATCTCGAGCGGAACGCCGAACAGCAGGTTGAGGCCTATCGCTGTTCCAATCACCTCGGCGATGTCGGTGGCGATGATGGCGACCTCGGCGAGAACCCACAGCGGCCAGGCTGCCCATCGCGGATAGGAGTCGCGGCAGGCCTGCGCCAGGTCGCGGCCGGAGGCAACGGCGAGGCGCGCGCAGAGCGACTGCAGCACGATCGCCATGATGTTGGAGACGAGCGCGACGAAGAGCAGCGTGTAGCCGAACTTCGATCCGCCGGCGAGCGAGGTGGCCCAGTTGCCCGGGTCCATGTAGCCGACGGCGACGAGATAGCCGGGCCCCAGGAAGGCCGCCAGCTTGCGCAGCCGCCCGCCCTGCGCCTTGACCGGAATTGTGCGGTGCACGTCGACAAGCGCCGCCTCGCGCCGCGGGCGGCGCCAGCCTGTGTCCTCGGAAAGCGCCGGATCCGACCCGGCCGACCGCCGCAAGGAACTGAGCGCCACGACCATCTCCGTCTCGAGCTTTGCGTCGCACCATATTGCAGTTGCAAATCAGTTGCAACAAAAAGCGCCCTGGGGCGGGACGGGCAGCCCCGCGATCGCGGAATGCCTCGGGACGGGCGAGGGCATGCCTCGGGACGGCCGGCGGCCTCCCCCCTCGGGACAGCGTATTACCGCCGGATAAATGGGCTGCACTTGCGGCGATCGTCAGCCGCGGTCAGCATCCATGATCGGGATCGCCAGCGGAGGTCGGAATGGTCGCAATGACAGGGAGCGGGAAACCTTTGGAGGGAAGGATCGTGCTCGTGACCGGAGCGGCAGGCACGCTCGGCGTCGCGATCTCGGCTGCGATCGAGGCCGCAGGCGGGACGGCGATCCGCACCGATCTTGCCGGCCGACCGCGCGTCGAGCTTCCGCTCGATGTCACCGACGAAGCGGCGTGGGTCCAGGGCATGGCCGAGATTGCGCGCCGGCACGGGCGCCTCGACGGACTGGTCAACAATGCCGGCATCGTCATTCTGGGTGACGTCGAGCAGACCAGCCTGGCGGACTGGCGGCGCGTGCAGGCCGTCAATGTCGATGGCGTGTTCCTCGGCTGCAAGCATGCCATGCCGCTGCTGGCGAAATCGCGGTCGGCGTCGATCGTCAACCTGTCGTCGGTGTCCGGCATGGTCGGGGGCGCCAACCTCGCTGCCTACAATGCGTCGAAGGGCGCGGTGCGGCTGCTGACGAAGTCGGTCGCGCTGTCGGGTGCGCGCAAACGCCCGCCGATCAGGTGCAACTCGGTGCATCCGGCCTTCGTCGAGGGCGATATGACGGACGCGATCGCCGCAACGGCGCGAGATCCGGCCCGCGCTCGAGAGAAGATGGGCGCCGCGATCCCGATGGGTCGCATGGTCAAGCCTGGCGAGGTCGCCGCTGCCGTGGTCTGGCTGCTGAGCGATGCGGCAGGCTTCGTCACGGGATCGGAGCTGCTGGTCGACGGCGGACTGGTGGCGACGTAGCGGCGCGGGCTTTGGCGGTCAGTCGAGCCGTCCGCAGCTCGGCGGCAGGCGGCTGCAGGCCGAGATGGCGCAGTCACTCATGCTGCTGTATCCCGACTGCTTCCACGTCCGGCTGCACAGCGCCTTGCACTCGGCCTGCGAGGTGCAGTTGGGCTGCAGCGCCGGCTTCTGAGGAGCGAGCCTGGGCGTCATCACCGGAGGCGAGGGCGCCTTATACGGTTGATACGGTTGCTGGGCGGCCGTCGGCAGGACGAGGGCTGCGACGAGGGCCGCTATGGCGGACGCGGTCGCGAATGCAGCCTTCATTCGTGCCTCCGGAAGGTGGCGACGGCGGGCCGGGCTCCGCACTTAACGCAATCAAATGATATGTCCGGCCGCACCGGCAAACGCAATACGTGCATTGCGCGCTGGCGCTGTGTCATGGCCGGGGCGCCTCTGCGGCCGGCGCCGCGCCCGACTGGTCCGCCGGCAGCAGAAGCGAGGCCAGCAGGATCAGGAGCGTGATCAGCGTCAGAGCCAGCAGGAGGGTCCCGAAGCCGTCGCCCTCGTGATACAGCCAAGAGACGATCTGGACGCCGAGCGGCGCAGAGACGATGGCGATGCCGTGCCTCAATCCATATGTCAAGCCGCGGCGGCGCGCCGACGCGTATTGAGCGATCAGGAAATTCTCAACCGGCGCGGCAATGTCGAACACCAGTGCGATGACGGCCGCGACGGCGACCACCGGCCAGCCCGTCACGGCCAAGGCCAGCAGGAACGCGATGAGCTTGAGCACGAAGCTTGCGACGTAGATCTGCTTGGCCGAGCCGCGATCGGCGAAGTGGCCGCCGATGAACTGCGCAATCGCGCCGACGAGATAGACGAACGTGACCAGCGCACCGAGGCCGGTCAGGCCTTGGCTGAGCGAGGATGCAAGCTCTAGGCTCAGCCACTTCGGCAGCATCGTGGCGAAGGCGTGCCAGACAATCGAGGTCAGGCACATCGTCATCACCAGGATGATCGCCGTATTGCGCCTGGCGGTCGGATCGGGATCGGGGATCGGATGAGCGTCCACCCTGCGATCCGCGACGCCGCCCGTGGCGTAGAACCAGATCAGCGCCATGCCGGCGCTGAACGTCAGCATTCCCGGCACGATGAAGGCAAGGCGCCATCCTCCGAGGTCGGTGAGAACGGCGGCGACAAGAGAGGCGAGCGCAACCCCAACGGCGCCGCACACGCCGACGATGGCGATGGCGCGGCCCCGCGCTATCGCATTCTTGACGATCCAGGCGGTGCCGACCGGATGATAGATGGCACCGAACAGGCCCATGGCGGCGAGGCCCAACTGCAGCATCAGCGGACCGTCGGAGAGCCCGCATGCGAGCGCGGATGAGCCGAGACCCAGATAGAACGCGATCATGAGTGGGATCTCACCCCAGCGATCGGCGAGCCAGCCGGCCGCCGGCGCACCGAGCCCCAGCAAGAGGGCGCCCATGGTCCACAGTGCGATCAGCTCCTCGTAGGGCAGGTCCCACAGCGGCACCAGAACCAGGACGACAGTCGGGAACAGGCCCGTCAGAATGTGATGCAGGCCGTGGCCGAGGCCGGCGAAGATCAGCGGCGCGCGGGCGTCGGGCAGGCTCATGGAAGCGGCTCCTCGATGCGGGCCTGAGCCTGCGAGCAATCGCGCCGGCCGCTCATGCGGGCTGCTCCGGCCAAAGCGACACGACAGCGGCGCCATCGAGCTCGCTCTTGCCCTGCGCATTGAGCAGGCGAAACAGCGTAAGCGCCTGGCTCGCCATCGGCAGCGCCAGATGCCGGGCCTTGGCGGCATCGTTCAGCATCTCGAGGTCCTTGAGCACCTGGCGGGCGTAGCCGCGAGGCGTGAAGTCGCGGGCGATCATGCGCTCGAACAGGACCGGCAGAAGATTGGAGCCAGCGTGTCCAGGAGCCAGCGCCTCGGGCACTTTGGCGGCGTCGACGCCATAGGCTTCGGCCAGCTTCAGCGCCTCCGCGATCACGCAGTAGTTGGTGAGGACCAGCGTCTGGTTGACGAGCTTGGTGGCCTGGCCGGCACCGACCGCACCCATGTGCGTGAAGCGTCCCAGATGCGCCATCACCGGGGCGACCTTGGCAATCGCGTCCTTCGTGCCGCCCGCCATGATGGCGAGAGTGCCCGCCTCCGCGGCGCCCGGTCCGCCCGACACGGGGGCGTCGACGAAGGCCATGCCGGTGTCACGCGCGAGCAGGTCAGCCAGCCGCCGGGTCGCCTCGATCTCGGTGGTGGAGTGATCGACGAAGACCTTGCCGTCGAGGCGGCCGGCGCTGCGGATGCCGCCTTCGCCCGCGATCACCGCCTCGACACTGGCCGTCGCCGTCACGCAGGCGAGCACGAGATCGGCCTTGCGGGCGACATCGGCCGGCGAAGCGGCGGGCTCCACGCCGTATCTCGCCGCGGCGTCGATCCTCTGCGGCACGGTGTCGAAGCCGACGACACGGCAGCCTTTGGCGATGAGGCGCCTGGTGAAGCCCGTGCCCATCAACCCGAGGCCGATGAATCCGACGATCGGCTCTGCCATGCTCGACCTCCGCGCCTGCGCTCCGTCAGGCAATACTTCCTTCGGCCCTTGTCGCACAAGCGCGCTCCTGCCATGCGGGCGCGAGGCGGCCCGGCAGTTCCGGGCTGGCAGACCCTCGAGCGCGTGCTAAGAGTCTCTCAGTTCGCCGTCCACAAGCACACGGGAGAGCGTCATGACCATCAAGCGGTACGAGCCGGCCAAGATCCTGTCGAAGGCCGTGGAGGCCAACGGCTTCGTGTTCACCGCAGGCCTCACGGCCGAGAACAGATCGCTGGACGTGACGGGGCAGACGAAGGAGGTCCTGGCGGAGATCGACCGGGTCTTGAAGCTCGCCGGCACCGACAAGAGCAAGATCGTGTCGGCGACCATTTGGGTGCCCGACATCCGCCTGCGCGACGGCATGAACGTGGCGTGGAACGAGTGGACCGGCGGCAAGGACTTGCCGGGGCGGGCCTGTATCGAGGCCAAGCTCGCCGATCCCAAGCTGCTGGTCGAGATTGCGGTCGTCGCGGTGAAATAACGCGCCCGGCATGATCATCACACGCCGCGAGCTCGAGCCGATCCTGGCCAATGTGGTCGAGGTCGGTAGCTGGGTGTTCACCGCCGGCACCATAGCGGACGACACGAGCCTCGATGTCACCGGGCAGACCCGGCAGGCGCTGGCCGATGTCGATCGCTACCTGAAGCTGTGCGGAAGCGACAAGTCGAAGGTGCTGTCGGCGGTCATCTGGGTCGCCGACATTCGCTTGCGCGATGCCATGAACGTTGCCTGGCTCGAGTGGGCGGACCCCCAGCATCTGCCGGCGCGGGCCTGCGTGGAAGCCAAGATGGCCGATCCGCAATGCCTGGTCGAGATCGCGATCATCGCCGCCAAGTAGGAGACGAGGCTTGCATGCTCTCTGCAGGAAGGCTGCACCATGAGCGCTGAGAGGCCGGCAGCAAGCCGGCGCGGCGACTATCCCCATTTCATGCCCATCCCGACGCGCTGGATGGATAACGATATCTACGGCCACGTGAACAACGTGGTCTACTATTCCTACTTCGACACGCTGGTGAACCGGTACCTGATCGATCCGGGCAAGCTCGACATCCACAACGGCTCGGTGATCGGCATTGCGGTCGAGACGCAGTGCCGATTCTTCAAGTCGTTCACCTACCCCGAGGTGGTCGAGGGCGGCTTGCGTGTCGGTCGCCTCGGCAACTCGTCGGCCCGCTACGAGATCGGCCTGTTCGGCGAAGGCGAGGAGACCGCGCGCGCCGAGGGCCATTTCGTGCACGTGTTCGTCGACAGGGCGAGCAACAAGCCGGTCCCGATTCCGGCCTCGATCCGTGCGGCCCTCGAGCGGATCCTGGCGCGATAGTCGGCGCGCTCGCGAGTCTGGCCCCGCGGTGTCGCCGATCTGCACGCGTCCCCAGAAAACGGCTGTCTGTGACACGCTGGCGCAAGAGTTGGGCGGGCAAATCAGTCATTGTCTGCCGAAACTTGCTTCGTTCACTCGACGTGGGGGATGGGAATGTTGTCGTGGTACGCGAGGGCGGTGCTCGCCGCCGCAGCATGCAGTTTGGCCGCGCCGGCCATGGCGCAGGAGACAGGTCTCGACGCGCTGCATGCCCAGGTCCGCGTCGGCGGGAAGATCTGCATGCTCGATCACTACCACGATGGTGCGAGCAACGGGGCCGGCAGCCGCAAACAGGCGGAAGCCGAGGCCATCGAGTCGTGGGCCAGCTTCACGGCATGGGAATACGGCAACAACTGGGGTAGCTGGCGCCTTGCGGAAGGCAAGAGCGTGAGCTGCGACCGTGGCAGCGGAAGCTGGACGTGCACCCTTCAGGCCCGTCCGTGCAAGCCGGCGGGCGGTCGGCACCCGCGCAAGCGGCGCTGAGCACGCCGAACCTAGAACGGGTTCCAGGTCGGCCGCGGTGTAAAGCGGATGTAGCCGATGTTCGCACCGACGCGCAGGCCGAGGCCCGAGCGGATCGGCGCCATGACCGTATTGCCGTCCGTCAGCAGGGTGAGGCCGACCCCGCCGACGACGTAGGCCGATCCGTCGATGCCGGAGAAGCCGCTGAACAGGCTCTCCGGATTGCGCAGGCGATAGATCAAGAACATGGTCTTGGAGCCTGCTGCGCCGAGGTCGTAGCCGATCGAGGGCCCGTGCCAGTACACCTCGCGCGTGCCGCCCTCCCTCAGGTACAGCATGCCCTTGCCGTAACGCACGCCGGCAATCAAAGCCCCGCCGCCTTCGTTGCCCAGCACATAGCCGGTGGGCCGCCCCAATTTGGCGAAAGCATATTCGATGACGCTGGCCAGGCCCGTCGAGACGTTACCGAAGAAGCCGCGGGAGGCGGACCTGATCTCGTCGATCGTATAGCCGTCCTCCGATGGGGCCTGGATCGGGGGCAACTGAGTCACGCCCCCGCCCTGCATCGGCGGGATGGCCTGCTCGGCAGAGGATGGCTGCTGATTGCTGCTGACGCTCCAGCCCTTGTCCATGGACTTGGGGGGTGTCCTGTCCTTGCCTGCCTGTTCCCGCGGTGCGGCGGCGGGCTCCTTCGCCGCAGGGCGCTCCTTCGGCGGGGCCTTGGCCTGCGGCGCCGTCCCCGGCAGAGGCTTGGGCTGCGGTTTGGCGGCAGCGGACTCGCCGATAGCCTCATTGAGGCGGGCAAGCTGGTGCTCGGTCTTGGCGCGCACGGTCGCCTGCAGCTCGAGCGCGGTGGCCTCGAGCTCGGCCAGCCGTGAGCAGGCATCGGGGGCGTTCGGCGCCTCATCGGCCAACCGGTCCAGGCGCGCCAGCAGCTCGGACGACTTCTGGTCGAAGGCCTCGGTCCTCTCGTCGGAAAGAAGAGCGCTGGCCTTGTCGAGATAGTCCTCCTCGCGCCAGCCGTTCTTCTCCTTGAGCTTGCGGAACCCTGCCTGCAGCTTGGGCTGGCTCTCGGCGCTCAGCCGTCGGAGCGCGGCGCCCGAATCATTGACGATCTTGGCAAAAGCATCGCGGGAGCAGGTCTGAGCTTGGGCCGCGCCGAGACACGCAAAGGCGGCTGCCGCCACCATCAGGGGCGCCAGCCAAAATGAACATATCCGGCTTGTCAGAGCGAGCCGTCCCTTCGACATCTCTGCTGAGGTAGTGCGAAAGCCGAACGCCGTCAAATCATCCCAACAGAACGCCCTGCCAATAAGGAAACATCATGATGCCGGCGTTCCGCAACAGCATTCACCTAATGACTAAAGGCGAATTCCTTATTCTCGATCCGAGCTTGCCGGAACCGCATGGCTGCGTGTAACTGTGCGCGCGGCTGTCTGGTACGGGCCGTGCTTACGGGCATCTCAATGGCTGACGACATTATCCTCGAGGCGCGTGATCTTACGAAGGAGTTTGCTGGCTTTGTTGCCGTCAACGGCGTCAACCTGGCAGTGCGGCGCGGCACCATCCACGCCTTGATCGGTCCGAACGGGGCCGGAAAGACCACCTGCTTCAATCTGTTGACCCGGTTCCTGCCGGCATCGCGCGGAACCATCGTCTTCAATGGGCATGACATCTCGTCGTACGCGCCGGCCAATGTGGCGCGACGCGGTCTGGTGCGATCGTTCCAGATATCGGCCGTGTTCCCGCACCTGAGCGTGCTCGAGAACGTCCGCGTCGCCCTGCAGCGCAAGCGCGGCGCATCGTTCGACTTCTGGCGCTCCAAAAGCGTGCTGGACAGCTACAACGAGCGAGCCGAAGAGTTGCTGGAGGCGGTCGGTCTGGCGGATGCGCGCAACCTGGCCGCTGTGGAGCTGCCCTACGGGCGCAAGCGCGCGCTGGAGATCGCCACAACGCTGGCGCTCGATCCCGAGATGATGCTGCTCGACGAGCCGATGGCCGGCATGGGCCACGAGGACATCGAGCGCATCGCGGACCTGATCAAGCGCATCTCGGCGGATCGCACGATTCTAATGGTAGAGCACAATCTTTCCGTCGTGGCCAAGCTTTCGGATTGGATCACGGTGCTGACACGCGGCGTTGTGTTGGCGGAGGGCGACTACGCGACCGTCGCCAACGATCCCAAGGTGCAACAGGCGTACATGGGCGTCGGACATGGCTGAACAGACTGCCATCGCAGAGCCGTCCACATCGGCGGTCGTAGGGAGCCCCGCGCTCCTGCTCCGCGGGCTGCAGGCCTGGTACGGCGAGAGCCACATCCTGCACGGCGTCGACCTCGACATCATGCCGGGCGAGGTCATGACGCTGCTGGGCCGCAACGGCGCCGGCAAGACGACGACGCTGAAGGCCATCATGGGCCTGGTCGGAAAGCGGACCGGCAGCGTCCATTTCGGCGGACGCGAGTTGATCGGCTTGTCGCCCGAGCGCATTGCCAAGCTGGGCATCGCCTTCTGTCCCGAGGAGCGCGGCATCTTCGCGAGCCTGTCGGTCAGGGAGAACCTGATGCTGCCGCCCGAGATCGGGCCCGGCGGACTGTCGCTCGACGCGATCTTCGAGCTGTTTCCGAACCTGAAGGATCGGCTGTCGTCGAACCAGGGCACGAAGCTCTCCGGCGGCGAGCAGCAGATGCTGGCGATCGCCCGCATCCTGCGCACGGGCGCGCGCCTGCTGTTGCTGGACGAGCCGACGGAGGGCCTGGCGCCCGTCATCATCCAGCAGATCGGCCGCACCATCCGCCGCCTCAAGGAGAACGGCTTTACCATCCTCCTCGTCGAGCAGAATTTCCGCTTCGCCTCGACGGTGGCGGACCGCTACTACGTGATGGAGCACGGCCGCATCATCGACAGCTTCGCCAATTCCGAGCTGGCGGCGAACATGGACAAGCTGCACGCCTATCTGGGCGTCTGACGCAACCTTTTTTCCTGGGAGGAGAGACGACATGGTGGACAGGACAATTTGGAGAGCTCTGGCTCTCGCTGCCGCGCTCGGCACGGCGACTGCGGCCCACGCGCAGACCTCGGTGAAGATCGGCATCCTGACGGACATGTCGAGCCTGTACTCGGACCTGTCGGGCCAGGGCTCGGCTCTCGCGGCTCGCATGGCTGCTGAGGATTTCGGCGCCGAGAAGAAAGGCATCAAGGTGGAGTTCGTCTCTGCCGACCACCAGAACAAGCCGGACGTCGGCACGACGGTGGCGCGCCAGTGGCTGGACGTCGACAAGGTCGATGTCATCGTCGACGTGCCGAACTCCGCGGTGGCGCTGGCGGTCAACGGCGTCGTCAAGGAGAAGAACAAGGTGCTGCTCGTCTCGGGCGCGGCGACGGCCGACCTGACGGGCAAGGCCTGCACGCCGAACACCGTGCACTGGACCTACGACACCTGGGCGCTCGCCAACGGCACCGGCAATGCCATCATCAAGACCGGCGGCGACACCTGGTTCTTTCTGACTGCCGACTATGCGTTCGGGCACGCGCTCGAGCGGGATACCGAGGCGGTTGTGCTGGCTGCCGGCGGCAAGGTCCTGGGCAAGGTCCGCCATCCGCTGAATAGCTCCGACTTCTCCTCATACCTGCTGCAGGCGCAGTCCTCGAAGGCCAAGATCATCGGGCTTGCCAATGCGGGCGGCGACACCACCAACTCGATCAAGCAGGCCGCCGAGTTCGGCATCGTTGCGGGCGGGCAGAACCTGGCCGGGCTGCTCGTGTTCATCACGGATGTGCACGCCCTCGGCCTCAAGACGGCGCAAGGCCTGATCTTCACCGAGACGTTCTATTGGGATCAGAACGAGCAGACGCGCGCCTTCGCCAAGCGGTTTGCGCCGCAGTTCAAGGGCGTGCATCCGACCATGGTCCACGCCGGCGTCTACTCGGCCGTGACGCACTACCTCAAGGCCATCGAGGCGCTCAAGGATGCCTCCGACGGCGCCAAGGTCGTCGCCAAGATGAAGGAGATGCCGACCGACGATCCGCTGTTCGGCAAAGGCAGCATCCGTGCGGACGGCCGCAAGATCCATCCGGCTTATCTGGTCGAGGTGAAGAAGCCCGAGGAGTCGAAGGGTCCTTGGGACTATCACAAGGTGCGCGCCACCATCCCGGCGGAGGAGGCTTTCCGCCCGATGGACAAGGGCGACTGCCCCCTCGTCAAGAAGTAGCCGATCGGCGCCACCGGGCCGTTCCGCCGGCTGCACGCCGACGGAGCGGCCTATTGCTACGCGACTGTCGACGAGCAGAGCATGTTCGACTTTCTGGGTATTCCGCCGCAGGCCTTGTTTGGCCAACTTCTCCTCGGGCTGATCAACGGCTCGTTTTATGCGATGCTGAGTCTCGGGCTTGCCGTCATCTTCGGCATGCTCAACATCATCAACTTCACGCACGGCGCCCAGTACATGATGGGCGCGTTCGTGGCCTACTTCCTGCTTCAGTATCTAGGCATCAACTACTGGTGGGCGCTGCTGATCGCGCCGATCGCCGTGGCGATTACAGGCGTCGTGATCGAGCGCACGATGCTGAAGCGGCTCTACAACCTCGATCACCTCTACGGGCTGCTGCTGACCTTCGGACTGGCGCTGGTCATTCAAGGCGCCTTCCGCCACGAGTACGGCACCTCCGGCATTCCCTATCCCATCCCCGATGCGCTGCAGGGCGGCCATCGGCTGTCGTTCATGTTCCTGCCCAACTACAGGGCATGGGTCATCGTGTTTTCGCTGTGCGTGTGTCTCATCACATGGTTCCTGATCGAGCGCACGAAGCTCGGCGCCTATCTGCGCGCGGCCACGGAGAATCCCGCTCTCGTGCGCGCGTTCGGGGTCAACGTGCCGCGCATGATCACGCTGACCTACGGCGCCGGCGTCGGCCTTGCCGCGCTGGCCGGCGTGCTGGCGGCGCCGATCTACCAGGTGAACCCGCTGATGGGCGCAGACCTCATCGTCGTGGTGTTCGCCGTGGTGGTGATCGGCGGCATGGGGTCGATCATGGGCTCCATCATCACCGGCTTTGCGCTCGGCGTGATCGAGGGGCTGACCAAGGTTTTCTATCCCGAAGCGTCCAGCACCGTCATCTTCGTCATCATGGCGCTGGTGCTGCTGGTCAAGCCGTCCGGACTGTTCGGACGGGCTGCGGCGCAGGCGGGCGCGGTCGAGCACGGCGGCATGGCCAAGGCGGGCGAGGCCGGGCGCAGCGCGCTGAAGTTCCTCGGCCTGCTGGCGCTGTTCTTCATCGTGTCGCCGTTCTTCATCTACCCGCTGTTCCTGATGAAGGCGATGTGCTTCGCCCTGTTCGCCTGCGCGGTGAACCTGCTCGTCGGCTTCGGTGGCCTGCTCTCGTTCGGGCACGCCATGTTCTTCGGCCTTGCGGGCTATGTGAGTGCGCACGCGGCCAAGGTGTGGGGATTGCCGCCGGAGGTGGCGATTCTCGCCGGGACCGGCGCGGCGGTCGCCCTGGGCGTGGTGACCGGAATGCTGACCATCCGGCGCCAGGGCATCTACTTCGCCATGACGACGCTCGCCTTCGCGCAGATGATCTTTTTCTTCGCGGTGCAGGCGCCCTTCACCGGCGGCGAGGATGGCATCCAGGCCGTGCCGAGAGGCATGATGTTCGGCCTGCTCGATCTCAAGAACCAGACGATCATGTATTGCGTCGTGTTCGCCATCGTGTTCGGCGCGCTGCTGCTGATGTACCGCATCATCCACTCGCCGTTCGGCGAGGTCCTCAAGGCCATCCGCGAGAACGAGCCGCGCGCCGTCTCGCTCGGCTATCGCACCGAGCGCTACAAGCTGATGGCCTTCGTGCTGTCGGCGATGCTGGCGGGATTGGCCGGCTCGACCAAGGCGATCGTCTTCCAGCTCGCCTCGCTCACCGATGTGCACTGGACCATGTCGGGCGAGGCGGTGCTGATGACGCTGGTCGGCGGCCTTGGTACCGTATTCGGGCCCGTGGTCGGCGCCTTCATCATCGTCGGCATGCAGAACTACCTGGCGCAGTTCGGACAGTGGGTGACGATCATCCAGGGCTTCATCTTCATCCTGTGCGTGCTGGCCTTCAGGCGCGGTATCGCAGGCGAGATCGCCAAGTACACCGGACGCGCCTTGTAGACCGGACAAGAAGGAAGCGAACGATGGGCCAATTCAGCAAGGTCGAGATCGACGGACGGCTGATGCTCGTCACCATCAACCGGCCCGACGTGCTCAACGCGCTGCACCCGATGGCGAGCCAGGAGCTGTCGGATGCCTTCGATGAGTTCGCCGCCAATCCCGAGCTGTGGGTAGCGATCATCACCGGCGCCGGCGACCGCGCGTTCTCGGCCGGCAACGACCTCAAGTATCATGCCGAGCTCAGGGCCAAGACCGGCAAGCGGCCGGTCTCGCCGCCGAAGGGCTTCGGCGGCCTCACCTTCCGCCACGACCTCGACAAGCCGGTGATTGCGGCCGTCAACGGCATCGCCATGGGCGGCGGCTTCGAGATCGCGCTGGCGTGCGACCTCATCATTGCCTCCGATCGCGCGAAGTTCGCACTGCCCGAGCCGCGCGTGGGCCTTGCTGCTGGCGGCGGCGGACTCCAAAGGCTGCCACGCACCATTCCGCTCAAGAAGGCCATGGGCATGCTGCTCACCGGCCGGCACGTGTCGGCGCAGGAGGGCTACGAGATGGGCTTCGTCACGGCCGTCGTGCCGCACGCCGATCTCATGCAGGAGGCGCGACGCTGGGCGCAGATGATCCTGGAGTGCTCGCCCATGAGCGTGCGCGCAACCAAGCAGGCGGTGCTGCGCTCGCTCGACGTTCCCTCTCTCGAGACGGCCATGCGCAATATGAACTATCCCGCCTACGTGGCTCTGACCACGAGCGAGGATACGATCGAAGGCCCGAAGGCCTTCGCCGAGAAGCGCAAGCCCAACTGGAAGGGCCGATAGCGGTCGCTACTTGAGCACGCTCGTGATCGTGTCCCACAGGCTGCGCAGCCCGCCGCTTGCGCTGGCCTGCGCGGCTCCCGCCGCTGCGGCGAAAGAGAACGCTCGCGGGCAACGAGCTTATGCTTACCCGCTTGCTAAACGCCTTTGCGGGGCCCGCGTTCGCGCAGCTTTCGGTAGAGCGCATCGAGGATGGGCAGTTGCCCTTTCAGAATCTTGCGCTCGGCTTGCGGCGGCGTGAACCACGCCGCGCGATCGACCTCCGGAAACGTCCCGAGGTGCCCGGACCGCGGCGGCCACTCCATCGTGAAGGTGTTGCTTTGAAGCGTGGCTGGATCGAAGTCGCCTTCCAGCGCCCACACCATCACCGTCTTGGCGGCCGATTGGCGGAAGGACCCGAGCGCAAGCGCCGAGCCGGCGGGCTCATAGCCGGTCTCCTCGGCGAACTCGCGCCTGGCTGCGGTCTCGGGCTCCTCGCCCTCCTCGTACTCGCCTTTGGGGATGCTCCAGGCGCCATCGTCCCTGCGGGCCCAGAACGGCCCGCCCGGATGGACGAGCAGAACCTCGGGCTCGGGGCCCCGGTAGAGGAGGAGACCTGCGCTGCGCTTGGACACCGTGGGCTGGCCTCTCCGAAAGTGCCGCTGCGGGCTGCCAGCCTATCAAACAGGGCTCGGGCGCGGAACTTGGCCCCGAAGTTGGCTAAATTGCTATCCAAGCTCGCGGGCGTGTGAGCGGTCAGGGATGGGGAAGTGTCAGTGAGCGGCGTACTCGTTGTCAGGGAAGACACCGCCATACAGGGCGAAATTCGCAACTGCCGCCAGATCGAGATTTACGGCTACGTCGAGGGCCAGCTGGCGGCCGAGAAGGTGCTGGTGCACGAGGGCGGACGGCTCTACGGCACGGTCCGGACGGACAACGCCGAGGTGCTGGGCACGCTCGAAGGCAATGTCGTCGTCAAGCACCTGATCAGCATCCGCAGCTCCGGCTCGGTCAGCGGCAACGTCCAATACGGGCAGCTCGCGCTCGAGGCCGGAGGCAATCTCAGCGCCGAGGTGCGCAACGTGCCGCCGACTCTGGCGGGCGACCTCGATCTCGCAGTCGACAGGGGCCGCTCCGTCCGGATCACGATGCAGGATCTCACCGCGCTCGATCCCGACGACTCGGCCGACGACCTGACGTTCACGGTGTCGAAGGCCACGCACGGCTTCATCTCGCTTGCCGGCTCGCCGGCGCGGCCCGTGAGCCAGTTCACGCAAGCCGACCTGCGGAACGGCGCCGTCAGCTTCACCCACGACGGGACCAACGGATCCACCGCCAGCTTCGACGTCGTCGTCGCCGACCGCGCAGGGGCCACGTCGGGCGCGGCAAAGACCGTGAGAGTGTCGGTTCGCGGCGCCTGACGCTGCCTCCGCGGCAGGCTCTTATTGCTTCTGCCCTGATATCGCCGACCAGACCTGGTCCGCGGCCATCTTGAGCTCGAGGCGATCGCTGCGCTGCTCGAACTCATCGGGACTGATGAGCACCTGGGTTGCGCCCAATCCCAGCCAGCCGCCGAGCTCCGCCTGGATCATCTGCAGGCTTCCGTCGGGGGCAAACTGCACATTCGTGACCTGGCCGAGCTTGATGCCGTCCGAGCTGAAGACCGGCTTCCCGGTAAAGTCGGCCAGCCGGGGCTGCTGCTCGGGGCTCTCCTGTTGAATGGCGGCGACGACGGACTGGCACGCGGGAGACAGCGAGGCGCGGTTGTCGATCATGCACTTGGCGATCGACCCATTGCCGATGCAGCGTGCCTGAATGTCGTTCCAGCAGGCCTCGGCGATGCGCTCGATGCGGTGCATGGCCTGCGCAACGTTGCGGGAAGTCTGGAACAGCGTCAGCTCGCACCGGGAGCTGAGCTTGTCCTCGTGTGCCTGCATGCACAACAGGAGCCGGCCATCGCCAGGCGTCACGGTGCTACAGAAGTTGCGCAGCTCATCACCGCAGGCGCTCTGCACTTGGCGGATCGCATCGGCAACGCGCTCGCGCAGCCCCGTCGATGAGGGCTGTTGGGACTGCTGGGGTGGCGGCTGTTGCTGCTGCTGCGCGGGCGGCGCTGCCTTCGGCGGAAGCTGCTGCGACTGTGCGAAAGCACTGGGTGCTGCTCCAGTGGATGCGACGATCGCAACGCCCGCCAACACTGCACGTAGCACGTTCGCCATTTCACACCTCCAAGCAGATGACAGGACCGATCTTGTTCGGTCGCCAAGCCCTGCACGTCGAGGGTGGTCGGCGAAATCGGGAGAAACCCGCGGATGAGGCAGAGGATCAATGGAAAGGCGGCTCGGCACGCTCCGAGCGGTGCGTTGCGAGGCTCGCGCGATGCGCCAGCTGCGTTGCTGGCGAGGCAAGCTTGCGCTCTACTATGCCGCGATCACCGGGAGAAAGGCATGGCCGACGGTCCGGTCCGTCGGCTCAGCACCCGTGTCGGTCGAAGACCGTGCCGGGTGCGAGGTCGCCAAGCTCCACCCGGACTAAAGCCTGCGGGGAGGGTGCAGGCCCTCAGCGCTTCTGCGCCCGCGCCTTGCGTGCGGCGTAGCGCCGGTCGCGCTCGGCCTTGCGCTCGGCGGCCTCCGCGGCCTCGCGGATTACGCGCTCGATGGCCTCGCGCTTCTCGCGCTCGATCCGGGCGGCTTTCTCGACGGCCTCCTGAGCAGCCTTGGCCGCGGCTTGCTCTTCCTTGATTCGCTTGCGCTCGGCCTCGCGAGCCGCACGTGCTGCGGCGATCTCGGCCCTCTTGGCCCTTCGCTCGAGCACGGCGGGATCGTCGTCGGCAGGCCGAGACCGGAATTTCTCGAGTATCTGCCGCTTGGCCTCGGCAGCGCGCCTCATGCGCTCGTCCAGCTTTTGTTCCTTGAAGTCCCTCATTGCATCCTTTCTCGATCCGTCACCCAGCGCCCACGATCCGCCCGCCGTCATCGGCGGCATGCAAACGGCCTCCAATATCCCAAGCTGCGCCCTCTTGTCCTGCGCGGCTTGCCGCAGGCAAGTCTTCCCAAATCCGGCTCAATGACGGGCAACACTGGGAGGGAAGCAGCGTTGTCATAGATAGGTGGTTCAAGGAGTTTCGCAATGGCCAAGCTGACGCTCTATCACGCCGCCCCGTCCCGCTCCTCGATCGTGCACTGGATGCTGGAGGAGCTGGGCCAGCCGTATGACATTCATCTTGTCAGTTTCAAGAAGGGGGAGAACTTGAAGCCCGAGTACCTTGCCATCAATCCGATGGGCAAGGTGCCGGCGCTGAGGCACGGCGACACCGTCATCACGGAAGGGGCCGCCATCTGCGCCTATCTCGCCGACGAGTTTCCGCAGGCGAAGCTGAATATCCCGGTGGGCGACCCGCGGCGCGGCGTCTACCTGAAGTGGCTATTCTTCGGCCCGAGCTGCGTGGAGCCCGCCATCATGGAGAAGCGGTTTCCGCGCAAGGAGGACCCGCCGCGCGCGGCCCTCGGCTTCGGCGAGTATGAGACGGTGGTGGACGTGCTGGCCAAGGCCGCAGCCGCCGCGAGCCCGTACCTCATGGGCAGCCAGTTCACGGCCGCCGACGTGGTGATCGGCTCGGGCATCCGCTGGGGCACGATCTTCGGTCTGCTGCCGCAGCGGCCCGAGTTCGCGGCCTACTCGGCGCGCCTTGCCGAACGCCCCGCCCTGCAACGTTCGACGGCGAAGGACGCCGAGCTGCAGAAGCAGCAGGAGGCGACGTAAGTCCGCCACTTCCGCGGCGCCGCCCGCGTGGCCGTTCAGACCAGGCGCAATATCGACTTAGGACGTACGCGGATTTTTGTGGCAGATCCGATTCTTTGGCGGCAATCTTCGCACGTGGAGATTGCGTCATGGACAGCTGGGCCATCGTAAACTCGTTCTTCACCTACTGGACCGTGCAGGACGTCGAGATGGCGCTCAGCCTCGCCAACGAGGACGTCGTCTACATGCTTTACATCTCCGAGACGGCCTTGCCTCACGGCGGCGAGACGCGCGGCAGGGACAACTGCCGCCATGCCCTCTACGACGTTCTCACCCAGTTCGATTATCTGAAATACGAGCCGACGATCATGTCCGTTGACGGCGACGTGGTGCGCGCACAGGTGCGCTTTGCCTATCGTCACCGAGCGACCGGGGAAGTTCTGTCGGGCAGCAAGCGCATGGTCTTCACCGCCAGGAACGGGCAGATCGTGCGCGTCGACGAGTATCACGATGCCGCCATGGTGGAGGCCTTCATGCGGCTGGCCGCGCACCGCGTGGAAACGATAGGACCATCGCCCCCGCCCGAGCTGCCGAGAATTCCGCCAGGGAAGGGTCCGGAGGGTCTTTGACGCCGCTGCCTTGGCGGCGGCTCGTGCGAAGTGCGTGACACCGCTCAGGCCGGCCCGTTCGCCTTGCGCCGCACACGCTCGTCGAAACGCGCCACGTTGACCACCACGCGCTGGTGCGTGCCGTCGCCGATCAGCTCGCGCTCGTCGCGCACCTCGACCCGGAACGTGATCATGCGGCCTTCGACCGCGGTCACCTCCGCCTGCGCGGTGATGCGCAAGCCGACGGGCGTCGCCGCGAAATGGCGCACGTCGAGGTGGATGCCGAGGCTCTGATATCCGGCCGGCAGCAGATGCTCCATCGCTGCCAGCGCCGCCGCCTCGATGACGTTGATCATCACGGGCGTCGCCAGCACCACGATCCGCCCCGAGCCGACATGAGGCGCCGTATGCTCGGGCGCAACGATGAGGTCAGCCGTGCCGCTGAGGCCGGGGCGGATTGCGGACAGATCGGGTGAGGCTGGGGGCATGGCGCCGGACCTTGCTATCCTCGGGGTTGTCTCGAGGAATTATCGTACCGCGGACTTAGCGGGTTGAGTTCAGCGCTCACCGATGGGGCTTGCGTCGCGCCGATCTTCAGCGTTCGTCCCCAGCCGAGAGCGAGACTTGGGGGCAGTACCGATGTAGTGCCCGTACTCGCGCACGTGAACTGCCATTCTTCGAGGATAGCGCAGCGGAACAGGCGATAGGTGGGGGAGGGGCATGCCGACAATCTTTGAGTATGCGCCTCCGCCAATGCCTCATCGAGCTTCAGCCGCCCCAATTTACCCGCTGCTCACCTTTTTGTAGATGTTGGTGATTTGAAACAGCGAGGAATAAATGGCTTGATTTTTTCCCATATTCCAAGGGTTGCTATGGGCAACGTTCATGTACTGGGCCTTAGCTGCGTGAATTATCTCTGAGTCATTGAAGACTTGCGGCGCGACGATAGTCCATTTGCCTTTTACTTTTTTCGCGAATGCTGACAAGGAAGCGAGTATGGGAAAAATGATGCCATCCGGAACATCAATAATCTGACGCCCTTCCCGTTCTATTGATCGAATGCCTGTGCCAGAGAAATCCGGGTGTCGCTTCCATTTCTCATACAGCTCTCGTGCTATTGGCGCTATGTCGAGGTAGAAGTTGTAAAGGGCTTTGGCTTCGTGATATCCCTCGGACGCAGGGTCCTTTGCGCGATTGTATGTCTCCTGAAAGTCCTTCAAACATTTGGCTTTCATACTATAAGTGTAAACCTTCTTAGGATCATCGCGCTCCTTTGGTTTTGGCCAGAGTTCGGCTGGGATGAGCGCGGTTATAACTTGCAGAAGCTTTTCTGTGTCATAGTAATCTTCGGATCTCTGAGTCTCTGACTTTCGCAGTTGGAGTTCTGGAGATGCCTTCTGTAGTCGATCTTCTAGTTCATCTAAAACGCCCTTGCGGCCGGCGATGGAAAGCGTTGCGACATCATTTTGAAAATTCCGAGCGATGGAGACTTCGGCGATGAGATCATCGTCATCGGTGACCACTAGCTCAAACTTGCAGGAGACCGGGAAAAGTTCACCTGCCCCCGAGAGATAGTGCTCCAACTCGCCTCGGGTTTGGGATCCATTGATGATGCTTGGAGTTTCCAGATTCACTTTTTTTGTCTTTTCATCAACTTCAACGTCGCGAGCAACGATGACTATTCCGCTGTTCAAGATTACAAAATCATTGGGTTTATTGTCGAGCGTATCCCTAATCCGACGATGGACATCCGTAAGGCGCTGTCGCTTCTTGCCTTCCGCGGTGACTATATAGGTGCGAACATTCTCGTCCTCGGGTAAATCGACGAATGACGTGGCGGGAGCGATGCCGGCGTAGACACGTCGGCCTGCGTCAACGTCTTCAGGTGCGCTGATATTGCGAAGGGTATGATAAAAGAAAGGTACGCGGCTTGAGTGCCGCCTTTGGTGGGCAGTCATGCTATTCTCCTAATCTGCGACCATTGTCCCGCCGGCGGAGGCCCTCCGCGGCATCATGGATCGTGAGTCGTTTTTAGCAGACAGCTGACGAATTGACTAGAGATCGAACTACTCCGCCGCCTCGCGCTTGCCTCGCGCGTTGGCCCGGCGCCCGAGCATCTCCTTCAGATACTGCCCGGTGTAGCTCTCCTTGACGCGCGCCACGTCCTCCGGCGTGCCGGCCGCGACGATGCGGCCGCCGGCGTCGCCGCCCTCCGGACCCAAGTCGATGATCCAGTCGGCGGTCTTGATCACCTCCAGATTGTGCTCGATGACGACCACCGTATTGCCGGCGTCCGCGAGCTCGTGCAGCACCTCGAGCAGCTTCGCCACGTCGTGGAAGTGCAGGCCCGTCGTCGGCTCGTCGAGGATGTAGAGCGTGCGTCCCGTCGCGCGGCGCGACAGCTCCTTGGCGAGCTTGATGCGCTGCGCCTCGCCGCCCGACAGCGTGGTCGCCTGCTGGCCGATGTGGATGTAGCCGAGCCCCACGCGCGCCAGCGTCTCCATCTTGTCGCGGATCGAGGGCACGGCCTTGAAGAACTCGGCCCCTTCCTCCACCGTCATATCGAGCACGTCGGCGATCGACTTGTCCCTGAACTTCACGTCCAGGGTCTCGCGGTTGTAGCGCTTGCCCTTGCACTCCGCGCAGGTGACGTAGACGTCGGGCAGGAAGTGCATCTCGATCTTGATGACGCCGTCGCCCTGGCACACCTCGCAGCGCCCGCCCTTGACGTTGAACGAGAAGCGCCCCGGCTGATAGCCGCGCGCCTTGGCCTCGGGCAGGCCCGCGAACCACTCGCGGATCGGCGTGAAGGCTCCCGTGTAGGTGGCGGGATTGGAGCGCGGCGTGCGCCCGATCGGCGACTGGTCGATGTCGATGACCTTGTCGAGGTGCTCCAGGCCCTCGATCTTGTCGTGCTCGCCCGGTGCCTCGCGTGCGCCGTTGAGGCGGCGCGCCACGGCGCGATAGACGGTGTCGATCAGCAGCGTGGACTTGCCGCCGCCCGAGACGCCGGTGATGCAGGTGAAGAGCCCGAGCGGGATCTCCGCGGTGACGTTCTTGAGGTTGTTGGAGCGGGCGCCGATGACCTTCAGCGCCTTGCCTTTGACGGGTTGGCGCCGCACCTTCGGCAGCGGGATCTGGCGCACGCCGGTCAGGTACTCGCCGGTGAGGCTCGACGGATTGGCCATGATCTCGTCGGGCGTGCCCTGGGCGACGATGCGGCCCCCGTGGATGCCGGCGCCGGGGCCGATGTCGACGACACAATCGGCGGCGAGGATGGCGTCCTCGTCGTGCTCCACCACCAGCACCGTGTTGCCGATGTCGCGCAGATGCTTGAGCGTCTCGAGCAGGCGGGCGTTGTCACGCTGATGCAACCCGATGGACGGCTCGTCGAGCACGTACAGGACGCCCGTGAGGCCCGAGCCGATCTGCGAGGCGAGCCGGATGCGCTGGCTCTCGCCTCCGGACAGCGTGCCCGATGCGCGCGACAGCGTCAGGTAGTCCAGGCCGACGTCGACGAGGAATTTGAGGCGCTCGCGGATCTCCTTGAGGATGCGCGCTGCGATCTCGTTCTGCGTCTTGGTCAGCGTCTTGGGCAGCTCCGCGAACCAGTCGTTGGCCGCGCGGATCGACATGTCGGTGACCTGGCCGATGTGCTTGCCGGCCACCTTCACCGCCAGCGCCTGCGGCTTGAGGCGATAGCCGCCGCAGGCATCGCACGGGTGCGCGCCCTGATAGCGCGAAAGCTCCTCGCGCACCCACTCGCTGTCGGTCTCGCGCCAGCGCCGCTCGATGTTGCCGATCACGCCTTCGAAGGGCTTCGACGTTCTGTATTGCCGCAAGCCGTCCTCGTAGACGAACTCGATCTCCTCTGAGCCCGAGCCGAACAGGATGGCGTCCTGCACCTTGCGCGGCAGCTTCTCCCAAGGCGTCTTCATCGACACCCTGTAGTGCTTCGCCAGCGCATTCAGCGTCTGCTCGTAGTAGGGCGAGGTGGCTCCCGTGCGCGCCCACGGCCACACGGCGCCCTCCTCCAATGACCGCGAGCGGTCCGGGACGACGAGATCCGGCTCGAACTTCAGCTCCGTGCCGAGGCCGTCGCACTTGGGACAGGCGCCGGCCGGCGCGTTGAACGAGAACAGGCGCGGCTCGATCTCCTCGATGGTGAAGCCGGACACCGGACAGGCGAAGCGCTCCGAGAAGATGAGGCGCTCGTGCGTCTCGTTCTTATTCCTGAGGATGTCTTTGGTGTCGGTCCCCCTCACCCTAGCCCTCTCCCCCGGGGGAGAGGGGACGGTCTCGTCCGCGGCGCGGCTCCCTCTCCCCTCGGGGAGAGGGTCGGGGTGAGGGGGCTTGAGAGGCTTGTCCGCAAACTCGGCGATGGCGAGGCCGTCGGCCAGCTTGAGCGCGGTCTCGAGCGAGTCGGCAAGGCGCGTGCCGATGTCCTTGCGCACGACGATGCGGTCCACCACCACGTCGATGTCGTGCTTGTATTTTTTGTCGAGCTTGGGCGCGTCGGGGATCTCGTACACTTGCCCGTTGATCTTGACGCGCTGGAAACCCTTCTTCTGCCAGTCGGCGAGCTCGCTGCGGAACTCGCCCTTGCGGCCGCGCACGACCGGCGCCAGCAGATAGAGCCGCGTACCCTCGGGCAGAGCCAGGATGCGGTCGACCATCTGCGTGACGGTCTGGCTCTCGATCGGCAGTCCCGTCGCCGGCGAATACGGCACGCCCACGCGCGCAAACAGCAGGCGCAGATAGTCGTAGATCTCCGTCACCGTGCCGACGGTGGAGCGCGGATTGCGGCTCGTCGTCTTCTGCTCGATGGAGATGGCCGGCGACAGCCCGTCGATATGATCGACGTCGGGCTTCTGCATCATCTCCAGGAACTGGCGCGCGTAGGCCGACAGGCTCTCCACGTAGCGGCGCTGCCCCTCGGCGTAGATGGTGTCGAAGGCGAGCGAGGACTTGCCGCTTCCCGAGAGCCCCGTGAACACGATCAACGCGTCGCGCGGGATCTCGAGATCGACATTCTTCAGATTGTGCTCGCGCGCGCCGCGGACGTGGATGGTTTTGGCGGACGGTACAGCGGGCGTACGTTTCGGCGCCTTACTCATGATGACCACGATCTAGCTCAAAAGGGTGCAGTGCGGCAATGCGAGCTGTTTGCCCGCGCACAGCAAGCCTCCAGCCGGCGTTGTGAAAAGCGCCCGGTTTCCGGGCCAAGATTTGATCGGCAGGCTGCTTGACAGTGCCCGCCAAGAGCCCAAGATGACGTTGGACGGCCGTCGCTGTCAGCTCCAGGGCAGGCGTCGCACCGCGGGCGATGGGAGCCAAGCTGACAGTACCATGAGGTTGTGAGGGTCGCCGTCAAGAGTAGCAACAGTCTGCGGAGAGGAGATGACGCCACCTGACAGTCAATCCGCCCTCGCCGCCGGGCGAGGGCACGGCTCGTAAGGCGCGTTCGAGCATCTGGCCAGGCCGAGCGCGACTGAGCGGGCCGGTAAATCTCAAAACCTGGTACGGAAAACGAGGTTTTGCCTCGTACATCAGCCCGGCGCATCGCCGCTGGGCGTGAATCGGAAGCGATGAAGAGCCCCGTTCACACTCAGGTGTGCGGGGCTCGATCTTTGGGCCGTGGGGATGAGAGGACGCCACCCTGTCCGCCAGTCTATCCGCCAGCGCGAGCTCGAACTTGCGCTCCGGGCTGGGCCCCTCGCCGAGACCCTGAAATAAGCTAAAGGAGTGTCGCATGAGCGAGCGCCGCTTCGATCGCATTGCCTTTGTCCAGCTTCTCACCATCATCCTGGTGGCGATCGTCCTGGTACCGGTCGGATCGCATCTTGCATCACTGATCAGCAAGATGCGGCTGTCGCCCGAGCAATACATGACGGCGCAGCGCGCCTACGACTCATGGTCGCTGTTCGGCATTCCCATCATCGCCGCGCTCGTGCTGACCCTTTGGCACAGCTATCTCGTGCGCGGGAACGGCGCCGCGCTGCTTCTGTCGCTCATATCCTTCCTGTGTCTTGCCGCCACGCAGGTGATTTTCTGGGTGTACACCCTCCCGATGAATGCGGTGACGCAGGGTTGGACCGTCATGCCGGACCAGTTCGAGACCGTGCGCCGGCAGTGGGAATATTCGCATGCCGTCAGCGCTGTGCTGGCCTTCGCGGCGCTGATCACGATCACCTTGTCGGCGCTGGCCGACGCGCGCGCACGCGCCGCAGAGCGACGAGCATGATTCGGGATCGTCGTCGGCGCTGATCTATCCGTACATTCCCCACCAACCCTCCCAGCCCAGTGGATCGGCGTTGGGCCGGCGGTTACCGGTTGTCCGTCGTGGCGACCCATTCGGGATCGTCCTGCGCGCGGCGCTCGAACGAGAGGAAGTCGTAGTAGCCGCAACGGCCTGACCCGGGGTAGCTCCTGCAGATGGCGGGCCGGGCCTTGTAGACCGTGCAGCGGCGATTCTCGGTATCGAAAAAGCGGCAGATCTTGCCGAAATGGCGATCCGCCTTCTGCCGCATGACGTACTTGCGGCCCCAGATGGCCTTGGTGAACTTGCGCCGCGCCTCGTTGAAGCTGAGCCCGTGATGCCGGGCCAGCCGCTCTACATCACGTTTGTCGAGTGCGATGAGCGGGTAGGAGCAGCAGTAACCGGGACACTTGCTGCAATTGTACACGAGGCTTCAGCTCTCCGTCGGCAACGCGGCAAATCGGCAAGAAGTGACGCGTGCTTATCAATCAGGTAAGCGCTTCAGACAAGCTCTCAAGTGGCCTTGTCCGCAATTCAGTTGGGCTCTGTGACGTTTCCAAGCCGAAGCCCGCCGGCTCGATCGCGCCACAGCTGCGGTCGCAGCTTGATCGTTGCTGGACGGGAGCCTTAACGTGGGGGTGAGCGCGTCTGCGCACCGATAGTTGGAGGAAGTCCCGAAATGTCTCTCTTCGATCTCAAAGGCAAGGTCGCCCTGGTCACCGGCGGTAACGGCGGCATCGGCCTGGGGATGGCCACGGGCCTCGCGCAGGCGGGCGCCAACATCATGATCGCCGGCCGTAACGCTGAGAAGTCCCAAGCCGCGGCCCGCGACCTTGCCAAGCATGGGGTCGAGACCGACAGCACCGAGGTCAGCATCGCCGACGAGAACTCCTGCAAGGCCATGGTCGAGGCCACGGCCAAGAGGTTCGGCCGGATCGATATCCTGATCAACAACGCCGGCATGAACATCCGCAAGCAGCCGGAGCAATACTCGATGGCGGAGTGGCGGCAGATTCTATCGGTCAATCTCGACGGCGCGTTCTACAGCTCGTACGCGGTCTATCCCTTCATGAAGAAGGTGGGCGGCGGCAAGATCATCAACATCGGCTCGATGCTGTCGATCTTCGGCGCACCGTTCTCGGCCCCCTACGCGGCCTCCAAGGGCGGCATCGTGCAGATGACAAAGGCGCTGGCGACGGCCTGGGCCAAGGACAACATCCAGGTGAATGCCGTGCTGCCGGGCTGGATCGACACCGAGCTGACGCAGCAAGCGCGGCGCGACGTGGAAGGCCTGCATGACCGAGTATTGGCGCGCACGCCGGCCGGCCGCTGGGGCAGGCCCGACGACTTCCTGGGCATCGCCGTGTTCCTGGCCAGCAAGGGGTCCGATTTCGTGACCGGCAGTGCCATACCTGTGTGCGGCGGTTATTCCGTGCTGGGTTGACGGCCGCTTACGATCCGACACGACCCGCGTGAGATCGGCGGGCAAATCTGTGCGCCTGTCACACTTTGTCCGCTATCCTCTGGCCTGTCTGAAGACGGGCATTGGGGAGGCGCTGCGGCATGAACGAGAGTCTTCGCACCGCCGCCGTCGAGGGCGAGGCGCCGGTCAATCCATACAGTCTGTTGGAGGCCGTGAACGCGTCGAGCGACACGGCGCACACCGGCTGGCTCATCTTCATCGCCATCATGAGCTATCTGCTGGTGGCGGTTGCGGGCGTCACGCACAAGGACCTGCTGCTGTCGAGCGACATCGCGCTGCCCATCCTGCAGGTCAGGATCGACCTGACCCGCTTCTTCCTGTTCGCGCCGATCCTGCTGGTCCTGTTTCACCTGGGCGTGGTGGCGCAACTCGTCATGCTGGCGCGCAAGACGCTCGAGTTCGACTCCGCCATCCGCATGCTCGAGGTCACGGACCGGCGCACGCATCCGCTGCGGCTGGAGCTCCACAATTTTTTCTTCGTGCAGGCGATTGCGGGGCCCGAGCGCAGCCCCGTCATGAGCGTTTTCCTGCATGCCATGTCGTGGCTGACCCTCGTGTTCCTGCCGGTCGTTCTGCTGCTGTACGTGCAGGTTGCCTTCCTGCCCTACCATGACGAGACGATCACCTGGGCGCACCGCGTCGCGCTCACCGCCGACATGGCCATGTTGATTCTCATCGGCATATTCCTGACGCGCGCCGAGACATCCTTTCTCACGGCCGTCGGCCAGACCACGCGGCGGCATCCATTCAGCTTCGGCCTCACCTGTGCGGTGCTGTTGTTGGTTGCGTTCTTCTCGTTCCTGGTGGCGACCGTTCCGGGCGAGCCCCTGGATCGAATTGCCCAGGTGCTGACGCGGTCGCAAAGCGATCGGCTCGGTGTCGGCGACGAGCGCGCTGCGGCAGGCTTCGCCGTGCCATTTTTGGGGGCGAGGGCCGACGGGTCTCTACTCGGGCTGTTTCAGCGCAATCTGGTCGTGACGGACCTCGATCTCGTCGTCGACAAGGACGTGACGGCCGAGGAGCCTAGCCTCGTCCTGCGCGGGCGCGACTTGCGCTATGCGCGTCTCGATCGCACCGATCTGCATCAGTCGGACCTGACCGGTGCGGATCTGAACGGGGCGAGTCTCATCGGGGCAGACCTGCGCCGTGTGCTGTTGCAATGCTCCGACGTCAGCCGGCTGATCCTGGGGGAGGATCGCGACGCCGCCAAATGTCCGAGCGCGCGCGGCGCCAACCTCACGCGGGCCAAGCTCAAGGACGCCCGCATGGCGGGCATCGACCTCACCGGGGCAAGGCTCGAGGAGGCGGACTTGGAGGGGGCGGAGCTCGCCTATGCGACGCTCGCCGGCGCCAGCTTCTACAATGCGCATCTGGAGCGTGCGGATCTGACCGGCGGCGTGTGGGCACAGGGCGCCAACTTCGCGACGGCCTCGTTGCAGGGCGCGGATCTGGCCGGCGCGCGCCTCGCCGGCGCCGATTTCACCAGCGCGGGATTGCAAGGCGCCAGCCTCATTCACGGCCGTCTCATCGGGGCGACACTGCGTGATGCCGATCTGGAAGGTGCCGACCTTTCCAGGGCCAGGCTACAGGGCAGCGATCTCTCGGGCGCCAAGATCAGGGCTGCCGACCTCGGCAATGCCTGGATCTGGCTGACGTTGGCGCCCGACCGGGAGAGTGTGGCGCTCGCCGATCTCTCGGAGCTCGCGATGAGGCCGCTGAGCGAGCGCGACATGGCCCAGCTCGAGCGGCTCTTGGCCCGCACCGAGGAGCCGCTGCGCGGCCGATTGAAGGAAAAGCTCGCCGGCGTGTTCGGCCCGCAGGCCAGGACGAGCTGGAGCGATGCGGACCAGCAGGCATGGCAGGCGCTGAGCACCACGTCCGCGGCGGGTCTCGCCGACAACTACAAGGGCCGGCTGACCGACCATCTGGCGCGATTGTCCTGCAAGGCGCGATGGAGCGATGGATCGGTCGCAACGGGCATCGCCCGTCGGGCGCTGCGCGCCGACTTCAAAGGCGACATGCCATCCATGTTCGATCGGCTCAGGGCCAGCGACTGTCCGGCGTCGAAGACCCTGCCGCAGCCGGTGCTGCGTAACTTGGCGACCGCTGCGGACGTTGCGCGCGGAAATTAGCGTGGCGGCTCGCGCCGAGTGCGCATTGCGAGCCCCGTCGCGGTGGCCCGCCCTTGCGCACACTGTCGCCCAGGCATATACTAGAACATAGTGTGAACATGCTGCTGCAACTTGAAATCAGTGGACAAGCCTGCTCGGCGCCGTGCATCGGCGGGCGCGTTGTCTAGGGTGGCACGGATGGAATCGGGCGCGGCGTCTCAGCCATCGGACGCTGAGCAAAGCTCGCACGTCAGCGAAGGAGTTTGGCCATGGCCGGTTCGGTGAACAAGGTGATCCTCGTCGGCAACCTGGGCGCGGATCCCGAGATCCGGCGCACGCAAGACGGCCGGCCCATTGCCAACTTGCGGGTGGCGACCACGGAGACCTGGCGCGACAAGACCTCGGGCGAGCGCCGCGAGAAGACCGAGTGGCATCGCGTGGTCATCTTCAACGAGGGACTGTGCCGGGTCGCCGAGCAGTACCTCAAGAAGGGCGCCAAGGTTTACATCGAAGGGCAGCTGCAGACCCGCAAGTGGCAGGATCAGCAGGGTCAGGAGCGCTTTTCCACGGAGGTCGTGCTGCAAGGCTTCAACAGCCAGCTCACCATGCTCGACGGTCGCGGCGCGGGTAGCGGCATGCAGGAGAACGGCCAGTCCGACTACGGCGGCGGTGACTTCGGCAGCAGCGGCGAGCCGCCGAGACGGGCCGCCGGCAAGAGCACCGGTAAAGGCGGCTTCGACAAGCAGGTCGACGACGAGATTCCGTTCTGATCGGCGTGCCGGCATAGAGCCGCGGGTGACTACTGCTCGATTCCTGTGCGATCGAAGACGGACATCAGCGTGCCGGTCATGCTGGCAATCAGCCGCTCCGAGCTCTGATGCGCGGCGAATGCGCGTCCGTCGCGGACCGTCAGTGTGCGGCCGGGCTTGAGGACTTGCGCGCGAAACAGGAAGCGGTCCCCCTTGGCTGGTGCAAGCAGGTTGATCTTGAACTCGACGGTCAAGACGGCCGCGTCCGGCGGCATCAAGGTCCTCGCCAAGGCTCTCGGCGTGACCAAGGGCGGATTTTATTGGCACTTCAAGGATCGGCGCGATCTGCTCGCGGCCATCCTCGAGGACTGGCGTCTCGGACGGATCGCCGCGATCGAGAAGCAGACGCAGTCAGCCGGCCGCAATGCACGGGAACGGCTGCTGGGGCTCGTCCGGAGGCCGTCAATCCGCAGGGCATGGCGATCGAGCTGGCGATCCGGCAGTGGGCGCGCCACGATTCGCATGCCGCCGAGGCGGCGCGCAGCGTCGACGTCTGCGCAGCATATCGAGCCTGTACGAGGAGCTGGGCCAGGATCGGCGGCAGGCCGTGCAGCGCGCGCTGCTGTTCTACTCGTTTGTGTTCGGCCAGAGCCTGCTGTTCCTCGAAAAGTCGTCGCGCGCTCGGCGAGAGCTGACCGGAGCCTGCGCCGAGCTCCTCGCCGAACTCGCCGATTGATCCGCCCCCCGGGGCGCAGGCAATATGCCGGCAACAAGAAGCCAATCCGTGGGGAGAGACCGCCATGCGCCTGAAGGACAAGGTTGCGCTGATCACCGGTGGCGCCGCCGGCATGGGTGCCGCGACCGCGAAGCTGTTCGCCAGTGAAGGCGCCAAGGTCGTGGTCGCCGACATTCTCGACGCGGAAGCCAACGAGGTCGCCTCCGGCATCAAGTCGAACGCAGGCGAGGCGCGGTCTCAGCACCTCGATGTGACCAGCGAGGCCGATTGGGCGCAAGCCGTGTCCGCAGCGCTATCCGCCTGGGGCAGGCTCGATATCCTGATCAACAATGCGGGTGTCAGCGGCAGCGATCCGGATCTGCTCAGCATGTCCGTCTGGGACACGCAGATGAACGTCAACGCCAAGGGCGTCTTCCTCGGCATGCGGGCCGTCATCCCCGTCATGCAGAAGGCGCGCCGCGGAGCCATCGTCAACATCTCCTCGATTTCAGGGCTGGTCGGGCAGCGCGTCGTGCACATGGGCTACAACGCCGCCAAGGGCGCGGTACGCATGATGACCAAGGCCGCCGCCGTGCAGTTCGCGCGCGACGGCATCCGCGTCAACTCCGTGCATCCAGGCATGATGCCGCCCATGCGCACGTCGAAGCTGACGGCCGATCCGGAGGTGCGCAAGTCGCTGATCGCGCCGGTGCCAATGGGGCGCGAGGGGCGCGTGGAGGAGGTGGCCTACGCCAACCTGTTCCTGGCCTCCGACGAGGCCTCCTACATCACGGGCGTCGAGCTGCCGGTCGATGGCGGCTTCGTAGCGGTCTAGCCCATTTGCGACTCTCGCGGCATCGACTGGGTTCGATGAGGGATGCCGTAGTCCTGCACGCGCTCGCGCGGTGCGCACAAAGCCCTCGGCAGGCTTTACCGCCGAGGGCTGAAAACTAGGGAAAGCCTACTGCTGCTTCTGCTCGGGTTGCGTGGCCTTGTCGTAGGCCTCACGCGCGCTCTGCAGGGCCTTGTCGTAGGCCTCCTTGGCAGCCGCCTTGGCCCGCTCGTAAGCTGGGCCTGCCTGCTCGCGGGCGGTCTCGTAGGCTTGCTTGGCCTTGTCCTTGGCGCGCTCGTAGGCCGGGCCGGCGCTCTCCTTGGTCTTGTCGGTCAGCTCCCGCGCCTTGTCCCTGGCGCGATCGGCAAGCGACCGCTTCGGCTCGGCGCGCTTGAACGGCTCGAGCGCGTTCAGCACCTCCTTGCTGGCGGCCGGCAGCGAGATCACCGTCCGGCCGTCCTTCTGCGAGAACTGCAGCGCCGAAAGCCTGACGCCGACCTTCTTCTCGCCCGCGCCGAAGAAGCCGCCGGTGCCCATGATGACGCCCTGGATCTCGTTGTTGGGGCCGACGATGAGGTCCTCGATATCGCCGATAATGGTTCCGCCGGCGTTGTAGACCGATGCACCGATGAGGCGATCCCTGGCAAGGTACTGACCTGCCAACTGGCCCTTGACGAAGACGCCCCTCGGAATGGCCACCTGGGACGGTGTGGCTGTCTTCTCCTGGGCCAGCGCCGGCACGGTCGCGGCCAACAGGGCCGCCGCGCCAAGGCTGAGGACAATCCTTCTCATGTTCAGTGATCTCCTGGTGAGAGCCGGGCGTGATGGGTTGCCATATAAGCAGGCGGGCGGGCGTGTGCCACGCCGGGAGCCCTTAATCCTGTGCAATGACATGGACAAGATGCCCTGGCGGGGGGCCTGCGTCCGTTGCGCGCCAGCCCCTTCAACTCCTTGCCCGGACGCACTAAATTGTGCACAGGGAGCTGCATCGGCGGGGCTTGCTTGGCGCTCGGCGGACCTTTGCGCTAAGACACGTGCGTGCAACTCCCGGATGGATGCCGCAGGCCGGCGCCGAGAGGCGCCAGCAGCGTATATGCGGCGTTCCGATTTCTGCAGGCATCCACCCGAAGCCTACCTATCGACAACTCTAGCGGCGGTTCTCCACCTTGGCCGACAACGACAAGACCGCGGGCGGCAGCGCGCCGCACGACAGGGGCCCGAGCGACATCCGGCCCGTCTCGATCACCGACGAGATGAAGCGCTCGTATCTCGATTACGCCATGAGCGTGATCGTCTCGCGCGCGCTCCCCGACGTGCGCGACGGCCTGAAGCCGGTGCACCGCCGCATCCTGTTCGGGATGAACGAGCTCGGGCTCGACTGGAACAAGAAATATGTGAAGTCGGCCCGCGTCGTCGGCGAGGTGATGGGTAAGTATCACCCGCACGGCAACGCGCCCATTTACGATGCGCTGGTGCGCATGGCGCAGGACTTCTCCATGCGCCTGCCGCTGGTCGACGGCCAGGGCAACTTCGGCTCGATCGATGGCGACCCGCCGGCCGCCGAGCGTTACACGGAATGCCGCCTGACCAAGGTCGCAGGCACCCTGCTCGATGACCTGGACAAGGACACCGTCGATTTTCGCGAGAACTATGACGGCACGCTGAAAGAGCCGCAGGTTCTGCCCGCCAAGTTCCCCAATCTCCTCGTCAACGGGTCCGGCGGTATCGCCGTCGGCATGGCGACCAACATTCCGCCCCACAACCTGGGCGAGGTGATCGATGCCTGCATGGCTCATCTCGACAATCCGGAGATCGGCATCGAGGAGCTGATGCAGCTCGTACCCGGTCCCGACTTTCCTACGGGCGGCCTGATCCTCGGCCGCGTGGGCATTCAGGCTGCGTATCACAAGGGCCGCGGCTCCATCGTCATGCGCGCCAAGGTGCACGTGGAGGAGATCCGCAAGGACCGCGAGGCGCTGATCGTCACCGCCATTCCCTACCAGGTGAACAAGCGCACGCTGATCGAGAAGATCGCCGAGCAGGTACGCGAGAAGCGCATCGAGGGCATCTCGGACCTGTGGGACGAGTCCAACCGCGAAGGCATGCGCATCGTCATCGAGCTGAAGCGGGACGCGATCGCGGATGTGGTGCTCAATCAGCTTTGGCGATTCTCGGACCTGCAGACGACGTTCGGCGCCAATATGCTGGCGATCAACGGCGGCAGGCCGGAGCAGCTCAATCTGAAGGACATGATCGCCTCGTTCACGGCCTTCCGCGAGGAGGTCGTCAGCAGGCGCACCAAGTATCTGCTCGGCAAGGCGCGCGATCGCGCCCACGTGCTGGTTGGCCTTGCCATCGCGGTCGCCAACATCGACGAGATGATCCGCCTAATCCGCAATGCTCCGAGCCCGACAGAGGCGCGCGATGAGATGATGGCGCGCGATTGGCCGGCCAAGGATATCGGTCCGCTCGTGGAGCTGATCGCCGATCCGCGCCACAGTCTCACGGCCGCCGGCACGCTGCGCCTGTCCGACGAGCAGGCGCGCGCCATCCTCGATCTCAGGCTGCAGCGCCTGACGGCGCTCGGACGTGACGAGATCGGCGATGAGCTGAAGAAGCTCGGAGAGGAGATCAAGGACTACCTCGCCATCCTCGCCTCGCGCGCGCGCATCATCGAGATCATCAAGAAGGAGCTCGCCGACATCAAGGCCGAGTTCGCGACGCCGCGCCAGACCGAGATCGTCGACATGGAAGGCGAGGTCGAGGACGAGGACCTGATCCAGCGCGAGGACATGGTCGTCACCGTCTCGCACCGAGGCTACATCAAGCGCGTGCCGCTCTCGACCTATCGCGCGCAGCGCCGCGGCGGCAAGGGCCGCGCCGGCATGTCGACGCGCGAGGAAGACGTGGTGACGCAGATCTTCGTCGCCTCCACGCACACGCCCGTGCTGTTCTTCTCCTCGCGCGGCATGGCCTACCGCATGAAGGTGTGGCGCCTGCCGGCAGCCACGCCGCAATCGGTCGGCAAGGCACTCGTGAACCTGCTTCCGCTCGTCGAGGGCGAGGTGATCACCTCGATCCTGCCGCTGCCCGAGGATGAAAGAACGTGGGGCACGCTCGAGCTGATGTTTGCCACGCGATCCGGCAACGTGCGCCGCAACAGCCTCGCCGATTTCGAGACCATCAATCGCAACGGCAAGATCGCCATGAAGCTCGAGGAGGGCGATCGCATCGTTCGCGTCGCGATCTGCGCGCCCGACGACAACGTTCTGCTGACCACGGCGCAGGGCCGCTGCATCCGTTTCCCGGTCGAGGACGTGCGCGTCTTCAAGGGCCGCGAGTCCGCCGGCGTGCGCGGGATCAGGCTCGAGGACGGCGACGAGGTGATCTCGATGGCAATCCTGCGCCACGTCGAGGCCACGCCGGGGGAGCGTGCCGCCTACTTGAAGCAGGCCAACGCGATCAGACGGGCGCAAGGCGCAGAGTTGCCGGAAGGCGCGGCAGAGGTGGAGGCGGAGGCCGAGGCCGGAGAAAGCATCGAGGAGCTCACCCCGCAGCGCTACGCCGAGCTATCTGCGCGCGAGCAGCTCGTGCTGACCGTGTCGGAGCGCGGCTTCGGCAAGCGCTCGTCCTCCTATGAGTACCGGACGTCGGGGCGCGGCGGCAAAGGCATCGTCGCCATGGTCGTGAACGAGCGCAACGGCCGCCTGGTGGCCTCGTTCCCAGTGGAGGACACGGACCAGATCATGCTCGTGACGGACGGCGGTAAGCTGATCCGCTGCCCGATCGATGACGTGCGGATTGCAGGCCGCAGCACCCAAGGCGTGCGCATCTTCCGCACGGACGAGAATGAGAAGGTCGTCTCGGTCGAGCGCATTCCGGAAGATGGCTCGGGCGAGGATGGGCCCGATAACGGTGATGCGGCGCCCGCGTCTTCGGCCTGAGCACGGCGTCGGGCTTTTCTTGGCCGGAGTGCAGAGCGGCCCCAATCGGCCCTAGCAAAAAGGATCGAGCAGTGAGCTATCAGCTTCTCGTCGCCTTCACGGCCGCCTGCATCGTGCTGGCGCTGACGCCAGGGCCGAACATGGCGCTGATTATCGCCAACACGGCTGCCAACGGTCTGCGTGCCGGCCTCGCGACGCTGGCCGGAACGTCGACGGGCCTCATCAGCCTCGTCTCGATCGCAGCGCTCGGCATGACGTCGATCGTCCTGTTCATGTCGGAATGGTTCGATGTCCTGCGCTGGATCGGCGCCTGCTATCTGGCCTGGCTGGGGCTGCAGCAGCTCAGAGCGTGGTATCGGGGTCGCAAGGGCGTTGTGGCGCCGGCCCCGGCGCAGGGGTCGGCGGGGCGGTGGTTTGCCCAGGGTGTCGGCGTGAGCCTGTCCAACCCCAAGGTGCTGTTTTTTCTCGGCGCGTTCTTTCCTCAGTTCATCGATCCGGCGGGCGATGTCGTCCTGCAGCTCGCCATCCTGTCCGTGCTGTTCGTAGCCGTGCTGGTGGCGGTCGATATCGCCTACACCCTTGCGATTGCGCGTGCGCGCGCCAGGTTCGACGCCTCGCGCCTCGGCGTGCTGGACGGCGTCTCCGGCGTGCTGCTGATGCTCGGCGGCGCCGCGCTGGCCATGAGCCGCCGTCCGTGATAGCTGCAACGCCTACGGAAGAAGCAGCATGGCGCGCACCACTCCATGAAACGCATCGGCTTTACCTCGGGCTCGTTCGATCCGGTCACGAACGGGCATAGCGATATCATCGCGCGCGCTGCGCGCCTGGTCGATGCGCTGGTGATCGGCATTGGCGTACATCCGGGCAAGACACCCCTGTTCTCCGTCGACGAGAAGGTGGCCATGCTCGAGGCCGAGACGGCATCGATCGGCCGCAAGACCGGCTGCCGCATCGAGATCGTAACCTTCGACGGGCTGACGGTGGATGCGGCGAGAGAGGCCAAGGCGTCGGTGATTTTCCGCGGCCTGCGTGACGCCACCGACTTCGACTATGAGATGCAGATGGCGGGCATGAACGGCACCATGGCCGACGATATCGACACCGTGTTCCTGCCGGCGAGCCCCGACGTGCGCCATATCACGGCGACGCTGGTGCGCCAGATCGCCATGATGGGCGGCGACGTCTCCGCGTTCGTCTCCAAGGATGTGGCCCGCCGCCTGAAGGCGAAGGCGGGCAGGAAGAAACAGGCGTGAACTGAGCCGGCTTGGCGCCCGCCGGCCCAAGAATGGCCATAAGCGGCGGTTTGTGTGCGGGCCGCCCGGATGCCGGTGGTCCTTTGTCGAGGAGATGCCAACTTGAAAACACTGCTGGTCAGCTTGCTCTTCATGGCGCTCGCCATCACCGGCGCCGCTCATGCCCAGGCTCCGAAGGTCGATCCGCAAAACACCCTCGTCATCGAGCTCAAGTACGGCCGCGTGCTCATTCAGTTGCGGCCGGACCTGGCGCCCAAGCACGTGGAGCGGGTCAAGCGGCTGGCCAAGGAGGGCTTCTACAACGGCATCAAGTTCCATCGCGTCATCCCGGCCTTCATGGCGCAGACAGGCGATCCGACGGGCACCGGCACCGGCGGCTCCAAGTACGGCAAGCTGCCGGCGGAGTTCACGCCGACGCCGTTCGAGCGCGGCACCATCGGGGCGGCGCGCACCAGCGACCCCAACAGTGCGGATAGCCAGTTCTTCATCTGCTTCACGCACGTGCCGCATCTGAACGGGCAATACACGGTGTGGGGCAAGGTGATCGAGGGCATGCAGTACGTCGATCAGATCGCGAAAGGCGAGCCTCCGCCGAACCCGGACGTGATGCAGAAGGTTTATCTGCTAGCTGATGCGAAGAAGTGAGGCGGTAGGCCATCGAGCGTCAGGCGAGCATGGCTCGACCCGACTGCCTGCTGCCCAATGCCGACTGCCAATGCCCCGAACAAACGGAGAGCCAAGTGGCTGACATCAAAGATCCAGAGAACACCCTCATCATGGACACGACCCAGGGCCGAGTGATCATCGCCCTGCGTCCCGATCTGGCACCCAAGCACGTGGAGCGCATCAAGACGCTGGCGCGCGACGGCTTCTATGACGGCATCGTCTTCCATCGCGTCATCGACGGCTTCATGGCGCAAACGGGCTGCCCGCACGGCACGGGCACCGGGGGCTCCAAGCTCGGGAACCTGGCGGCCGAGTTCAACGCCGAGCCGCACGTGCGCGGCGTCTGCTCCATGGCGCGCGCGCAGAACCCCAACAGCGCCAACAGCCAGTTCTTCATCTGCTTCGATGACGCCCGCTTTCTCGACAGACAGTATACGGTCTGGGGCAAGGTCATCGAGGGAATGGAGAACGTCGACAAGATCAAGCGCGGCGAGCCGGTGCAGAACCCGGACAAAATCACCTCATTGAAAGTGGCGGCCGACGTGCAGTAGTCAACCGCGAAGGCCGGCAATGGGCCGAGCCTTGCACCCGGATCAACGATTGGGAACGAGAATGCTCAACATCACTGCTCCGCGCACGCTTCTGGATATAGCGAGGCCCCAGGGCTTGGCGGCACAGCGGGTCACGCTGGCTGTCGCGGTCTTCCTCGGGGTCTGTCTGCTGACGCTGTCGGCCAAGGTCCAGGTGCCGTTCTGGCCGGTGCCGATGACCATGCAGACGCTGGTCGTGCTGATGCTGGGAATGGCGTATGGCTCGCGGCTGGCGGCAGGTACCGTTTTCGCCTACCTGCTTGCCGGTGCGGCAGGCCTGCCGGTCTTCGCCGGGACGCCGGAGCGGGGCATTGGTCTTGCCTACATGATGGGGCCGACGTTCGGCTTCCTCGTCGGCTTTCTGATCGCGGCCTGGCTCGTCGGCTTTCTGGCTGAGCGCGGCTGGGACAGGTCGTTTCTCAAGTGCGCCGCGGCGATGGTGCTGGGCCATTTGGTGATTACGCTGGCGGGCGTCGTCTGGCTGGCGGTGCTGATGGGAACGACCAAGGCGATCGAGGTCGGGTTCACGCCTTTCATGGCGTCGAGCGTGCTCAAGACGGCACTTGGCGCCGTGGCGATGCCGATGCTCTGGCGCGTGCTCGGCCGGGGCGGCGCGGTGCTGAGGCAATAGCGCCGGGCAACTGATCCGGGTTTCATAGCGACGGGCCGCCGCGGCCCGTCGCTGCGGAGGATCAGGTAGCGGGCGGGCGGATTTCGCGTTCCTGGTGGCGCTCATGCGCTGAACCGCTCTATACGCTAGAGCGATGCGCACCGACCTTTTCGATTTCACCCTGCCGGAAGACCGGATCGCCTTGCGCCCCGCGAGCCCGCGCGATGCCGCGCGCCTGCTCGTCGTGCGTCCCCCATCTCGCTCGACCCCCGAGCACGGAGAGGGGCCAAGCCTCGAGGATCGCGTCGTCCGCGATCTGCCCGAGCTGCTGCGGGCGGGCGACGCGCTGGTGCTGAACGACACCAAGGTCATCCCGGCAGCACTCGAGGGCTCGCGCATCCGCGATGAGGCGCGCGCACACGTGTCGTTCAACCTGATCGAGCGCATCGACGGCAGCCGCTGGCGCGCCTTTGCCCGGCCGGCAAAGCGCCTGCAGGTCGGCGACCGGGTGCAGTTCGGCAATGAGAGCCGCGTCTGCCTGCTGGGTGAGCTCGGAGCCACGGTCGCGGCGAAAGGCGAGAACGGGGAGGTGGAGCTCGCCTTCGGCCTGCATGGCGCCTATCTCGACGAGGCCATTGCGACGCTCGGCGACATGCCGCTGCCGCCCTACATCGCGCTCAAACGCGCCGCCGACGACCGCGACCGTGCCGACTACCAGACGATCCACGCCAAGATCGAGGGAGCGGTTGCTGCGCCGACGGCGGGGCTGCACTTCACCCCGGAGCTGTTCGCCGCCCTCGACGCACGCGGTGTGTCGCGGCATTTCCTGACGCTGCACGTCGGCGCCGGAACCTTCCTGCCGGTCAAGGCCGACGACACCTCGGCGCACAAGATGCACGCCGAGCAGGGAACGATTTCATCCGAGACGGCGGCCGCGCTCAACGCGGTGCGGGCGCGGGGCGGCCGCATCGTCGCGGTTGGCACGACGGCTTTGAGACTTCTGGAGAGCGCTGCGACGTCCGAGGGCGAGATCCGGCCTTTCTCGGGCGAGACGGCGATCTTCATCACTCCGGGCTATCGTTTTCGCGCCGTCGACGTGCTGATGACCAACTTTCATCTGCCCCGCTCGACCCTGTTCATGCTGGTTGCCGCGTTCTGTGGCCTCGATACGATGCGGTCCGCGTACGCGCACGCCATCAACCACAACTACCGCTTCTATTCCTACGGCGACGCCTGCCTGCTATTCCCGCCCGCATGACCGAGCAGTTTTCCTTCGAGCTGGTGCGCCAGGATGGCGAGGCGCGCCTCGGCGAGATCGCGACGCCCCGCGGGCGCATCCGCACGCCGGCGTTCATGCCGGTCGGTACGGCTGCCAGTGTCAAGGCCGTCTATCCCGACCAGGTTCGGGCGGCCGGCGCCGACATCATCCTCGCCAACACCTATCACCTGATGCTGCGGCCGGGTGCGGAGCGCATCGCCAGGCTCGGCGGGCTGCACGGCTTCATGCGCTGGGACGGGCCGATCATCACCGACAGCGGCGGCTTCCAGGTCATGAGCCTTGCCAAGATCCGGGAGGTGACGGAGGAAGGCGCGCGGTTCCAATCGCACATCGACGGCTCGCGCCACACGCTGACGCCGGAACGGTCGATCGAGATCCAGTGCCTGCTGGGCGCCGATATCCAGATGCAACTCGACGAGTGCATCGAGTATCCGGCCGAGCCGGCCGAGGTCGAGCGCGCCATGCTCCTGTCGCTGCGGTGGGCCGAGCGCTCGCGACGCGCCTTCGAGCAATTCGGACGTGCCGGCCAGGCCCTGTTCGGCATCGTGCAGGGGGGCGTCCACGCGGATCTCCGCCGGCGCTCGGCCGAAGCACTCGTCGCCTTCGACTTTCCCGGCTACGCGATCGGAGGGCTGGCGGTCGGGGAAGGCCACGACCTCATGCTGCGCACGCTCGAGCAAACGACGCCCCTGCTGCCGCAGACCAGGCCGCGCTACCTGATGGGCGTGGGTACGCCGCTGGATCTGATCGAGGCGGTGGCCCGCGGCGTCGATATGTTCGACTGCGTGCTGCCGACCAGGAACGGGCGCCATGGGGTGGCCTTCACCTGGGGCGGCCGGCTGAACCTGCGCAATGCCCGGCACGCCGAGGATCTGCGCCCCATCGATGCAACGAGCGCGTGCCCCGCCGCGCGCGACTACTCCCGCGCCTATCTGCACCATCTCGTCAAATCGGGTGAGTATCTGGGAGCGATGCTGCTGTCGTGGGCCAACACGGCCTTCTATCAGGACCTCATGGCCGCCATGCGCGCCGCGATTGCGGAGGGCCGCTTCGCGCAATGGGCCGCGGAGACGAAGGAGCGGCTGGCAGCGGGGGAGCGGAGATCGGACGCGGCCGGATAGCGCCATCTCCGCTCGGACCGAGCCGATGCTCATCCCCCTCTCCCTCGCGAGGGACTTTCCCGGCGCGCAGAGAGGAGCCCGCGTCCCATGCGATTACGAGATGCGCCAGTGCGCTATCCCTGGCCGCGCTCGGCAGCGACAACGCGCTCCCGGTGCACGAGATAAATGCCCGAGGCGATGACGATGGCGGCTCCTGCCAGCGTCCACGTGTCCGGGAACTGCCCGAAGACGAGATAGCCGGCCGCCGTGTGCGTGATCAGCCCGAGGTAGATGAAGGGTGCGAGTGTCGAGGCGGGCGCCTGCCGATAGGCGAGGATCACGAGATAGTGGCCGATGCCGCCCCACAGCCCCATGGAGAAGAGCAGCGCCCAGGTCAGCGCATCGGCTGGCCACATCCAGTCTGCGATCGCCCAGGGCGCGAGCAGGAGCGCGCCGGCCAGCATCGAGTAGAACAGCGTCACCTGCGGAGGATCGTACTCGGCCAGGTAGCGTGTCAGCAGCAGGAACACGACGTAGCAGAGCATCGAGCCGAACGCCAAGGCCATGGCCGGATGGAACGCCACATAGCCCGGCCGCACCACGACCAGGATGCCGGCGAACCCCACCAGGATCGCCAGCATGCAGCGCCATCCCACCCATTCACCCAGGTAAGGGCCGGCAAGCAGCGCCACGACGAGCGGCGTCAGAAAGTAGATCGTCTGTGTCTGATCGAGACGCAGATGCCTGAGCGCCAGAAAATTGAGCACCGTCGAGCCGAGCATCAGCAGCGACCGGACCGACTGATGCACCAGCTTGCGCGTGAGCAGCAGCCGCGGCAGCGTCACCAGACCCACGGCCATGGCCATCAGGACGAACTGGCTGACGAACCGCAGCCATGTCACCTGCGTGACCGGAAGCTGCAGCGTGCTCGCCATATACTTGGCGGTCGCGTCGAGGCAGGAGAACAGCGCGATGGCAAGGCACATGAGCCCGATGCCACGCAAGCTGCTTCCCGGCTCTCTCAGTGATCCTTCGTGTGCCGCCCGCTGCATTGAAGCTTGCCGGCCTCCTGGCCGCAGTGGCTTATAGCGATTCCGCGGTGCACAAGCGACGCTGATCGGCGCGGGCTCGCATGCTTGCCACGCATAGCGGCGAGCGCCGACCGCGTTCGGCAAAGACTGGTGGGCGGTGAGAGGATCGAACTCCCGACATCTTCGGTGTAAACGAAGCGCTCTACCGCTGAGCTAACCGCCCGTTGCGCCCGCACTTAGCGTTCCCGCTACACTCTTGTAAAGCGGCATGGCCTCTGCCAATGGCATAGGCGCATATCATTGAAGCAACGGGAGGGAACATCGTGTTGCGTTTGTGCAAGGGGCTATTGACCGCCGCCATTCTGGTCGGGCTGCATGCCGCCGCCGCGGCGCAGACGACGCTGGAGAAGATCAAAACCCGGGGGCATATCATCTGCGGCGCCAGCCAGGGCGTTCCCGGCTTCTCCTTCCCCGATGACAAGGGCCAGTGGACCGGGTTCGACACCGACATGTGCCGCGCCCTTGCCGCTGTCATCTTCGACGATCCCACCAAGACAGCCTATGTGCCGCTGTCGTCGAAGGATCGCATGATCGCGCTGCAGACCGGCACGATCGACGTTCTCTCGCGCACCACGACCTGGACCTCCTCGCGCGATGCCAGCCAGGGCATCGCCTTCACCGCCGTCAACTACTACGACGGTCAGGGCTTCATGGTGCGCAAATCGCTCGGCATCAAATCGGCCAAGGAGCTGAACGGCGCGACCGTCTGCGTCAGCCAGGGCACTACGACGGAGCTCAATCTGGCCGACTTCGCGCGCACAAACGGCATCAAGATCAACGTGCTGAACTTCATCGATACCAACGAGACGGGCAAGGCCTACGAGGCAGGCCGCTGCGACGGCTATACGACCGACATGTCGCAACTGGCAGCCAACCGGCTCAAGTTCGCCAAGCCCGACGAGCATGTCATCCTGCCCGAGATCATCTCGAAGGAGCCGCTGGGCCCCTGGGTGCGGCGGGGCGACGAGCAGTGGTTCACGCTTGTGCGGTGGACGTTGTTTGCCATGCTCAACGCGGAGGAGCTGGGGATCAACCAGGCCAATGTCGGGGAGGCGCTCAACTCGAACAATCCCGAGATCAAGCGGCTGCTCGGCAAGGAGGGCAACTTCGGGGAGCAGCTCGGGGTCACCAACGACTGGGTGGTGCGCATCCTCAGGCACGTGGGCAACTACGGCGAGTCCTTCGAGCGTCACCTGGGACCGAAGACCAGGATTGGGTTGGCGCGCGGATACAACGAGCTGTGGAGCAAGGGCGGTCTCCAATATGCGCCGCCGATCCGGTGACGGGCCTCCGCCGGCCTGCTGTTTGCTTGACTTCGGGGAGCGGAGAACGTATCTCCGCCCCCTGTGACAGCGGGCCCCTCCGGAATCGTGAAGCGGCTCGCGTTTCTCGTTTGCGGGCGTAGCTCAGTTGGTTAGAGCGCCGGCCTGTCACGCCGGAGGCCGCGGGTTCAAGTCCCGTCGCTCGCGCCATTCTTTCAATGGCACAGTGTTTTTTTGACCGCCGGCGTGGGCGATCCGGCGTTCGGTCGGCCATTGCTGCGGCCAGGGCGAACGATCGAGGGTGAGGACACTCTCGGATCTGTCACTCCAAACGACCAGCTGCACTTAGGATGGCGGCCGCGCTCTATTGGATCTCAATGGACAGGATAGCTTTGATCCGGCCGAGAATTTCGCACATCAGGTCCTCGTTGGCCTTGCTGTGGAACTGTGCGTTGCGGGCCAACCAGTCGAGCGTGCGAAACTGATGAGAGAGCACAACGCCGGAGAGTTTGGTGCCTCTCGGCACGGGCACTTCAAATTTGCTTCCGGTCTGCGTGCTGGTCAGCGGACATACCACCACCAATCCGGTGGCAATGTTGAAATCACGTGGCGACAGAACAAGGGCGGGCCGCCGGCCCGCCTGCTCAGTTCCTGCCTGCGGGGTGAAGTCGAGCCAAATGAAGTCACCCCGCTCCGGCTGATAAGCGACGTCCCTTACCAAACCTCATCTCCGGATGGTTTACCCCAGTCGAATTCGGCTGGCTTGCGCTTCGCTCGATCCGGTTCACCCGCCAAAAGCTCCGATAGCTTGAAGCGCTTGCGTGACGGAATGATCTTCAAAGTGCCATCGTCAACCTCGAGCGTGACTACGGCGCCCTCAACCAGACGCACCTGATCTGCAACGTGTTTCGGCAGACGCAATGCTAGACTATTGCCCCACTTGCTGATGGTGGCCTGCATGGGTCCTCGCTCCTTACCCTGACCGCGCTCATTTTCCCTAGCGCGTGTCTACACTGTATAAACACGATATGGACATTGCCAGCCGAAAGTAAAGATCGCTGAACAAATTCCCCTCCCAGTTGCGTTGGCTGCAACGTAAACGATGATTGATGGAGGCCGGACCCTCAGTGGCCCTTGTTTGGCCTCGGCGGCCGGGTGCCACCGCCGGAGAGGGAGGCGCTAATGCCGTGTAGCCAGCAGGCCGCGGGCGAGATGCGTCAGCATGGCCAGGAACGTCGCCACCCATGCCGCGAGCGCAACGAAGATGAACACGCGCGGGATGACCGCCAGGAAGGGGAGGTCCAGCGCGCGAGAGAGCTGGAACGTCCCGGTCGTGTACATGCCGAGGGGAAACACCATCCCCCAGAACTGCGGCTCGTAACGAAGCCTGTCGCCACGAACGAGATAGCGCCAGACCATCAGCGCGATCAGGAAGGGGATCCACCACGTGGAGGCGGCCCAGAAGAAGACCGTGAAGCCTTTGAGGAACGGCTGGAAGTCCTGCAGCACCTGCCACTGCGCCGCGCGCTGCAGCAGCAAGGAGCCGGCCAGGGTGGCAATGGCCACGGCGCCCATGTTGATCCAGTAGGGCGGGCTGAAATCACGGGCGGAGAGTGGAACGAACGTGAGGCGATAGAAGATGAGCGGGATGATGGCGAGATAAAGCATGCAGCCGATCATGAACATCGCCAGGCACAGGAACTGAATCTCCGGCGGCGGCACCGCTGTCACATCGATCGCGGCGCGCAGGACCACCAGCGATTGCGTTGCCACCGCCGCAATCAGCCAGGCGCCGTTGATGCCGCTCGCCAGCGACGGCTTGCGTTCGCGTATCGTGACGGCCGTGAAGAACGCGTACATCACGCAGAACCAGAGGGCGAGGCCCACGTACCACAGGGCGGTGGCGACATTGGAGGCGCCGGCGACAATGGCATTCTGCGTGCCGAGGACGCACGTTCCAGCCACGATGGTGAAGAAGCCCGGCGCGCGCTGATGGGTCGACAGATCGGCGGCAAGCCTTCGGGGGAAGTGCCACAGGCGCAGCAGCGTCAACGCCAGCAGCGCGACGTAGGCGATCCAGTTGACGGCGACAAGGACGCGGGCGACGAGCGTCATGGCCAGCAGGGAGCAGGCAATCGACACGACTCCGGTTGCCATCACCAGGGCGAAGTAGCCAGGGAACAGGCCCTGCGCGACATCGAGCAGGATCGACGTCCCCAGATCCGACGCAGGCGCAGGCTTAGCCGTCACCGATTTCAAGCCCCCCACGAAGTTGCAACGGAATCGGTATGCACGAGCACCAAGATCAGAATGGCATTGCCCTGACGGTAGCGATACAGGCTCAATGTCGAGCCGCTCCGTCATCTGCTGCGTCGTGTCGTCGCTCGAGGCTCCGGGAGGGCGAGCCAAGGGCGACAGGCGGTTTGAAGGCCCGTGGCTCGCCACACAATTTTTGCGGGCATCGGCTATGCTGTGGGCTCGCGGCGGGCAGGCTGTCGCGCCCCTCGATCCCGTCCCCGACCGAGGGCTTGCTGCATCGCTGATCCGAGCCGAGTCGAGCCGAACCTGTGAGAGTCGACGGTCGCCATTATCGCACGATTTGGGTTGGGGCCGACGGCTGGTCGGTCGAGATCATCGACCAGACGCGGCTGCCGCACGCGTTCGCCACGGTGCGCCTGTCGACGGTCGAGGAGATGGCGCGCGCCATCAAGACCATGCAGGTGCGCG
>JBLNBZ010000121.1:0-9535 GCA_050260355.1 Bacteroidota bacterium | reverse complement strand
TCTCCGCACCCCCGACGCCAGAGAGATGACGCGACCCATCCCCCGCTTTGCGTCATCCCTGCGCAGGCAGGGATCCAGGAGCCGAGCGACAAGCTCTGCCTCGCGGTTGAAGCGCTGGCGGCGCGCGTCGCGCGCATCAACGTGCGCAGAGCAAGCGGAGGCGCATCTGGGTTCCGGCCTTCGCCGGAATGACGTCGATGGTTGAGGCAAGGTCGCGCCATCTCTATGGCGTCATCCCTGCGCAGGCAGGGATCCAGGAGCCGGGCAGCAGCTTCTGCCTCGCGGTTGAGGCTCTGGCGGTGCGCGTCGCGCGCATCAACGTGCGCAGAGCAAGCGGAGGCGCATCTGGATCCCGGCCCATTTCCACATGCGCTCATGGCGCATGCGGGGGGATGACGTAAATGGAGAGGTGATGGCGTTTCCCGCGTGAACGTTCGCGCTCACGCGGCCCCGGGATGACGCCAGAGAGATGGCGCGACCTATCCGTCGTCAGGGGCGCTTTTTGATCTCGGTCGGCAGCGAGTCGGCGCCAGGCCCGAGCGCGCGCTGCATGAGGACGCTGTCCACCCAGCGGCCGAACTTGAAGCCGACCGCAGGCAGCACGCCGATGACCTTGAAGCCGGCACGCTCGTGCAGGGTGATGGAGGCCTTGTGTGCACTGTCGCCGATCACAGCGATCATCTGGCGATAGCCGAGCGCCGCGCACTCCTCGATGACGGCATCGAGGAGCTTGCGTCCGATGCCCCGACCGACCGCTGCCTGGTCGAGATAGACGGAGTTCTCGAGCGTGAAGCGGTAAGCCGAGCGGGTGCGGTAGTGATTGGCATAGGCGTAGCCCAGCAGCTTGCCGCCGCTCTCGGCCACGATGTACGGCAAGCCCTTGGCCAACACGTCGCGCCTGCGGCCGGCCATGTCCTCCACCGTTGGGGGAACCTCCTCGAAAGAGGCAAACCCGTTGAGCACGTGGTAGGCGTAGATTTCGCGAATGCGCGCCACGTCGTCATCGCGTGACGGCCGCAATACGATGTCGGCGTTACCCTCTGCACCCATGCGCACGGCCCCGGTGTCTGGCTGAACGCGCGGAGATTTGGATACCTCGCGCGCGATGTCAATCAGCGCCGGCGCAGGCGGCTCCTGCAGTCGGGGCAGTCCGTCATGGCGAGGCGCAGATCAGCTCGCGATCTTGCCGCCGCCGCGCTTGCGGATGGCCACTATCGATGGCCTGGGCGGCATGTCGGGCTTGAAGTCCGGCCAGCGTGTCGCCGGGTCCTCGAAGGTCGAGTTGCGGGCGAACGGAGCCCAGTCCTTCACGCCGTCGGTGGCAGGATGCTGCACGGCGAGGAACAATGTCTCGCCGTCCGGAGTGAAGCACGGCCCGCACATCTCCGCGCCGACCGGGCAGCGGAAGAAGAGCTTCGGCAAGCCGCGGCTCTCGTGCTCCGTGCCCAAGGCGTAGAGGCCATCGGCGTGCTCGGTCTTGCGCGGCCAGGCGGTGCCCTGGTCGGTCGCCACCCAGAGGCGGCCCTGCGAATCGAAGGCCACGTTGTCGGGTGCAGCAAACCAGCCGTCTGCGCTCGTCGCGGGATTCCACAACGCGCCGACGCTCGCAACCTTCGGGTCCCCGCACTTGATGAGAAAGTCCCAGGCGAAGGTCGGCGCGGCGTGATCGCCGTCCGGGGCCGTCATCTCGATGATGTGTCCGAAATCGTTCTCGGGACGCGGATTGGCCTTGTTGGTCTGCTCCGGCCGCAAACGCTCGTTGTTGGTGAGCACGACGTAGATTTTACCGGAGGTGGGATGCGGTTGCACGTCCTCGGGCCGATCCATCGGCGTTGCCTTCAGAAGGTCGGCGGCGATGCGCGCATCGATCAGCACATCGGCCTGCGAGTTGAAGCCGTTTGCTGGTGTCAGCGGCCCCTCGCCGAAGACGAGCGGCAGCCACGTCACCGTGCCGTCGTCGTTATAGCGGGCGGCGGAGAGCGTGCCCTCCGACAAGAGGCGCATGTTGTGGGCCTTGTCGCCTGGACGATACGTGTCCCGCGATACGAACCGGTACACGTACTCGCGGGGTGAATCGTCGCCGGAGTAGAGGACGACGCGGCCGTCCTTGTTGACGATCATCTCGGCACCCTCGTGCCGAAAACGACCGAGCGCGGTGTGCTTGACCGGAGTCGAGGAAGGATCGAAGGGATCGATCTCGACGATCCAGTTGAAGCGGTTGCACTCGTTGGCTTCCTTGTCGACGTTGAAGCGCTCGTGGAAGCGGCCCCAGCTGTACCAGTTGCTGGGAATACCGTAGCGCTCGTAGCTCTTCTGCTGAGCGCCGCCGAGGCCCTTCGTCAGGCGCTTGCCTTCGGCCGACTTCCGATCTGTCCAGAAGTAGCCGTGGCAATTTTCCTCGCCCGTCAGATAGGTGCCCCAGGGCGTCTGTCCACCGGCGCAATTGTTGAGCGTGCCCCACAGCTTCAGACCGGTCGGATCGGCCTTGGTCTTGAGACGCTCGTGCCCGGCCGCGGGCCCGTCCACCGTCATCTCCGTCTCTGCGGTGATGCGGCGGTTGTACTTGCCGCCGGCGACCGGCTTCCATTTGCCGTCCTCGAGCGCAATCTCGACCACGCTGACGCCGTGTGCCGCCATCTCGACGGCGACATGCGCCTCGGTGATCTTGGCGAAGTCGTCGCGATCCGGCCGCACGCTGACGCCGGCAAACATCACCTCCGGACTGGCGTACTCGTGGTTGACGCAGAGGAGGCCCCGCGTGCCGCGCTCATCGAGCGGGAAGAAGGCAACGTAGTCGTTGTTGTAGCCGAAGCGGCGGGCCTGATCCGTGCCGGTCAACGCGCGCGGCTCGAACGGGCCGACGTCGGCAAACAGCGGATCGCCCCAGCGGATGAGGATGTCGGCGTCGTACCCCTCCGCGACATGGTGGGTCTCATCGACGCCGCTCGCGACCTCGCGGAACGAGAAGGCGTCCGCGTCGGCGCGCGCCGACCCGGGCGCGCCCGTCAGTGCCGCGCTTCCGAACAAGGCGGTCGCCGCCGTGACGCCGAGCGAGCCTTTCAGCAGATCGCGGCGGCTGAAGCGGCGCGCGATGACGGCGCCGATGCTGTCGTCGCGCGGCGGGGCAAGCGGAATGTCGTCGTAAGCCTCGAAGGCCTCGGCCTTGTTGGAGAAGTCGTCGGATTGCATCGGCATGACCTATCCGCAGCAAGGGCCGGGGTGGCTACCCGAACCGGCCCGTGATGTAGTCCTGCGTCTGCTGTTGCTTGGGCGCCATGAAGATCTGGTTCGTGGCACCGAACTCGACCAACTCGCCCAGGTACATGAAGGCCGTGTGCTGTGACACGCGCGCCGCCTGCTGCATGTTGTGCGTGACGATCGCGATGGTGTACTCGGCTTTCAGCTCGTCGATCAGCTCCTCGATCCTGGCCGTCGAGATCGGGTCGAGCGCCGAGCACGGCTCGTCGAACAGGATCACCTCGGGCTTGATCGCCACGGTGCGGGCGATGCACAGGCGCTGCTGCTGGCCGCCCGACAGGCTTTGCCCGTTGGCGTTGAGCTTGTCCTTGACCTCCTCCCAAAGGGCCGCGCGGCGCAGCGACGACTCCACGCGCTCGTCGAGCTCGCTCTTGGCGAGCTTCTCGTACAGGCGCACGCCGAAGGCGATATTCTCGTAGATGGTCATCGGAAACGGTGTCGGCTTCTGGAACACCATGCCGACGCGCGCCCTGAGCAGGTTGAGGTCCTGGCCGGGCAACAGGATGTTTTCGCCGTCCAGCAGCACCTCCCCCTCGGCGCGCTGGTTTGGATAGAGATCGTACATGCGGTTGAGCACCCGCAGCAGCGTGGACTTGCCGCAACCCGACGGGCCGATGAACGCGGTCACCTGCCGGTCGTAGAGCGGGACGGTGATCGACTTCAGCGCAAGCGTGCTGCCGTAGTAGAACTTGAGATTGCGGACCGAGATCTTCTGGATCGCCGAGGCCGAGCTCATCACAGCCATGTCGTTCATTGCGGGGTCCTCGACGATCCGAGCCAACGCGCACCTATGCTGAGCGCCAGCACGGCAAAGGTGATGATCAGCGCGCCAGCCCAGGCGAGCCGCTGCCAGTCGGCATAGGGGCTCAAGGCGAACTGGAAGATGACGGCCGGCAGGCTCGCCATCGGCGCGTTGAGATTGGCGCTGAAGAACTGGTTGTTGAGGGCCGTGAACAGCAGCGGCGCGGTCTCGCCGCTGATGCGCGCAACCGCCAGCAGGACGCCGGTGATCATGCCGGCGCGCGCAGCCCGATAGGCGACGCGGCGGATCACGAGCGCGCGCGGCATGCCGAGCGCAATCGCTGCCTCGCGCAACTGGTTGGGCACCAGCAGGAGCATGTCCTCCGTGGTGCGCACCACGATCGGGACGACGATCACCGCCAGGGCGACCGCGCCCGCTGCCGCCGAGAAATGGCCCATGGGCTGGACCATGATGGTGTAGATGAAGAGGCCGATCACGATCGAGGGCGCACTGAGCAGGATGTCGTTGATGAAGCGAACGACGAGCGTGAGCTTCGAGTAGCGCCCGTACTCCGCCATGTAGGTGCCGGCCAGGATGCCGATCGGAGTGCCGACGATCATGGCGAGCGCCGTCATGATGAGGCTGCCGACGATGGGATTGAGCAATCCTCCGTCATTGCCGGGAGGCGGCGTCATCTCGGTGAAGATCTTGAGCGACATACCCTCCAGGCCCTTGATGAGGAGGGTCGCCAGGATCACGACCAGGACGCCAATGCCGATCATCGAGGCTGCGATGCACAGCGTCATGGTGAGAGCGTTGGTGCGCTTGCGCGCGCTGTAGCGAGCTTTGCTGAAAGCCATTGGCTAGGCTCCGACCTTGGCATCCAACCGCAGCAGCAGCAGACGCGCTCCGGCAAGCACAAGGAAGGTGATGAGGAACAGGATGAGGCCGAGCGCGACCAGCGACGAGGTGTAGATGTCGCCCACAGCTTCGGTGAACTCGTTGGCGATGGTGGCGGAGATCGTCGTTCCCGGCGCGAGCAAGGAGCCGGAGATGCGATGCGCATTGCCGATCACGAAGGTGACGGCCATGGTCTCGCCGAGCGCACGCCCGAGGCCCAGCATGCAGCCGCCGATGACGCCGACGCGTGCATAGGGAATGACGACACGCCGCACGACCTCCCACCTGGTGCAGCCGATCCCGTAGGCGGCCTCCTTCAGAACCGGCGGAACCGCGTCGAACACGTCGCGGCTGATGGCGGTCACGAACGGGAGCACCATGATCGCAAGGATGAGGCTGGCGGTCAGAATGCCGATACCATAGGGCGGCCCTGCAAAAAGAGTGCTGAGGCCGGGAACGTTGGCGAAGGTCGCGATCAGGGGCGGCTGGACATGCTTCTGCAGGAACGGGGCGAGCACGAACAGGCCCCAGATGCCGTAGATGATGCTCGGCACGCCGGCGAGCAGCTCGATGGCGATGCCGATCGGCCGCCGGGCCTGCATCGGACAGATCTCGGTGAGGAAGATGGCGATGCCGAGCCCGAGCGGCACCGCGATCAGCATGGCAATCGCCGAGGTGACGAGCGTGCCGAAAATCGGCGAGATGGCGCCGAACTCCTCCGTCACCGGGTTCCAGACCTCGCGGACGAAGAAGTTCAGTCCAAAGGTGCTGAAGGCGAGCCAGCCGCCCTCGATCAGCGAGATGAACACGCCGCCGAGCACCGCCAATACGCCGATGGCGGCGGACAGCGTGCACACACGGAATATCGCGTCGCGGCGCGACAGGCGGCGAAGCACCTGCGCCCGATCTACGTCAGCACCGCGCGACAGCGCCGCTGGGTCAGTCAGACTCAATTCGACCACGCTCCCCGCTCCCTGGCTCGAGGGACGCCTGCCCGCCGGGGCTGTCGGCGGAGCGGATCAAAACCGATCCGCACCGCCACGCGCCATGAGACAAGGCGCGCTTACTGCGTCGCAGCGATGGGCTTGCCGTCGGCGCCCACGATCTCGCTCCAGGCCTTCTCGACCATATTGACGACCTTGTCCGGCATGGCAACATAGTCGAGGTCGGAGGCCATCGAATCGCCCTTCGCATAGGCCCAGCGGAAGAACTTCAGGGCCTGCGCCGACGCGGCCGCGTCAGCCGCCTTTTTGTGCATCAGAATGAAGGTGGCGCTGGTGATCGGCCATGAGCCGGCACCGGGCTGGTCGGTCAGGATCACGCCAAAGCCGGGGGCGCTGTCCCAAGCCGCATTGGCTGCAGCGGCCTGGAACGACTCGGCGTTGGGAGCAACCGTCTTGCCATCCTTGTTGACCATATTGGTGTGCGCCAGCTTGTTCTGCTTGGCGTAGGCGTATTCGACGTAGCCGATCGAGCCCTTGGTCTGCGTCACGTTGTTGGCGACGCCCTCGTTGCCCTTGGCGCCGATGCCGACCGGCCACTGTACGGACGTGTTGCTGCCGACCTTCGCCTTGAACTCGGGCGTCGTCTTCGACAGCCAGTCGGTGAAGACGAAGGTGGTGCCGGAGCCGTCCGAGCGATACACGGGCGCGATGGCCTGCGACGGCAGCTTCAGATTCGGATTGAGCTTTTTCAGCGCCGGGTCATCCCACGTCTTGACCTCGCCCAGATAGATCCTGGCGACCGTCGGACCATCCAGAACGAGCTGGCCGGGGCCGACGCCCTCGAGATTGACCGCCAGCACCACGCCGCCCATCACCATCGGAAACTGGACCAGGCCGTCCTTCTCGAGCTGCGCGGCCTTGAGCGGCATATCGGAGGCGCCGAAGGTCACGGTCTTGGCCTGAATCTGCTTGATGCCTCCGCCGGAACCGATGGACTGGTAGTTCAGGCCAATGCCCGTCTCCTTTTTGTAGGCATCCGCCCACTTGGCGTAGATGGGATAAGGAAAGGTCGCACCGGCGCCGGAAATGTCGGCTGCCCAGGTTGCGCAAGAGCCTACCGCGACGAGAGCCGCCGCGGCCAAGCCCTTAGCCCGCCAATTCAATCTGTTCATCACCTGCTCTCCGCATGAAAGCGACGTATTGAGCTGCCGGCCTACCTACCGCCGACGGACATTTGTCGTCCGCCCTCTCTCTATAGGAACGCGTTAATGCTTTGATGACAGCTCAAGCAGTTGTTTCCGAACAATTTTCTATGGGGCCGATGCGCGGTGTCGCAGCGCGCGTCAAGGAATGCCGCCGAAGCTTTGCCCCGACCCTTCCGCGAATCTGTTCCCCCCGGCCACGTGGCACGACGGTGAACGGCGCTCCAATCGCCCAATGCAGCGACGCTCAAGCGTGCAGCGCGTGACCCAGAGCAACGAGGGCTGCCTCGCGAAGGCCCTCACTGAGCGTGGGATGGACGTGGATCGTGTCGGCGATGTCCTCCAGGCGCGCGCCCATCTCGAGGGCGAGCGCGAACGCTGCCGAGAGCTCCGACACACCTTGCCCGACCGCCTGAATGCCGAGCACCACGTGATTGTCTGTGCGGGCGACGATGCGCACGAAGCCCTCCTCGGCTTGCAGCGTCATCGCACGGCCGTTCGCCGTCAGCGGAAAGCTCGCGACCTTGACGGGACGCCCGGTTGCGCGCGCCTCGTCCGGCGATAGCCCGACGGAGGCGATCTCGGGGTCGGTGAAACAGACGGCCGGTATGGCGACCTTGTCGAAGGCGCGCCTTTGACCGGCGATGATCTCCGCCACCATCTCGCCTTGTGCCACGGCCCGGTGCTCGAGCATGGGCTCGCCTGTCACATCGCCCACCGCCCACACGTTGCGCATGGACGTGCGGCACTGCTCGTCGATCTCGATCGCTCCGCCATTCATCGTCAGGTCGAGCTCCTCCAGCCCGAACCCGGTAATGTGCGGACGGCGTCCCACGGTCACCAGAACCTTGTCAGCGGCGACGCGCTGCTCGCTGCCGTCGTCGAGCTCCACTTTCAACGCGCCGGAGGCGTCGAGGCTGCGCGCCTTGGCGGACAGATGGACCTTGATGCCGAGCTTGCGCAGTCGCGCCGCCACCGGTCGCGTCAGCTCGGCGTCGTACTGCGGCAGGATGCGGTCTGTGGCCTCGACGACCGTCACCTCGGACCCGAGCTTGCGGTAGGCCATGCCGAGCTCCAGCCCGATGTAGCCGCCACCGACGACCACGAGGCGGTCCGGCACGCTATCGAACGACAGCGCTTCGGTGGACGAGACGACGGAGCCGCCGAACGGGAGCGATGGCAGCGGCACGGCCTCAGAGCCGGTGGCGATCACCACGTGCTCGGCTGTGATCACCTGCTCGCCGATCTCACTCTCGACAACGCAGCTCTTCCCGTCCCGCAGGATGCCGGTGCCGGTCACAACCTTCACTTTCGCACGGCGCAGAAGCGCGTAGACGCCGCCGCCGAGCCGAGACACGATTGCGTCCTTCCAGGCCATGGTGGCGCGAAGGTCGATGCTCGGCTCGGCCACCCGGATGCCCAGGCTCGAGCCAGAGGCGAAGCGCTTGGCCGCGGCGAACTCCTCCGCGGCGTGAATCAGGGCCTTGGAGGGAATGCAGCCGACGTTGAGGCAGGTGCCGCCGAGCCGCCCGGACTCGACGAGCACCGTATCAAGGCCGAGCTGACCTGCGCGAATGGCGCACACATAGCCGCCAGGCCCTCCGCCGAGCACCAGGACGGTGCACGAGATCGGCTCCATTCATGTCTCCATGAAGATCTTGGCGGGCGCCTCCAGCAGCGAGCGCAGGTGCTGGATGAACTGAGCGGCATCCCAGCCGTCGATGATGCGGTGGTCGAACGAGGAGGACAGGTTCATGATCTTGCGCGGCTCGAAGGCTGCGCCGCGCCACACCGGCCGCGTCGCAATCTTGTTGACCCCGATGATTGCAACCTCCGGCGAGTTGATGACCGGCGTGCTCGCTAGGCCACCGAGCGCGCCGAGGCTGGTGATGGTGATGGTGGAGCCGGTCAGCTCCTCGCGCGTGATCGTGCCGGAGCGCGCCGCATCGGTCAGCCGCTGCACCTCGCTCGCGCAATCCCAGATCGTCCTTGCCTCGGCGTGGCGCACGACCGCAACCATCAGACCGTTCGGCGTTTGAATGGCGATGCCGATGTGCGCGCCTCCGTAGCGATGCAAGGTGTCCGTGCTGTCATCGAAGCGGGCATTCATTTGCGGGAAGTCGCGCAACGCCATGACCAGCGCCCGCATCAGGAACGGCAGCACCGTCAGCCGCGGCCGGCTCGGCTTCCTCGTCTCGTTGACGTCGGCGCGTAGCGCCTCGAGGTCCGTGACGTCGATCTCCTCGATGTAGGAGAAGTGCGGGATGCGCCGCATCGTGTCCTGCATGCGCTGCGCGATCCTTCGGCGCAGGCCGATGATCTTGATCTCCTCGACGGCGGTGTTCGGGGCGAGGCCATGGGCGGGAAGCTGCGTCTGGCCTGCGCCGGCAAGATAGGCGTCGACGTCCTCCCGCAGGATGCGGCCGGCAGGCCCGCTGCCCCGCACGAAGCGCAGGTCGACACCGTGGTCGCGCGCGTGCGCACGCACG
>JBLNBZ010000120.1:0-5151 GCA_050260355.1 Bacteroidota bacterium | reverse complement strand
CAGGCCTACGGCATCTCGATCGGCCTGGAAGGCTCGCGCGCCTCGATCGGCAGCGTCGTGATCGAGCCTGGATGGTTCTTCCGCATCTCCACCGTGATCACGCTGGTGGGCGGCACCATGTTCCTGATGTGGCTCGGCGAGCAGATCACGGCGCGCGGCGTCGGCAACGGCACGTCGCTCATCATCTTCGCCGGCATCATCGCCGGATTGCCGAGCGCGCTGGTCGGCTTGTTCGAGCTTGCCCGCACCGGCGCCATGAGCACCTTCCTGCTGCTGGCGCTGCTGGCGCTCATGCTGGCCGTCGTGGCCGCGATCGTGTTCATGGAGCGCGCCCAGCGGCGGCTCCTCATTCAGTATCCCAAGCGACAGGTCGGCAATCGCATGTTCCAGGGCGAGGCCTCGCATCTGCCGCTCAAGCTCAACTCCTCCGGCGTCATTCCGCCGATCTTCGCCTCCTCGCTCCTGCTCCTGCCGATCACGGCCGCGCAGTTCATGCAAGGCCAGGGGCCTGAGTGGCTCAACGCCATCGTCGCCTCGCTGGGCCGCGGGCAGCCGCTGCATATCCTGATCTATGTGGCGCTGATCGTGTTCTTCACGTTCTTCTATACGGCGGTTGTCTTCAACGCGACCGACACCGCCGACAACCTGCGCAAGTTCGGCGGCTTCCTGCCGGGCATCCGTCCGGGCGCCAAGACGGCCGAGTACATCGACTACGTGCTGACGCGCATCACGGTGGTCGGCGCCATTTATCTGTCCGTCGTCTGCGTGCTTCCGGAGATTCTGATCTCCTACGCGGGCGTGCCGTTCTACTTCGGCGGCACCTCGCTGCTCATCGCCGTCAGCGTGACGATGGATACGGTGGCCCAGGTGCAGAGCCATCTGCTTGCGCATCAGTACGAAGGCCTCATCAAGAAGGCGAAGCTCAGAGGCGCGACGCGGGGTCGTCGATGAACCTCATCCTGCTCGGGGCCCCTGGAGCCGGCAAAGGGACGCAGGCCAAGGAGCTCGAATCCCGGCGGGGACTGATTCAGCTGTCGACCGGCGACATGCTGCGCGCTGCGGCCAAGGCCGGCACCGAGCTCGGCTCCCGCGTCAAGGGCATCATGGACAGGGGCGAGCTCGTCTCCGACGATATCGTCGTCAATATCATCGCCGAGCGCATCAGCCAGCCCGATTGCCGCAAGGGGTTCATTCTCGACGGGTTTCCGCGCACGCTGGCGCAAGCCGCTGCGCTCGACGAGATGCTCGCGCGCGAGCGCAGGAAGCTCGACCTCGTGATCGAGCTCAAGGTCGATTACAACCGCCTCGTCGAGCGGATCGTCGGCCGCTATACCTGCGCCAAATGCGGAGAGGGCTATCACGACCGCTTCAAGCGGCCGAAGGTGCGCGGCACCTGCGACGTCTGCGGCAGTCACGAGTTCACGCGCCGCGCCGACGACAACGCCGAGACGGTGGCGACACGGCTGATGGCCTACTACCGCGAGACGGCTCCGCTGACGGGCTACTATTTCTGCAAGGGCATTCTGAGGACGGTTGATGGCATGGAGCCTATCGGCGAGGTAGCCAAGGCCATCGACGACCTGCTCAATGCCTCGCAGTAACCGTCTCGCGTGCGCTGGCCCGCAAGCTTGGAACCGCCGCCGTGCTTGACTAATCTGCGATCGGGAGTCGAAAAAAAAATCGTGCCTCGGCGTTGTCCGGCACGGGCCGTTCAAGCTCGCGAGAGCATAGGGAAGACGCAAAGGAGGAAACGACAATGACGAATTTGAGCCGGCGTCAGGTTTTGCGCGCAGGCGCGGCCGCCGGAGCCGCGGCGGGCCTGGGATTGAAGCCCGCTTTGGCGCAAGCCTATCCGAGCCGACCGGTGACGATCATCTGCCCTTGGGGCGCCGGCGGCGGCACCGATGCAACCGCGCGCATCATCGCCGCCGTGATGGAGAAGGAGCTGGGCCAGCCGTTCAATGTCGTTAACCGCACCGGGGGCTCGGGAGTCGTGGGCCATTCGGCGATTGCGACGGCAGCGCCCGACGGCTACACGCTCGGCCTGATGACGGTCGAGATCTCGATGATGCACTGGCAGGGACTGACCGACCTCAAGCCGGACAGCTACACACCGCTCGCCCTGATGAACGAGGACCCGCCCGGCATCCAGGTGAACGCGAGCAGCCCCTACAAGACGGTCAAGGAGCTCGCTGACGCCGTCAAGGCCGCGCCCCCAGGCAAGCTCAAGGCGTCCGGGACCGGCCAGGGCGGGATCTGGCACCTCGCTCTGGTGGGCTGGCTGACCGCGATGGGCCTCAAGGCCGACCACGTGGCGTGGGTGCCCTCCAACGGCGCCGCTCCCGCGATGCAGGATCTCGCCGCCGGCGGCCTCGACATCGTCACCTGCTCCGTGCCGGAGGCGCGCGCCATCATCGAGGCGGGCAAGGCAAGGAGCCTCGCGGTCATGGCGGCCGAGCGCAACCCCGTATTCAAGGATGTGCCCACGCTGAAGGAGGCCATGGGCATCGATTACACGACCGGCGCCTGGCGGGGCATGGCGGGCCCCAAGGGGCTTCCGAAGGACATCGCCGAGAAGCTGACGGCCGCCTTCAAGAAAGTCAACGAATCCAAAGAGTTTCGTGACTTCATGGCAAGCCGCGGCTTCGGCGTGAAGTGGGCCGACGCGCAAGGCTTCGCCAAGTTCATGGAAGAGGGTGACAAGGCCATGGGCGTCGCTATGAAGGCGGCGGGTCTCGCCAAGGGCTGACGGCTCCGGCGGGGTCGGATGATCCGGCCCCGCCTGCGCTGCCATCTGCCGCGTCGTCGCTCACCCCGCATCCGTTCGTCACGGTCTTTGCCTGCATGCAACTGTCGGATCGCGTCACGGGCCTTTTTCTGGTCGGCCTCGGCGGCCTCGCCGCGTACGGGGGTGCGCAGCTTCCGCCGGTCCCGGGCCAGCAGGTCGGACCCAATGTGTTTCCCATGGTCGTGGGCGCCGGCCTTTGCCTCTGCGGTGCGCTCATCGCACTGGGCATCGGCCGCCACTTCGAGGAGGAGGCCGAAGCCGACCTTGCGGCGCATTCCGAGCAGGCCGAGGGCGGGGCGGAGCATACCGGCTGGCTCTATGGTCTGAGGGCCCTCATTCCACCGGCGCTCCTGGCGTTCTACGTGTTTGCCGTCGACCGGCTCGGCTTTCTGATGACGGCGGCAGTCATCGTGCTGACCGGGGCGCGCGCGCTGGGTGCGCGCTGGGTTCTGGCCGTGCTCATGGCGATCGGGGCGCCGCTGCTCGTTTCGCTCGCGTTCGGCAAGCTGCTGCGCGTGCCGTTGCCGGCCGGCCTGCTGCCGACGCCGTGGTGAGGAGCAGATGAACCCCTACATCGAGGCCTTCGTTCTCGTGATGCAGACGGATGTGCTGCTCGCCATCCTGCTCGCCTCCATCTACGGACTTGTCGTGGGCTCGCTGCCCGGCCTGTCGGCAACCATGGCGACGGCGCTGCTGGTGCCGGTGACGTTCTACCTGTCGCCGATCGCAGCCGTCGCCACCATCATCGCCGCCTCCGCCATGGCGATCTTCTCCGGTGACATTCCGGGCGCGCTGCTGCGCATTCCGGGTACGCCGGCCTCCGCCGCCTATACCGACGAGGCCTATGCCATGACGCGCAATGGCCAGCCCGAGATGGCGCTCGGCATCGGCCTCTGGTTCAGCGCGCTGGGCGGGATTGCCGGCACCTTGTCGCTGATGCTGCTGGCGCCGCCGCTGGCCGACATGGCGTTGCGGTTCTCGACCTACGAGTATTTCTGGCTCGCCTTTCTCGGCCTCATGTGCGCGACGCTGGTGGCGCGATCCTCCCCGGTCAAGGCCATCGCCAGCATGCTGCTCGGACTGCTGGTCGCCTGTATCGGCATCGAGAATCCGGCCGGCACGCCACGCTTCACGTTCGGGTTCACCGATCTGCTCGGCGGCATCGAGGTGATCCCGGCGCTGGTCGGCGTGTTCGCGGTCTCGGAGGTGATGCGGGCGATGCTCACGCCCGAGCCGCCCAAGATGCCGAACCGGCGCTTCGGCAGCATCCTCAAGGGCCAGCTCGAGCTCACGCGCAAGTACGTGCGGCCGCAGGTGCGCGGCAACATCGTCGGCATCATCATCGGCGTGCTGCCGGGTGCGGGCGCCGATATGGCGGCCTGGGTCAGCTACTCCATGTCCAAGCGCTTCTCCAAGACACCGGAGAAGTTCGGCACCGGGCATCCCGAAGGGCTGATCGAGGCCGGCGCCAGCAACAATGCGAGCCTCGCCTCCGGCTGGGTGCCGGCGCTGCTGTTCGGCATTCCCGGCGACACCATTACGGCGATCGCCATCGGCGTGCTGTACATGAAGGGCCTCAATCCCGGCCCGACGCTGTTCACCGAGCGCGCGTCCAGCATGTACGCGCTCTACATCATCTTCATCCTGGCCAACATCATCATGATCCCGCTCGGCATTCTGATGATCCGGCTCGCCAGCAAGGTCTTGCGCGCGCCACGCGCGGCGGTCATGCCGGTTATCGTGCTGCTGTGCGCTGTCGGGTCGTTCGCCACGGGCAACAATCTGTTCGCGGTCCTGACGGTGGCTGCGTTCGGCGTCATCGGCTTCGTCATGGAGCGCAACGGCTATCCGGTCGCCGCCATGGTGCTCGGCATCGTCATGGGCAGCATGGTGGAGCAGAATTTCGTGACATCGCTGATCAAGTCCGACGGCAGCATCTGGCCCTTCTTCAGCCGCCCGGTCGCCGCCGTGCTCGCCGCCATGACGATCTCGGCCCTGTTGTGGCCGGTCGGCCTGTGGCTCTGGAACATGGGCCGCCGGGTCGTGCAGTCGCCAGGCTGAGACAAGGCGGCCGATGACAGCGGCGGTGCCGGCAGGCAGGATGCCCGCTTTCCTTCGCCTGCTCTGAGCCCACGGCTCGGACCACATTCGCAGGAGCTATACCGATGTCGCTCGCCCCAGGGATTGTCGAGACACTCTCGGCCGTCTCGACCGCCACCATCACGACCATCCTTCTCAAGAAGGGCCTGCGCAACGTCTGGATGCGCGGCACCCGTCCGCTGGCTCCGGGCCAGCCTCGCCTCGTCGGGCGCGCCTTCACGCTGCGCTTCGTGCCCGCGCGTGAGGACCTGGCCACCCCTGAG